>NZ_JALJZY010000016.1 GCF_024171525.1 Neisseriaceae bacterium HSC-16F19
TTAAAGCACATTTACCCAAATGGATTAAAAATTAGCCGAAACATCATAAAAGATGCTTCGGCTTATTTGTCGGTTGGGGTTTTGCAAAGGTTTCAAAATTTGTTTTCAGGCAGCTGCAAAGGCTGCCTGAAAACATTCACCCCTACGCTTTCCCCTGCTGTGCAAAATACCGCCGTGCCATGATTTTGCCGATAAACGGCAGGCTGAAAATCGGCAGCTGCATGGCGCCGATGAGCGGCAGGAACAGGCTGCCCATAAACGGAGTGGTGATGGTATAGGCCAAAATCAGGTTGCGGCCGCCGCACACCAGCGCGGCAGGGATGGCAACATCGTCGCCATAACGGCGGTAGAGCCAATAGGTGCCGAAATAAAACAGCGCCACCAGCAGCACGCCGAGGCCGAGAAACCACAGCGCGGCCATGGGATCTTGGTCGAAAAAGTGACGGTAGCCGCCAATCAGGCCGATGGGAAAAGTCATCAGCAGCAGCACATTGAATTTGCCCACTTCGGGATAATAGCGGGTGAGCCAATCTCCGGGCAGGATGCGGCGCAGCACCACCGCCAGCACGATGGGCCCGGCAATATAAATCAACAACCGCTGCACATACAGCCACAAATTCAATTCGGCGCCGTCGGCCGCCCACAGCTGCAAAATCAGCAGCAAGGGCAGCGGCATCAGCAGGGTGGCGGCTATGGTTTGCGCCATGGCTTCCAAGGGGTCGAAGCCGACGGCTTTCACCATCACCACGCTGCCGAACAGCGGTGCGGTGGCACCGGCAGCGGCAATGGCCAGCAATAAATCGCCGCGCACGCCGAACACATAAGCCGCCCCGCCCGCGAGCAGGCAAAAGCCCACACATTGCAACAGGGCAAAACGCCAGACCGCAGCATGGGTCAGGCGCACAATCAGCTGTTTCTGATTCATGCCCAAAAGTGCGAAAAACATCAGGAAAAACAGGATTTCAGGCAGCCATTGCAGCATGGCATCGGCAATATGGGGAAACACAAAGCCGAACACGGCGCAAAACGGCATGATCACCGGGCTGTGTTTGCTGATATGGCTGAGTAAGTTCATAAGATTCCTGCGGTGACGGCATCGGTTTATGGTTGGCGCGCAGCCCGCTACAAAGTCGACAATACCGCATGAGCACTCATGCGGTTTTTCAAAACACTCTAACAGGCCGCATCCTATGTGCAGCCGGCACGGGTGGCAAGTTTTATAGTCGAATAAAATGAGAACAAGACAAGGCGGCAAGCCGCAGACAGTACAAATAGTACGGCAAGGCGAAGCCAACGCTGTATTGTTCTTATTTTAAATGACTATATTTTGCAATGCAGCATCATTCCTCGCTCCATCATAAGCAACAGGGCTGCCTGAAACCGGTTTCAGGCAGCCCTGTTACTTGTATCACAGACACAAATACGTTGTTTTAGGCGCCGAATACTTTCAGGCGCTCGGTCACGGGGCCGAAGGTTTTTTCACCGGCGGGTGCGGCAATACCGCCGAACACCATTTGCGCACGCAAGGTCCAGTTGGCGGGGATGCCCCACTCGGCGGCCACGGCGTTGTCGATCAGCGGGTTGTAGTGTTGCAGGTTGGCGCCGACACCGGCGGCGGCCAGGGCGGTCCATACGGCGTATTGGTGCATGGCGTTGGCGTGTTCGCCCCATACCGGGAAGTTGTCGGCATAGGCGGCAAACTGCTGTTGCAGGCCCTGAATCACGTTTTGGTCTTCAAAAAACAGCACCGAACCGGCGGCGGCCTTGAACATGGCCATTTTTTGGGCGGTGGGTTCAAAGTTTTCCGCCGGTACGATGGCGCGCAGGGCGTCTTCGGCAAACTGCCATAGTTTTTCGTGTTCGGCGCCCAAGAGCACCACCACGCGGGTGGATTGCGAATTGAACGAAGACGGGGTGTGCAGCACGGCATGCTCGACAATACGCACCACTTCGTCGGTGCCCACCGGCAGGTTTTTATTGAGGGCGTAAACCGAACGGCGGGTTTCGGCGGCTTGTTGCAAGGCTAGGTAAGACATTGGATTTTCCTTTTAGGGGTGATTTTGAAAACGCGGCAGTGTAACACAAGGCTGCCTGAAAATACTTGGGCACCGGCGGCGCACGACCGCAGCGGTTGCAATGACTGGCCGCCAGTTTAAAGTTATAATGCTGCTTAATCTATCCGCCGTTTATTGAAATACCGTTTCTTATTAGGAAATCATGGACACCTTATTCAGCCTCAAAGTCTTCCGCCAAGTGGTGCAAAGCGGCAGTTTTACCCGCGCCGCCGAGCAGCTGGGCATTTCCACTGCCATGGCCAGCAAGCATGTGAGCCATTTGGAAAACAGCATCCGCGCCAAACTTTTGCACCGCAACAGCCGCAATCTGCACCTCACCGAAGCGGGCGAAGCGTATTACCGCCAATGCAGCTATGCGCTCGATACCCTGCACAGCGCCGCCGAGCAGGCCGCCGCAGGCACGGATACGCCGCAGGGCGTGTTGCGCATCACCATGCCCTTGTGGTTTGCCTGCCCGCCGGTGAGCCGCTGGCTGGCGGAATACCGCAGTCTGTATCCGGCAGTAGAGTTGGATTTGTCGCTGAGCAACCGCAGCGTGGATTTGATTGCCGACGGTTTTGATTTGGCGCTCAGGGTTTCGGACGAGCCGCACCCTTCGCTGATTGTGCGCCCGCTGACGGAAATCGAATTTTATCTTTTGGCCGCGCCCGACTATCTGCGCCGCCACGGCACGCCGCAGACACCGCAGCAGGTGGCCGGGCATCAGGCCGTGCTGCCCTCTTATGTGGACAAACGCCATATCGAAGTGCACCACCGCACAAGCGGCGAACGCGCCGCCATCGAACTCAAACCGGTGGCCGGCAGCGACAACACGCTGATGGTGGGGCGGATGATAGAAGCCGGTATCGGCATCGGCTACCAACCGGCCTGGGCAGTGGAAGACGAATTGGCCGCCGGGCGCCTGGTGCGCCTCTTGCCCGATTACCGCCTGTTTGGCGCCACACTGTATGCCGCCTATGTCGACCGCGCGTTTTTAAGCGCCAAAGTGCGCAGCTTTATCGATTTTTTCGCACAGAAAACGCAAGAAGCGGTATAAAGCGGTTTTTCAGGCTGCCTGAAAACATTGACTTATTTTGGAGAAATCATCATGCGTATTCTCACCCCCGCCCTGCTGCTGGCCCTGCCCTCCGCCGCGCTGGCCGCCACCGACTGGACCCCTTATCTGCACACCCTGCAACACAATTGCGATGCCGGTGCACTGGTGGAAGTGCTTAACCACCACCAGGATAAAAAGCGGCTGCCGGCCGCGCTGCAAGCGTCTTTGCAAGGTGTGCGCAACAGCACCGACAACAACGGCTTTAAAGTGCAGGAATTCCGCCTCAAAAACGCCAGCGCCTTCGGCCTGCCGCTCAACCGCATTGTCGTTGTGCGCCCGGAAACCGAATATGCCCGCTATGATCTCGTTTTTGCCGATGCGCGCATGATGACCTTGCAGCCCCAATTCCGCCTGGCCGGTAACGGCCGCCACAAAAGCGCCGCCGGGCAGAAGCAGACATGGGTGGAATACCATGCCCATGGCAGCAACGGCAGTTACCGTCTGATAGACGAACGCCGCCTGCCCTACAATGCCGACCCCGGTGAAGCGGTGCTGCAACAACTGGACCGCCACCTTGCCCAACTGGGCAAACGCCACCCGCGCGAGACCGTGACCTACACCGTATACGCCTCCCGCCCCAACGGCTGGCTGATTCGCGACGATATGAACGACATCACCTTGCACTTCGACCGCCAAAGACACCGCATTACCTGCACATGGGCGGGGTAAAGGCGGACAAGTTTGGACTTGTTTTCAGGCAGCCTTTTTCGGCTTCAAAACACACGCCCGGCTTTGAGCATTAAACCGGACAAGCTTTGCAAGGCTGCCTGAAAACGAATGCAGTGCGTTTTTTATTTGGAGCACCCGTCATGCGTATTCTCACCTCCGCCCTGCTGTCGGCACTGCCCTCCGCTGCGCTGGCCGCCACCGACTGGACTCCTTATCTGCACACCCTGCAACACAATTGCGAGCCCGGCGCGCTGATCGAAGTGCACAACCACTACCGGGATACGCAGCGCCTGCCGGCCGCGCTGCAAGCGTCTTTGCAAGGCGTGCGCAACCGTGATGAAGGCAACGGCTTTAACGCGCAGGAATTCCGGCTTAAAAACGCCCGTGCCTTCGGCCTGCCGCTCAAGCGCATCGTCATCGTGCGCCCGGGAACCGAATATGCCCGCTACGAACTCGTTTTTGCCGATGCGCGCATGATGACCTTGCAGCCCCAATTCCGCCTGGTCGGCAGCGGCCGCTACAAAAGTGCCGCCGGGCAGAAACAGGCATGGGCGGAATACCATGCCATCGGCAGCAACGGCAGCTACCGCCTGATACACGAGCAGCGTCTGCCTTATAGCGAACCGGACATGGAGCAGATCAACCGAGAGACCGAACGGCTGGCCCAAAGCCATCCGCAGCAAACGGTTGCCTACACGGTTTACCGTTCCCGCCCCAAGGGCTGGGTGATCGAAGAAGCATTAAACGTCATTACCCTAGACTTCAACCGCCAAAGACACCGCATTACCTGCACATGGACGGGATAAAGGCGGATAGGTCTTGTCTTGTTGTTCAGGCTGCCTGAAACCTAAAGAACAAGCAGCCGTAGGGTGGGCATTCCTGCCCACCCTACCAACTGCTTTCAGGCTGCCTGAAAAAACAAAGCCGCTGTGACAGCGGCTTTGTTTATGCGCTTATGCGGGCGGGTGGCCGACATCAATCATCCACGGGATACCGAAACGGTCGGTGAGCAGGCCGAAGCCCTGGGAGAAAAAGGTCGGCGCAAACGGCATACCCACCGTGCCGCCTTCGGCCAGGGCATTGAATATGCGCTCGCCTTCGGCCACGCTGTCGGCGGTAATGGATACGCTCATGCCCTGCGGCTGGCGGTAGCCCGTGCCGTCGGCACAAAAACCGGGCAGCATATCGGCACCCATCAGTTCGTGACCGCGCACCACCAGCCGTGCGTGCATCACTTTTTGTTGGTCCGCGTCCGACAACGGCGGTGCGCCCTCCGTCTCCATGGGCGGCATATCGGCGAAACGGTAGCTGTCGGTCACTTCGCCGCCCAGCACGCGGGCGTAAAAGGCAAAGGCTTCGGCGCAATCGCCGTTGAAATTCAGATAAGGGGTGAACATGGGTGTCTCCTTGTGGGTGGATAACAGATTTCAGGCATTCGCACATTCACATTTCAACTGCCGCCTCAATGGCGGCATTGTGCCCGAAATGCGCCAACTGGTCTTGGTACGCCCGCACAAATGCCGGACGGGCGGTGGCACGCTGCACATAATCACCACAGGCAGGATAAGCACTCAGAGCGCCGAATTGGGCCGACAGGCGCAAAACATCGGCCATGGCAATATCGGCAATGCTGAAAGTGCCGGCCAACCATTCGCTCTTTTGCAGCACCTGCTCCAGCTGTGTCAGGCGCTTATTCAAAGTAGCCTGCACATCCTTATGCCAGCGCGAAGTTTCCGGCTCGCGTTTCCGTTGCAGGCGAAACAGGCGGTAGGTCACGGTTTCCACGGTATTGAGTGCGGCAAACAGCCAGCTCACGGCATCGGCACGTGCCTGCTCCGCCTGCGGCAACAGCTGCGGGCTTTTGCCGCCCACATGCAGCAAAATGGCACCGCTTTCAAACAGGCGCACACTGCCGTCCTGCAACAGCGGCACTTGCCCGAAGGGCTGTTGTGCCCGATAGTCGCGGTTGCCTGGCGGCACGCTGACCACGCGGTAAGGCAGCCCGGCTTCTTCCAGCGCCCAGCGGATGCGGATGTCGCGCACAAAGCCGACGGCGAAATCGGGCACTTGGGTCAAGGTGGTCAGTATTATCATGAGTATACTCCTGCACAGTCCGAAGTCATTTTCAGGCAGCCTGAAAGGGATTTGGTCCGCTTTGTGCCCGTATTCTTAAGCAAAAACCGCCAAGAGGCCGAAGTACACTTTTCAGGCAGCCTCTGGCGCTTCCTGTTCCGCCTGCGCTACCGGTATCAGCGGACACCACAGCACCCCTAACACGGTCACCGCCGCCCCTGCCCACAGCGGCCACTGCCAGCCCCAAGCCTGTACCAGCAAACCGCCGAGCCAAATTCCCAAGCCGATGCCGAGGGTAAACAGCATGGCATTCCAGGTAAAGGCTTCGGTTACCGTGGCGCTGGGGCTCAAGCCGCCCAGTTGCAGCGCCAGCATGGTAAAAATGGGCCCGATGGCCATGCCCACCACCATACAGCCCAAGGCAAACCACCCCACAGAAGCGGCTTGCGACATCAGCAGCAAACCGCCGGTGAGCCACAGCAGGCACAGCACAATCTGGCGGCGCAGCGGCATTGCCCAAGTACGCGAGCCGTAGGTGAGCACCGCCACCACCGAGGGCACGCTCATCACCGCATAAAACAGCCCCGTCCATTCTTTTTTGCCCTGCGCTTCGGCAAAAGCGGGCATGGCGATTTCCATCATGCCGACACCGAGGGTAACCAACAAGGACAACACCAGCGCCCGGCGTACGCCTTGAACCTGCAAAGGCCCCAGCCAATGGCGCTCGACACCGGTTTCCACCTGCCCCCAGCGTTGCAGGGCGCCGGTGCGCACAAACAGCGGCACACCCACCGCCACCAGCAGCGCCGACAGCATCACCGCATAGGCTTCCGAACCCAGCCACACCGCCAGACTCAACAGCAGCGGCCCCAGAATAAAACAGCTCTCGATAATCATCGAATCGACCGCATAGGCCGACTGCCGCAATGAGGCCGCCATATCGGCCTTGCGGAAAGTGGCACGCAACAGCGTGGACACCGGCGGAAAACACAAACCCGCCGCCCCCGCCGCCGCCATCAGCCACGGCAAAGATGCGCCCTGATAACTGACCCACACCAGCAGCAGCATGGACAGCGCATAGCCCGCCGCCATCGGCAGCAGCAAGCCTTGCGGTCCGCGCAGGTCTATCCAACGCCCCACTAACGCCGCCTGCACCGCCATGGCGGCCATATACGCCCCCGCCACCCAACCCGCCTGCGCGAACGAGCCGCTGCTGTTTTGCACCAGCAGAGTGATGCCGAGCGAATTCATGCCCAAGGGCAGGCGCGGCAAGACGGAATGCAGCACAATGCGCCGCAATTGGCGGTCACTGAGCAGGCGGCGGTAGATGGCAAGATTGATCATACGATGGTGATAAAGGTGGGGTGGGCATTTATGCCCGCCATTTTAAGCGGCTGATGATTCAAAATGTTTGGTGGGCATAAATGCCCACCTACGGCTGCCTGAAAAACTGCCCGCAGCATTGTTTGAATTTTTTGCCCGATCCGCAAAAACAAGGCTGCTTCATGCCCGGCAAGGGCACGGTGGGGTCGATAAAAAACCATGCCCCATCGATGCACACAAAGGCCGACAGCTCGCGGTGTTCCTGCGCCGTGCCTGCCGCATCGTCAAAATAGGCGCTGAACTCAACTTGGGCATGCTGTTTGCCGACAGTGCGAAACGCATGCACCTGCAAGCCCGTCCAAGCCGTATCGCGGCTCCAGGCCGCCATGGCGGCGGTGTCCAGCAGCGGCTGTTGTGCGGGCACGGTGGTGGCGACAATATAATCTATCTTGCCCAAGACATAAGCGGCATAACGCGAACGCATCAGCGCACGCGCATCGGCGGCAGTTAACGGCTGTTGGTGCAAGAGGCCGCAGCAGTCGGCATAATCGAGGCCGGATTGGCAGGGACAGGGATTCATGATGTATTCCGAAATCAAACCAGTGTGCTGTTTGGTTTTTCAGGCAGCCTGAAGACTGTTTTCTACACAATACAAACCGCGCCATCATACGCTAGGGGGTACAGTTGCCGCAAAAAAACCGCCCCGATACACTGTATCGGGGCGGTTTTATAGTCGAATAACACAGAACGAGACAAGGCAGCAAAAAAGCCGCGAGCGCAGCGAAGTCCCGTGGGACAGACAGTACAGATAGTACGGCAAGGCGCAGCAACGCCGTATCGTTCTTATTTTAAATGACTATATCAAACGCTTAACCGCGTTGCTGTGCGCCGTGGCGTTTTTGGCCTTTATGGGCTTTTTTCGCTTTTTTGTTTTTTTTCTTTTCCGCTTTGGCGGCTTTTTTCTGGGCTTTGCGTTCTTTCTTGTTCAGTTTCTGTTTGCCTTGGTTTTGTTTCACCTGTTGGGTGTGCGGCGCGGGTTGCTGGCCGGGGGCGGCGTGAACCAGCGGCGCGGCGATCAGGCCGGCGGAAACCAAAACAACGGATGCGAGGGTACTGAGTTTTTTCATGGTATGTCTTTCGATAATCAAGGCCCATCGGCCCGTGGTTGAAAACGGTGGCCATCATAGCGGCTGCTGTGTAATCCGGCGTTGCCGCTGTGTAAAAGCGCCCGGGGTTGTGTGAGCAATGGTGTTCGGGCTGCCTGAAAAACCGCCCATTCTCCCGCATGGCGCGGGTTTACGTTATGATGCGTCTGCAATTCGTAGTCCTCTACCGCATGAGGTACTCCCCAAACCCCGACTTTTTGATCCCCGCCATGCCCTTACCTGCCCCCACCCCCGAACTGATAACCGAATTTGCCGCCAACGGCGCCGTGGTGGTGCGCGGCTTGGCGGACCCGACCGCCGTGGCCGCCTTGGCACGCGGCATAGACCACAATATGCGCCACCCCAGCCCGCGTGCCAAAACCGCCAGCCGCAGTGATGACGGCGGTTGGTTTTTTGAAGATTTCTGCAACTGGCAGCACATCCCCGCCTACCGCGATTTTATTTTCAACACCGGGGTGGCGGCTGTGGCCGGTCAGCTGATGCAAAGTCGCGAAACCCGCCTCTATCACGACCACACCCTGGTCAAAACCGCCGGTACCCGCCAGCGCACGCCCTGGCATCAAGACCAGCCTTATTACAATATCGAAGGCCGTCAAAACATCAGCCTGTGGCTGCCGGTCGACCCGGTGCCGCGCGAGGCCACGCTGGAATTCGTGGCCGGTTCGCATCTGGGGCCGTGGCTGATGCCGCGCTCGTTTATGGACAACCAGGCCAAATGGTTTCCCGAAGGCAGCCTCGCCGATTTGCCCGACATCGAAGCCGACCGCAGCGCCTACCCCATTATCGGCTGGGCACTGGAGCCGGGTGATGCGGTGTTTTTCCATATGCTCACCCTGCACGCTGCCCAAGGCTCGGAGCGCTTGCGGCGCGTGTTTTCGGTGCGTTTTTTGGGCGATGACATCACCCACGCCCCGCGCAACTGGGTCACCTCGCCCGAATTTCCCGGCCTCAGCGAGCGCCTGCCTGCCGGTGCGCCCATGCACGACGATGATTTGTTTCCCCTGCTCTACCGGGCTGCCTGAAACCCGCCGCCGCAAAAAACGGGTACAATGGGCGCTCTTTATTCCGCTTGAGAAAGGATAATCATGCACGCTTACAAGACTGCTGCCGCCCTGGCCGCCTTCGCCGTTTCAGGCAGCCTGATGGCCGAAACCCTGGTCACCGTTAACGGCAGCAAAATCGACAGCGAGGCACTCAACCACCGCGTACAGACCCTGCAGGCGCAAAGCCAGGGTCAGTTGCAGGACAGTCCGCAACTGCGCGCGCAACTGCTCAACGGCCTGATCACCGAAGCCGTGGTGACCCAGGAAGCCAAACGTCTGAAACTGGACAAAAAAGCCGAAGTCAAATCCCGCCGCGATGCCGCGCTCAAAGAAGCCAAAGCCCGTGGCGACGACAAAAAACCCGGCTTCAAATGGGCGCTGGCCCAATTCGAATACCAGCTCTTGGTCAATGCCTATGCTGCTGATCTTCTGGCCAAACAACCGGTGAGTGATGCCGAAGTGGTTCAGCACTACAACAACCTGGCAGTCCATTACAAAGACAGTGACACCGTACAGCTGGGTGAAATCATTTCCGACAAACCGGAACAAATTCAGGCCGCCCTCAAAGCCCTGCGCGGCAAGCAGTCTTTCCGCAATGTGGCCAAGAAATACAGCAGTGCCGACAATGTGGAAGCCACCGGCGGCATCGACAGCGCCTATCTGCCGCTGGCTGACTTAAAAGCACAGCAACCGTGGATTTACCAAGCCGTTGCTCCCTTGGGCAAAGGCAAGTACACCACCCAGGCGGTGACCATTCCCAACACCCAGATCCAGGTAATTTTCTATGTAAACGACCGCCAAAAATTCGTATTGCGCCCGCTGGCAGAAGTACAACAGGCGCTGCACAACGATCTGGCACAAGCCCGCCTGAATCAGGCTGTGGCCGAACTGCAAAACAAGGCCAAAATCGTACCGGCCAAATAAAACGCTACATACGGATGTCAAAAAGGCTGCCTGAAAACCTTTCAGGCAGCCTTTTTTACTCTATCACCACACTTACAGCGTGCTTTCCAATGCTTTCACACACCAGTCCACCACCGTCTGCGGCATGATGCCCCACACCAGGAGCAGCAGGCCGTTGACCGACAGCAATACACGGCTGCCGGGACATTTTTGCAGGCTCATGCCTTCGGCGGCATCGTCGAAATACATGGCTTTCACCACGCGCAGGTAGTAAAAGGCGCCCACCAGCGACATCACCACCGCAAACACGGAAATCCACACATAGCCTTGTGAAAGCAGCGCTTTGATCACGGCGAATTTGGCGTAGAAGCCCATCAGCGGCGGGATGCCGGCCATGGAGAACATGGCCAACAGCATCAGGAGGGCATACCAGGCGTTTTTCTGGTTAAGGCCGGCCAGGTCGGCAATGTTCTCGCATTCGTGGCCTTCATTGGACAACAGCATCAGCACGCCGAAAGCCAGTGCGCCCATCAGCGCATAGGTGAGCGCGTAGTAGAGCGCGGCGGAGAAACCGGCCATGCCGCCCATAAACGCCAGCAGGATAAAGCCCATATGCGCCACGGTGGAATAAGCCAACATGCGTTTGATATTGGTCTGCATAATCGCCGCCAGATTACCCACCAGCAAAGAAGCCACAGCCAAGAGCGCCAACATGCCGCTCCAATCGGGCAGGGCTTCGTCCATGGTGCGCACCGAACCCAGGCCGGTCACCAGAATGCGGAAGGCAAACACGGTGGCGGCGATTTTCGGCGCGGTACCCACCAGCGCGGCCACGGCGGTGGGCGCACCCTGGTACACGTCCGGCACCCACATATGGAAGGGCACGGCGCCCAGTTTGAAGGCGATGGCCACCACCACAAACACCAAGCCCAGTTTCAACAGCCACGGGCTGGCGGCTTCGGGTGCGGCGCTGAGCACATCGGTCAGTTGCAGCGAGCCGGTGGCGCCGTAAATCAGGGAAATGCCGTACAGCAGCATGCCGGAAGCCAGCGCACCGAGCACAAAGTATTTCAGCGCCGCCTCGGCCGCCTTGCCGTCGTCACGGCGCAGGGCAATCAGGGCGTAGAGCGACAGCGACAGGATTTCCAAACCCACATACAGGGTGAGGAAATGGCTGGCAGACACCATCACGTTCATGCCCAAGAGCGCAAACAGGGTGAGGGTGTAGAACTCGCCCTGATAAATCTGGCGGATTTTCAGGTAGCTCTGGCTGTACACAAACAAAGCCGCCACGGCCGCATACATGGCCAGTTTGGCCACTTGGGCAAAGCCGTCGAGCACAAACATATTGCTGAAGGTAGACACCGGCTCGCCCTGCCATACATACAGCTGCACGGCGGCGGTAACACCTACGGCCAAGAGCGACAGCCAGCAGGTGACGGCGCGCTTGTGCTGCGGCACCCACAAATCAATCAGCAAAACCGTAAACAATGCGGTGGCCAGCACCATGTCCGGTGCGGCGGGTAGCAAATTCAAATCGGCCCAATTCATTCGATTTCCTTACAGTTTGCTTTGAGCTGCCTGAATAATCAGATCGTTGGCAGCTTGGTGGATAACGGCAATTACAGGCTCGGGATACAGACCCATGCCCAATACGGCGGCGGCCAGAACGGCCAGAATCAGGAATTCGCGTTTGTTCACGTCCTGCATGGTTTTGACTTCGGGGTTGGTGATGTCGCCGAACACCACGCGCTTGTACATCCACAGGGTGTAGGCCGCACCGTAAATCAGGGTGAGGGCCGCCAGTGCGCCGACCCAGAAATTCACCTTGGTGGCACCCACAATCACCATAAACTCACCGATAAAACCGGAGGTGCCCGGCAGGCCGGCATTGGCCATGCCGAAGAGCATCATAAAGGCGGCGAATTTGGGCATCACGTTCACCACACCGCCGTAGTCGGCGATATTGCGGCTGTGCAGGCGGTCATAGAGCACACCGATGCACATAAACATGGCGGCAGACACGAAACCGTGGGAAATCATCTGGATGATGGCGCCTTTCAAGGCCCATTCGTTCAGGTAGCCTGCGGTGAACAAAAACATGCCCAAGGTCACAAAACCCATATGGCTGATGGAGGAATAAGCCACCAGTTTTTTCATATCGGTCTGCACCAAGGCCACCATGCCGATATAGATCACCGCAATCAGGCTCAACACCACCATGGCCGGGGCGAAGTATTTGGCCGCATCCGGCAGAATCGGCAGGATAAAGCGCAGGAAACCGTAGGCACCCACTTTCAGGGTAATCGCCGCCAGCACCATGGAACCGCCGGTGGGCGCTTCCACGTGCGCGTCCGGCAACCAGGTGTGCACCGGCCACATCGGCACTTTCACCGCAAAAGAGAGGAAGAAGGCCACAAACAGCAGTTTTTGCACCGTGTCGCCGATTTGGCGGATATGGTGCCAATCGACAATGGCAAAGCTGCCGTCGGCCTGGGTGGAGAGGTAAATCATCGCCACCAGCATCAGCAGCGAACCGAGCAGGGTGTACAAAAACAGCTTGATGGCGGCGTACACGCGGCGCGGGCCGCCCCACATACCGATGATCAGATACAGCGGAATAAGCATGCCTTCAAAGAAGACATAGAACAAAATCGCATCCATGGCGGCAAAGGCGCCGTTGATGAGGCCGGACATAATCAGGAAAGCGGCCATGTATTGCGCCGGACGCTTCTGAATCACTTCCCAACCCGCCAGCACCACCATCAGCGTGGTGAAGCTGTTGAGGATGATAAACAGCACGGAAATGCCGTCCACACCCAAGGCGTAGTTGATATTGAGTTGCGGAATCCAGCTGTAAAACTCGGTGAACTGGAAGCCGCCGCTCAAACGGTCAAAGCGGGTAAACAGCGGCAAGGTGACCGCCAGTGACGCCAGCGCACCGACCAAAGCCAGGATGCGGGCCAAACCGGCGTTGCGGTCGCTGCCGGTGGCCAAAACCACCACCCCGGCAATGATCGGCACCCAAATGGCCAGACTGAGTAAATGTTCGTACATATTAGTAACCCAAAAATAGCAACAAAATTATCCGCTTAACCGCTAATTAACGGCCAGAACCACCACAGCAGCATCACCAGCAGGCCGAAGACCATGGCGGTGGCGTAGGTATAGATAAAGCCGGTCTGCCAGCGGCGCACCAAGGCGGCCAGGCAACCGACGGCTTTGGCCGAACCGTTGACCACACCGGTGTCGATCACGGCTTGGTCGCCCACTTTCCAGAAGAGATTGCCCAAGGCGCGGCTGCCTTTGGCAAATACGGCGAAATACACGGTATCGAAGAAGTATTTGTTGTCCAAGAGTTTGTACACCGGGCTGAAGGCGGCGGCGATTTTGGCCGGCAGATGCGGGGCTTTCGCATACAGCAGCCAGGCCGTGAACACACCGGCAATGGCCAGATACAGCACCGGCGTTTGCAGGCTGTGGCCCACCATGCCCAAGGGGCCGTGGAAGGCTTCTTTCATCTGCGCCATTACCGGATGGGCGGCGTGGTCGACATAAATCACGTCTTTGAAGAAGTCGCCGTACAGCATGGGCTCGATGGTGATGTAGCCGATGATGACGGAGGGAATCGCCAACAGCACCAGCGGCAGGGTCACCACCCACGGGCTTTCGTGCGGATTGTCGTTCGGGCCCAGGCCGTGATGGTGGCCGTGGTCGTCGTGGGCATGATGGTCGTCATGCGCCGCCTGACGCCAGCGCTCGGGGCCGTGGAAGACCATAAAGTATTGGCGGAAGGCGTAGAAGGCAGTCACAAATACGCTCGCCAGCACGGCAAAGTAGGCAAAGCCGCTGCCGGGCAGATTGCTGAAATGCACCGCTTCGATAATGGAATCTTTGGAATAAAAACCGGAGAACAGCGGCGTGCCGATGAGCGCCAGATTGCCCAACAACATGGTCATCCAGGTAATGGGCATGTATTTTCTCAGGTTGCCCATATTGCGCATGTCCTGGTCGTGGTGCATGCCGATAATCACACTGCCGGCGGCCAAAAACAGCAAGGCTTTAAAGAAGGCGTGGGTCATCACATGGAACATGGCCACGGAGTAGGCAGACACGCCCAGAGCCACGGTCATATAACCCAGCTGCGACAGGGTGGAATAAGCCACCACGCGTTTGATGTCGTTTTGGATGGTGCCCAAAAAGCCCATAAACAAGGCGGTAATCGCACCCACCACCATAATCACGCTCAAGGCGGTGGTGGACAATTCGTACATGGGCGACATGCGCGACACCATAAACAGGCCGGCGGTTACCATGGTGGCGGCGTGAATCAGGGCGGAAATCGGCGTCGGGCCTTCCATGGAATCCGGCAGCCACACATGCAGCGGGAACTGCGCCGATTTACCCATGGCGCCGACAAACAGCAGCAAACAGGTCACCGTGAGCAGCGACCATTCCACACCCGGCAACAGGGTGATGGTGGCTGCCTGAACATGGGGCAGATAGGCAAACACGTCCGCATAGCGCAGGCTGCCGCCGAAATAACCCAGCACCAGGCCGATGCCGAGCAAAAAGCCGAAGTCGCCGACACGGTTGACCAAAAAGGCTTTCAGGTTGGCGAAGATGGCGCTTTCGCGTTTGAAATAGAAACCGATCAACAGATAAGACACCAGACCTACGGCTTCCCAGCCGAAGAAGAGCTGCACGAAATTGTTGCTCATCACCAGCATCAGCATGGAGAAGGTAAACAGCGAGATATAGCTGAAGAAGCGCTGATAGCCGACTGCTTCGTCTTTCATATAGCCGATGGTGTAGATGTGCACCATCAGCGACACGCTGGTAACCACCACCATCATCATGGCGCTCAGGGTATCGATGAGAAAGCCGACGGAGAAGTCCAAACCGCCCATGGTGAGCCAGGTATAGACGTTTTCGTCAAACTTCGCGCGGCTGCCGTTGATAAACCCCCACAGCACATAGGCCGACAGCACGGCGGACACCGCCACCCCCAAAATGGTGACGCTGTGCGCCCCGGCACGGCCGACCTGTTTACCAAACAGACCGGCAATAAGTGAGCCTAACAAGGGCGTTAAGGCGATGATGAGATACAAGGTCATATCGTTCATACTGTATTTGCTCCCTTAGCCCTTGAGGCTGTCCAAATCCTGGACATTAATGCTTCGGCGGTTACGGAAAATCAGCACCATAATCGCCAGACCGATGGCCGATTCGGCCGCGGCCACGGTTAAGATAAAGAATACGAAAATCTGTCCGGCGGTATCGCCCAGGTATTGCGAGAAGGCGATAAAGTTGAAGTTCACCGCCAACAGCATCAGCTCGATGGCCATCAGCAAAACCAGCACGTTTTTGCGGTTCATGAAAATGCCCATGGCCGAAATGGCAAACAAGAGCGCGGACAATACCAGGTAATGGCTGAGCGTAATCATGCTTTGCCCTCCTCTTCTGCGGCATCGCTTGCGGCGGCGGCCGGCACTTCGGCGGCCATTTTCACCAGGCGCACGCGGTCTTGCGGGCGCACTTTAACCTGCTCGGCCGGGTCGATGTATTTCGGGTTGGTGTTTTTGCGGTGTACCAGCGCGATCGCCGCCACCATGCCCAGCACCAGCAGCACCGCAGCCAGCTCGAAGGGCAAGAGGTAAGTGGTGTAGATTTGGCGGCCCAAATCACGCACATTGCTGTAATCGGCGGGTATGGCTTTCATGTTGCCGAAGGATGCCAGATTGGTTTGCGGGTGCAGCAGCACCAGAATCACCAAGGCGGCGGTGACCACGCCCACCAAACCGGCCACCGGCGCCATGCGCCAGAAACCGGCGCGCATGGACTCGATGTCGATGTCGAGCATCATCACCACAAACAAAAACAGCACCATCACCGCGCCCACATATACCACCACCAGGGTGATGCCGAGGAATTCGGCCTGCATCAGAAGCCACATCATGGCGCTGGCGCAGAAAGTGAGCACCAGCGACAAGGCGGCATGCACCGGGTTTTTCACCAGTACCGTGGCCAGCGCCGAGGCCAGAATGACCGCGGCAAATACATAAAATAAAACGATTTGAGTCATGTCCACCCCTTAACGGTAAGGCGCATCGGCCGCTTTGCGTTTGGCGATTTCGGCTTCGTATTGGTCGCCGATGGCCAAGAGCATGGGTTTGGTGTAGTGCAGATCACCGCGTTTTTCGCCGTGGTATTCGAAGATATGGGTTTCCACGATGGCGTCGGTGGGGCAGGCTTCTTCGCAGAAGCCGCAGAAAATGCACTTGGTCAGGTCGATGTCGTAACGGGTGGTGCGGCGGGTGCCGTCTGCACGCTGTTCCGACTCGATATTGATGGCCATGGCCGGACACACCGCCTCGCACAGTTTGCAGGCGATGCAGCGCTCTTCGCCGTTGGGATAACGCCGTTGCGCGTGCAGGCCGCGGAAGCGCACCGATTGCGGTGTTTTCTCTTCCGGGAAATAAATGGTGTCTTTGCGGGCAAAAAAGTTTTTGAGCGTGACGCCCATGCCTTTGACCAGCTCGCCCAATAAAAAGGTTTTTACTAAATTAGCCATATTGCTCGCCCTTATCTTGCAGGGTTTTGTATTGTGAATTTCAGGCTGCCTGAAAAGGTTTCAGGCTGTAATTTGAGTCACCAGACCCAACAATTAAACTGTTTGCTTTTCGGTTGTGTTGGGTTTTCAACCCAACCTACACTTCCCAGGCGTAGGTTGGGTCGTCAGACCCAACAATAAGGATGTTTCATTTTCCGGCTTTGTCGGGTTTTCAACCCAAGCCACACAGTTCAGACCGCAGCTTGGGTTGCCAGAGCCAACCAAGCTGTCTGTTTTTCGGTTTGCCGGGTTTGCAACCCAACCCGGCACTCACTCGGCGCCGATAGAAGCCAAAAATTCTTGTTCGGTCAGCTTCGGCGTGTCGTTGGCCAAATCGTAATACGGTGCTTTGCAGTCGATAAAAATTTGTGCGCCCAGAACCAAATCCTCGCCATCGGCAAACAAACCGGCATTGACGTAATAATCGTTGCCCACCTGTACAAACAAATCGCTGCCGCAGTGTTGGCAAAACGCACGCTCGGCCCATTCGGACGACCGATAACGGCGGATATGCTCCTCGCCTTCAATCTGCGGCGGCGCACTGGCGGTCACCGCAAACGCTGCGCCGCCGGAACGGGTGCGGCATTTGCCGCAATGGCAGGCGTGAACGTGGTTATTGTGTTGCACGTCCAGTTTGACTGCGCCGCAAAGACATTGTGCTTTCATGGTTTTACCTTTCAATGCTGTTCGTTTTTCAGTTTTGTTGGGTTTTCAACCCGACCTACCCCTTTTTCAGGCAGCCTTCAAGTGTTTACTTCCACAAACTCAGCGGCGAAATCATCCACAGGCCCAAGGCAATCACGGCCACGATGGTCACCGGAATCAGGATTTTCCAGCCCAGGCGCATGATTTGGTCGTAGCGGTAGCGCGGAAAGGTGGCGCGGATCCACAGATAGCCGTAGAGCACAAAAGCCATTTTGGCAAACATCCACAGGGCGCTCGGTGTGCCGATCAGGCCCCAGCTTTGCGGGAAGGGCGACAGCCAGCCGCCGAGGAACATCAGTGCGGTCAGGGCCGCAATCAGAATCATAAAGATGTATTCGGCGAGGAAGAACAGCGCAAAGGCAAAACCGGAATACTCCACATGGAAACCGGCCACGATTTCCGACTCGCCCTCGGCCACGTCAAACGGGGCGCGGTTGGTTTCGGCCACGGCGGAAATCAGATAGACGATAAACAGCGGGAACAACGGCAGCCAGTTCCAGGAGAGCACCGAGCCACCGGCCATGCCCACCGCTTGTGCGGCGACAATGTCGTGGAAATTCATGCTGCCGGAAACCATGATCACGCCGATCAAGGCAAAGCCCATGGCGATTTCGTAGGAAATGGTTTGCGCGGACGAGCGCATGGCACCCAAAAAGGCGTATTTGGAGTTGGACGCCCATCCGGCGATGATGACGCCGTACACCGACAGCGAGGTGATCATCAGGATATACAGCAAACCGGCGTCGATATGGGTGAGGACCCAGTTTTCGCTGAAGGGAATCACCGCCCAAGCGGCAAACGCCGGCGCCAGCGACAGCATAGGGCCGATGTAGAACAACAGCTTGTTGGCTGCCCGCGGACGCACCACTTCTTTGAACAACAGCTTGAGAACGTCGGCAAAGGGCTGGATCAGGCCGAAGGGACCGGTCACATTGGGGCCGACGCGCAATTGCATGTAGCCGATGACTTTGCGTTCGAAATAGGTCAGATAGGCCACGGTGAGGATGAGCGGCAGCAGGATAATGACGATTTTCACGATGATGGAAACCACCAAACCGATGTCCTGCCCCAGCAGGGATTGGAACCATGCCTGCATTATGCGCCTCCCAGTTCAACGCTGTTCATCAGACCGCCCGCGGCGGCATTGGCCGTATGCAACGGCAGGTACACCACGTTTTCAGGCAGCGTGTCGTCGGCCGCCACGGTCACGCTCACGCTGTGGCCTTGATGGCTGATGCGCGCGCTGTCGCCGTGAATCAGGCCGGATGCGGCGAGCGTCAGCGGATGCACGCGTGCGGCCGGAACCGCGGCATGGTCGGTGGCTTGCAGGGGTGCGGAGCGGCGCACGATGGCGTCGCTGTGGTAAATGCCGGTGCCGCCCACCCGCACCAAACGGCGTGACGCGGCGGCGGCCTCACCCTGCCAGCTGCTGCGGTTGTTCAGTTTTTCAGGCAGCCCCGCCGGGTCGAGGGCGGCTTTGAGCACCTGTTCGCTGCTGTCGAAATCGAAACCGGCCAGCTCGAACACATTGCCGAGCACGCGCAGCACTTTCCACAGCGGGCGCGAATCGCCCAGGCCTTTGACCACGCCGCGGAAGGACTGCAGGCGGCCTTCCATATTGACAAAGCTGCCGGAAGTTTCGGTAAACGGCGCAATCGGCAACAGCACGTCGCACACGTCCAAGAGCGTGTCGCTCTCGTAAGCCGTAAACGCCATCACGCTGTGCGCCTGCTTCAAGGCCGCCACGGCGGCACCGCCGTCGGCCACGTCGATTTCCGGCTCCACATTCATCAGCAGCACGGCTTTTTTCGGCCGCGCCTGCATGGTTTGGATGCTGTCGCCGATGTCCGCGCCCAGTACGGCGGCACCGACGCTGTTGGCGGCCTGCGGCAGAATGCCCAGCACCGCGCCGGTGGCATCGGCCAGTTGTTGTGCGGCGGCGTAAACAGCGGCGTAATCGGGGTGGTTTTGTACTTCCGCACCCAGGAGAATGGCGGCTTTTTCACCGTTTTTCAGGCTGCCTGAAACCGCATGTGCGGTATCCGCGGCCAAGGCTTGCAGCCGTGCCGCCCAGTGGTCGGGATGGATGGCTTCTTGTGCCAGCAGGGGCATGTGCAATGCCTCGCGGCTGCTGGCGATAACGCTGACGCGGGTAAAACCCTTGGCGGCGCGGCGCAGGCGTGCGGTCAAGAGCGGCTGCTCTTTGCGCAGATTGGCACCCACCACCAGCAGGGCATCCAAACCGCTCAAGGCCTCGATGGACTGGCCCAGCCACGGCGCACCTTGCAGGCTGGCAGCCAGACGTTCGTCTTGCTGCTGCAAGCGGGTGGCGATGTGTTTGATGCCCAGACCCTGCGCCAGTTTCTGCGTCAGATACAGCTCCTCCACGGTGTTGGCGGCATTGGCCCAGATGCCGATGCTGTCCGCACCGTCTTCTTTGCGGATGCAGTCCAGGGTTTTTTTCACATAATCGAGCGCGGTTTGCCAATCGACATCGTGCCATTGGCCGTCGTGCTTGATTTTCGGGGTTTTCAGGCGGCTGGCGTGGTACAGGCCTTCATAGGCGAAGCGGTCGCGGTCGGCTATCCAGCATTCGTTGATGGCTTCGTTTTCCAAGGGCAGCACGCGGCGCACGGTGTGCTCCTTGGTCTGCACAATCAGGTTGCTGCCCAAAGCATCGTGACCGGAAACGGTTTTGCGGCGGGAAAGCTCCCACGAACGCGCATCGTAACGGAAAGGCTTGCTGGTGAGCGCGCCCACCGGACACAAATCAATCACATTGCCGGAGAGTTCGGTTTCCACCGCCTTGCCGATAAAGGGCATGATTTCGGAAAACTCGCCGCGGTTGGCCATGCCGATTTCCTGCACGCCGGCGATTTCCTCGGTAAAGCGCACGCAGCGGGTGCAGTGGATGCAGCGGCTCATTTCCGCGGCCGACACCAAGGGGCCCATGTCTTTGCCCGCCACCGCGCGTTTGGCCTCGCGGTAACGGCTGTGGCCCATGCCGTAACCCATGGACAAATCCTGCAACTGGCATTCGCCGCCCTGGTCGCAAATCGGGCAGTCCAGCGGATGGTTGATGAGCAAAAATTCCATCACCCCCGCCTGCGCCTGCTTGGCCTTGGGCGAATGGGTGTGCACCACCATGCCGTCGGTTACCGGCGTGGCGCAGGCCGGCAGCGGCTTGGGCGCTTTCTCCACTTCCACCAGGCACATGCGGCAGTTGGCGGCGATGGAGAGTTTTTTGTGATAGCAGAAATGCGGAATATAGGTACCGAGCTTGTGCGCCGCCTCAATCACCGTGGCGCCCTGCTCTACCGATACCTGCTTACCGTCGATTTCGATATGTAACATGGTTGTTTCCTAGTTACGATTTTATTGATTAAAAGGTTTTTGGGGGGGCTGCCTGAAACGAATTTGAGTTGTTCAATTCGTTTTTCAGGCAGCCTGTATTGTTTACGTCCGGGCCAATAAGCCCCGTTATCCGCTGCTGCCACCTGTCCCCTCTCCCGCTTGCGGGGGAGGGCTAGGGTGGGGGCATTCCCCATCACAACAGCATTCTAAAATTTTCTCCAGCACACTCTCGGTCTGCTGCAATACTTCATCATTCCAAAACCGCAGTACCCGATAGCCTTGCCGATGCAAAAAAGCCGTACGCTGCGCGTCATATTTCATTTGTTCTGCATGCTGCCCGCCGTCCAACTCAATCACCAATCGATGCTGCATACAGACAAAATCAACAATGTACCGGCCAATCACCTGCTGGCGGCGGAATTTAATGCCGTTCAAACGTTTATCCCGCAAGTGATACCACAGGCGCTGCTCGGCCAAGCTCATGTCTTGTCTTAGTGAGCGGGCATTTTCTTGCAAAACACGGTTACGGGTCATGCGCTTCATTTAGGGTGTTTTGTCTTTTGGGTGTCTCTGTGATGGGCAGTAACTTTAGGATACCACCCCCACCCTAACCCTCCCCCGCCAGCGGGAGAGGGGACAGATCCGCTACTGTCACACACTTTGTCCAAATAAATTCAGGGTTTTATATAGTTTAATTCTAGATTATTTTTTATCCAAAATTTTTAGATCAAATAAGCGTTTACATTTTTCTAAAACACTACTCTTCTTTAAAGATATCTCATATATAGAACAATCTAAATTAGCATTGTATTTTTCATTTAATACTCGGCACCAATCACTTGGAGTTGTAGGGTTTGACTCCTGAAATATATTTAAAACTTCTTTAACTAAATCATCTGTGCCATCAACAACATCACCATTACCATCTAAAAAGCCTGATAATTGACCTGTTTTGATATATAGCCCGAAACCTTCCCATGATGCATCATGAAAAAGTCCCTCAATCTCGTTTCTCAACTTAATTTTCATCGCTAGCCTTTCGGTCTTAAACAGTCTTCCAGATTGAAACTAACACCACTTATGCGCCTTGGCCGGGCCGCCGTGTTCGATATAGTGTTCAAACTCGTGGCGGAAGTGCTTGGTAAAGCTGCGTACCGGGAATACCGCGGCATCGGCCAGGGCGCAGATGGTGCGGCCGGCCATATTGTTGCCGATGGAATCGAGCAGTTCCAAATCTTCCGGGCGGCCTTTGCCGTTGGCGATGCGGTGGACGATGCGGTACAGCCAGCCGGTGCCTTCGCGGCAGGGGGTGCATTGGCCGCAGGATTCTTCATGATAGAAATAACTCAAACGCTCCAGCGCTTTCACCATGCACACGTCTTCGTCCATCACAATCACCGCGCCGGAACCGAGCATGGAACCGGCTTTGCTGATGGCGTCGTAATCCATGGTCAGCTCCATCATGATGTCGCCGGGCAAAACCGGGGCAGAAGAGCCGCCGGGAATCACCGCTTTCAGCTTTTTGCCGCCGCGCATGCCGCCGGCCATGGCCAGCAGGTCTTTAAACGGCGTGCCCAGCGGCACTTCGTAGTTGCCGGGGCGCTCGACGTGGCCGGAAATGGAAAACAGCTTGGTGCCGCCGTTATTGGGAATGCCGTGGTCGGCAAAGGTTTGGCCGCCGTCGCGGATGATAAACGGCACCGAAGCAAAGGTTTCGGTGTTGTTGATGGTGGTCGGTTTGCCGTAAAGGCCGAACGAGGCCGGGAACGGCGGTTTGAAACGCGGCTGGCCTTTTTTGCCCTCCAGCGATTCCAGCAAAGCGGTTTCCTCGCCGCAGATATAGGCGCCGTAGCCGTGGGCGGCAAACAGGTCGAAGGAAAAACCGCTGCCCAGGATATTGTTGCCGAGCAAACCGGCCTGGCGCGCTTCGGCCAGCGCGTCTTCAAAGCGCTGATAGCCTTCGAAAATCTCGCCGTGAATATAGTTGTAACCGGCGGCGGCGCCCATGGCGTAACCGGCGATAATCATGCCTTCAATCAGCGCATGCGGATTGAACATGATGATGTCACGGTCTTTAAACGTACCCGGCTCGCCCTCGTCGGTATTGCACACCACGTATTTGGCGCCCGGAAACGCGCGCGGCATAAAGCTCCATTTCAGGCCGGTGGGAAAACCGGCACCGCCGCGACCGCGCAGGCCGGAAGTTTTGACTTCGGAAATCACATCGTCTTGCGACATGTTTTCGCTCAGGATTTTGCGCAAAGCACGATAACCGCCGCGCGCTTCGTAAGCGGCCAGCGTCCAGCAGTCGGGTTCCCGGGTATCGACTTGTTCAAAAATTACGCCTGATTGGTAAATAGCCATTTGCTTTGCCTGTTTTTCGGTTTGTTTGTTGCGGTTTTCAGGCTGCCTGAAAACCGGTTTGCAATTGGTGTTTCGTTGTAGGTTGGGTTGGCAAACCCAACAATAGCCAATACGGTTTAGTTTGATGTTGGGTTTTCAACCCAAGCTACCCTTCAGGCAGTTTCGTAGGTCGGATTCTTGAATCCGACATTTGCCTTATCTCAACAGCTAATGTTGGGTTTTCAACCCAACCTACCATTTCTTATTTTTCAGGCAGCCTTACTGCAATTCCGCCAACTTGGCTTCAATCGCCTCTTCGGTCATAAAGCTGCACATTTTGTGGTTGTTCACCAGCAGCACCGGGGCGTCGCCGCAGGCGCCCATGCATTCGCCTTCCATCAGCGTGTATTTGCCGTCGGCGGTGGTTTCGCCAAAGCCGATGCCGAGTTTTTTCTTCAAATAATCGGCCGCATCCACGCCACCGCGCAGGGCGCAGGGCAGATTGGTGCATACGGTGATTTTGTATTTGCCCACCGGAGCGAGGTCGTACATATTGTAGAAAGTGGCCACTTCATAGGCCGCCACCGGCGCCATGCCGATGTAGTCGGCGACAAATTCGATGGTTTCCGGCGCCAGATAGCCTTTTTCCACTTGGGCGATGCGCAGCGCGGCCATCACGGCGGAGCGGCGTTGGTCGGCCGGGTATTTGGCCAGTTCTGCGTCGATTTGTTGTAAGGATTGTGCGGATAACATCAGCGGTCCACCTCTCCGAATACGATGTCTTGGGTACCGATAATCGCCACCACGTCGGCGAGCATGTGGCCGCGCGACATTTCGTCTATGCCTTGCAGATGGGCAAAGCCGGGGGCGCGGATTTTCATGCGGTAGGGCTTGTTGGCGCCGTCGGACACCATATAAATGCCGAATTCGCCTTTGGGATGCTCCACGGCGGAATACACTTCGCCTTCGGGCACGTGCATGCCTTCGGTAAACAGTTTGAAATGGTGAATCAAGTCTTCCATGCCCATTTTCATGTCGGTGCGCTTGGGCGGAGCCACTTTGCGGTCTTCGGTAATCACCGGGCCGGGGTTGGCGCGCAGCCAGTCGGCGCATTGCTTGATGATGCGCACGGACTGGCGCATTTCGTTTACGCGGCACAGATAGCGGTCGTAGCAGTCGCCGTTCACACCCACGGGAATGTCGAAATCCACATGGGCATAAGCATCGTAAGGCGCTTTTTTGCGGATGTCCCACTCCACGCCGGAACCGCGCAGCATCACGCCGGTAAAGCCTTTTTGCAGTGCGCGCTCGGGCGATACCACGCCGATGCCGACGGTACGCTGTTTCCAGATGCGGTTGTCGGTGAGCAGGGTTTCCAGTTCGTCTACGCCTTTGATAAAGCGCTCGCAGAAGTAATCGACAAAATCCAGCATCGAACCTTCGCGCCCTTGGTTCAAATCTTTAAGCACTTTGGCGTTGCGGTATTTGCTCGATTCGTATTTGGGCATGAAATCGGGCAGGTCGCGATAAACGCCGCCGGGACGGAAATACGCCGCGTGCATGCGCGCGCCGGAGACGGCTTCGTACAAGTCCATCAAATCTTCGCGATAGCGGAAGGCATAGAGGATGGCGGTCATGGCGCCGATGTCCAAAGCGTGCGAGCCGACACCCATTAAATGGTTGAGGATGCGGGTCACTTCGGCAAACATCACGCGGATGTATTGCGCGCGGATGGGCACGTCGATGCCGGTGAGGCGCTCGATGGCGATGCAATAAGCCTGCTCGTTCACCATCATGGACACATAGTCCAAGCGGTCCATATAGGGCAGGGTTTGCAGATAGGTGCGGGTTTCGGCCAGTTTTTCGGTACCGCGGTGCAAGAGGCCGATGTGCGGGTCGGCGCGGACAATGGTCTCGCCTTCCAGTTCCAGAATCAGGCGCAACACGCCGTGCGCCGCCGGGTGTTGCGGGCCGAAGTTGATGGTGTAATTGCGGAGTTTAGCCACCGTAATGCTCCTCACGGACAACGCGCGGGGTGATTTCGCGCGGCTCAATGGTCACGGGCTGGTACACCACGCGGCCTTCGGCTTCGTCGTAACGCATTTCGACATAGCCGGAAATGGGGAAATCTTTGCGGAAAGGATGGCCGACAAAACCGTAGTCGGTGAGAATGCGGCGCAAATCCGGATGTTTGTTGAAGAGGATGCCGTAGAGGTCGAAGGCTTCGCGCTCGTACCAGTCGGCGCTGTTGTAGAGCGCCACCACGGAATCGACGATGGGGAAATCGTCATCGTCCGCCCACACGCGCACGCGCACGCGGCGGTTGTGTTTGATGGACAAGAGCTGGCTCACCGCGGCAAAGCGCTTGCCTTCCCACGGCTCGTTTTTGTATTCGCTGTAATCGACACCGCACAAATCCACCAGCGTCTCGAAATGCAGTTCTTCGTGATCGCGCAGGGTCTGCATGATGTCGTAGTAGTCGGCAGCGGCACATTCGATGGTGATTTCGCCAAAAGCGTTAATCAGCTTGGCTTTGCTGCCGATAATGCTTTCCAGGGCTGCCTGAAGTTGGGTCATGTCTGCCATGGCTGCTCCTTAAACCCGCGCAATGGTGGCGGTGCGTCTGATTTTCTGTTGCAGCTGCAACAGGCCGTAGAGCAGCGCTTCTGCCGTCGGCGGGCAACCGGGCACATACACGTCTACCGGCACGATGCGGTCGCAACCGCGCACCACCGAATAGGAGTAGTGGTAATAACCGCCGCCGTTGGCGCAGGAACCCATGGACAAGACCCAACGCGGCTCGGCCATTTGTTCGTAGACGCGGCGCAACGCCGGGGCCATTTTGTTGCACAGGGTACCGGCCACAATCATCAGGTCGGACTGGCGCGGCGACGGACGGAAAATAATGCCGAAGCGGTCCAAATCGTAACGCGCCATACCGGCGTGCATCATCTCCACCGCACAGCAGGCCAGGCCGAAAGTGGCCGGCCACAAAGAACCGGTGCGCACATAATTGAGCACCGTGTCGGCCGTGGTGGTGACAAAGCCTTTATTCAAAACACCTTCTATTCCCATTCCAGCGCCCCTTTTTTCCACTCATACACAAAGCCGATGACCAGAATCACCAGAAACACCAGCATGGACCAAAAACCGTAGGCGCCCAGCTCTTTGAACACCACCGCCCAAGGCACCATAAAGGCCACTTCCAAATCGAAGAGGATAAACAGAATGGCCACCAGGTAGTAACGCACGTCAAAACGCATGCGCGCGTTTTCAAAGGCTTCGAAACCGCACTCGAAAGGGTCTTGCTTGACCTTGCCCGGCCGGTTCGGCCCCAGAATCAGACCCAGCGTGATAAACAGCACGCCGGCAAACAGACCCACCAGCACAAACACCAGTATGGGGAAATAATTCGCCAACATCTCAGGCTCGCTTTTATGAAAATATGGGTAAAAACACCCGCTATTTTACCCTAAGTGACAAAGGCTTTTGAAGCTGACCCAAGGAAAATTTTTCCAGAAAAACCAAATATTTCATTAAGTTAAATGATAGTTATTATCATTATTTTTTAGCATATCGTCTTTACATTTGCCCGGCGGCGGCACCTGAGTGTGCACTTGCAGCAAAGTTTGCTGTATTTACCGTGCCTTACCTTTCGCAGCACCCCCTGCCGGACAGTGCCCTGCCCCTGCCCGGGCACCGCCGCCGCCCGAAAAAAAAGCGCCCGGCATCATCGCTCCGGGCGTCGTAATTAAACCACGCTCATATCAAAAAAAAGGTATCTGTTCCGCGTGGCGGTCGGGTGACTGACCTGAAGCAGGCCGCTGGATTATTTACGCGCCAAATAGCGGTTCAGGTGGTACACCAGCACCCCGAACACCAAGCCCCAAAATGCGCTGCCGATACCGAACAATGTCATACCCGAAGCACTGGTGAGCAGGGTAATCAGCGAGGCTTCGCGGGTGACTTCGTCTTCCCACGCCGCCAACAGATTGGCCAGGAGCGTGCCGAAAATGGCGATGCCCGCCAAGGCCCACAGCAGTTCCGAGGGCAGCGCCGCAAACAGCGACACCACCACCCCGCCCAAGCCCGCCAAAATCAGGTAAAACACCCCTATCCACACATTGGCCCAATAGCGTTTTTTTGGGTCCGGATCCACTTCCGGCCCCATGGTGATGGCGGCACTGATGGCGGCCAGATTCATCATAAAACCGCCAAACGGCGCCAGCAGCAGGGTGCCGATGGCGGTGGTATTGATCAGGGGCGCTACCGGCGCTTGGTAATGATAGGCGCGCAACACGGCGATACCGGGCACGTTTTGCGTCACCAGCGTGGCGATAAACAGCGGTATGCCCACGCTGATCAATGTGCCCAGTTTGAATTCCGGCGACAGCCATTGCAAAGTCGGTGCCTTCCACACCAGATTGTCCGTCTGCAACAGCCCGGCGGCATAGGCATAGACAAAGCCCACCACCAGCATCAGCAAGATGCTGTAGCGGGGAAAACGGATTTTGCTGAGCAGATAGGTGAGCAGCATCAGCCCCACCAGCACGGTTTGCGACTGCATGGACACAAATACCTTGCTGCCGAAATTAATCAGAATCCCCGCCAGCATGGCCGCAGCCAGGGTTCTGGGTATCATCGCCACCAGGCGGCCGAAAAAGCCGCTGGCCGACACCAGCAGCATCAGCGCGGCGGCAAACAGAAACGCCCCCACCGCCTCGCTCAGGGGAATGCCGCTCATGCCCACCATCAACGCCGCACCGGGCGTGCTCCACGCCACCATCAGCGGCTCTTTGTAGCGCAGCGACAAGTACAGGGTCATCAGACCGCAACCCAGCCCCAGGGCGGTAAACCAGGAATTGATTTGTGCCGCACTGCTGCCGAAAGTTTGTGCCGTTTGGAAAATAATCACCGCGCTGGAGCCGTAGGCCACCAGCGTGGCGGCAATGGCGGCGGCCACATGGGCGGAGGAGAAGGTGAAACGGGCGGTCATGGTATTCCATCACAGGAGAAAACGGCTACACACTGTTTTTCAGGCAGCCTTTTACCGCTTTTAATACGGCTTACCGATTGCGGTATACATCCCACTGGTTGATTCCGAGAATATCAAAATACGGCAGGCTGCCTGAACGTTTTCAGGCAGCCTGATTCTGATCCGAACTTACTTAAAGAAATCGGCCATGCCCGGCGGCAGGCCCATGCCTTGGGTGAATTGGCCCATATGTGCGGCGGCGGTTTCGCCTGCTTTGCGCACGGCGTCGTTGACGGCGGCGGCAATCAGGTCTTCCAGCATTTCCTTGTCATCCGCAGCATCGGCCAGGAGCGCGTCTTCAATGCTGATACGCTTCACGCCGTAATGGCAGTTCATGGTCACTTTGACCATGCCCGCACCGGCTTCGCCGTTGACTTCGATATTGCCCAGCTCCTCCTGGGCCTGTTTCATGCGTTCCTGCATTTGCTGCGCCTGTTTCATCAGGCCGCCCAAACCGGCTTTTCCAAACATAATACGTCCTTTTTTGTTTAATGCCCGGAATCGGGCTGTTTTAATGCCAAGCTTTCAGGCAGCCACTGGGCATCGAACAAATCGATGATGTCCCGCGCGGCCGCATCGGCTTCCAAATAATCTTGTGCTTGCTGACGCGCTTCCTGTTGCAGGCGTTCGCGGCGCATCACCTGGGTTTCCAAACCCTCCTCCTCGCGCCAGGCCTGTGTGCTGACGCGGATGTCGCGCCCGTAGGCTTCGGACAAGACCGCGCCCAATTTGTGCAGGCGCTCTTTGTCGGCGGTGAATTCGCCCTCATTGGTAATCGCCAGCTGCAAACGGCCTTGGGCGGCATCGAAATGCGCCACGGCGGTGTGCAGGGAAAACAGTTGCACCGCGCCCAATTTGTGCGCCAGCTGTGTCATGATTTGCGGCCAGTTGGCGGCGCTGATTTCGGGCAGAGGCTGTGTGCTTGCATCGGTTTCGGCCTCCGTATCGGCGGCGGCTTCGACAGGCGGGTTTGCCAACGGAATTTCTTCCGCCTCGGTACCTCTATCCGCGGCACTGTCTGCTGCGGCAATGCTTGCAGGCGGCGCTATCTCGGCAGTTACGGGCGCAGCTTCATCTGCAACGACCATATCTGATTGAGGAACGGCAAGCGCTTCGTCTGCCGCAGCTTCTTCAGGCACGGCTTCAGATACAGCCGCATCTTCCCACGGCGGTACACTGTCAGCCTCAAGCGGCGGTAATACTTCAGTTTCTGCTACAGGCTTCGCTTCTTGGGCATGAAGCGCGGCGGGTGGCTCTTCTTCCGCCGCTGCCACAGCAGGCAGTAGCTGCAACTCTGTCGCTTGTTCTAAAGACGGTTCCGCTTCTACAGCAGCAGTTTCAGGCAGCCTGTCTGCTGTTTGAACAGCTGCATCCGCCGTTTGCAGCGGCGCCGGGTCTTGCAGCTGGCTGCCGCTGATACGCGCCTGTGGCGGATGGGCCTCGGCGGCCAGCGGTGCAAACGCCAGCATGCGCAACAGGGTCATCACAAAACCGGCGTATTCGTCCGGCGCCAGGGGCAAATCATGTTTGCCGCGCACGGCACATTGGTAATACAGCTGGATTTGCTCGCCGCTCAGGCGTGCGGCCAGTTGTTGCAGACGCGGTTTTTCCGGGTCGGCATCGGCCACGGCGCCGGGCACGGTTTGCAGCAGCGCCAGCCGTTGCAGCAGCAAGGCCATTTCATTGAGCGCGCTGTCGAAACCGATGGCACGCCCGGCCATATCGGCAGCCTTGGCCAACAGCGCCTCGCCGTCCTGCACCGCCAAGGCATCCAGCAATTCGTATAAATAAGAAGTATCCACCGCACCGATCATTTGGCGCACATCGGCTTCAGTAACGCGGCCGGAACCCATGGCAATGGCCTGGTCGAGCAGGCTCAAAGCGTCGCGCATGGAACCGGCGGCGGCGCGGCCCAGCAATTGCAGCGCGGCATCCTGGTATTCGATGCCTTCACTGGCAAGCACATGCGCCAAATGGTCGTGCACCTGCTGCACATTGAGGTTGCGCAGCACAAATTGCAGGCAGCGGCTCAATACGGTAATGGGGACTTTGTGCGGGTCGGTGGTGGCGAGAATGAATTTCACATGCTCGGGCGGCTCTTCCAGCGTTTTCAGCATGGCGTTGAAAGCCGATTTGGACAGCATGTGCACTTCGTCGATGATATAGACTTTGTAGCGTCCCAGCGTGGGGGCGTACTGGGCGTTTTCCAACACTTCGCGGATATTGTCGATGCCGGTATTGGAGGCGGCGTCGATTTCGAGCAAATCCACATAGCGCCCGGCATCAATCTGGCGGCAGCTGTCGCACACGCCGCAGGGTTCGCCCTCATGCGCGTCGGGGCAGTTGAGGCTTTTGGCCAGAATACGCGCGATGGTGGTCTTGCCGACACCGCGGGTACCGGTGAGCAGATAGGCGTGGTGCAGGCGGCCTTTGTCCAGCGCATTCACCAGCGCCTTGACCACATGCTCCTGGCCGACCAAATCGGCAAATTTTTTCGGCCGCCATTTGCGCGCCAAGACCTGATATGCCATAAGTTTTACAACAATCTATCAAGAAACGGCTGCCTGAAAGGGTAGTCCTTTCAGGCAGCTTAGGGCGAACGGATGGTCAGTTCGCCCTGGCAAAAACCGGCTTACTTCTTGTTCAGCTTGGCGGTAGCCGCTTTGTCCAGTACGCAGGATTTCAAGAGGATGTTGTCCACTTGTACCTGTTTGCCGTTCACGGTGTCGGTACCGGCCTGGGTGAGCATATTGCCGTTCACTTTGGTGACATTGGCCGGAGTGGCTTTGGCGGTCGTCCAAGTGATGCCTTCGCCGAAGTAGCTGTTTTGGGTGTCGCCGTTGGCATCGTTCAGCACACGGTAGAGGCCGGGGGAAGGTTCATTGTTAATCAGGGTTTGCGCCACCACCAGGGTGCCGTCTTTCACGCCGTACATCACGCGGACTTTTTGCTTGCCGTTGCGGCTGTCGCAGGTGTAAGCCACTTCCACGCGGCCGTCGATGCTGTCCACACGCGCCAGCTGCATGCCGGTATCGGTGCTGATGGCCACTTCTTCCACCGGGGCCTGTTGCTGGCCGCCTTGTTGGGCCTGACGCGGGGCGCTGGTGGTGCCGCAAGCGGCCAACAACATCAAAGCAGCAGCAGATACGAGGATTTTTTGCATAATAAACTCCATAAGTGTGAAAAAAGGCGTTTCAGGCAGCCTGAATGTAATTTTATAGTCAAACCAAATAAGAATGAGACAAGGCCGCAAGCCGAAGACAGTACAGATAGTACGGCAAGGCGCAGCAACGCCGTATCATTCTTATTTGGAAAGACTATATGAATTACAAACCGGCATTGCCGCCACGCAAACCATTGGCAATCTCACGCACGGCGCTCACATAGAGGCGGCTGTGGTTGTATTGCCAAACGGCATAGAAATTGTTCAGACCCACCCAATACTCAAAACGGCCAGGCGCCACTTCCAAGCGGTACAAAATGGCTTTCTGATTGTCGCCGATGTGGGCGGGCAGCTGCACGCCCATGCGGCGCAAATCGCCCACCGTGTGCTTGAGCTCGGTTTTGCCGTCAATCAGCGCCTGCAATTCGGGGGTGATGGTCAAAGACGCGGGCACCGCCATCGGCGCACCGGTCTGCCAACCGTGCTGTTTCATGTAATTGGCCACCGAAGCGGCCACATCGCCGACATTGTTCCAAATATCGCGGCGGCCGTCTTTGTCCCAATCCACCGCCCATTTGCGGTAGCTGGAAGGCATAAACTGCGGCATGCCCATTGCGCCGGCGTAGCTGCCCTTAAAGGTAAAGGCATCGCGGCGCTCTTCGTGCGCCAGCTGCAAAAATTCGTCCAGCTCTTGCTGGAAAAACTCGGCGCGGCGCGGGTAGCTGAAGGCCAGCGTGGTCAAAGCATCGCCCAAGCGGAAGGAGCCCATATTGCTGCCGTAATTGGCTTCGATGCCGATAATGGCCACAATCAGCTCGGCAGGCACGCCGTAATGCTGCGCCACCTCGTTGATCACCGCCACATTCTGACCCCAGAAGCGGTCGCCGCCCTGAATGCGGCCGCCGACATTGGCGCGCTGGAACTCATACCACGGCCGCGAAGTGCCGGGACGGTCCATAATGCTGATGATGTTTTGCTTGTGCTCGGTGCTGCCGAAAAACACTTCCAGCTCCGCACGCGAAAAACCGCCGCGGCGCACGCGGTGGTCGATAAAACGCTGCACATCCGGACGGGTGAGCAGACCGGTGCCGATGTATTGCGGATTGACGGGCTGGTACGGCGACGGCTCGGCCACGGGCTGCGATGCCGGCTTGGCCGGTTTTTCGGCCACTTCCACCGAACTTTGGCAGGCCGCCAGCATCAGCACCGCCGCCAGCGCAGCGGGGCGCAATACGCGAATATTCATAAACTTACCTTTTCAAAAACACGGCAGCCGCCGCTGTGCAAGGGCCACAGTGTACCAAATCCGGGCTTGGGCTTAAAGCTTAGGGCAATCTGAAAACGCCTTCGCCAACCGGTATCACACGGCCGCCTACCCAAATCTGCTGAGTATCATCCACATGTAAAGACAAACGGTTGGGACGGCCCATATCGTCACCCTGCACAACCGTTTTGCTTATCGGGAAACGCTTTGCCGCCAAAAAATGTGCACCCAGATTGGCGCAGGCCGACCCGGTACCACTGTCTTCCAAGATCATATGGTCTTGCACGTAAAAAAGGCGCGCATAGACAGAGTCGCCCTCCTCCACCCAAACATAAACAGCGGCATCCTGAGTCACACCGTAGGGGTTTTCACGATAAAGCGCCTGCAAGCGCGACACATCCGCCTTAACCCGCGCCAATACCGCACGGTCGGTTACCGATACCAACAGCTGCAAGCTGCCGCTGTCGACAAAATATGCACCCCCGGCAATATCGGCGGCGGCGGCACCCAACACGGCCGCCACATCCGCATCCGACCAAGCGCAACGCTGCTGCCGGTAACCGCGCAAGCCCATCTGCAAGCGGCCTTCCCGTTCGCAGATTTCGACTGTTTTGGCGCGGGTTTTCAGCACAAAATCATCCGGCAGGCCGCATTCCTGCTGCAATACCCAAGCACAACCGATCACCGGATGCCCGGCCAGCGGCAGCTCTTGCGCCGGAGTAAAAATACGCACGGCAGCAGCCGCCTCAGCCGCAGAAAAAGCAAATACGGTCTCGCTCAAATTGAACTGCCGGGCAATGGCCTGCATATCGGCATCATCCAAACCTTGAGCTTGGGGAAATACCGCCAGCGGGTTACCGCCGAAATGGCTTTCTGCAAACACATTCACCAGTACAAAACGATATTCGCGCATCTGCAAAACCTGCAAAGAAAAGAATGGTCTGCCCCCATCCGGCCGGACCATACGTGCTTCAGGCCAAGCTACACCGCATCGCTGCGGCTTTGCACCACCTGATCAATCAAACCGTATTTGAGCGCCTCTTCGGCAGACAGGAAATGGTCGCGGTCGGTGTCTTTTTCCACCTGGCTCAATTTCTTGCCGGTGTGTTTGGCCAGCAATTCGTTCAGTTTCTGCTTGAGTTTCAGCAATTCGCGCGCATGGATTTCGATGTCGGAAGCCTGGCCGCCCAAACCGCCGCTGATCAGGGGCTGGTGAATCATCACGCGGCTGTTGGGCAGGGCAAAACGCTTGCCTTTGGCACCGGCCGACAGCAAAAACGCACCCATGCTCGCCGCCTGACCCAGGCACAGGGTGGACACATCGGGTTTGATGAAATTCATGGTGTCGTAAATCGACATGCCCGCCGTTACCGAGCCGCCGGGAGAGTTGATATAAAGCGCAATGTCTTTGTCCGGATTTTCGCTTTCCAGAAACAGAAGCTGCGCTACCACCAGATTGGCGGTGGCATCGTTTACCGGGCCCACCAGAAATACGATGCGCTCTTTGAGCAGGCGCGAATAAATATCGTAGGCACGCTCGCCGCGGCCGCTTTGTTCCACCACCATCGGCACCAGGCCGAGATTATCGATTTGAGCTTGCATTAAGGGTTTCCTTTAATCTGAATTAAAAAGCAGTAGCCGTAGGTTGGGTCGCCAGACCCAACACTTGCCAAGATCTTTAGAAACGTTGGGTCTGACGACCCAACCTACGCAATGACGCAATAGTCCAGATTATTTTTTGGATTGGTATTACACAGTGGTGGGCAAGCATGCCCACCCTACGGCTGAATTAAACCACTGAATTAAAAAGCATCCGTACAGTGCAAAAGCTGGCACCGCCGGATGCTTCCTATTACTCTTTCAGGCTGCCTGAAAAGCGGATTTACGCCTGTTGGCCCATCACTTCGTCAAAGCTCAGCACTTTTTCGGTGACTTTGGCCTGCTTGAGCACATAGTCCACCACATTGGCTTCGATGGCCAGCGAGGTCGGGCCTTGCAGGTTTTGCGGCTCGCTCTTGTACCAGTCGATCACTTCTTGCGGGTCTTCGTAGCTTTCGGCAAAGTCGGACACAATGGCCAATACCTGCTCTTCGCTCGGCTCCAGCTTGGCGGATTCCACAAGCTCGGCCAGAATCAGGCCCAGAGCCACGCGGCGTTGCGCCTGCTCGGCGAACATTTCGTCCGGCAGCTGCAAATTGGCCACATCCATACCTTGGTTGGCAAAGTTTTGCTTCATTTCTGCGGCCAGGCGGGCGCTTTCTTCACGCACCAAGGCTTTGGGCAGTTCGATTTCGGTCACGGCCAAGAGCGCGTTCATGGCGCTTTCCTTGGTTTGGTCCTGGGTGCGGCGTTTGACTTCGCGCTCCACGTTTTTCTTCACTTCGGCGCGCATTTTGGCTACATCGCCGTCGGCAATGCCCAAGGCTTTGGCAAACTGTTCGTCCACCGGCGGCAGTTCCGCTTCGGCCACATTGTGCAGGGTGATGGTGAACACGGCGGTTTTACCGGCCACGTCTTTGCCGTGGTAGTCTTCGGGGAAGGCCACACTCACTTCTTTAACATCGCCTTCTTTCATACCCAGCACACCGGCTTCAAAATCGGGCAGCATTTGGCCTTTGCCCAACAGGAAGGGGTAGTTTTGCGAGCTGCCGCCGTCAAACAGCACGCCGTCGATTTTACCTTCGAAATCGATAATCACACGGTCGCCTTCGCGCGCTTCACGCTCTACGCGCACAAAGCGGGTGCGTTGCTGGCGCAGGATGTCGATGGTTTTGTCCACTTCGGCATCGCCCACTTCGGTGGTGACTTTCACCACTTCCTGGCCGCTCAAATCGCCAACCTTGATTTCCGGGAACACTTCAAACTGGGCCGCCACTTTGAATACGGCTTCATCGGTTTGCTCTTCCTGGTCCAGACCGGTAAAGCTGGGCACACCGGCCACTTTGATGCTTTCGCTGACCACGGCATCGTAGAAAGCGTCCTGTACCAAACGGTTCAGTACATCGTCGCGGATACCGGCACCGTACATGGAGTCCACCATGCGCAGCGGTGCTTTGCCGGGGCGGAAACCGTCCACTTTCACGCGGCGCTGGGCACGTTGCAGTTCGGCCGCCACTTGTTCGTTGATTTCGGCCCACGGCAGTGCCAAGACGATTTTACGTTCCAGATTGTCCAGTTTTTCTACTGTTACGCTCATTGCAAACCCTTAATTACGTTTGATTATCGAATATTCAATTAAAAAACAGACGGCCGCACTCTGTAAGCGCGGGCCGCTGGGAAAGGAAAAATAAGGCGGCAGTGTATCATAAGCCGCTCTTTTTGCAAAAACGTTTCAGGCAGCCTCTGCCGTCACATAAACCATATCTGCAATATCATGCAAATTAATTTTGAGGCATGCCGCACCGTGCTCGGTATGGGCAAGCAGATAGTGATTCTCTACTTGGAGCGCGACAAACGGGTTGGTGCGGGTAAAAAACACGGCCCATTGCAGGCGGCCGCACAAATCTTCGCAGGCCACAAACCCGTCTGCACCCAAAGCACCGGCACCGCCGATATAACGGCAGCCTTGGTACATACACTGCGCACCCGGCCACGCCTCCACTTCCACCCACACATCGGCATCGTATTGCAACATACTGTGCAGCGTGGTATCGCACAAAGGCGAAACCGCCGCGCTGCTTTGGCCTGTTTGCGTATCGCGAAACAGCTCAAATTTTAAAATCGCTACCCTATCATCTGGAAAGACAATGCAGTCCGCACACGGCAAGCGCTTGCTTGTATCCGTCCATAGGGTTTCGATAATGCCGCGCCCAACTGTTGCCGTCATCTTGCTTATCCCATCTCGTTGAATAAAAACGCTTTCAGGCTGCCTGAAAACGGTTTTGTACGGGTTGCGTCATGCTGCGCGGAGCTTGGCGTAGTATCCGACATCACCCGCACTTGGCTGCACACTGATGCGTTTTGTCGGATTCAAGAATCCGACCTACGGCGGCACTTCGTCATTCTGCGCGCAGGATGACGGACAGGCTTACCCCGCCACCGTCATTTCTTCAATCAGAATCGAGCCGACTTTATGGGCGCTGCGGCGCAGGGCGTCGTCGGCGGCACCGGCCATATTCAGGAACATGTCCTGCAAGCGTGCGGCAATGGTGATTTCTTCCACCGGGCGCACAATCACGCCGTTTTCCACCCAAAAACCCGCCGCACCGCGCGAATAATCGCCGGTAATGGTGTTCACCCCCTGCCCCATCAGTTCGGTCACCAACAGGCCGCTGCCCATTGCGCGCAGCAAATCGGCCTGGGTGGCATGGGTGTGGTTGAGGTAGAGATTGTGGGCGCCCCCGGCATTGGCGGTGGTCTGCATGCCCAGCTTGCGCGCGCTGTAACTGCTGAGGAAATAGCCTTGAATGATGCCGTTCTCCACCACCGTGCGCTCGCGCGTGGCCACGCCTTCGCCGTCGAAATAGGTGCTGCCCAAGGCGCGCGGAATATGCGGCCGCTCTTCTAGCACCACCCACGGCGCCAGCACCTGCCGGCCAAGGCTGTCGGTGAGAAAACTGGTTTTGCGGTACAAGGCCCCGCCGCTGATGGCGCCGACCAGATGGCCGATGAGGCTGCCTGAAACCGTGGCGTCGAACACCACCGGATATTTGCCGGTGGGCACGCTGCCCGCACCGAGGCGGCGCACGGTACGCGCGGCGGCGGTGTGGCCTATGCTCTCCGGCGTGGGCAAATCGGCGGCCTTGCGTGCCAGGTCGTACCAGTAATCGCGCTGCATGCCGCTGACGTCTTCCGCCACCACGCTACAGGCGATGCTGTGGCGCGTGCCCTGCTGGTGCGCCAGAAAACCGTGGCTGTTGCCGTACACATATTGGTAATGGCCGGTCTGCACGGTGGCGCCTTCGGAATTGACGATGCGCGCATCCGCCCCGCGTGCCGCCGCCTCGCAACGCTGCGCCAGCACCACCGCCTCGTCCACCGGCAAGGGCCAGGGATGGTAGGCGTCCAATTCGCCGATGTGCGTGGCCATCAGCGCGGCATCGGCCAACCCGGCGTATTCGTCTTGGGCGGTATAGCGGGCGATATTCAGCGCCGCGGCCACGGTATCGGCCAGCGCCTGCGGCGAGAAATCGCCGGTACTGGCGCGGCCTTTGGCCTGGCCGACATAGACGGTCAAATCCAGCGCGGTATCCTGCTGGTATTCGATTTGTTCGATTTCCTGCAAACGCACCTGCACCGACTGCCCCAGCGATTCGCTGACATCGGCCTCCGCCGCCGTAGCGCCCTGCTGCCGCGCCAAATCCAGCGCCGCGGCGCACAGGTTTTTCAATTGGTCCGCACTGTGGTGGAACATGGTTTTGCTTTGTCTTAGGTTCTAAAGTCGCGCATTTTAGCATAGGCACAGGGGCACACTGCGCCGCGCTATGTGCTTTATAGCCGCAGACTATTTGACGATTTTTTGCACTGTGCGGCGGTTTGCCCCACCCCAACCCCTCTTGTATAATTCCGCGCCCGCATGGCTGGGACATAAACCTTAGATAGAAAGAATAAAGCCACAGCGCCATGCCCCACCACATCACAAGGAAACACCCCGACATGAATGCGATTGCCGATGTGCAAAGCAGTCCCGACCAACGCAATATGCCCATCAACCGGGTGGGCATTAAAGATTTGCACCTGCCGCTGGCGGTGCGCTCGGCCGACGGTGTCCAGCACACCGTGGCGCGGCTGACCATGACCGTCTATCTGCCGCCGGAGCAAAAAGGCACGCATATGTCGCGCTTTGTGGCGCTGATGGAAGGCCAGACCGAACCGGTGGACGCGCCGCGCCTGCGCACGCTTACCGCGGAAATGGTGGCGCTGCTGCAATCGCACGCCGGACGCATCGAAATGCGTTTTCCGTTTTTCCGCACCAAATCGGCACCGGTGTCCGGCATCCGCAGCACCCTCGATTACCAAGTCTGCTTAAGCGGCGAAATCGACGCCGGCAGCTACTGCCACACCCTGGAAGTGCTGGTGCCGGTAACCAGCTTGTGCCCGTGCAGCAAGGAAATCTCGCAATACGGCGCCCACAACCAGCGCTCGCACGTAACCGTGCGCATTGCCTGCAACGAGCAGGTGGACATTGAAGAAGTCATCGACCTGGTGGAAAACCAAGCCTCCTGCCAGCTCTACGGCCTGTTGAAACGGCCGGACGAAAAATTCGTGACCGAGCAGGCTTACGACAACCCGAAATTTGTGGAAGACATGGTGCGCGACATCGCCACCGCGCTTAAAGCCGACCCGCGCATCGGCGCCTTCCGCGTGGAAAGCGAAAACTTCGAATCCATCCACAACCATTCGGCCTATGCGGTGATTGAGTATCCGTAAGATTTTCAGGCAGCCTGCGTCTATATGTCCGTAGGTCGGATACTTGTATCCGACAAAACCGCAAATGCGGCGGCAATATTGGAATCCTGCAGCGCATTATCAAAATGTCGGATTCAAGAATCCGACCTACGGCTGCTGCCCGTTACATTTTTGCGGGCGGGTGTAAAACCCGCCCCCCTAGGGCGAACTGACAATTTGGGCGCGTAGCTGATTTTTTAGGCAAAAACGTCCGATTCAAGGCGAAAAGCGCAGCAAGGTTGGACACCTTGCGAGCATTTTCAACGCAGAAGCGGGCGATTTTTGACAAAAAAGCAGCCGCGAATGAATTGTCAGTTTGCCCTAGCAAGCTGCCTGAAACCGCCCACCCAAGAAATACCCGTTTATGAATACCCTGTTCTCCCGTCTGCTGCTGTGTTTCTCCCTGCTCCTCTTGCTGTGGCGCCCTGCCGTGGCTGTGGATACCAATTCCCTGCTGCCGCCGGAAAAAGCCTTTGTGCCCGAAGTCACCGTCACCGACAGCGGTGTGGTGGTGCGTTTTCAGGTAGCCGAGGGCTATTATCTTTATCAGCAGAAAATCGGCGCCGCCACCCTGCCCGACGGCCTGCTGGGCGCTGCCGAATACAGTCCCGGCAAAGAAAAAACCGATGAGTTTTTCGGCACCCAGGAAGTGTATTACCACAGCGCCGAAATCCTGTGGCCCTACCGCAACGGCGCCAGCGGCGAACCTTATGTCTTGCAGCTGTCCTATCAGGGCTGCGCCGAAGTCGGCGTGTGCTATCCGCCGGTACAAAACGAATTTAACATCCAAGGCAACGGCCAATACCGCCCCGACAGCGGCGGCCATCCCTTCCTGCAAAACGCCCCGGCACCCGCCAACAACCCCGCCGCTCCGGCGCCCAACCCCGCCAGCCAGCGCTTTATCTTGTCTTGGGACACCTTAAACGCCAATCTGTTGGCGTTTTTTGTCGCCGGCATCGGTTTGAGCCTCACCGCCTGCATGTATCCGCTCCTGCCCATTGTCTCCGGCATCATTGTCGGCGACCGCCGCGGCGGCAAACGCCGTGCGCTTCTGCTCTCCGGCGTGTATGTGCAGGGCCTGGCGCTGACCTATACCGCCGTGGGTGTGGCCGCCGGGCTCACGGGCTCGCTTTTGACCGTGTGGCTGCAACAGCCGTGGGTGGTGCTGGCCGCCGCCGCGCTGATGGTGGTGCTGGCACTGGCCATGTTCGACCTCTACACCCTGCAACTGCCCGCCCGCGTGCAAAGTTTTTTCCAAGCCCAAAGCGCACGCCTGCCCGGCGGCCGTTACACCTCGGTACTGCTGATGGGCATGTTTTCGGCACTGATTGTCGGCCCCTGCGTGGCGCCGCCCTTGGCCTTTGCCTTGGGCTATATCGGCCAAACCGGTGACGCCGTGCTCGGCGGCCTAGCGCTGTATGTGCTCGCCTTGGGCACCGGCCTGCCGCTGATGCTGGTGGCCACCTTTGGCGGCCACATCCTGCCGCGCGCCGGTGCGTGGATGAACGGCATCAAATACGCTTTCGGCCTGCTCCTGCTCGCCGCCGCCGTGTATCTGGCCACCCCCTTCCTGCCCTACGGCGTGGCCGTGGTCGCCTATGCCCTCTTAATGGTGGTGCCCGGCGGCCTGCTGCTCACCCGTGCGCGCCGTTTTTCAGGCAGCCTGAAAAACACCGCTTGGCTGTTGGGCATCGTGCTCTTGGGCGGCGGTGTCTATTTCGCCACCCAAAGCGCACGCATGCAGGCCACCGGTCTGCACCGCGCCCTCACCCTCACCCCGCCGCAAACCCAGCATTACGGCAGAAGTTTCTTCCATCCCGACGATTTGAACGGCGCCATAGGCCAAGCCTTTGCCGCACAGCCCGCGCAGCCGGTGCTGGTGGATTTTTATGCCGACTGGTGCGTTTCCTGCAAAGAAATGGCCGCCTACACCTTCAGCGACCCCGCCGTGCAGGCGGTGCTGGACGAGCAGCGTTTCCTGCAAATCGACGTCACCGCCAACACCCCGCAACAGCAAAGCCTGCTGCGCGAATACGGCCTCTACGGCCCGCCCGGCCTGTTTGTGCTCCATGCCGACGGCCGCCGCAGCGAAGCCCTGCTGGGCTTTGCCAAGCCCGATGATTTCTTGCACTGGTACCGCCAACAAACCGAACAGGACACCCCATGAACCCGCTGATTGCCGACCCTGCCCTGCCCCGTGACACCGACCCGCCGGTGATTGTGGCGCTGGATTTTGCCGATGCCGACAGCACACTCGCCTTTGTACGCCGCCTCGAGCCGCAGCTGTGCCGCCTCAAAATCGGCAAAGAACTGTTTACCGCCAGCGGCCGCCACCTAGTGGAACAGCTGATACACCAAGGCTTCGACGTCTTTTTGGACTTGAAATACCACGACATCCCCAACACCGTGGCCCAAGCCTGCAAAGTGGCCGCCGACATGGGCGTGTGGATGGTGGACATGCACACCGCCGGCGGACGGCGCATGATGGAAGCCGCCGCCGAAGCCGTGGCCAATCACGCCCAACGCCCGCTGCTGATCGGCGTGACCGTGCTCACCAGCATGACTGAAGCCGAACTGGCCGAAACCGGCCACAGCCGCCCGCTGGCCGAAACCGTGCAGCACCTGGCCGCACTGGCGCAATCCTCCGGCCTCGACGGCGTGGTCTGCTCCGCCCACGAAGCCGCCCTGCTGCGCCAGAATTTGGGTCGGGACTTCGTGCTGGTCACCCCCGGCATCCGCCTGGACACCGAAGCCAATAACGACGACCAACGCCGCATCATGATCCCGGAACAGGCCTTGGCCGCCGGTGCCAGCCATTTGGTCATGGGCCGCCCCATCACCCGCGCCGCCGACCCGGTGGCGGTGCTGCGCAGTATCCGGCGGCCGGAATAAGCTGTTTGAACGGCCACAAGGCCAGGCTGCCTGAAAACCGGAACAGGTTTTCAGGCAGCCTTTTTATTAACGCTTGACGTTATTAACGCACTTCGTTACCATCCCGCATGATTACCGATTTCAAATGCAAAGACACGGCCAAGCTGTTTCACGGTACGCGGGTCAAGCGTTTTGCCAATATCGAGCGCATTGCCGTGCGCAAGCTGCAGCAACTGCATGCCGCCACCGATTTGAGCTTTTTGCGCATTCCGCCCGGAAACCGTCTGGAAGCCCTCAGTGGCGACCGTGCCGGGCAGCACAGCATCCGCATCAACGAACAGTGGCGGATTTGCTTTGTCTGGCAGGCAGGCCAGGCCGTACAGGTTGAAATCGTGGACTACCATTGAAAGGAATACCCATGAACACCCGCGCCGTGCCGCTGGTTCATCCCGGCGAAATCCTGCTGGAAGACTGGCTCAAGCCTTTGGGCATCAGCCAATATGCCCTCGCCAAAGCCATAGACGTACCGCCGCGCCGCATCAACGAAATCGTCCACGGCAAACGCGCCATCACCGCCGACACCGCCTTGCGCCTGGCCGTGTTTTTCAATACCGACGCGCAAAGCTGGCTTAATCTGCAAAGCCATTACGATGCGGAAATGCTGCGTGTCGAATTGGCCGACAGTTTGGCGCATATCGAACCGTTTGCGCTGGTTTGATGCCAATTTAAAAATTAAATCTAAATGAAGAAGGCTGCCTGCGTAACGCAACAGAGTTGCGGAGTCAAAACAGATTCTGCGACTTCGCTACGCTACGCGCAGAATGACGGAGCACTGTCATCCTGCGCGCAGTCGCAGGATCTTGATCAAAACAATACATGTTATAAAACAATCCCATCCTTTTAGCTTATTTGTCTGAACGGGTATTTAAGTCAAATGCGCTCAGGCTGCCTGAAAAAACAACCCGCCATACGGCGGGTTTTGCTTTTATATTGAGCAGCTTCCAGCAGCAAGCAAAATCACGCCCCTACACACTCACCCCCATCAACTTGCCAATCACCCCGGTAACCGCCAGCGCCAGCACACCCCAGGCCACCACACGGCCGACGGCGGGCAGGGGCTGGGCGCCGCCGAGTTTGGCGGACACATAACCCAAACCGCCCAAGCCGAGCACGGTGCCGGTCGCCAGCAGGGGCACGCGTACATCTGCGCTGCTGAGCAAAGTCACGGCCAGCGGCAGGGCTGCACCCACGGCAAAGGCGGCGGCGGAAGCCAGGGCTGCCTGAAACGGTTTGGCGGCGGTGGTTTCGCTCAGGCCGATTTCATCGCGCACATGGGCGTCGAGCGCATTGTGGGCGGTGAGTTCTTCCGCCACCCGCTGCGCCAGTTCGGGGCTCAGGCCGCGTTGGCGGTAAATCCCGGCCAGCTCGCGCAATTCGGCTTCCGGGTTGCGCGTCAGCTCGCGCGCCTCAATCACTCGGTCGGCTTTTTCGGTGTCGGACTGGCTCGATACCGACACATACTCCCCCGCCGCCATCGACAAGGCCCCGCCCGCCAGGGCTGCGGTGCCGGTGAGCAGCAGGGTTTGGAATTCGGGTTGTGCCGCGGCCATGCCCATCATCAGGCTGGCGGTGGAAATCAGGCCGTCGTTGGCGCCGAGCACGCTGGCGCGCAGCCAGTTGCTGCGGTGGCTCAGATGCGTTTCGGCGTGGAAAGTGTTGCTGTTCATTTTTTTCTTTTTTCAAATCAAACCGGCAGAAGCAGTCACTCAATAATACAATACGGCAGTATAGCCGGGCACCACCGCCTGACAAAGCCCGGCAACAATGCGATAATCCGCCCCGTCTGTTCCTCTTACTGCAAAGGTATGCTCATGGCTTCCCAACTGGCAAACGCCATCCGTTTTCTTTCCGTCGATGCCGTGCAAAAGGCCAATTCCGGCCACCCCGGCGCCCCGATGGGCATGGCCGAAATGGCCGAGGTGCTGTGGACGCAGTTTCTCAAGCACAACCCCGCCAATCCCAAATTCTACAACCGCGACCGTTTCGTGCTCTCCAACGGCCACGCTTCCATGATTCTCTACAGCCTGCTGCATCTGACCGGCTATAACGTCTCCATCGACGATTTGAAAAACTTCCGCCAGCTGCACAGCAAAACCCCCGGCCACCCCGAATACGGCTATACCGACGGCGTGGAAACCACCACCGGCCCTCTGGGCCAAGGCATTGCCAACGCCGTGGGCATGGCGCTGGCGGAAAAAATCCTTGCCGCCGAATTCAACCGGCCGGGCTTCGATATTGTCGACCACCACACCTATGTGTTCCTGGGCGACGGCTGCCTGATGGAAGGCGTGTCCCACGAAGCCTGTTCGCTGGCGGGCACGCTGGGTTTGGGCAAGCTGATTGTGCTCTACGATGACAACAATATCTCCATCGACGGCAAGGTGGACGGCTGGTTTACCGAAAACATCCCGCAGCGCTTCGAGAGCTACGGCTGGCATGTAGTCGCTAATGTAGACGGCCACGACACCGCCGCCGTCGCCGCCGCCATTGCCGCTGCCAAAGCGGAGGGCGGCAAACCCTCCATCATCTGCTGCAAAACCTTAATCGGCAAAGGCGCGGCCACCAAAGAAGGCAGCCACAAAACCCACGGCGCGCCCCTGGGTGCGGAGGAAATCGAAGCCACGCGCCAACATCTGGGCTGGCCGCACGCGCCGTTTGAGATTCCGCAAGAAGTGTACGATGCTTGGAATGCCAAAGACAAAGGCGCAGCGCTGCAAGCCGAATGGGATGCCCTGTTTGCCCGCTACCAAGCCGAATTCCCGCAACTGGGCGCCGAATTCGTGCGCCGCATGGAAGGCCTGCTGCCCGACCATTTCGATGCCTATGTGCAACGCAATCTGGCCGAAGTGTGCGAAAAAGCCGAAAAAATCGCCACCCGCAAAGCCAGCCAAAACAGCATCGAAATCCTCGCCAAAGTGCTGCCTGAATTTGTCGGCGGCTCGGCCGATTTAACTCCGTCCAACCTCACCGACTGGTCGGCCAGCAGCGCGGTGACAAAAAACGGCGGCGGTAACTACATCCACTACGGCGTGCGCGAATTCGGCATGGCCGCCATCATGAACGGTTTGGCACTGCACGGCGGCATCAAGCCCTTTGGCGCCACCTTCCTCATGTTCAGCGAATACGCCCGCAACGCCCTGCGCATGGCCGCGCTGATGAAAACCAACCCCATCTTCGTCTTCACCCACGATTCCATCGGCCTGGGCGAAGACGGCCCCACCCACCAACCGGTGGAGCAAACCGCCACCCTGCGCCTGATTCCCAATATGGACGTCTGGCGCCCGTGCGACACCGCCGAAAGCCTGGTGGCCTGGGCCGAAGCGGCCAAGGCGCAAGACCACCCCAGCTGTTTGATTTTCAGCCGCCAAAACCTGCCCTTTATCGCCCGCAGCCCGACCCAACTCAATGAAATCGAGCGTGGCGGCTATGTGATCAGCGCAGCGGCAGGTGAAGCGCAGGCGGTGCTGATTGCCACCGGTTCGGAAGTGGAACTGGCCCTCAATGCGCAGGCCGCACTGGCCGAAGAAGGTGTGTTTGTCAACGTGGTGTCCATGCCCTCCACCAATGTATTCGACCGCCAAGAAGCCGCCTACAAAGCCGCCGTATTGCCGCCGGTGCTGCCCAAAGTGGCGGTGGAAGCCGGTGTCAGCGACGGCTGGTACAAATATGTGGGCCTCAACGGCGCCGTGGTCGGCCTCGACCGCTTCGGCGAATCCGCCCCGGCGGAAGCGCTGTTTAAGGAGTTCGGCTTTACCGCAGACCATGTGGTCGCGGCAGTGAAAGCAGTGCTGTAAAAATAAAGGCTGCCTGAAAGGTTTCAGGCAGCCTTTTTGATAGGTTTGCAACTGTAGGGTGGGTGCTTGCACCCACGCGTCTATATTGCCCAATTCAGTGGGTAGGTCGGCTCTCCGAGCCGACGTTATCTGTTGGTGTGTCGGCTCGGAGAGCCGACCTACGGCTACTGATTAAACAGAACAAGATCCTGCGACTTCGCGCAGGATGACCCGCTGCTGTCATTCTGCGCGCAGCGTAGCGAAGTCGCAGAATCTGTCTGATATTTTCAGGCAGCCTTACCACCCTCAAATATAGTCGAATAAAATAGGAACGAGACAAGGCAGCAAGCCGCAGACAGTACAGATAGTACGGCAAGGCGCAGCAACGCCGTACCGTTCTTATTTTAAATGACTATAACAGCCAACGATAGAGGAAAATCTATGCACACCATCACCGAGCCCCATATCAGCGGCATGCTGCCGGTATCCGACATCCACCACCTCTACTACGAAGTTTCCGGCAATCCCAAGGGCAAGCCGGTGGTGTTTCTGCACGGCGGGCCCGGCGGCGGCACGGTACCGGCGCAACGCGGCTTTTTTGATCCGCAGAAATACCGCATCGTGCTGTTTGACCAGCGCGGCTGCGGCCGCTCCCTGCCCTACGCCTGCATTGAGGACAACACCACCTGGGACTTGGTGGAAGACATCGAAAAACTGCGCGTGTTTTTGGGTATCGAGCGCTGGCAGGTGTTTGGCGGCTCCTGGGGCAGCACCCTGGCACTGGCCTACGCGCAAAGCCATCCCGAACGCGTGACCGAATTGGTGTTGCGCGGCATTTTCCTGAGCCGTCGGCATGAAATCGACTGGCTCACCCAAGGCGGCGCCGACCGCATCTTCCCCGAATACTGGGCCGATTTCCTGGCGCCTTTGACTGCCGACGAATACGGCGACACCGTGGCCGCCTACCGCCGCCTGCTCAGCCCCGACAATCCCGACCCAGCACAAATGCTGGCCGCCGCCAGTGCCTGGGCGCAATGGGAAGCGCATTTGATTTACCTGATTCACAACACCGAAGCGGTAGCGCATTACCACGACGGCGAAGCCGCACTGGCGATTGCGCGCATCGAAAACCATTATTTCAGCCATTTGAGCTGGCTCACGGCCGAGCGCGCGCTGTTGGCGAATATCGATCAAATCCGCCATATTCCCACCGTGATTGTGCAGGGGCGCTACGACATCTGCACCCCGCCGCAGTCGGCCTGGGATTTGTACCAAGCCTTCCCCGAAGCGCGGCTGGAAATGGTGCTGGCCGGGCATAGCGCGTTTGATAGCGAAATCGCCCGGGCGCTGGTGGCCGCCACCGACCGCTTTGCCAGTTAAGGGCGGGCAGATGAACAAACGCCCCAAAACCCTGATTGCGGCAGCACTGCTGATGGCCTTGCTCATCCTCACTCCGGTGGTGCTGATACTATAGTCATTTAAAATAAGAACGATACGGCGTTGCTGCGCCTTGTCGTACTATCTGTACTGTCTGCGGCTTGCTGCCTTGTCTCGTTCTTATTTTATTCGACTAATACTGATTTTGCCCTTGGGATTGAGTGACGGCATCGACTGGTTCAACCTGGCCATTTTTGCCCTCTTCCACGGTCTGATGCTCTCCGCCCTAATTGCCGTGTGGCGCGGCCAAGTCTGGGGCCGATGGCTGTTCACCTTGGGCTATGCCATCCTACTGGGCTGGAGTGCATTTGCGGTCGGTGTTTCCGAAACCCTGGTCTACGCTGCCATCGTGTATTTCGCCGCCAACGGCCTGTTGTGGTCACCGCCTTCGCAGCGCTTTTTTCACCGTGGTTAAATACAGCCCATAGTGCAAAAGGCTGCCTGAAAACGCTTTCAGGCAGCCTTTTATGCTTGATAAAACAGACATCTCAGCTCGAACAACTCACACAAATTTCCTTGGCCCACGCAGGCGCTGCTGCGGCGAGGTCGGCGTATTCGGCGCGCTCGGTAAAGGGGTCGCGCAAACAGGTTTGCAAGCGTTCGGCCACGCTGAAATCGCCGTTTTGCGCGGCGGCAATGGCTGCTTCCAGCAAATGGTTGCGCGGCACATACAGCGGATTGGTTTGCTTCATCTGTGTATGCCGCTCACTCTGATGGCTCTGTTCTGCCTGTAAACGGGCGCGGTAGCGGGAGCACCAGGCATGGATGCCGCCAATATCTTCGGCAAAACGTGCCGCCAGACTTTCAGGCAGCCTGTCGCTGTGTGCGTCCACATCGGCCAGCGCCCGGAAAGTGAGGGTGAAATCGGCCTGTTGTGCCTGCATCAAATCAAACAATTCACTGATTAGGGTCAAGTCCCCGTCTTGGGCGCTGTGCAACCCTAATTTGGCACGCATAAGGTCGAGATAAGCTTGGCGGTAATGGCTGCCGTAGTTGTTGAGTATGGTCACCAATTCGCCCTCCTCTGCCAACGGCAAGAAGGCGCTGGCCAGCTGCAACAGATTCCATTGCGCGATATAGGGCTGCTCTTGGTAGGCATAGCGGCCGCCGTGGTCGGAATGGTTGCAGATATGGGCGCGGTCGTAGCAGTCGAGAAAACCGTAAGGGCCGTAGTCTATGGTCAGACCCAGGAGCGACATATTGTCGGTATTCATTACCCCGTGGCAAAAGCCCACGCTCTGCCATTGCGCCATCAGGCGGGCGGTGCGCGCGCTGACGGCGGCAAACAGGGCGGCATAGGGGCGTTCGGCGGCGGCGCATTCGGGGTAATGGTGCGCAATCACATGGTCGGCCAGCGGTGCCAGATATTCGTGTTGGCTGCGACGGTAGAAATATTCAAAATGGCCGAAACGCAAAAAACTCTCGGCCACGCGGGTGACCACGGCGGCGGTTTCCGGCTGTTCGCGGTACACCGGGTCGGGGCTGGCGGTGAGCGCCAAGGCGCGCGTGGTGGGTATGCCCAGGGCGTGCATGGCTTCGGAGGCCAGATATTCACGCAGGCTGGAGCGCAACACGGCACGGCCGTCGGCAAAACGTGAAAACGGGGTTTTGCCGCTGCCTTTAAGCTGGATTTCCCAACGGCGCCCGTCGGCTGAGCGCCAGTCGCCCAAAAGCATGGTGCGGCCGTCGCCCAGCTGCGGCACATACACGCCGAACTGGTGGCCGCTGTACACGGTGGCAATCGGCGCCGGATCGTAGTGCCCGGCACTGCCTGCCAATTGGCGCACGGTGTCGGCTTGGCGCAGGGTGTCGGGATCTATGCCCATTTCCACGGCCAGGGTATCGCTCACCAGCGCCAGTTGCGGGGCGCTGAGCGCCTGCGGGCGCACGCGTTCGCATAAAAAATCCAGCCGGGCAATATCCGGCGTGTGCAAATTTAAAGCCATGATTTGATTTCCTGATGTGTGTTGTCTGATGACTGAAATATAGTCGCATAACACAGAACGAGACAAGGCAGCAAGCCGCAGACAGTACAAGGTAGTACGGCAAGGCGCAGCAACGCCGTATCGTTCTTATTTTAAATGACTATAATAGCGGCAGTCCGCCGTTTTTCAATCTGCACGGCACGCTGTAATTGCTGCACTGCCAAACAGCCAAAGCTGCCGTATTTCGTGGCTTTCCGCTATAATCATCCGTATTCGGCTTCCTCATCCGCACAATGGAACCGAAGCAATTGCAAACTTGTCAAAGGAGTTTCAAAGATGGATAAATCCGATTACAGCCGCCGCGACGGCAAACACCATTTGCACCCGTTTTCCGACAACGCCGCGCTCACGCGCGACGGTGTGCGCGTGATGGTGAAAGGCAAAGGCATTTATATTTACGACGACAAAGGCAATGAAATCATCGACGGCATGTCCGGCCTGTGGTGCGTGAATATCGGTTACGGCCGCAAAGAGCTGGCCAAAGTGGCCAAAAAGCAGATGGAAATCCTGCCTTTTTACAATACCTTCTTTAAAACCACCCATCCGGCGGTGGTGGAATTGTCCGACACCCTCACCGGCATCGCGCCCAGCGGTTTCAACCATGTGTTCTACACCGGTTCCGGTTCCGAATCGGTAGACACCATGATGCGCATGGTACGCCATTACTGGGCTTCTTTGGGCAAGCCGCAGAAAAAAGTCATCATCGGCCGCTGGAACGGCTATCACGGCTCCACCATCGGCGGCGCCAGCCTGGGCGGCATGACCGGCATGCACGAACAGGGCGATTTGCCGATTCCCAACGTCATCCACATTGAGCAGCCCTGGTATTACGGCCTGGCCAAAAAAGACGAAAGCCCGGAAGATTTCGGCATCCGCGCCGCCAACTGGCTGGAAGACAAAATCAAGGAAATCGGCGCCGACAAGATTGCCGCCTTTGTGGGCGAGCCGATTCAGGGCGCCGGCGGGGTGATTGTGCCGCCGGAAACCTACTGGCCGCGCATCGAAGAAATCTGCCGCCAGTACGACATCCTCTTGGTGGCCGACGAGGTGATTTGCGGTTTCGGCCGCACCGGCAACTGGTTCGGCCATGAAACCATGGGCTTCAAGCCGGACATCTTCACCACCGCCAAGGGCCTGTCTTCCGGCTATCTGCCCATAGGCGCGGTGCTGGTGAACGACAAAGTGGCCGAGGGCCTCAAAGCCGGCGGCGAATTCAACCACGGCTTTACCTATTCCGGCCACCCCGTGTCTGCCGCCGTGGCCAAGGCCAACCTGGACATCCTCAACAACGAAGGCATCGTCAACCGCGTGCGCGACAAAATCGGCCCGTATATGGAAAAACGCTGGCAGGAAACCTTCAGCCAGTTCAAATACGTGGACGATGTCCGCTGCAAGGGTTTGATTTGCGGTTTCACCCTGGTGAAAGACAAGGCCACGCGCGAGCTTTTCCCCAATACCGGCGAAACCGGCCTGATGTGCCGCGACATCTTCTTCAAGCACAACCTCATCATGCGCGCCTGCGGCGACCACATGGTAGCCGCCCCGCCCTTGGTGATCACCAAGAAAGAAGTGGACACCATGCTGGCTCTGGCCGCCAAGTGCATGCGCGAGTTTGAAGCCGCCATGGATGAAAAACTGGCCCAAGAGCAGAAATAAACCGCTCCGAGCCGACAGCGGCAAAACAGCGCCTGTGGATACAGGCGCTGTTTTTTTCGGTTGGGAAGCGCATTTTGAGACCTCTGTAAAACCCCGGACGGCATGTTATTTAAGCCGTAGGGTGTGTGGCGGTACGTCACGCACGCGTTCTTTGATAAAACAATTATTTGAAACGCGTGCGTGCCTGCGGCACACACCCTACACATAGCCCCAAGAGGCTGCCTGAAAACCAATACTGCACGTTTCAGGCAGCCTCCCTCTTTGATCAAGCCGAGACCTTTGCAAAACCTCCAGATGTGGATGCAGTTCAAGGCGTAGCAGCGCAGAGAGCGCAGACATATCATGTAGATAGGCGAGCGAGCAGTACCCCTACGGGCATAAACTTCCAACGCAGAAATGCGCCGCAGATGGGGGTTTTGCAAAGGTCTCAAGCCGCGAACCCTAAAATATCCGGCCCCTACCCTCACTGCCCCACCGCCGCCGCCCAGTCCAGCTCCGGCTGTTTCTGCAAGGCCGCGGCCAGGTCGGCATCGGGGTGCACTCCGGCCAATTCTTTCACCGCCGTCAGTCCGTACACCGCCGCCCAATGCGGCCACCAGCGGTTGCCCATATGCTCCACCGCCCGCGGCACAGCCTCGGCTGCGGGTCGCTGCCACGGTGCGGCATAGGCCATAAAGCGGCCGCCGTTGACCTGAAATCCGGCCTCCTCCAAGGCATGGCGCATCTGGCCTGCGCTATGCAGCATCAGTGTACGGCTCAGGGTGCGGGCGCCGAAACGCCAGTAACCCAAGGCATTCAGCCCGCTCAACAGCACACAGCCGCCGGGCACGAGTACGCGGTAGGTTTCCGCCAGCAGCCGCACCGTATCGGCATAAACATCGGCGCCGTGCGGCAGCAGCACAACATCGAAACTGTTGTCCGGCCACGGCAGACTGTCGGCGGCAGCCAACACGTCTGCCGGGTACGCGTGGTGCTGGCAGATGCGGTGCGCCGCCTGCGGCCATGTTCGCAACAGCGGCCATTGCGGCATGCCCAGTTGCAGCACGCGCGCGTCCGATGCCAAGGTGGCAGGCGGCACGAAAAAACCGGCTTCCCACGCGGCCACATAACGACCGTAAGCGGTCGCCGTCCAAGCGGCCAGTGCAGCGGCGCGGCCGCGGTCTGCTGTATTCATAAACGGCTATCCTGCGGATAAACAAACCCGGCATCCATGGGCGTGCGTATCTTATTTGTCATAGAAAACTGTAAATTCAGGCAGCCTGCCTTGACACCCAAAGCGGCAGGCCATTATTATTCTATTGTTTTTACTTAGCAAAAATGTTCCATGCCCCGTCTTAAAACCACCGTACTGGCCTTGGCCGGATTGCTGTTGGCACCCGCCGTATCCCATGCCCACACCCCGAATGCCGTCGGCCAGGCGCTGATGAATCTGAACGCCGCCCAACTCAAAGACAACAAAAAACCGGTCGGCGACATCTGGAGCCGCCTGCGTCAGGATTTCCGCTTAAGCGAAGTCAATCCCGAACTCGTGCGCCGTCACGAACAGTATTATGCCAGCCGCAGCCCGTATTTCAACCGCACCATAGACCGCAGCCGTCCGTATTTGTACCACATCGCCAACGAAGTGGAAAAACGCAAAATGCCGGCGGAAATCGCGCTGCTGCCCTTTATTGAAAGCGCTTTCGTCACCAAAGCCCGCTCCCATGTCGGCGCCTCCGGCCTGTGGCAGTTTATGCCCGCCACCGGCCGCCAATACGGCTTGGCGCAAACCCATCTGTATGACGACCGCCACGACGTTTATGCCGCCACCGATGCGGCCCTGAACTACCTGCAATACCTCTACGGCCTTTTCGGCGACTGGTCGCTGGCCCTGGCCGCCTACAACTGGGGCGAAGGCAGCGTGGGCCGTGCCGTAGCGCGCGCCCAGGCACAGGGTTTGGCCCCGGTATACGAAAACCTGAAAATGCCCAATGAAACGCGCAACTACGTGCCCAAACTCCTGGCCGTGCGCAACCTCATCAACAATCCCCAAGCCTTCGGCCTCAACCTCTCCCCCATCGACAACAAGCCTTATTTCAAGGCCGTGACCGTTGATACCCCGCTGGACATTCAGGCAGCCGCCCGCCTGGCCGGTGTCACGGAAGAAGAATTCAACCGCCTCAACCCCAGCCCGCGCGTGCCGGTGTTCCTGCCCAAAACCAACCGCAAAATGCTGCTGCCCGTGGCCGCAGCCTCGGTATTCGAGCGCAATTACCGCGCCGCCAACAAGGCCGATTTGCTCTCTTGGGACATCCACACCGTCCACAGCGGCACCACGCTCACCGACCTCGCCGCCCGTTCGGGTATGAGCGTGGCCGACATCAAACGCATCAACAACATCAGCAGCAACAGCATTGCCTCCGGCCGCAGCATTCTACTGGCGAAAAACAGCAGCACCGGCATGGCTGCCTTCAGCCGCCCGGATCAGGGCATGGATCCGCTGCTGGCGCAGGCCATCGCCCACGACAAGCCCACCGTGGCGCCCGATCCCGTGCCGGTGATGAATCTGGCGCGTAACGCTGCCGCCGTACCGGTGGCCGACATCGTGGTACAAAGCCAGCCTGCCGCGGCCCAAGCGGCGCCGGTAAATACCGCCGCAGCGTCCGTACCGCGTCCGAACACCATCCGCACCGAAGTGGTACAGGCCCCGGCTGCCGCCACACCGCCCCCGCTGGCACAGGCTGCTGATCCCATTGCCGCCTTTGCCCAGTCTGCGGGCTTGGTTGAGCACACTGCGCCTACCGCTACCGCAGCCGAACCGGTTCAGGCAGCCGCGCCTTCCGACAGCACCTATGAAGAGCTGATGTCGCTGACCTTGGCCACCCAAGTCGAACGCGACCCGCGCCAAGCCGTGCAAAACGCCCTGGCCCAAGCCGAGGCTGAAGAAGCACGCCGCAATGCCGCCGCCGAACAACGCCGTGCTGCCGCACCCAAAACCGCACCGGCTCCCACCACCTATACCGTGCAAAGCGGCGACACCCTGTTTTCCGTGGCCAAGCGCCACAATATCAGCATGGCCGATTTGAGTGCCCTCAACAAGCTCAAAAGCCAAAATATCCGCCAAGGCCAGGTATTGAAAGTGGCGGGCAAGGTTCCGGCCTCAGCCAAAAAGGACAATCAAAAAGCCGGCGCCACACCGGCCTCCTATACCGTGAAAAAAGGCGACACCCTGCAAGCCATCGCCCAGCGCTTCAATGTGCCGGTATCACAGCTGCGCAAGCTCAACAAGAGCGACAACATCCGCCCCGGCCAGAAAATCAAGCTCAGCGGTGCCTGAGTTGTGTCCGTCACACCATCCACGACACAGCCTCCTTACGGAGGCTGTTTTTTTTGCGCCGCAAAACACGCAGCGGCGCAGGAAAACCCGCTTTGGGCTATACTGGTTCGCCTTTGGACACCGTCTTTCAGGCAGCCCGAATACGGATAACGGCGTAGGTCGGCTCTCCGAGCCGACACGCAAAAAATCTTTAAAGTCGGCTCTTAAGAGCCGACCTGCCTTCCACACACTTTTCAGGCAGCCTGAAACCCTGATCCATCCTTACAAAATCCAACAAGCACGGCACACATCATGATCAGCATCCACGATATTTTCAAAGTCGGCCTCGGCCCTTCCAGCTCGCACACCGTCGGCCCCATGAAAGCCGCCGCCGCCTTTGTACAACTGTTGCAAGAACAGGGGCAAACCGAACACGCCGCCCGCATTGCCGTGGAAATCTACGGCTCGCTGGCGCTCACCGGCACCGGCCACAGCACCTTCGACGCGGTTTTGCTCGGCTTGGAAGGTTCGCTGCCGCACAGCATCGATTTGGCCACCCTGCCCGAACGCTTGGCCCGCATCAACAACGAAGGCTATGTACTGCTGCCGCCGCACGGCCACAAGCTGCCGTTTGAAGTGGCGCGCGATTTGGTGGTGCGCGTGGACGAGAGCCTGCCCAAACACCCCAACGGCCTGATTTTCACTGCCTACAATGCCGCCGAAGAATGCATCTGCCGCGAAGTGTATTACTCCGTCGGCGGCGGCTTTATCGTCACCGATGCCGAATTCGGCCGTGCCCACAACGAAGCCGTGGCCGTGCCCTACCCCTTTAATAACGCCAGCGAACTGTTTGCCCTGTGCCAGGAGCACGGTCTGAGCGTGCCCGAACTGGTGTGCGCCAACGAAGCGGCTTTGGGCGGCTGCGATGCCGGGGCCGTACGCCGCCGCACCCTGGCACTGGCGCAGGTGATGTTCGACTGTGTCGACCGCGGCCTCAATACCGGCGGTATTCTCCCCGGCGGTCTGAGCGTGATGCGCCGCGCGCCCAAACTGGCGCAAAAGCTGCAAGCCCTGCATGATGCCAATCAAATCAACACCCATTTGTGGCCTCTGGTGTATGCCATGGCGGTGAACGAAGAAAACGCCGCCGGCGGCCGGGTGGTGACCGCCCCCACCAACGGTGCGGCGGGCATTGTGCCGGCGGTATTGTCCTATTACCGCCGCTTCCATCCCTTAGCCAGCGAAGACGGCATAGTCGATTTCCTGCTCACCGCCGGTGTCATCGGCATTTTGTACAAAACCAATGCCTCCATCTCCGGTGCCGACGTCGGCTGCCAGGGCGAAGTGGGTGTGGCCTGCTCCATGGCCGCGGGTGCCTATGCGGCAGTGAGCGGCGGCAGCCTGCGCCAAATCGAAAACGCCGCCGAAATGGCCATGGAGCACCATCTGGGCCTCACCTGCGACCCGGTGGGCGGCCTGGTGCAGATTCCCTGCATCGAACGCAACGGCATTGCCGCGGAAAAAGCCATCAAACTCGCCGGTTTGGCACTCTTGGAAGAAGGCGGCCACCAAAAAGTGAGTCTGGACATGGTGATCCAGACCATGCTGCAAACCGGCCGTGACATGAAATCCACCTATAAGGAAACCTCGCTGGCGGGCCTGGCCAGCACGCTGAAGAAAAAAGCCGTGGCGGTTTCGGTGCGGGTGGTGGAATGCTGACGGCGGCTTAACAAGCCCTTTCAGGCAGCCTGAAACCGCCCGTTTGTTCATTGTCTCACGGAGGGAACACCAATGAGCATCAAACACTGGCCCGAAGGCGAGCGGCCGCGGGAGAAGCTGTTGGCGCTGGGCGCCGCCCATTTGAGCGATGCCGAACTGCTGGCCATCCTGTTGCGCGTGGGCATACAGGGCATGAGTGCGGTGGATTTGGCGCGCCATTTATTGTCCGAATTCGGCAGCCTGCATGCGCTGATGAGTGCCGACGCCGCCGCCCTGTGCCGCCACAAAGGCATGGGCCCGGCGGCGTTTGCCCAGTTTGCCACGGTGCGCGAAATCGGCCGCCGCCTGTTGGCCGCAGAAATGGCCGCTACGCCGCTTTTCGACAATCCGAGTGCCGTGGCCGACTATCTGCGTTTGCGCTTGGGTGCGGAAAGCGTGGAAGTGTGCCTGGTTTTGCTGCTCAACCAGCAGCACCATTTGCAGCACACGCTGGAGCTGACCCGCGGCACGGTCAACGAAAGCACGGTCTATGTGCGCGAAGTGGTGACCCTGGCCTTGAAACACCGGGCGGCGGCGCTGATTCTGGCACACAACCATCCCGGCGGCGGCAGCGAACCCTCCGCCGCCGACATCGCCCTCACCGCCCGCCTCAAGGCGGCGCTGGATTTGGTGGATGTGCGCCTCTTGGATCATTTCGTGGTCACTGCCCACACCGCCGTGTCGATGGCGGAACGCGGCCTGCTGTAATGGCTGTGGCGCCCGGTTTCAGGCAGCCCGTACCGATTGCACTTGGAAAAAAACGCGCCGCGCTTTAAAATAGCGCCTTTATGCCGCCGCAGCCTCACCTGTTCTCAAACAGGCTGCCTGAAACACCCACAACACCCTGAGAAAACATAACCATGATTGATTTTGCCTACGCCGCCGACGGCGCCGCACCCAGCGCCCTGATGCAGTTTGCCCCGCTGGTGGCGATTCTGTTTATTTTCTATTTCCTGGTGATGCGCCCGCAGCAGAAAAAATTCAAAGCCCACCAGCAAATGATTTCCGAGCTGAAAAAAGGCGACAAAGTGATTACCAATGCTGGTTTTGTCGGCCGCATCACCAAAGTGGGCGAGCGCTTCTTCACTGTGGAAATCGCCCCCAATGTCGAAGTGGAAATCGAGCGCCAGGCCATCAGCAGCAAAGCCGATGTCTAAGGCCGCGATGCCGCTTCCCCACGCCGCAACTTCATGTTGCGGCATTTGTGTTTTTTGATTCGCATCCCATAAGGCACTGCGCACTATGAACCGTTACCCCCTGTGGAAATACCTGTTGATCGTGGTCACACTGGTATTGGGGCTGTTATACACCCTGCCCAATTTCTTCGGCGAGATTCCCGCCGTTCAGGTTTCGACCAACCGCCAAGCCATCAGCATCAATGCCGATACCGAAAAAACCGTCACCGAAGCCTTGGCGGCGGCCAATATCCCCCACAACGGCATGTTTATTGCCGAGGGCAGCCTGAAAGTCCGTTTTACCGATACCGAAACCCAGCTCAAGGCGCGTGACGCCATCGAAGCGCGTTTGGGCGAAGGCTACATCATCGCGCTCAACCTCTTGGCCAATACGCCGGAATGGATGGCGCAAATCAAGGCCAAACCCATGTTCCGCGGTCTCGACTTGCGCGGCGGCGTGCATTTCACCATGCAGGTGGACATGGAAGCAGCGGTGGAAAAAACGCTGGACCGCTACGCCGGCGACATCCGCCGCCAATTACGCCAGGCCAAAATCCGCAGCGGCAATATTGCCAAAAACGGCCAAACCCTGAGCGTACCTTTCCAGGATGAGGCCGATGCCGCCAAAGCCCTGCCCGAATTGCGCCCCTACTTCCCCGATGCCGTGCTGGAGCAAAGCGGCAACCGCATTACCGTGAGCCTCACCGAGGCGGCGTGGGACAAAGTGCGCAGCGACGCGGTGAAACAAAACATCAGCACCCTGCACAACCGTGTGAACGAATTGGGCGTGGCCGAACCGGTAATCCAACAGGCCGGTGCCGACCGCATTGTGGTGCAGCTGCCGGGCGTGCAGGACACCGCCAAAGCCAAGGACATCATCGGCCGTACCGCCACCCTGGAAGTGCGCATGGTGTCCACCGATCCGGCACAGATGGAAAGCGCCATGCTCGGCAATGTGCCGCCGGGCTTCGACCTGCTTTACAGCAGCGAAGGCCATCCTTATCTGGTCAACAAGCAGGTGGAGCTGACCGGCGACAACATCAATGACGCCCAGCCCGGTCTTAACGAACGCAACCAGCCCGGTGTCAATGTGAGCTTTGACAGCGCCGGTGCCGCCATTTTTGCCGACCTCACCCGCAACAATGTCGGCAAACTGATGGCCATGGTGCTGATCGATCAAGGCAAGGCCGAAGTGGTGACCGCGCCGGTGATCAACGAAGCCATCTTGGGCGGCCGCACCATTATTTCAGGCAGCATGAGCCAGGCCCAGGCGGCGGACATTTCCCTGCTCTTGCGCGCCGGTTCTCTGGCCGCGCCCATGCAGATTATTGAAGAGCGCACCATCGGCCCGTCTTTGGGTCAGGAAAACATCGAAAAAGGCTTTAATTCCACCCTGTGGGGTTTTGTGGCCGTGGCGCTGTTTATGGTGGTCTACTACCGCCTGTTCGGCGTGTTCTCGGTGATTGCACTCACCAGCAACCTGCTGTTTCTGATTGCCATTTTGTCCTTCTTGCAGGCCACGCTCACCCTGCCCGGCATTGCCGCCATTGCGCTGACCCTGGGTATGGCGATTGACTCCAACGTCTTGATCAACGAGCGCATCCGCGAGGAGCTGCGCGCCGGCAATACGCCGCAAATGGCCATCAATGCCGGTTACCAGCACGCCTGGAATACCATTGTCGATTCCAATATCACCTCGCTGATTGCCGGTATCGCCCTGTTGGTATTCGGCTCCGGCCCGGTACGCGGCTTTGCCGTGGTGCACTGTATCGGCATCCTCACCTCCATGTATTCTTCCGTGGTGGTTTCGCGTGCCTGTGCCAATCTGTGGTACGGCCGCCGCCGCAAACTGCAAAGCCTCTCCATCGGCTCTGTATGGAAACCCGAAACCCAAGCGGCATTGCCGGGCAACAAGGAGTAAACCGTCATGGAATTTTTCCGCATCAAACGCGACATCCCGTTTATGAGCTATGGCAAGCTCACCACGGCCATTTCGCTGCTTACCTTTATTTTGGCGGTGTTTTTCCTCTTCACCCGCGGCCTCAATTTCTCGGTTGAGTTTACCGGCGGTACGGTGATGGAAGTGGAATACAGCCAGGGCGCCGACGCCAACCAAATCCGCGAACGCATCGGCTCCCTGCAACTGGGCGAGGCGCAAGTCCAAGCCCTGGGCACCAACAAACACATCATGATCCGCCTGCCCAACAAAGAAGGCATTACCAGCGCCCAACTGTCCAATCAGGTGATGGACCTGCTCAAACAAGACCAAGCTGATGTGACCCTGCGCCAAGTGGAGTTTATCGGCCCGCAGGTGGGCGAAGAGTTGGTGACCAACGGCCTGTTGGCGCTGGGCATGGTGGTGCTCGGCATTGTGATTTATCTGTCCATGCGCTTTGAATGGCGTTTTGCCGTGGCCGCCATCATCGCCAATATGCACGACGTGATCATCATCCTCGGCTGTTTCGCCTTCTTCCAGTGGGAGTTTTCGCTGACCGTGCTGGCGGGTATTCTGGCAGTGCTGGGTTATTCGGTGAACGAATCGGTGGTGGTGTTTGACCGTATCCGCGAAAACTTCCGCAAACCGCACATGCGCAACAAGAGCGTGCCGCATGTCATCGACAATGCCATTACCGCCACCATGAGCCGTACCATCATCACCCACGGCTCTACCGAAGCCATGGTGATTGCCATGCTGGTCTTCGGCGGCGCCGCCCTGCACGGCTTTGCCATGGCGTTGACCATCGGCATTGTTTTCGGCATTTACTCATCCATCCTGGTGGCCAGCCCGCTGCTGCTGATGTTCGGTTTGAGCCGTGACAATATTGCCAAGGTGCAGAAGAAGAAAGAAGAAGCGGTGGTATAAGACTTGCCGCATACATAAAAAAGGCTGCCTGAAACATTTTCAGGCAGCCTTTTTTACCCCATCTGCCACCGCACACCACCATCAAAAAACATCCATAATCAAACGCATTAACGCCAAACCGGCGTACAGCCCTCCTTGCCCTTCCCGCCCCAACGGCGCATAATACGCCCCTTTGTTT
>NZ_JALJZY010000017.1 GCF_024171525.1 Neisseriaceae bacterium HSC-16F19
GGCGCAAAATTAACCAACCCGGGACTTGAATTTGTATGCAAAGATGTAAACCATGTCCTTAGGTTAAAATGTAAATGATGTTTATGTTGCACCGCTGCATTGTTTCAGGTAGCCGTTTTTGAGTTCAAAACAAGCTCTGAGCCTTGAAAGTAAAGATAGATAAGCTTTTCAAGGCTGCCTGAAGGTTTTCAGGCAGCCTGTTTGTTTAATCCGCAGCTTTCGGCGCCGTGAGGCCGATGTGCATGATATGCGGGTCCAGCAAGCGGCGGCCGAGCGCGGTGCGGTACAGTAAGCGCAAAAACAGGGGATAGCGGTGGGCGCAGCGGCTGCTGAGGCCGGTTTGGCGGTATACGTGCAGGCCGGGCTGCCAGCTTTGCAGGGTGCGGGCATCGGCCAGTGCCCATTTGAATTGCGGTACTTCATCGAGCTTGCCGAGGGCGTCGTGATGGCGTGCTTTGCCCACCATCAAAGGCGGCAGGGCGTCGAATACCAGTTCGGCTGCGGGCAGGATGCGCGCCACGTTGGCGAAAAAGCCGCGGACTACCGCCTCGTCAAAATACATCAGCACGCCTTCGATGACCAATAACAGCGGCAGGCCGTGGGCGGCGACCTTGTGCATCCACGCTTCTTCCAGCATGGAGGCGGCCAGATAATGATTGCCCCGGGCAGGCAGCAGGCGCTCGCGCAAGGTGATGACCGGCGGCAGGTCGAGGTCGTACCAGATGACGTTTTGCGGCCGCCCCAGGCGCTCGTAGCGGGCGTCCAGTCCGGCACCCAGTTGCACGACGACGGCTTGGGCATGGCGGCTGAGAAAATCCTGCACCGTCTCGTCTATCAGGGCGGCGCGGGCGCAGCAGCCGGGCTGGCTGGCGCGGGCACGGGCAAAGCGGCTGAAGTCGTAATCAACCGCCTCCAGCATGCGTGCCGCTTCGGCATCCTGCAATAAGGCGTCGGCGCGACCGTATTCGACCGCCTTGGCCCACAAGGGAATCAGCAGGGTATCGGAGAGGGCGGACTCGGTTTGCGGTGACAGACGCGGGTTCATGGTCATACTCCTTGTTTGAGAATGAATTTCAATTATAACCGTATTACCGCGCCGAATGCTTGCCGCAGTGCAAGCCCGCGTAAAGGTGTTTCAGGCAGCCTGAAACCTCTGTAAAGACCCCGTCTGCGGTGCATTTCTGCGTTGGAAGTTTATGCCCGTAGGGGTACTGCCCGCTCGCTTGGCCTTGCACACTCTGAACTGCATCCACAGCCGGAATCTTTACAAAGGTTTCAGTCTGTAGCGGTGTTTTCGCGCCTGACAAAATAGGCTACAATCGCGCCGTTTTGTTTTTTCTGCGGATTTAAAACATGCTTACAGGCAGTCTGGTGGCCATAGTCACCCCCATGCATGCAGACGGCAGCGTGGATTTCGAACGTTACCGCCGGTTGTTGGACTGGCACATCGACAACGGCACCAACGGCATTGTGGCAGTGGGCACCACCGGCGAAAGCGCCACCCTGAGCATGGACGAGCACATCGCCGTGATAGACGCCACCGTAGAGCATGTGGCCGGACGCGTGCCGGTGATTGCCGGTACCGGCGCCAACAATACCCAGGAAGCCGTTCATCTGTCGCAACAGGCCGCACGTGCCGGTGCCGACATGACTCTCTCTGTGGTTCCCTATTACAACAAACCCTCGCAAGAGGGCATCTACCGCCATTTCCAAGCCATTGCCGAGGCGGCGGACATTCCCATGATTGTGTACAACGTCCCCGGCCGCACCGTGGTGGACATGAACAACGACACTGTGTTGCGCCTGGCCGAAACCGGCAATATCGTCGGTGTGAAAGAAGCCAGCGGCAATATCGGCCGCGCCTGCGAGCTGTTTAAATACGCACCGCAGGATTTTGCCGTGTATTCCGGCGATGACCCCACCGCCTTGGCCTTTTTGCTCTGCGGCGGCCACGGCATCATCAGCGTTTCGGCCAATGTGGCGCCGAAACTCTTTGCCGACATGTGCCGCGAAGCCTTGGCGGGCAATATCGCCGCCGCGCGTGCGCACAACGACCGCCTGCAAAAACTGCACCGCGACCTCTTCTGCGAACCCAGCCCCGCGCCGACCAAATGGGCCTTGGCACAGCTGGGTCTGATCGGCGAAACCGCACGCCTGCCGATTACCGAACTCACCCCGGCCGGACAAACCGTTGTGCGCACCGCCATGCAGGAAGCCGGTTTGAACTGAGCCCCGCTCCAAACAGAACATTAACAAGGAAGCCGATTATGAATCTTCGCCAACCCGCCGTCCTGACCGTACTGGCCCTGAGTTTGGCAGCCTGTTCTTCCAGTAAAGACAAGCTCCCCGAACTGGACTACCAGTCCAAAAACAAAAATATCGTCCGCTTGGACGTACCGCCGGATCTGACCAATCCCAACCAGGGCGACCGCTACCACTTGCCCGCCGGTAGCGGTGCCGTACGTGCCAGCGACATCCAGAAAGCACAGGCCGCCCGCCGCGCGCAAAACGACGGCCGCGTACTTACCCAAGTGGAAAACATCCGCATGGAGCGCGACGGTTCCGTGCGCTGGCTCAATATCGCCCACAAGCAGCCCGCCGAAGTGTGGCCCTTGCTGCGTAATTTCTGGCAGGAACAGGGCTTTGTGATTTCCCGCGAAGAACCGAATATCGGTCTCTTGGAAACCGATTGGGCGGAAAACCGCGCCAAACTGCCGCAAGACGGTATCCGCAGCCTGTTTGAAAAAGTGGGCTTGGGCGGTATTTATTCCACCGGCGAGCGCGACAAATTCACCGTGCGCCTGGAGCGCAACAGCCAGGGCGGCACCGATGTGTTTATTACCCACAGAGGCATGATCGAGGTGTTTACCAACAAACAGGAAGACACCACCATGTGGCAGCCGCGTGCCAACGATCCTAATCTGGAAGCCGCTTTCCTCGCGCGCTTTATGCAGTATCTGGGTGCGGATGAAAAACAGATTGCCCAAGACTTGGCGCGCCAGAAAGCCGCCGGTGCCGATTTGGCCAAGCTGGAAGGTGACAGTGTGGTGGTGAGCGGTGCGCAAGAGCGCAACTGGCGCCGCATCGCGCTGGCGCTGGACCGCATCGGCTTGGCCGTGGTGGCGGAAAACCCGCAACGCCATGCCTTCCTGGTGGAAGTGGCACCGGCCGAAGGTGCGGCTGTAGCCAATAAAAAACCGGGTCTGTTCAGCCGCTGGTTCGGCAGCAGCAAAAAAGCGGCAGCCCAAACCGACCGCGAACGCCTGGTGGTGACCGCCACCCCGGGTCAAAACGGCACTGTGATACGCCTGCTCGACCAAAGCGGCAGTGCCTACAGCGGCCGCCAGGCCCAGCAGTGGCTGACCCGTCTGCAAAACGAGCTGCGTTAAGCAGCCACCAACACAAAAAACCGTTTCAGGCAGCCTGAAACGGTTTTTTTACCAATACGGTCAACAGCGCTTAAATCATGCCTTGCGCCTTGATGCGCTCATTGCCTTCCAGCTTGTTGAGCGCCGACAGATAAGCCTTGGCGGTGGCCACCAGAATATCGGTATCCGCGCCCTGGCCGCTGACCATGCGTCCGCCTTTGAGCAGGCGCACGCTGGTTTCGCCCTGGCTCTCCGTGCCTGCCGTTACCGCGTTCACCGAATACAGCTGCAATTCGGCGCCGCTTTGCACCACGCTTTCGATGGCTTTGAAAATGGCGTCCACCGGGCCGGAACCGGTGGCTTCGGCGTGTTTTTCTTGGCCCTGCATATTAAAGACAATTTGCGCGCGCGGCAGCTCGCCGGTTTCGGTGAGGATGCGCTGGGAAATAAATTTGTACTGCTCCTGCGCCAGGCTGATCAATTCGTCCGACACCAAGGCGTGCAGGTCTTCGTCGAAAATCTCGCGTTTCTTGTCGGCCAGCTCTTTAAAGCGCGCAAACGCGGCATTGAGCGCCTCTTCGCTTTCCAATTCAATACCCAATTCCTGCAATTTAGTCTTAAAGGCATTGCGGCCGGAAAGTTTGCCCAGGCTCAAGCGGTTGGCGGCCCAACCCACGCTTTCGGCGGACATGATTTCATAAGTCTCGCGGTGCTTGAGCACGCCGTCTTGGTGGATGCCGGACTCATGCGCAAACGCATTGGCGCCGACGATGGCCTTGTTGGGCTGCACCGGATAACCGGTGATGGTGGACACCAGCTTGGAGGCGGGCACGATTTGCGTGGTGTCGATGCCGGTCTCCAAACCGAAGACATCGTGGCGCACTTTCAAGGCCATCACAATCTCTTCCAAAGAGGCATTGCCCGCGCGCTCGCCCAAGCCGTTGATGGTACATTCCACCTGCCGCGCCCCGCCCTGTACCGCCGCCAGCGAATTGCCCACCGCCAGGCCCAAATCGTTGTGGCAATGCGCCGACCAGATGACCTTGTCGCCGCCGGGGGTTTTGGCGATGAGTTCGCGGAAAAAGTCTTCGGTACGGAAGGGAATGGAATAGCCCACGGTATCGGGGATATTGATGGTGGTGGCACCGGCTTCAATCACCGCGCCGCAGATGTCGGCCAGGAAATCAATCTCGCTGCGCAAAGCGTCTTCGCAGGAAAACTCCACATCATCGGTGTATTCACGCGCAATCTGCACCGCCTTCACCGCTGCCGCTTTCACTTCCTGCGGCTTCATTTTCAGCTTGTGCTCCATATGGATGGGGCTGGTGGCGATAAAGGTGTGGATGCGTTTTTTCGGCGCCGGCGCAATCGCCTCGCCCGCCTTGCGGATGTCGTTTTCCACCGCACGCGACAAAGAGCACACCGTGGATTTGGTAATCGCCTTGGCAATCTCGTTCACCGCCTCAAAATCGCCGGGACTGGCGGCGGCAAAACCGGCCTCGATCACATCCACACCCAGTTTTTCCAGCTGGCGCGCCACACGGATTTTTTCTTCCTTGGTCATGGCGGCGCCGGGCGACTGTTCGCCGTCGCGCAAAGTGGTATCGAATATAATGACGCGCTGATTGGCTTGCGGCATGGTTTTCTCCAAAGTGGTTTGCTGATGCATAAAAGCGTTTAAATCCAAAGGACGGCCTTGGGCTTCTGCCAAGACCGTGAGTTTTTGCAGCTGGTTGAGCGGCAGCGAACCGCGGGTGCGCCATTTATAGATGGCACCGGTACTCACCCCCTCGCCCAAACCGTGCTGCGCCAAGGCTTCAGCCAGCGCATTGACGCCGCCGAAATAGGCGATTAAGCGGTTGATGTCCAATTGCATGACAGATGTCCGATAGGCTTATTCGTGCGCCGCATTATACGCCGATTGGACAATTAGACAATAGAATTTAGAAATAAAGCAGATTGAATTTATATTTTTAGACAAATTGTACAAATATTAAGACAAATCCCGTGTGCAATCCAGTTTCAGGCTGCCTGAAAAACGTTTGCAGCCAATATAGTCGACTAACACAGAACAAAACAAGGCAGCCTTAAAGGCTGCCTGAAACGTTTATTAACATAGACTGTATAGTCGAATAAAATAAGAATGAGACAAGGCAGCAAGCCGCAGACAGTACAAATAGTACGGAACAGATTTTGTTGCCGCTTTAGCGGCTTACTAAATCGTTCTCTTTGAGCCTGGCGCAGCAACGCCGTATCGTTCTTATTTTAAATGACTATACAGTTACTGCGGAAACATCCCTTTCATACCTTTGGCCATGCGCATCAGCTTACCCATGCCGCCTTTGGTGAGGGATTTCATCATTTTTTGCGACTGCTCAAACTGGTTGAGCATTTTGTTGACCTCCTGCACGCTCACACCGGCACCGGCGGCGATGCGGCGTTTGCGGCTGGCCTTGATCAGCGCCGGATTGGCGCGCTCTTTCGGCGTCATGGAGTTGATGATGGCTTCCACGCGGCCCATGGCTTTTTCCGCCGTGCCTTCGGGCACCTGTTTGGCCATCTGCCCCATATCGCCCGGCAGCTTGGACATGATGGACTCGATGCCGCCCATATTGCGCATCTGCTGGATTTGCGCCTTGAAGTCGTTCAAATCGAAACCCTTGCCCTTGTGCAGCTTTTTGGCCATCTCTTGGGCGGTTTTTTCGTCTATGCCTTTTTGAACGTCTTCAATCAGGCTCAATACATCGCCCATGCCGAGGATGCGGCTGGCCAGGCGGTCGGGGTGGAAAGGCTCCAAGCCGTTGATTTTCTCGCCCACGCCGATAAATTTAATCGGCTTGCCGGTGATGTGGCGTACCGACAGCGCCGCACCGCCACGCGCATCGCCGTCCATTTTGGTGAGTACCACGCCGGTGAGCGGCAGCGCTTCGTTAAAGGCTTGGGCGGTATTGACCGCATCCTGACCCTGCATGGAATCCACCACAAACAGGGTTTCCACCGGATTGATGGCGGCATGTATGGCCTTGATTTCCACCATCATGGCTTCGTCTATCGCCAAACGGCCGGCGGTATCGACCATCAGCACATCGTAAAAATGCTTTTTGGCGTAATCCAAGGCCGCGGTGGCAATGGCCACCGGCTGCTGGCCGGGGTCGGAGGGGAAGAAATCCACGCCCACCTGCTCGGCCAACAATTTCAGCTGCTCGATGGCGGCGGGGCGGTAAACGTCGGCGGAGACCACCAGAATTTTTTTCTTGCCCTGCTCGTTTTTCAGCAGGCGCGAGAGTTTGCCCACGGTGGTGGTTTTACCCGCACCCTGCAAACCGGCCATCAGCACCACCGCCGGCGGCACCGCCGCCAGATTGAGGCTGCTGTTTTCCGTGCCCATCAGCTCGGTGAGCGCTTGGTTAACCACGCCGATAAAGGCTTGGCCGGGTGTGAGGCTGCCGATGACTTCGTGACCCACGGCGCGCTCTTTCACATCGGCGATAAACTGTTTGACCACCGGCAGCGCCACATCGGCTTCCAACAGCGCCATACGCACTTCGCGCAGCGCCTCTTTGATATTGTCTTCGCTCAATCGCGCCTGACCGCGCAGTTTTTTGCTTAACTGGGTCAGGCGGCTGGATAAATTGTCTAACATGACATCGGTCCCTTGTCCGGCTGCGCACGGCAGGCGGCTTTTTGTTAAAATGGTTCCCGTTTTGCGCCGCGTTCGGGCGCACAAAGCGGTGCATTTTACACCACGCCGTGTGCTTGCGGCAGGCCAGTTTTGCGGAATTCTTGAATATGAATGGCTTATTGCTGTTGTTGTCTGTTTTGTATGCCCTGTTGTCCGGCTTGGTTTGGCGCCGCTGGCAACGCGCAGGCAGCGCCCCCTATCCCGTGCAGCGGGAATTGGCGGCACTGCTACCGATTATGCTGCTACACACCGCGCTGGTGTGGATACCGCTCACCCAACAACAGAGCCTGGCCGTGGGTCTGGGCGATGCGCTGGTTCTGGTTTCCTGGCTGATGGTGCTGCTCTACGGCTTGGGCAGTTTTTTCTATTCGCTCAAAGGTCTGCAACTGCTGCTCTACCCCTGCATTGCCGCAGCACTACTGCTGGCCTGGATCTTCCCCGGCCGCCATGCCGCCTATCCGGTGAGCAATCTGCCCTTTATGCTGCATGTGAGCGCCTCCCTCTTGGCCTACAGCCTGTTTGCCATCACCGCCCTGTTGGCGGTGCTGATACTGTTTGTCAACCGCCAGCTGCACCGCCACCGCATTTCCGCGTTTACGGCCGCCATGCCGCCTCTGCTCAGCATTGAAAAAATGATGTTTCAAGGTTTGTGGGCGGGTTTTATACTGCTCACCGTGGCCGTGCTCAGCGGCACGGTGTTTGCCGAAGCCGTTTTCGGCGCGCCCGCCGCCTTTACCCACAAAACCGTGTTCGGCATGGCCTCGTGGCTGATTTACGCGGTGATTCTGTTCCGCCGCCACACCCGCGCCTGGCGCGGCAAAAAAGCGGCGCAATGGATGCTCGCCGCCTTCGCCTGCCTGATGCTGGCCTATATCGGCAGCAAGTTTGTGTTGGAAGTGCTGCTGGGGCGCTAAGCAATCCCCTACAACGAAAAAAGGCTGCCTGAAAAAGAATGCAATGGGTTTCTGCGTAGCAAAAACCTTTCTGGCCGCAAAAAAGGCTGCCTGAAAACCTTTCAGGCAGCCTTTGCTTTATGCGGTATCTGACTTAATCACCATACACCGGCAATTTGGCGCACAAGGCCTGCACTTTGGCGGCCACGGCGGCAATCACGGCTTCGTCTTGCGGCGCATCCAACACGTCGGCAATCAAATGACCCAATTCGCGGGTTTCCGCTTCACCAAAACCGCGGGTGGTGATGGCGGCGGTGCCCAAACGAATGCCGGAAGTCACAAACGGTTTTTCCGGGTCGTTGGGGATGGCGTTTTTGTTCACGGTAATGTGGGCGCGGCCCAAAACGGCTTCAGCCTCTTTACCAGTGATTTTCTTCGGCTGCAAATCCACCAGGAACATATGGCTTTCGGTGCGGCCGGACACAATGCGCAGGCCGCGCTCAATCAGGGTTTCGGCCAGCACTTTGGCATTGGCTTTCACCTGTTTGGCGTATGCTTTGAATTCCGGCTGCAGCGCTTCTTTAAAGGCCACGGCTTTGGCCGCGATCACATGCATCAGCGGGCCGCCTTGCAGACTGGGGAAAATGGCGGAATTGAGCGCTTTTTCGTGCTCGGCAGTGCGGCAGATAATCACGCCGCCGCGCGGGCCGCGCAGGGTTTTGTGGGTGGTGGTGGTGACGAAATCGGCAAACGGTACCGGGCTGGGATATTCGCCGCCGGCAATCAGACCGGCATAGTGGGCCATGTCCACAAACAGATAGGCACCGACTTTGTCGGCGATTTCACGGAAACGCGCCCAGTCGATTTCCAGCGCATAGGCAGACGCACCGGCCACGATCATTTTCGGTTTATGCTCCAGCGCCAGACGCTCCACTTCGGCATAGTCCAGCACTTCGTTTTCGTCCAGACCGTAGGTGACGGCATTATAAAGTTTGCCGGAAATATTCACCGAAGCACCGTGGGTCAGATGGCCGCCGTGGGCCAGGCTCATGCCCAAAATGGTGTCGCCGGGTTTGAGCATGCTGGTGTACACCGCCTGGTTGGCCTGCGAGCCGGAGTGCGGCTGTACGTTGACGTATTCGGCGCCAAACAGTTTTTTCAAGCGGTCAATGGCCAATTGTTCGGCCACATCCACATGTTCGCAACCGCCGTAATAGCGTTTGCCCGGATAGCCTTCGGCATATTTGTTGGTGAGCTGGCTGCCTTGAGCTTCCATCACCGCGCAGCTGACATAGTTTTCGGAAGCAATCAGCTCCACATGGTCTTGCTGGCGCGTGTCTTCGGCGGCAATGGCGGCCGCCAGTTCGGGGTCGAATTTCTCAATGGTTACGCTGCGGGAAAACATAATCTCAGTTCCTTTGTCAGATGAAATAAAGTAGGTATGCGTCTGTACAACTCGGGCAAAACGGCGCCATTGTACCGCAAGGCGGATGCTTTGTGCTTGCGTTTGACCCGATAAAGCAAAGGCCGCATAATCCGCCGCCTCAGGCTGCCTGAAAACGTTGAATCCGCAAAGGAAGTCCCCATGAACACTCTGGTTTTGGCCAGCAACAACCGCGGCAAACTGGCCGAATTCCAAAAACTGCTCGCGCCCTTGAATATCGAAGTGCGCGCCCAGGCCGATTTTGCCGTGCCCGACTGCCCCGAGCCCTACCATACCTTTGTTGAAAACGCCCTGGCCAAGGCCCGCCATGCCAGCCGCATCAGCGGCCTGCCCGCCTTGGCCGACGATTCCGGCATCTGTGCCCCGGCCTTGGGCGGTGCGCCGGGGGTGTTGTCGGCACGTTATGGCGGCGAACCCAAATCAGACGCTGCCAATAACGCCAAACTCAGCGCCGCGCTCGCCGCCATGGACGACACAGCGGTTTATTATGTGTGCGTACTGGTACTGGTGCGCCATGCCGACGACCCCACGCCGCTGATTGCCGAAGGCCGCTGGCACGGCCAATGGCAGGCCGAGGCTTCCGGCAGCCACGGCTTCGGCTACGACCCGCATTTTTATATACCCGCCTTCGGCCAAACCGCCGCCGAACTGGCGCCGGAGGTGAAAAACCAATACAGCCACCGCGCCCAAGCCGTGGCCAAGTTGTTGGCCATGTTGGAAGCAGCGTAGGTCGGCTCTCCGAGCCGACAAAGAAAATCAAACTGCCTGATTAAATCAAACCGTCGGCTCGGAGAGCCGACCTACTGTAAACATACGCCATCACACCCATGTCCACACCCACCCCCGGCATCTACCGCCATTACAAAGGCCAAATCTACCAAGTGCTGCACACCGCCCGCCACAGCGAAACCGAAGAATTATTGGTGGTGTACCGCGCCCTCTACGGCGATTACGGCGTGTGGGTGCGGCCCTTGGCCATGTTTGCCGAAACCGTCCAATACGACGGCCAAACCGTACCGCGTTTTGAATTAATCAAAGCCTTGGGCTAATTTGCTTTCAGGCAGCCCTTTACACCCATGAACACCCCCGCACTCACCGCCCTGCCCCCCTTATCGCTGTATGTACACATCCCTTGGTGCATACGCAAATGCCCGTATTGCGACTTCAATTCCCATACGCTCAACAGCAGCGCCGATGAAAACGCCTACGTCGACGCCCTGCTCACCGATTTGGCGCAGGAGCTGCCCTTGGTGTGGGGGCGGCCGGTGGAAAGCGTGTTTTTCGGCGGCGGCACGCCGAGTGTGTTTTCCGCCGAAGCCATAGACCGCTTGCTCGGCGGCATCCGCGCGCTGGTGCGTTTGCAGCCGGGCGCGGAAATCACACTGGAAGCCAATCCCGGCACCTTCGAGCGCGAACGTTTCGGCGGCTATGCCCAAGCGGGCATCAACCGCCTCTCCATCGGCGTGCAGAGTTTCGACGATGCCAAGCTCGCCGCCTTGGGCCGCATCCACCGTGGCGGCGAAGCCGAGGCAGCCGTTACCGCCGCACTGGATTTGTTTGAGCGCGTCAATACCGACCTGATGTACGCCCTGCCGCAGCAAAGCCCGGAGCAGGCCGCCGCCGACATCCGCCGCGCCGCCGCCGCCGGGGTGCGCCATATCAGCGCCTACCACCTGACCATGGAGCCCAACACCCCGTTTGGCCACACCCCGCCGCCGGGGCTGCCTGAAGACGAGGCGGCGCTGGATATTGAAGCAGCCGTACATGCGGCCTTGGCCGAGGCCGGATTGGCGCAATACGAAACCAGCGCCTTCGCCCACAGCCGCGAGCACCAGTGCCGCCACAACCTCAATTACTGGCAGTTTGGCGACTACATCGGTATCGGCGCCGGGGCACACGGCAAAATCAGCAGCCACGCGGGCGTGAGCCGCAGTGTGCGCAGCCGCCATCCCAAAGACTATCTGGCCGCCATGCAGACCCAGCCGCACAAAGCCGTGCGCCGCCACAAGGTCGCCGCAGACGAATTGCCGTTTGAATTTATGATGAACGCCCTGCGCCTACACGACGGTGTGCCCAGCCACTGGTTTGCCGAACGCACCGGCCTGACCCTGGCGCAGATTGCCCCGGCAATCCAAAAAGCAGTAGAACGCGGACTGCTCGACCCGGCACCGCACAGCCTCAAGCCCACGCCGCTGGGACGGCGCTTTCTCAACGATTTGCTGCAATTGTTTTTGTAAATGTTTCTGTAAAGCCGCATCAGGCTGCCTGAAACCCTACAGCGTAATCTTGGTTTCCACCTTGGCAAAATCCATCACAAACTGGCTTTTGAAACTGCGCACATTGTTGTCGCCGGTGAGCGTGCGGCGGGTGAAGCGGTGGTAATCGGCCATATCGCGCGCGTGCACCAGGAGCATATAGTCGTAGTCGCCGGAAATCTCGTAACAGCTCATCACATCCGCCTCTTTGCGCATATTGCGCACAAAGGCATCCAGCCGCTCCGGATGCTGGCCTTCCATTTCAATCAGCACAAATACGCTCAGACTGCGGCCTACGGCGGTGGGGTCCACCATCACCACCTGCTTGGTAATCACCCCGTCCTGCTGCATTTGCTGGATGCGCCGCTGGCAGGTGGCGGCGGAAGAATGCAGCCGGTCGGCCAGGGTTTTCAGGGGCACGGTGGCATCGCTTTGCAGGATGTTGAGTATCTGCCGGTCGAGCTTGTCGAGTTCGTGTTGCGCCATAATGAAAATTTATCCCATAAATAAAATAAAACAGATAAATTATCTCATAAAAATACCAAACAAGATAAAAATTACCGCCCGCACTGCGTACAATGGCGCCAATCCGATATTTATTCCGCGCCGCAGCAAAACAATGATGCGGCGCACGAAAGAAACACATTATGAGCACCATTCAAAAAGGCGTGTTGGCGGCCTTACTGTCCAATATCCTCTTCGGCATCCTCTATCTGTACAGCGACTGGATGAAGCCCATGGGCGGCACCGAGGTGTTTGCCTGGCGTATGCTCAGCATGCTGGCCGGTCTGTGGCTGATTGTGTTTGTCACCCACGGTTGGCAGGACTTGTTCCGCTTTGTTTACAAAGTGGGCCGCGACTGGCGCAAATGGGCGCTCATCGTGCTGCCGACACCGATTCTGGCCAGCCAGTTCTGGCTGTTTATGTGGGGCCCGGTCAATAACTACGGCGTGGACATCGCCATGGGTTATTTCCTGTTTCCGCTGGTGATGGTGTTGTGCGGCCGCCTGTTTCTGGGTGAAGCGCTCAACCGCCTGCAATGGCTGGCCGTGGCCCTGGCCGCCGCCGGTGTGGCTTACGAATTGTGGCAGACCCATGCTTTCTCCTGGGTGGTGCTGTGGATTTGCGGCACTTATCCGGTCTATTACCTCCTGCGCCGCCTGCTGTGCGTGCCCGCCCTCACCGGCCTGTTGATCGACCTGACCCTGATTGCGCCGGTGGTGCTGGTGTATCTGATCTTGCAGCCGGGCAGCATGGACATTATCACCACGCCGTCCAAATACTGGCTGCTGATTCCCGCCTTGGGCATTTTCAGTGCCGCCGCCATGCAGCTGAACCTGCATGCCAGCCGCCTGCTGCCGGTAACCCTCTTTGGCATGCTCAGCTACAGCGAACCCGCGCTGCTGTTTGCCCTGGCCGTGGTGGTGCTGAAAGCCCCCATCAACCCCGAGACCCTGCCCACCTATCTGTTTATCTGGGCCGCGCTGGGCACGGTAATGGCCGACGGCTACCTGAAAATGCGCCGCAAACAGCGCCGCAGCAGTGCCGCTCAGGAAATGGGTGCGCCGGTTTAAGGCTGGCCTTAGGATGAATTATGGATATAGAATTACACTTTCAAAAATTACAATTTATTTTAGATCAAATAGATATACAAAAGAAATGTCAATTTTCGGCTTGGTGCTGCAATGCACTAGCCATTGAACAAAAAATAAAAGAAAATTTGACCCAAATAACTAACTCAAACGAGAACTACCAACTCTGCGATGCTATTATTAAAGCTGGATGGTATGATTCATCTCAAATAAATATTGAAATTTCTCAAAAAACTATAGAGGATATAAATTGGGATGATGATGATCCTTTAAATGATATGGTAGAAACACAAGGGACTATGGAATTATTAGCTTCGATTCGAAATATGTTACTAGGTATACAACAAAAATCATCTGATGGTTATTATTTTGCCGCATGCGCTGAAAACGTAATTAACTGGAAAGATGCTTTAGCGAATTTCCCTTACTCCAAAGATGGCAAAATAGAGGAGGAAAATTTAAAACGTGAATATGAAATTCAATTGTTATTCTTGGATGATTTAAGAAATAATCTAATTACCTTACAGGATATTAAAAAATATAGATAAATAACAAGTTCAGGCCGTCTTAACCCCTATTCTCGTCTGAACCCCTATTCTTTAAACAACCCGAATCCAATCAACACAACAATATGAGCAAGCTTATTTTTCCCATATTGTTTGGCTTTCAGACAGCCTGTAACTTAGGCTGTCTGAAAAAAATTCCTTCAAAACGTCAACCACCTAGAAATGGTAAGTTACCAAAAGTAAGCGTATATATTGCAAACAATACACGGCCATGCAGGTTTTGCGTGGCCGTTTTTGTATTGCGCCGGATAGAGCAGCAATGTAGGGGCAAATTTTATAGTCGAATAACACAGAATGAGATAAGGCCGCAAGCCGAAGACAGTACAGGTAGTACGGAACAGATTTTGTTGCCACTTTAGTGGCTTACAAAATCGTTCTCTTCGAGCCTGGCGCAGCAACGCCGTATCATTCTTATTTTAAATGACTATACATCCGCCCGTTGGGTCGGTTGTCGCTGCCTGGAAATAGCAGTAGGTCGGGCATTTATGCCCGACCAGATTTAAAAATACGAATCCATGTCGGGCATAAATACCCGACCTACAACTCCGTGCCGCTGCGCACAGAATAACGGTATTGCCCGGCTCTGCCACAGTTTCTCGGGCTGCCTGAAAATGCTAAAATACACGCCTTTTGCAACCCGAACGAATTCAGAAGGACACACCATGGCCGGACACAGTAAATGGGCCAATATCCAGCACCGCAAAGGCCGCCAGGACGCCAAGCGCGGCAAAATTTTTACCCGCCTGATCAAGGAAATCACCGTGGCCGCCAAACTGGGCGGCGGCGACCCCGCTTCCAACCCGCGTCTGCGCCTGGCCATCGACAAGGCCAATGACGCCAATATGCCCAAAGACAATGTGCAGCGTGCCATCGACAAAGGCACCGGCAATCTGGAAGGCGTGGATTATGTGGAACTGCGCTACGAAGGCTATGGCATCGGCGGCGCGGCACTGATGGTGGACTGCCTCACCGACAACAAAACCCGCACCGTGGCCGATGTGCGCCATGCCTTTAACAAAAACGGCGGCAATCTGGGCACCGACGGCTCGGTGGCCTACCAGTTCGCCCACCAAGGCTACCTGCTGTTTGCCCCCGGCGCCGATGAAGACGCACTGATGGAAGCGGCGCTGGAAGCCGGTGCCGAAGACGTGATCACCCATGAAGACGGCGCCATCGAAGTCATCACCGCCCCCAACGACCATGCAGCTGTAAAACAGGCGCTGGAAGCGGCCGGTTTTGCCGCCGACGACGGCGAAGTGACCATGCGCGCGCAAAATGAAACCGAGCTTTTTGGCGAAGACGCGCTGAAAATGCAGAAGCTCTTGGATGCGCTGGAAGATTTGGATGATGTGCAGAATGTCTATACTTCTGCGGTGCTGAATTTGGATTAAACCTGTGTAGGTCGGCTCTCCGAGCCGACAAAACAAATCCAACGTCGGCTCGGAGAGCCGACCTACTTTCAGTGAACCGTAGGTTGGGTTGCAAACCCAACATTGCTGAATCTTTCAGGCAGCCTGAAAAAATAACTTCCATCAAAGTGTCACCCACTCCGTCATTCTGCGCGTAGCCAAGCGTAGTCGCAGAATCCGTTTTCAGGCAGCCTAAGACCCAACGTTTCTAAAAATCCCGGCAAGTGTTGGGTCTGACGACCCAACCTACGGCTGTTGGATCTGGATTAAACCTGTGTAGGTCGGCTCTCCGAGCCGACAAAACCAATCCAGCGTCGGCTCGGAGAGCCGACCTACTTTCAGGCTGCCTGAAAACCATGGACAACATCACCCAACTGTTTCACAACGACAGCGTCGGCAACTGCGCCGAAGTGCTGGATTTCTGGCTGTACGAATGCAGTCTTGATGACGCACCCGATGCCGCCCAAGTGGCGGCTTGGCGCGATGTGTTCCGCCAGCGCGGCGGCGCTTTCCAGCGTTTGGCCGACACCTGCCAGCAATGGCTGGACGAAGGACACGGCAGTGAATAAATGGCTGGCAGTGGCGCTGTTGTGGCTGGCCGCCAGCGTGTACGCCCTGCTGCTGCACCCCGGCAGCAACACGCCGCCGCCGTTTGCCCATTTCGACAAGGCCGTGCATGCGGGTCTGTTTTTCGGCCAGTTCTGGCTGTGGGCCAAGGCTTATTTCAGCCGCGGCCGCGCCATACCCTACCGCCTGCTCATCGGCTGCGCCTTAGCGTGGGCCGTCGGTAGCGAAGTTTTGCAAGCCGTGTTTACACCACGCCACGGCGACCCTTGGGATGCCGCAGCCGATATGGTCGGCGCCCTCGCAGCCCTGTGGCTGGCTCATCGCGTAAGCCAAGCCCGTACCCAAACCACCACCATTCAGGAAACCCACCATGAGCTTTGATGCCGCCCTCTACCGCCAACGCCGCCAGGCCCTGCTGCAACAGCTGGGCCCGGACGGCATTGCCATTGTATTTGCGGCGCCGGAACAGCGCCGCAGCAACGACAGCGATTTCCCCTTCCGCCAAGACAGCTATCTGCACTACCTCACCGGCTTCCCCGAGCCGCAGGCCGTACTGGTGCTGGACGGTGCCGCGCAAACCAGCACACTTTACTGCCGCGACAAAGACCAACTGCGTGAAATCTGGGACGGCTTCCGCTACGGCCCCGAAGCCGCCAAAGAGGTATTCGGTTTCGATGCTGCCGCCAGCATCAGCCAATGGCAAAACGGCTTTCAGGCAGCCCTGGAAGGCCACGGCCAACTGTGGGCACTGTGGGGTTTGTATCCCGAACACGATGCCGAAGTGCTGCGCCTGTGGCAGCCGGTGCAACAACGTGCCGGACAACGCGCCGCCACCGTGTGCACCTACGCCCCCGAAGCACTGATGGATTTGAGCCGCCCGCTCAATCATATGCGCCTTTACAAAGACGCCCGTGAAATCGAATTGCTGCGCCGCGCCGGCAGCATCAGCGCCCACGGCCATGTGCGTGCCATGCAGTATGTGCGCCCCGGCGTGTACGAATACCAGGTGGAAGCGGAACTGCTGTACCACTTTATGCAGCACGGCGCCCGTTATCCGGCTTACAACAGCATCGTCGGCGGTGGCAAAAACGCCTGCTGCCTGCACTATGTGGAAAACAAAGACATCTTGAACGACGGCGAATTGCTGCTGATTGACGCCGGTGCCGAATATCAGTTGTACGCCGGCGACATCACCCGCACCTTCCCGGTGAACGGCCGTTTCAGTACCGCGCAAAAAGACGTGTACGAAATCGTGCTTGCCGCCAATATCGAAGCCATAGCCGCCGTGCGTCCCGGCGCCAACTGGCTGGACATCACCCACCAAGCAGTGCGCACCCTAACCCAAGGCTTGGTGGACTTGGGCCTGCTCAAAGGCAGCGTCGATGGCAATATCGAGAGCGAAGCCTACAAACGCTACTATATGCACGGCCTGGGCCACTGGATTGGTCTGGACGTGCACGATGTCGGCGGCCGCTTTGCCGAGCGCCAGCCGATACTGCTGCAACCGGGCATGTGCACCACGGTCGAGCCCGGCCTGTATATTGCCGCGGCAGACGATATTCCCGCCCACTTCCACAATATCGGCGTGCGCATCGAAGACAATGTGCTGGTCACCGCAGACGGTTGCGAGAACTACACCCACGAAGTGCCGAAAACCGTGGCCGAGATTGAGGCGCTGATGGCGGGCTGAGGATTTGAGGCTGCCTGAAAAATAAAAAAACCTGCCCGAGGGCAGGTTTTTTGTATCAAGTCAGCGCAATTACTGGGCAAAGTATTTGCTGTAAATGCGGTCATATTCGCCGCTTTCGCGGATTTTCTGCAAAGACTCATCCATCAGTTTCAACAGTTCGGTGTCTTCTTTGCGCACGGCAATGCCGTATTCTTCTTTGGGGAAGTCCGGCACTTCAACCATGGTGAAGCCTTCGTCGCTGTTGTTTTTGATGTAGTGGGCCACCACGGCGCTGTCGCTGATCATGGCCTGTACGCCGCCGTTTTCCACGTCTTTAATCACCAAGGGCAGGCTCTCGAAACGGGCGATTTTGGTGCTGGTGGCGCCGAGGATTTTCTGGGCGGCGGTGTCTGCGGTGGTGCCGGTGGTCACGCCCACGCGGTCAAGGTTTTTCAGGTCGTCGGCCAGTTTGATGTCTTGGCCTTTGGGTACCAGGATCACTTGTTTCACTTCAAAATAAGGCGCGGAGAAAGACATGGTCTGCTTGCGCTCTTCGGTGATGGTGATGCCGGAAATCAAGATGTCGTTTTCGCCGGAAGTCAGGGTGGCGAAAATGCCGTCCCAGGGCTGGTTTTTGTATTTCACTTTGAAACCGCCCGCTTCGGCCATGGCATTCATGATGTCCACGTCGAAACCGACGATTTCGCCGCCGGTGGTGGTGGATTCAAAGGGCGGGAAGTTGGCGTTCATGGCCACGTTATAGACTTTGTCGGCGGGTGCCGGTGCGGCGGCAGACGCATTGTCGCCGGCCGGAGCGGCGGCTTCTTTGGGTTGGCAGGCGGCCAGCGCCAGGGTGGCAGCCAGCATAAACGGCAGTTTTTTGGCAATATCGGCAAACATGTGTTTGTTCCTTTTTCAGTTAAATTCGGACGAAGGCGCAAGTGTATGCGCTTTTGTTACCCATTGTAAAGCACGGGTTTTCAGGCAGCCTCGGGTGCGGGGGGTACCGGCGGCGGTGCGGATTCTTCTTCCAGCGCCACCACCAGTTCCAGCACTTCCACCAAACCCCAGCTGATGCGGCGGGCATAGTTCAAATCGTTGAGCAGGGAAGACACCTGCCAGCCGCCGATTTCCTTGCGCCGCAACTTGGCCAGCACGCGCACATGGGCTTTGTCCAGTGCCTGCACGCTGTTGCGCAGGCTTTGCTCAGCGGCGGCACGCTCCTCTGCGGTGGCATTTTGCACCGCTTGGAAGCGGCGGATAATGCGGTAGAGCTGTTTGCGCAGGCGCAGATAGTCGGCGCGCAAGGGCGAAGCTTCATCCGCCAGATTGTGGTAGAGGTTTTTCTGCAAATGCTTGGCCTCTTTCACCATTTCCGCCATGCGCCAGGCTTCCATATGCGCTTCGGTGAGGCGCTGCTGCTCGTCTTCGCCCTCGATGTCGATTTTGCTGGTGAAATCCAGCAAAGCGCTGTAGAGCGGTTTGATTTGCTGCTTGTAAATGTCTTCGGCGTGCACTTTCAACGGCAGGGCCGGTGCGGGCGGGCTTTCCAGTTCCGGCTGCTTGAGCAGGTCTGTCGGCAGATAAAGAATGCGCGCTACGGCAGCCAGACACACATCGCGCAGGTGTTCGGTTTCGCGGCATACGGCTTGCAGGGCGGTATCGCCGGAACGCAGCATATTGTCGTTCAGATACAAAGGCTCCACCGCCTCGGTTTCGCTTTCAGGCAGCCCGGCAGCGGCTTTGTCCGGCATCAGGCGCTCCAGTTTGTCGGCCAGGCGTTTTTGCAGCGGCCAGAAGGCGGCCAGACCGATGGCGTTAAAGAGCGTATGGAACAAAGCCAGCTGCAACAGCACGCCCATACCCACCCAATCGGCCAAACCGGTGACCAAGCGGGTGAGCGGCCACCACAGAATCAGCGAAATCAGGGCGGTGACGGTATTGAATATCAAATGCACGGCAGCCAGGCGCTGGCCGCTGCGCTCGCTGCCGAGCATGCCGACGATGGCGGTAGAAAGACTGCTGCCGACGTTGGAACCGACGGCAATGGCAAAGCCCTGCATCACATCAATCTGCCCGCCGGCCAGTGCCGCCAAAGTGAGAATCAGCGTGGCGTGGGAAGATTGCAGCACCATGGTCAGCGCCAGGCCGATGCCGACAAACAGCAAAATGCCCCAGAAACCCTGTACGCGGAAGGAGGCCATATCCATTTCGCCGCCCAAAGCCTGAAAACCGCTTTTTACCGCATCGATGCCGAGGAAAATCAGCGCAATGCCTACCAGCACCCGCCCGAAGGTCTTGCCGCGATTACCGGCAAAACCGGCCAAAATGCCCAGCACCAGCATGGGAATGGCGGCGGCACTGAGGCTGACGTTCTGCCCCGCCAGTGCCAGCAGCCACACCCCGCTGGTGGCGCCGAGGTTGGTACCGAAGATAATGGCGATACCGCCCGCCAGCGTAATCAGGCCGGTACTCAAAAAGGCGATGGTGAGCAAAGACACCAGCGTGGACGATTGCAGCACAAAGGTGGCGCCCAAGCCGAAGAGCATGCCTTTTACCGGCGTGGACGTGCTGCGTTCCATCAGCCGCGACAGCGTACCGCCGGCGGCATTGTGCAGACCTTCCTCAATACACTGCATGCCGAACAAAAACAGCGCCAGGCCGTAACACAGTTCCAGCCAGGCATTGCTGTGCCAGAAGCTGTACAGCAGACCCAAGCCCAGTGCGAGGAAAAACAAAGGTTTGAACAGCGGAACAGCACGCGGATGGAAATTCATGGGCACTCCTCGTATTCAAAAAAGCGGATGAATGGATTGTAGGATTTTGCTACACAACAACGCACTGCGCTCGTTTTCAGGCAGCTTTAGACCTTTGCAAACCTGCTTTCAGATAGCCTAAACCCTTAGCTGTCGTCATTCCCGCGAACGCGGGAATCCATCTGTCTGTTTATGAATCCATTGTTTTAAAAATGGTTTCTTAAGTTTATTCATGGATTCCCGCGTTCGCGCACTGCTGTCCGGAAAAAAGTTTCAGGCAGCCTTGAAAAGCTTATCTGCCTTTACTTTCAAGGCTCAGAGCTTGTTTTGAACTCGAAAACGGCTACCTGAAACGATAACAGTAACAGTGTTCCCTCTCCCGTGGGAGAGGGTCAGGGAGAGGGCTGTGAACGGCTGCTGACATCTTGAATGGCTTGCAGCAACATCAAACGTTTAGCCCTCTCCCCAACCCCTCTCCCATGTATAGACTGGAGACATGGGTAACATATGTGCGAGGACATGGGTAACAGTTGTTCAGTATAGCAAATAGGCTTTTTCAGTCATCACGCAAGTCGACTTCACCAAGCTTGTGATGGCAAAAATACAGCACAAACAAACCGTCAACATCATCTTGTGGGCGGCACGCTATTCTTTGCCCGGCTAATGCCCTGCTGACCCGTATTTCACGGCCTTTCAGGCTTAGCCAGCCCCCGTGTTGCACTTTGCGTACGAGGTCGCTGTCCAAGTATTCGATTTCCGGAAGAGCGGACGGCATCGGGCGGACACTGGGCTGATAGCGCTTTACCGGACTGTCCATGTCCAATGCTTCATGCGGGCGTTGGTGGTTATAAACGTAACGCCAGCGGTCGAAATGCCGTTGCACATGTGCCAAATCGGCAAAGGTATGTACTTGCAGCACTTCGGCTTTCAAGGTGCGGTGAAAGCGTTCGTCTTTACCGTTGGTTTGCGGATGGGCCGGGCGGCTGTAACTCAAGCGTATGCCCAACCGGATCAGCCATACCGCCAAAGCAGTCAAGCCGCCTTGGCCGCTATCGCCCCAAGGCGAGCCGTTGTCGACGTTGATGCGCTCCGGTAAGCCGTAGCGGCAAAAGGCATCGTGTAATACGCTTTGTACACCGGCGCGCTGCTCATTGCCGAGTGCTTGCAGGACGATGTTATAGCGCGAATGGTCGTCCAGTACGGTTAAGGGGTGGCAACGCCCGTGCATCAGCGCGAAATGGCCTTTGAAATCCATTTGCCACAAGGCATTCGGATAGGCATGTTCAAAGCGTTGCCACGGTGTGGCAGCGGCACTGGCATGCGGCTGAATGCGTTGGCCGCGATGCAAAATGGCGGTGATGGTACTGGGCGCCAGCACAATGCCTTCTTCGCGTTGCAGAACATGGGCGATTTTACGGCCACCCAAAGCGGGATGCCGGTCACGCAAGGCCAGTACTTGTGCTTCTGTCGCAGCCGGTGTGCGGTTTGGGCTGCGGTGCGGACGGCGTGACTGATCCTGCATGTTATCGCGTTTGAGCCATTTGTAGGCTGTTTTACGGCTGATACCAAAACGGCGGCACAGTTCGCTGATATTGGCATCGGCTTTGCGTGCGAGGGTGACAAACTCTTGTCGTAGTTCAGACATGGTTGCGGCTCTCCAAGACATAGGTTTCTCCGTCTGTTTGACGGGTAAATATGTTACCTATGTCCTCGCACACCTGTTACCTATGTCCCCGGTCTGTACACTCCCACGGGCGAGGGGCTTACGTTGCCGACGCTGTTTACATCGCCGGATGTAACCCAGAGATTTTCCCCGGACAGCAGTGCGCGTTCGCGGGAATGACGTCGGTTTTATGTTTAGGGTGACACATGAGGTTTTGCAAAGGTCTCAGCCTGAAAAACACAACGGCACCCCGCAGGCTGCCGGGGCACCGTTGAATCAGCTTATCCGGTGAGCTGGCGGCTGATGGCCTGCTTGATGGGCGGACAATTATTGCTCAGGCGCAGCACCAAGGAGCGCAGCACTTTGGCCGGCGGCGATTCGTTGGTAAACAGCTTCACCATCATATTGGTGCCGTGGTACAGCGGGCGGGTATTGAACATGTGCTCGCGCTGGTAACGCGCCAGCAGCACCGGCGAGGCAATGTCTTTGCCCTTGCCTGCCGCCTCGGCCACCAGACGCGCCAGAATTTCGGCGCTTTCCAAACCCAGATTAAAGCCGTGGGCGGTGACCGGGTGCATGCCCACCGCCGCATCGCCAATCAGTGCGCTGCGCTCGGCACTGAAGGCATTGGCGTGCACACCCACCAAAGGATAGGTGTGCATTTCGCTCTCCTGCGTCATCTCGCCCAAACGACCGCCCAGCTGGCGGGTCAGATCGGCAGCCAGTTCTTCCGGGTTCAGGCTCAGAATGCTGTCGGCGCGGTGGCTGTCTATGGTAATCACGCAATTGGTCAGGTGCTCTTCCAAAGGCAGCAGCGCCAGGGTGCGACCATAATGAAAGCACTCGAAGGCGCTGTGGTTATTGGACAGGGTATGGCGCATGCGTACCACAATCACCGTGCGGCCGAAATCGTGCATATCGGCGGAAATGCCCAGCTGGCGGCGGGTTTGCGAGAAACGGCTGTCGGCAGCCACCAGAAGTTTGGCCTCGATTTGGCGGCCGTCGTCCAAAGTCACACTGGCTTTGTCGGCATCGGTTTTCACCTCTTTCACGCCAACACCGCAGACAAACCGGATATTGTCCTGGGTTTTGGCCGCCTCATAGGCGCTGCGGCGAATATTGTGATTGGAAATCAGATAGCCCAGCGTGTCCGTGGGTTTGCCACGGGCGCGGTCGGGCTGGGGAAAATGCAGCTGGTAGTCGGAAGTGCCGTTGACCACCTTGGCGTCTTTGAGTTTGTAGATTTCGTTTTCCGGCACTCTGTCCCACATGCCCAAATGCTGCATCAGCTCTTTGGATTTGTGCGTCAGCGCGATTTCGCGGCCGTCATAAGGCGGCTCGGCCAGCACCGATTCCGGACTGCGCTCCACCAAGGTAATGCGTACCCCGCCGGGGGCGGCAGCACGGGCAAAACTCAGACCCGCAGGACCTGCGCCTATCACCACCACATCGGTCTGTATTGTTGCCTCTTGCGACATAAACGGCTCCTTACTCCATCACGCATTGCTGATATAGTCATTTAACACAGAACGATACGGCGTTGGCTGCGCCAGGCTCAAAGAGAACGATTTAGTAAGCCGCTAAAGCGGCAACAAAATCTGTTCCGTACTACTTGTACTGTCTTCGGCTTGCCGCCTTGTCTCGTTCTGTGTTACTCGACTATATATGTATTAAAGCGTAAGCATACCCGAAACCGCCTTTTCCCGAAAGGGCGGCACGGTTTCTGTTATGATGTTTGTCCTTTGGAACTAGGGCGCTAAGCCTTTCAGGCAGCTTGATACCAATTTAAAAATTAAAACCGAAATAAAAGCTACCTGCGTAGCGCAGCCCAGTTGCGAAGCTAAAACAGATTCTGCGACTGCGCTACGCTACGCGCAGAATGACGGAGTGCTGTCATCCTGCGCTTCAGTCGCAGGATCTTGATAAAGATCATATACAATATCAAGTAAGCTTTTATATTTAAATTATTTTTTAAATTGGTATGAGCATTCAATTTTATTCTGATAGACATGTCCGATTTTCATAAAACACTGAAACAACTGGGCCAGGCCGCCAAGGCCGAACAAGCCGCAGCGGCTGAAAAAGCCGCCCAAGCCAAACGCCAGGCCGAAGAATCATTTGATTTTGCCCAAGCCGTGGGCAGCGTCACCCCGCTGAAAAACCGCAACCAGTACAGCCATCCGCGCGATACTTCGCCCATCCGCAAACGGCCGCAATCCGAGGATGCCGACGAAGGCGGCGGTTTTTATGTCGGCGATGCGTTCGGGCAGGACGTGCCCGCCACCTTCAGCAAAAACGGCCGCGGCGAGCACGACATCCGCCGTTTGCAGGCGCGCCACTGGCCGATTGTGGCCTCGGTGGATTTGCACGGCCACACCCGGGAAGAAGCGCAGCAGATACTCAACCAGTTTGTGCGTTATGTGCAAAACCGCGGCGTGTGCGGCGAAATCGTCCACGGCAGCGGCCTGGGTTCGCACGGCTTTACCCCGGTGCTGAAAACCGTGGTGCGCCGCTGGCTGATGGCGCATCCCGAAGTGCTGGCCTATGCCGAGCCGCACAAAAACAACGACGGCGCGGTGCGGGTGTTGTTTAAGCAGAAAAAGCGGCGCGATGGGGAAGATTAGTTATTGAAGGCTGCCTGAAAAACAAACCGGAATGCGGGTCACACATTCCGGTTTGTTTTATAGTTGCCGCTGCCGCCATTGGTGATCCACCGGCCCGCTGCCCTGCCCCAAGCACCAATCCTGCGCGGCCTGCAAGGCACCGTGCAGATAGGCTTTGGCTTCGGCTACGGCTTGGGCCAGGTCGCCGCAGCACGGGTACAGCGCGGCAATGGCGGCGGACAAGGTGCAGCCGGTGCCGTGGGTGTGCACCGTTGCCAGACGCGGCAGGGTCAAAAACTGCGGTGCTGCGCCCGGCTGCAACAAACAATCCCGCGCTTCGCGGCCTCCGCGGTGGCCGCCTTTCAGCAATACCGCTGCGGCACCGCCATCGCACAAAGCCTGTCCCTGCGCCAACCATGCGGCCTCATCGGCACTTTCCTTTTGGCCGCTGAGCAAGGCCAGTTCGCGCGTATTCGGGGTGATGACATCGCTTAAGGGCATCAGTTCTTCACACAAGGCCGCCACGGTGTCTTCCAAGGCCAGCGCGTCGCCGGAAGTAGCCGCCAGCACCGGGTCCAGCACCACAAACGGCGGGCGGTAACGGCGCAGCACTTCGGCCACGGCGGCAATGGCCGCCACATCGGGCAGCATGCCGATTTTGACCCCATCCACGCGGATATCGTCGAATACCGATGCGCATTGGGCACGGATCATGTCCGCACCCACGGGCTGCACCGCCTGCACGCCGATGGTATTTTGCGCGGTGATGGCGGTGATGACGCTCATGCCGTAAGCACCCAGCGCGGCCATGGTTTTCAAATCCGCCTGGATGCCGGCACCGCCGCCGCAATCGGAACCGGCAATGGTGAGCACACGGGGAAACGGCAGGCGAGCAGATGTATTCATGACATTATTTTAATGCTGACCGCGGGCAATGATGCGCCAGTGTTGGCGCGCGGCGGGCAGATGTTGGCACAGGGCACGGTGTGCGGCCTCCAGGCGCAGGCGGCCGCACACAAAAATATCCACCGCGGCATGGCCGTGTTCCGGCCAGGTGTGGATGCTGATATGGGATTCGGCCAAGAGCAGCATGCCGGTAATGCCGCCTTCGCCGCCAAAAGTGTGAAAATGTTCCGCCAGCACCGTGGCCTCGGCGGCCTCGGCGGCGGCATACAAGGCGCGGCGGATCAGTGCTTCATCCCGCGCCGCGGCGGCGTCCACGCCGTACAAATCCAAGAGGCCGTGGCGTTGCAGGCTGTGTTCGGGCAGCGTCATTTATGCGAACCGCCGCCGCTGCGGTAGGATGTGCCGCTGCCGCCGCTCGTGCCGCCGCTATAACTTCGGTCGCTGCTCAAGCCTTGTCCGGCAAGGTAGTAGTTGAAGCTGGTGCCGACCATAATCGCCGCCACCGCATACCAGAAATAAAATCCCTTCATGGCTTTTCTCTATGCTTCATCGTCGTCATCACCGCCGCCGGCCAATGGCCGCCACAGCAGCCAATACACCGCGGCGCTCAACAAAAAGGTCAGCCCGTTGAAATCGCCGTCGGCCAGTATCACCAGCCAGGCGGGCAGATTGATGAGGGTAAACAGTACGATCAGTATCCACGGCAATACCGGCTTGCCCGTGGCAGAAGTCTGCGCTGCGTGGCGTGTCAGACCGAACCAGGCGGCGACCTGATGATAGGGCACGGGCTGGCTGCGGCTCCAGGCCAATTCGTCGGCACTGCGTTCGGCGCAGAGCTTGCCGCGGCCCCATTGGTAATCGGTGTAGTGGTTCATATCGCCTTCACGCACCTGCCAGTAAAACGCGCCCGCGGCAAAGAGCACGCTGCCGCCGTAGCTGTAGAGTTCGGGCAGGCGGCGGCCGTTGCTCAAGGGCTTGTTGTCCCCGTCCAAAAGCGGCCATTGCGTCAAAGTGGCCGACTGCTGCCAGCCGTCTTCGCTTTCCACCAGCCAGCGCCAACCCTGCTGGCGGTTATAGAGCAGGTATTCCGTCCACCAACCCTTTTCCCACCCTTGCATGCCCGGATTACCCTGCGGCGTAAACGCGCGCCAGGCGGCGTCTGCCGTCCACTCCTGCCGCACCACAATCCCCATCACCTGCCAAGACTGGCCGTTAATATTCCCCACCTGGCCGACTTGCAGCGTCAGCCGCTGTTGCTGCTGCTGGCGCTGGTTGTGCGCTTCGGCCACGCGCAAATCGTCGCCCGCCAGTTCGATTTGGCTGCTGCAACTGGGACAGACCACATGGCTGCTGACATCCTGCGCCCACTGCACCGTGCCGCCGCATTGCGGACAGGCGCTGCTGCGTATCGTGCCTTTGAGGCGGATGCGCCCGTCGCTGCGCAGATTGTCCGGTGCCAAGGCTTCCAGCGCCACGGTTTCACCGGCAAACACTTCGGGCACGGCCTCACCGCTGCCGTAATCGAGGGTGAGGAAATACTGTTCGCTGCGGCAATCCACCACCTGCACCGGCATATCCGCCTGCAAACGGAAGGGCAGCTCGCCCTCGGCACCGGCGCGGTGCAGCACGGCTTGGCGCTTGTCCGCCGCCAGATAAGGCCGCTGGTGGTAATGCACGCGGGTGAAGGAGACTTCGATTTCGTCAAACGCAGGCATGTCGCCGGGGCCGGGCTGCTGCCCGGCGCGGCGGGTGAGGACATACAGATCGCCCGCTTCCGACAGCCAGCCGGTGCTGCCGTCGTCAAAAAGGATGTACCACTCGTTCCAGGCACCGGCCTCATAACGCACCTGCAAACGGCCGATCAGCGTGAACCGGCGCATCTGGTAGCGGCCGCCGCTGCCCAATTGCAGCGGGCTGGCGTCGTCCACCAGAGCGGCATCCAAGCCCAGATTGCGCACGCTGCCGTCTTCACGCAAGAGCGTGCTGTGGCAATAGCCGCACACCAGCGTGACGCTGCTGGCCGAGTGTGCCTCGACCGGCGCGCCGCAACTGGGACAGGAAGTGGTAAAAATCGCTTGCTGCACGTGTGCTTTCCGCAACAAAGGCTGCCTGAAAAACCTGTGCGGAACTTTTCAGGCAGCCTTGGCTTTAACCAATGAGTTGTTTCAAAACTTCGGCCTTGGCCTGCTCATAATCTTCGGCGGCAATCAGGCCCTGGTCGAGCAGGTTTTTCAATTGCGCCAGTTTCTGCGCCGGGTCTGCCGGAGCAGCACCGCCCGCAGCGGCCGCCGTGCCGACTGCCGCACCGGCGGCGGCTGCCGGAACCGCCGCTGCGGGCGCCTGCTGGGCGCCGACCATGCTTTGCGCCATGGCACCGGCCATCACCTGCCCGGCGGCAAATCCGGCGCCGATACCGGCCACGCCGCCCTCGTTCTGTGCCGCCAAAGGAATGCTGACGGCCGTCTGATAGCGGGTGTATTCGTTCAAATCACCCACCATATTCATGGACATGCGCTCTTCCAGTTTCTGCTGCAAGGCATCCGGCAGGGTCACGCTCTCCACGGTAAAACTGTCCAGCGCCAAGCCCAAATCGGCAAAAGCCGGTGCCAGAAGCTCGGTCATTTTCTGCGACAGCAGCATCTGGTTGGCGGCCATGTCCAGAAACGGCACACCGCCGGTACCGAACGCCGTGGCCAGCTGGGTGACGCTCAGATTGCGCAACTGCGTTTCCATGTCTTCGCCGCGATAGGCGCCGGTGACACCGCTCACCTGGGTGAAGAAGCGCTGCGGGTCGGCCACGCGGTAGCTGTACATGCCGAAAGAGCGCAGCGACACCATGCCGAAATCGGCATCGCGCACGGTCACCGGCTGGCTGGTGCCCCAGCGGCGGCCCATCTGCAAACGGGTATTGAAAAAATACACGTCCGATTTGAAGGGCGACTGAAACAGCTTGTCCCAGTTTTTGAGGTTGGTGAGCAGCGGCAGGGTTTGTGTGGTCAGTTTGTGGCGGCCCGGGCCGAATACGTCTGCGGCCTTGCCCTCGTCCACAAACAGCGCCGCCTGCGCTTCGCGCACGGTCAGCACCGCGCCGTTCTGGATTTCCTCGTCGGCCATGGGAAAACGCCACATCAACAGATTCGGATCCGGTTCCGGCCACTGGATGACGTCGATAAACTGTTTCTTGATAAATTGGCCCAGTATGGACATGGTGTCACTCCTTACAAAATCAGGTCAGACAGGCGGCGTTGATCAGCCCCACAGACAAAGCAAGCGCGGCAAACAGCGTGCCCACGGCGGTATTGCCCGCGGCCAGTTCCGCCGAAGCGTTGCGTATCAGGCGGCTGGCACCCAGGTATACCAGAATCTGCACCAGCGCCGCCGCCAAGCCCCACAGGGCAAAATCGGGCAGGCTTACGCTGGAGGCAATGCTGGAGGCCAAAGGCAGGCAGAAACCCAAGACCGCGCCGCCGAAAGACAGCGCACAGGCGGTATTGCCCGCGCGGATTTCCTTGATTTCCGCCACCGGCGTGATGTGCAGATAAAGCGCGATAAAGGCCGACAGCATGACCAGGCTGAAGAAAACATATTGCAGATACAGCCAGTACTGCGCCAGACTGATGGTGGTATTCATGGCATCTCTTTAAGGTAAGACCAAGCGTGTGTATTGTAGCAGACAATTTTACCTCTGCAGCATAGTAAAAAAACCGTTTCAGGCTGCCTGAAACGGTTTTTTTACGCCCTCCCTCGCTACGCGGCAGCGGCAATCTCTTCCACCCGCAAGCAGGCCACCAGGCGGCCTTGGAATTCGCGCAAGGGCGGTTCTTCTTGGGCGCAGCGTTCGTTGGCGTGCGGGCAGCGCTGGTGCAGCGGGCAGCCGGGTGGCGGGTTGAGCGGGCTGGGCAGCTCGCCCTTGAGTTTCAAATCGGTTTTGTGGCCGTTCACACTCGGCGCCGCCGCCAGCAGGGCTTGGGTGTAGGGGTGCAGCGGGCGCTCGAATATGGTTTCTTTGGGGCCGTGCTCCACTGCGCGGCCCAGATACATCACCATCACATCGTCGGCCACATGGCGCACCACGGAGAGGTTGTGCGAGATAAACACATAGGCGGTGTGGAATTCGTCCTGCAAATCCATAAACAGATTCAGCACCTGCGCCTGAATGGACACGTCCAGCGCCGAAGTCGGCTCGTCGGCCACCACAATCTTGGGATTGAGCATCATCGCGCGGGCCAGGGCAATGCGCTGGCGCTGGCCGCCGGAGAACATGTGCGGATAACGTCCGGCGTGTTCCGGGCGCAAGCCCACCTGTTTCATCATGGCCACCACTTTGTCCTGCTTTTCCTGTGCGCTTAAATTGGTGTGGATGGTCAGCGGCTCGGTCAGTTGATAGGCAATGGTCTGGCTCGGGTTCAGGCTGCCGTAGGGGTTTTGGAACACCATCTGGATTTGCGTGCGCAAATGCTTGAGCTGGCGTTTGCCCAGCTTGGCGGTGCCTTCGTTATTGATATACAGCTCGCCGCTGCTGGGCTCTTCAATCAGGGTCAGCTGGCGCGCGAGGGTGGATTTGCCGCAGCCGGATTCGCCCACAATGGCCAGGGTTTTGCCCGCGGCCAGCTCGAAGGAAATGCCGTTGAGCGCCTTCACCAATGCCTTGCCTTTGCCGATGCCGAGGGACACCGGGTAATGGCGGTGCAGATTGTCGGCTTTCAGTACGATGTTGTCGCTCATGTTCAGACTCCGGCGGTTTGGCGGGTGGGCGGGGCGGTGTGGATGCAGCGCACGCGGCCGTGGGCGCTCTCCTGCATCGGCGGCGGGCTGTCGCAGGCGGCTTCTTTATACGGGCAGCGCGGCGACAGCAGGCAGCCTGAGGGGCGGTCGTATTGGCTGGGCACCACGCCGGGCAGGCTGTGCAGGCGCGACTGGCCGATGGCCAGCTCGGGAATCGCCGCCAGCAGGGCCTCGGTATAGGGATGGGCAGGCTGCCTGAAAATTTCCGGCACCACACTGGTTTCCACCACTTGTCCGGCATACATCACCGCCACATCGCGGGCGTTTTCGGCCACCAGGCCCAAATCGTGGGTAATCAGCACCATGGCCATGTGTTTTTCCTGCTGCAAGCGGTGCAGCAAGTCCATGATTTGCGCCTGTACGGTCACATCCAGTGCGGTGGTGGGTTCGTCGGCAATCAAAAGCTTGGGCTCGCAGGCGAGCGCCATGGCAATCATCACCCGTTGGCTCATACCGCCGGAGAGTTGGTGCGGATACACGCCCAAACGGTTTTTGGCGCCGGGAATTTCCACCAGTTCCAGCAGTTCCAAGATGCGCTGGCGCACGGCGGCACCGCGCATGCCCAAATGGGTTTTCAGCACTTCGCCCAACTGCATTTCGATGGTGAAACTGGGATTAAGACTGGTCATGGCGTCCTGGAAAATCATGGAAATGTCTTTGCCGATGATTTTGCGCTTGGCACGGCCGCTGAGCTTTTGCAGGTCTTGACCGTCGAAGGTCATGGTGTCGGCGGTGATGGTGGCCGATGAAGGCAAGAGCCCCATCAGCGCCATCATGGTCACCGATTTGCCGGAACCGGATTCGCCCACCACGGCCAGTACTTCGCCCTGGTTTACTTTGAGGGAAACATTGTCCACGGCGCGGAAGGCGCGGCTGCCCTGGCCGAAGGTGACGGCCAGATTTTCAATATGCAGTAAGGGATTGTTGCTCATCAGGACACCTGTTTCAGTTTCGGGTCTAAGGCATCGCGCAGGCCGTCACCGGTGAGGTTGATGGACAAGGCGGCCAGGAAAATCGCCAGGCCGGGCCAAATCGCCAGCCACACATTGCTCTGGATGTATTGGCGCGCGGTGCCGAGCATGGCGCCCCACTCCGCACCCGGCGGCTGTACGCCGAAGCCCAAGAAGCCGATGGCGCCCGCTTCCAGAATGGCGGAGGAGAAAATCATGGTGGCCTGCACAATCAGGGGGGCCATGCAGTTGGGCAGGATGGTGATAAACAGCAGGCGCAAGGTGCCGGCACCCATTACCCGCGAGGCGGTGAAGTAATCGCGCTGCAATTCCACCATGGCGGTGGCGCGGGTGAGACGGATAAACGGCGGCATGCACACCAAGGCGATGGTAATGATGGTATTGGTCATGGACGGGCCGAGAATGGCAGCAATGATGATGGCCAGCAGCAGGCTGGGATAAGACATGAGGATGTCGTTGACCAGCATCACGCATTTGCCCCAGATTTTGGGCCAGAAGGCGGCGCTCAGGCCCAGGCTCACGCCGCAAATCATGGCCATAAAGGTGGCGCTCAGGCCGATAAACAGCGAATAACGGGCACCGTGCATCAGGCGCGACAGGGTGTCGCGTCCGGCATCGTCGGTGCCGAGCAGAAACATGCTGTTACCGCCGTCCATAAACGCCGGCGGCAATTGTTCCTGGCCGGTAAACAGCTGGAAGGGGTCGTGCGGCGCCAGCCAAGGTGCGGCCAAGGCAATAATCACCATAGATAGCAGCACCAAAAAGCCCAGTACCGCGCCTTTGTTGCGGCAAAAAGTACCGATAAACAGCTGCCATTGGGTCGGCGGCGTGGGAGCGGCTTGCACCGCGGGAGTGGCCGTTTGTTGGGTCATGATGTGTGTTCCTAATTCGATAAATCTGCACGGCCAGCCCCGGCCGCACTGCGGCCAAGGCTGCCTGAAATCATGAAGCGTGGCGGATACGCGGATTGATCACGCCATAGAGTATGTCCACCATCAGGCTGATGAAAATCAGCGCTGTGGCCACCAGCAAAATGCCGTTTTGCACAATGGGGTAATCGCGGGTAAAGAAGCCGTCGAGCAACCAGTTGCCCACGCCCGGCCAGTTGAAAATGGTTTCGGTGAGAATGGCACCGGCCATCAGTGTGGCCATTTGCAGGCCGACCACGGTGACCACGGTAATCAGGGCGTTGCGCATCACGTGCACCAGAATAATGCGGCGCGGCGACAGACCTTTGGCGCGCGCGGTGCGCACATAGTCTTCACCCAAAACTTCCAGAATGGCGGAACGGGTCATGCGCGCAATCATGGCCAGGGGAATGGTGGAGAGTGCCACCGAGGGCAGGATGAAGTGTTTGGCCACATTGGTAAAGGCACCGGGCTGGTCGGACATGAGCGAGCCCAAAAGCCAGGAGCCGTATTTGGGCTGCACATCGAGAAATTGCGCCACCGAAATCACACCGGAGACCGGCAACAGACCCAGATAGTGGGCGAAGATACCGGTGAGCACCGGACCCAACAGATAAATGGGCATGGAATAACCGGCCAGCGCGCCCGACATCAGCGTGTAGTCCAGCCAGGTACCGCGGCGCAAGGCGGCGGTAATGCCCAAAGTAATGCCCACCACGCTGGCAATGGCAATCGCGCACAAGGCCAGCTCTACGGTGGGGATGAAATGCAGGAAGAAGTCTTCCAGCACCGGCGTGCGGGTGCGGAAGGTGGTGCCGAAATCACCGGTGAGGATACCGCTCACATAATTCCAGTACTGCACCGGCAGGGGTTGGTCCAAGCCTAAGCGCTGCAAGGCTTGGGCGTGCAAAACCGGGTCGGCGACTTTCTCGCCCATCATCACTTCCACCACATCGCCCGGCACCATGCGCACCAGGGTAAAGGTGGATAAGGTCAGGCCGATGTACACCGGAATCAGAATCAAAATACGGCGCAGGATATACAACAACATGGCTTGTGCTCTTATGTGTATGCAAACAATGCTTTCAGGCTGCCTGAAAGACTGTTTGTGCGGTGGTGGTTCGCTTGCTGCCTGCCCAAACCGGGTGTCTGGGTACCGGCAACGCATGCTTGCCTGAGCCTGTATAGACAATGCCCCGACAAATATTCAGGTTGGCGTTTGTGCCCTTATTCCGTTTTCAGGCTGCCTGAAAAAACACGCAGCGTGTGTGTACTACAAACAAAATATGGGGAAATCCGTCCAACCTGTTTCAAACAGATGTGCGCCGCATCAGCGCCCATCCCATTCATAAAACAACCGCGGTATGCATAACGGCACCGTGTCTTGAATAGGACACGGTGCCGTCTCACACCGTATTACTCGATGTCTACGCCGTCAAAGCGCACGGAACCGAAGGGGCTGATTTTGTAGTTTTTCACGTTCGGGGTGGTGAAGTGGGTCACTACGGAGTGTGCCATGGTGGTCCACGGCAGGTCTTGCTTGAAGATCACCTGGGCCTGACGGTAAGCTTCTTCACGCTTGGCCTGGTCGGTTTCCTGACGGGCGCCGACTACCAATTGGTCAAACTCTTTGTTACACCAGCGTGAGTTGTTGTTACCGCCTTTAACCGCTTGGCAGCTCAACAGGGTACCCAGCCAGTTGTCGGGGTCGCCGTTGTCACCGGTCCAGCCCAGCATCACCACATCGTGCTCGCTGTTTTTCACGCGTTTCAGGTACTCACCCCACTCATAGGTCACCAGTTTGGCGTTCACACCCACTTTGGCCCAGTCGGCCTGTACCATCTCGGCCATCAGCTTGGCATTGGGGTTGTACGGACGCTGTACCGGCATATACCACAAAGACACTTCCAAATTGTTGACACCGGCTTCTTCCAGCAAGGCTTTGGCTTTTTCCGGATCATAGGGGGCGTCTACCAGCTGGTCGTTATAGCTCCATTGTGAGGGCGGCATCGGGTTGGTGGCCTTGATACCGGCACCTTGGTATACGGCATTGATGATGGCGTCTTTGTTCACCGCCATATCCAGCGCCTGGCGCACTTTCAGATCGGCCAGCTTGCCTTTTTCCTGGTTGTAGCTCAGATAGCCCACGTTGAAGCCCGGTTGCTCCAGTACGGCCACTTTGTCGGATTTCTTGGCCGCTTCGATTTCGGCCGGTTTCGGATAAGCCGCTACGTTACATTCGCCGGCCTGTACTTTCTGCGCGCGTACGGCGGAGTCTTTGGTGATGGCGAATACCAGGTTGTCGATGTGGATATTGTCTTTATCCCAGTAATCCGGGTTTTTGGTGTAGCGGATTTGGGTGTCTTTTTGGTAAGACTTGAGAATGAAGGGGCCGGTACCGATGGGCTTGGTGTTGATATCGGCAGCATTGCCGGCTTTCAGCAGCTGGTCGGCGTATTCGGCAGAAGAAATCACCGCAAACGGCATGGCGATGTTTTGCAGGAAGGGCGCTTCTACGGTTTTCAGGGTAATCTTAACAGTGTAATCGTCCACTTTCTCAATGGAATCGATCAGTTCCGGAATACCCATGTCCATGGCGTAGAGGAATTCGGCCGGATAGGCTTTGTTGAATTCGGTATTGGGATCAATCAGACGTTGGAAGGTGAATACCACGTCGTCGGCATTGAAGTCACGGGTGGGGGTGAAGTAGTCGGTGCTGGCAAATTTCACACCTTGACGCAGGTGGAAGGTGTAGGTTTTGCCGTCTTCGCTGATGTCCCATTTCTCGGCCAGTGCCGGAGCCACGGTGGTTTCACCGCGCGGGAACTCAACCAGATTGTTGTAGAGCGGGTAAGCAGATGCATCGAAGTCGGTACCGGCAGTGTATTGCGCCGGGTCAAAACCGGCCGGGCTGCCTTCGGAGCAGTAAATCAGGGTTTTATTGCCGCCGGAAGCCGCCGGTGCCGCATCGCTGCCGGCTTGTTGGGCGGGTTTGTCACCGCCGCCGCACGCGGCCAGACCCAAAATAACCGCAGTCAATGCACTCAATTTAAACAGGGGTTGCTGCATGGAATGATTCCTTCTGTGTATTGTGATGGGAAAAGACGCCGGAACGGCACTGCCTTTAACTATACTTTGTAAGAAGTTTGTAAAGCAAGCCCTAAAAAGGTTAATTTTCAGGCAGCCCTCCGCCGCCAAAACGATTACCACACTAATCATTGTTTAAAAACAGACGGTTTTCCGTACTGCTGCCTACACTGCACTACAGGCATCATTTCAGTTGTCTATACCTGTATTTCATTTTAAATACAATTTAATACATTTCATATGCTGCGGCGCAAAATTGAAATTTCCGCATCGCATAATCAATACCCGTCCTTTTCATTAACTTGTTAAAGAAATACCCGTCCAAGCCAAAAAGCATAAAAAACACAGTATGCCCAAAATAAACGGCAATCCGGCTTCAAGCCTGTTTATTTTGCATTGCAGCATGGCAAAGCAACAAAAAAAACCGCCTTGCGGCGGTTTGCGTAAACCCTTTCAGGCAGCCTTGTTATAAAGCCTGCTCCCCGGTCTCACCGGTGCGGATGCGCACCACCTCCTCGCAGGGCAGCACAAAAATCTTGCCGTCGCCGATTTTGCCGGAACGGGCTGCCTGCACAATCACTTCCACCGCCTGCGCCGCCAATTCGTCGCTCAAGACCAATTCGATTTTCACCTTGGGCAGAAAATCCACCGCATATTCCGCACCGCGGTAGATTTCGGTATGGCCTTTCTGGCGGCCGAAGCCCTTAACTTCGCTGATGGTCATGCCGGAAACGCCGATTTCATTCAGCGCCTCGCGCACATCGTCCAGTTTGAAGGGCTTGATCACCGCTTCGATTTTTTTCATGGCACACTCTCTTGTCAAACAGTCAAACAAACAGAGCGCAATATAAGCGAGCCGCCGCTTTTTGTCATCTGCCCTGCCCGAGGCGCAAGCCTTGTTCGTCCACCATGACAAAGCCCCGCCGCTGCGGTATAGTCACCATTCGCAAACCGTGGCACCACGCCCTGCCGCCTACTCCACCCCGACACATAAGGATACCCACTATGTTGAACAGACCCGAAGAACTGATTATGGCCGTGCTGGCCGGTTTATGGGTGGTGCTGACCTATCTGCTGGCCGACTACATCGGCATCCACACCCACACCGCCCTACTGATTACCGCCCTCTCTCTGATTTGGGCTGCGGTATTCTTTATGCTGTGGCAACGCAGCCGCATCCGCTGGATTTGGCCGCTGTTTTTGGGTCTCCTGGTCGCCTGCTGGTGGCCTGCCTTGGACTGGCTGGCAGTGAAAGACATCGCCATGGACAATGCCGACGGCCTTATTGTACTGAGCCGCCCGTGGTACGCCACTTGGACCGCCAAACTGATTTACGCCGCCATCCCCATCCTTATCGGCTACATCATTATCTGGAAACTCTCCCACCACCCGGCGCGCAACCAGATGATTCCCTAATCACTGCATCCACGCAAAACAGGCTGCCTGAAACTTTTTCAGGCAGCCTGTTTGTTTATATTTTCCTCAGGAAAACAGATTTTTAAACCACAAGACGATGCTGTCCCACATGCGGCCGAACCAGCCGCTTTCGGCCACTTCATCCAGCGCCACCACGGTGCGCTCGGCCACCACGGTATTGCCGCTCATCAGTTTGAGGGTGCCCAATTCGCGGCCTTTTTGGATGGGCGCCACCACCGGCTGCACGGTTTCCAGCACCGGTTGCAGGTCTTTGGCGCTGCCCACGGGCAGGGTCAGATAGGCGTCTTCCAAAAAGCCCACGCGCACAAGGCTGCTGCTGCCTTTATATACCTTGATTTCGGCAATGGCTTCGTTGCCGTTGTAGAGTTTGGGCGTTTCAAAAGACTGCAAGGCCCAGTTGAGCAGTTTGCTGCTCTCGGCGGCACGCGCTTCCGGGCTTTCGGTGCCCACCACCACAGAAATCACGCGGCGGCCGTTGCGGTTGCTGGACGCTACCAAGTTATAACCGGCGCTGCTGGTATGGCCGGTTTTGAGGCCGTCCACGCTGGGGTCGCGGTAGAGCAAAAGATTGCGGTTGGGCTGGTCGATATTGTTGTAACGGAAGGATTTAACGGAATAAATCGGATAATACTGCGGATAATCGCGAATAATGGCCTTGGCCAGCAGTACGAGGTCGGTCACCGAGGTGTAGTGCTGTTCGCCCGGCAGGCCGGTGCTGTTGGTAAAGCGGGTTTGCGTCATGCCCAGGCGCAGGGCTTCGGCGTTCATCTGGTCGACAAAAGCGGCTTCGCTGCCGGCCACGGCTTCGGCCAGGGTGATGGCGGCATCATTGCCCGATTGCACAATCAGGCCCTTGAGCAAATCGTCCACGCTGGCCGGTTTTTTCGGGTCGAGGAACATGCGCGAACCTTCGCTGCGCCAGCCTTGGTCGGACACGGTAAAGGTCTGCTCCAGTTTGAGGCGGCCTTCTTCCAGTGCTTTGAAGGTCAGATAGGCGGTCATCAGCTTGGTCAGCGAAGCGGGTTCCACCTGGTTTTCCTCGCCGTAGGCCGCCAAAACCTGACCGCTTTGCGCATCTTCCACAATATAGGCGGCTGCCTGAATTTGCGGCGGCTGCGGTACGGCGGCAGTGGCTGCCGGGGCGGCCGGCGCCGATGCGGCGGCGGCATCTGCCTGGGAGGCGGCAGCGGGTGCGGGGGTATTGGCAAAGGCGGCGCCCAGACAGGCGGCCAAACTGAGGGACAACAGGGTGTGCTTGAGCTTCATAAGCGTATTCTGACAAGTTCCGATGGGCAAAATAGGGGCGATTATAGCCGCCCCCGGCCGCTTTGCTAAGCGTTTAACCCGATTTTGCTTGCATTTGCCCGCACCCGGCGTTATCGTTGCCGCTTTTGTTTGACCGCTGCACATCCTTGCACCCTGCACCATCATGAACACCCACGCCGACTACCTCACCCGCATCCTTACCGCCCAAGTCTATGACGTTGCCGTCGAAACCCCGCTGGATTACGCCCGCAATATTTCCGACCGCTTGGGCAACCGCATCTGGATTAAGCGCGAAGACCTGCAACCGGTGTTTTCCTTCAAAATCCGCGGTGCTTACAACAAAATGGCCAAGCTGCCTGAAAACGTGCTGCACAACGGGGTGATTGCCGCCAGTGCGGGCAACCATGCCCAAGGTGTGGCCTTGTCGGCGCAAAGCCTTGGCTGCGCGGCCACCATCGTCATGCCCAAAACCACGCCGCAGATTAAGGTGGATGCCGTGACCAAGCGCGGTGCCAAGGTGGTGCTGGCGGGCGAGTCTTATAACGATGCCTACGACCACGCCATGCAGCTCGTGGCCGAGAGCGGCCTCACCTATATTCCGCCCTTTGACGACCCGGACGTGATTGCCGGACAAGGCACGGTGGGGCTGGAAATCAACCGCCAGCATCCCAAGCCCATAGACGCGATTTTTGTGGCCATCGGCGGCGGCGGCCTGGCGGCAGGTGTGGCGGCGTTTATCAAAAACGTGCGCCCGGACATCAAAATCATCGGCGTGGAAACCGAAGACGCCCACGCCATGAAGCAGTCCATAGACCAAGGCAGCCGGGTGGAACTGAAAGACGTGGGTCTGTTTGCCGACGGCACGGCGGTGAAACTGGTGGGCGAAGAAACCTTCCGCCTGTGCCGCGATTTGCTCGATGAAATCATCTTGGTCGATACCGATGCCGTGTGCGCCGCCATCAAAGATATTTTTGACGACACCCGCAGCATCACCGAGCCTTCCGGCGCTTTGGCGCTGGCGGGTTTGAAAGCCTATATTGCCCGCGAACAATGCCAAAACCAAACCCTGATTGCGGTGGCCAGCGGCGCCAATATGAATTTCCACCGCCTGCGCCATGTGTCCGAGCGCTGCGAAATCAGCGAAGGCCACGAGGGTATTTTTGCGGTCACCATCCCCGAACGTCCGGGCAGCTTCCGCCACTTTATCGATCTCATCGGCAGCCGCAACATCACCGAATTCAACTACCGTTATGGCGATGAAGACCAGGCGCACATCTTTGTCGGCATCCAGTCCTCCGGCCCGGAAGATTTGCAGCAGATTGCCGCCGAGCTCAATGCCGCCGGTCTGCCGACCCTGGACCTGACCCACGACGAAATCGCCAAAATCCACATCCGCTACATGGTGGGCGGACGCACCGGCAAAGTGGCCAACGAGCGCCTGCTGAGCTTTGAATTCCCCGAACGCCCGGGTGCGCTGGGGCGTTTCCTCAACACGCTGCAATCGGACTGGAACATCACCCTGTTCCACTACCGCAACCACGGCGCCGACTACGGCCGCATCTTGGCGGGCATCGATGTGCCGCCGCAAGACCATGCCGCCTTCCATGCTTTTTTGGACAAGCTGGGCTACACCTATTGCGAATACACCGACAATGCCGCCTACCGGCTGTTTTTGGGGAGTGTGTAAGTGTTTCAGGCAGCCCTCTGAGGCTGCCTGAACGCATTTATGCTAATATTTCGCCATGCTGACCTACACCCCGCCGCAACACCATCCGCAGCCACCCGCCAGTGAGCGGCCGTGGCTGTTGTTGCTGTTGGCCTTCGCCTGGTTGTGGCCGGGTGTGGTGGCGCATGATTTGTGGGCGCCGGGCGAACCGGCGCTCTACACCGTCGTCACACAATGGCGTGCAGGCGGCCACTGGGCGCTGCCCATGCTGTTTGACCAACCCTATTGGCCCGCCTCGCCGCTGTTTGTGTGGCTGGCCGCCTTGAGCCAGAAGCTGTTTTCACCGTGGCTGGCCGATGCCTACACCAGCACGCGCATGGCCAATGTGTTTCTGACCGTTGTCGCCTTCACCTGTGTCGGCGGTGCGGCGCGGCAGTTTCTCGGCCGCCGTTACGGCCGCTTGGCGGTGCTGATACTCATCGGCTGCCCCGGCCTGCTCACCCCCAACCACTTTATCGACACCACCCCCGTCCTGCTCACCGGCACCGCCTTGTGCCTGTACGGCTGGTCGCTCGCCCCCACGCGGGTGATGATGGCCGCCCTGATGCTGGGCGGCGGCTGGCTGGTCTTGTCGCTTTCAGGCAGCCTGTTGTGGCCGGGGCTGATGATGGTGATGGCACTGTTGCTGTTGTGCAGCCGCTTATGGCGCCAGCGCCGCTATTATCTGGTCTTGGGCATTGCCCTCTTGTGGGCGCTGCCGCTGATGGCGGTGTGGCCGCTGGCGCTGTACCGTACCGATGCCGCCGCCTTTGGCCAATGGTGGCAACACCACGCCCTCTTGCCTTTGGGCGGCATGGTCACGCCCGCCAGCGGTTTTTCACTGTTTTATTATCTGAAAAACCTGCTGTGGTTCGCCTTTCCCGCCTGGCCTTTAGCCGTGTGGACCGCCAGCCGCATGCGGCTGCCTGAAACACCCTGGGGCGTGCTGGCCATCGTCTGGCTGGCCGTAAGCGCGCTCTTTTTTGCCTTGGTTCCGGCCCAATTCCAGGACTGGCTGGTCATCACCCTGCCGCCCTTGGCCGTTTTGGGCGCCGCCAAACTGGAAGCCCTGCGCCGCGGTGCCGCCGCCTTTCTCAACTGGTTCGGCATCATGACCTTCGGCCTGTTGGCGCTGTTTGTATGGCTGGGCTTTGCCGCCATGAACTATGGCTGGCCCGCCAAGCTGGCCGAACGTGCCGCCTATTTCAGCCCTTATTACCAACGCGACATCGATTATTTCCCGCTGATAGTCGCCTGTTTGTTCACGCCTTTATGGCTGTGGGCGATTACCCGCAAACACATCCGCGGCCGCCAGGCGGTGACCAATTGGGCGGCGGGCACTACCCTGGTGTGGTCGCTGCTCCTCACCCTGTTTCTGCCGTGGCTGGACGCCGCCAAAAGCCAGCGCCCGGTGGTGCAGCAGATGCAGCAGGCATTGAGCGAAAGCGACATCACCGCCTTGCAGCAAGGCCATGACTGCGTGGGCGTGGCCGCCCAGCACACCGAGGCGCGCATCGCCTTTGAACAATACGGCTGGATCAAGCTCGAAGCCGACAATCCCGCCTGCAACTACCGCCTGATCTACCGCCACCCGCGCGATACGCATGTCACCCCCGGCTGGCAGGAAATCTGGGCCGGCGCACGCCCGCGCGAGAAGCACCAACTCTGGGCCTTATGGCACAAACAGCAATAACCTGAGAGATTTATTATGCACGACACCGCAAAACCCAATGTAGACGAAGCCGAAATCGACAAATTCAGCCAGCTGGCGCACAAATGGTGGGATAAAGACAGCGAGTTCAAGCCCCTGCACGACATCAACCCGCTGCGCCTGGACTATATCGACCGCTGGGGCGACATCAAAGGCAAAACCGTGCTGGATGTGGGCTGCGGCGGCGGTATTCTCACCGAAGCCATGGCCCGCCACGGCGCCGAGGCCACCGGCATCGACATGGCGAAAAAATCGCTCAAAATCGCCAAACTGCATGCCATGGAAGGCAATGTCACCAATGTGCATTACCGCCTCGTGAGCGTGGAAGACCTGGCCGCGGAAGCCCCGGCCGGCTTTGATGTGGTCACCTGCATGGAAATGATGGAACACGTGCCCGACCCGGCCAGCATTGTGCGCGCCTGCGCCAAACTGGCCAAACCCGGCGGCCATGTGTTTTTCTCCACCCTCAACCGCAATCCCAAGGCTTTTGTGCAGGCCATTGTCGGTGCCGAATACCTGCTGCGTATGCTGCCGCGCGGCACCCACGACTACCACAAATTCATCACTCCGGCCGAACTGGCGCGCATGTGCCGCCAGGCCGGGCTGGAATGGCTGGATGCCAAAGGTCTCACCTACAACCCCTTAAGCCGCCAATACCGCCTCAGCGACAGCCTTGATGTCAACTATATGGTGGTGTGCAAAGTGCCGGGCTGAGTGTATCTGCCCTGCTCCAAAAACTTCAGGCAGTTCGTAGTTTGAATCGTTAAAGCATAGTTATCACACAATAGGCTGCCTGAAAGATTTGTACTCTCATTCGATATGGGTAAACATATTTTAAATCCAAGTCTGTTTACGGCTACAGCCCTATCCGCTGGCGCAGCCGAACGGAGCGCGGTTTTTCGGGGAACAAGGGCAAAGCTGTTTGAGCAGCGCAGCTGCGAGTTTTTTGCCCGCCCGAAAAACCGTGCGCAGTGAGGGAAGTTTGCGCAGCAAACCTGCAACCGTGGCCGCCTTTCTTTTGCCTTCTTTTCTTTGGCGGCGCAAAGAAAAGAAGGTGGCCGCGCGGCCATGAAGCGCAAAGTAAAACTTTGTGTAACTGGAAATACAAGGTGATACCACCTTATGTTTTCAGGCAGCTTTAATATTTGTGTAGATACCTATGGTGCTTGCACCTACGCGTCCATGCTGCCTAATTCCGCGGGTAGGTCTGTTCTCCGAGCCGACCTACGGCTACTACGGCTTCTGCATCAACTGCAAAACCGGACTGAACAGAAAAAACACACCGGTACTGTCACCAAAAACTTCAGGCAGCCTGAGACCTTTGCAAAACCTCATGTGCCACCCTAAACATAAAAATGACGTCATTCCCGCGTACGCGGGAATCCATAGATAAACTTAAGAAACCATTTTTAAAACAATGGATTCATAAACAGACAGATGGATTCCCGCGTTCGCGGGAATGACGGCAGCTGAGGTTTTAGGCTGCCTGAAGGCAGTTTTGCAAAGGTCTCAGCCTCCCAAGGCTGCCTGAAAACATTTGTCCGACATCATCAATCCCGCTCCGACTGCTGCCGCGCCTGCTGTTCCCTGCGGAACTGCGCCTGCGCCCGCTGACGCAAAAACAGCGCCAAAGAACCCATCTGCCCGAACACGCTGGCAAAGGCCAGCAGGAACATGGCCATGGAAATGCCCTTTTGTCCCGCCGCCCAAAAATGGCCGCCCAAGGCCACCAGACCGATAAACATCAGGGTAAACGATGCAATTAATAACAAATACAGTTTGGTTCGAGTCATATTCGCGATTACAATAGCCCAAAAATCAGCCGCCGCAGTATAACGGATAAACACAGCGGCTGGCTTTATCTTTATTTTGAACACACATCATTGGGTATGAAACACAACACGCGCTACCTGGCGCCCGCTGCCGCACTGCTGCTGCTCGCCTGCCAACCGCAACAGACAGCCGAGCCTGCCGCCCCCGCCGTCCAGCGTATCGTGCGCAACAATATGGTCGAGCCCGAATCGCTGGACCCGCACCGCATCACCGCCATTCCCGAAATCAACATCCTCAACGACCTGTTTGAGGGCCTGGTGGAACTGGACAGCCACGGTAAAATCCAGCCTGCCGCCGCCACGCATTGGCACAGCGACGATAATCGGGTGTGGTTTTTCCATCTGCGCCCCGAAGCCCGCTGGAGTAACGGCGAGCCGGTGACCGCCAACGATTTTGTCTACAGCTGGCAGCGTCTGGTCGACCCCGCCACCGCCGCGCCTTATGCCTCCTATCTGCAAGGCGCGCGTGTGGCACACATCGACGACATCCTCGCCGGCAAACGCCCGCCGCAGGACTTGGGCATTGAAGCGCTGGAAGAACACACCCTCAAAATCACCCTCAGCGAAGCCGTGCCCTATTTCCCCGACATGCTGTTTCACAATGCGGTCAAACCCGTGCACCGCGCCACTGTAGCCCGCGGCCCAACATGGACACGCCCGCAGCATTTTGTCGGCAACGGCGCGTTTGTGCTGTCGGAATGGCGGGTCAACGAACGCATCGTGCTCACCCCCAATCCGCACTATTGGGACCGCAGCCATGTGCAGCTTGCCGAAGCCGTGTATGTGCCCGTGGCCGGGGAAATCGGCAATATCGCCCAATACGAAGCCGGACACATCGACATTTCCAGCACCGCCATTCCGCCGGAGCACATCCAGGACCTCAAACGCCGCTACGGCAGCGAAATGACCATACTGCCCAGCCTGTGCACCTATTATCTGGAACTCAACAACAGCCGCCCGCCCTTTAACGACGCCCGTGTGCGCCGCGCCCTCTCGCTCACCGCCGACCGCGAACTGATTACCGGCAAAATCCTCGCCCGCGGCGAAGTGCCGCAATACCATTACACCCGCATCGGCACCCACGGCTTCGAGCCGCAGGAAGCCGACTGGCACCGCTGGACGCAGGAAGAGCGCACCGCCGAAGCGCAGCGCCTCTTGGCCGCCGCCGGTTACGGCCCGGAAAATCCCTTGAGTTTCGATTATCTTTACAACAGTACCGACAACAACAAGCGCATCGCCATCGCGCTCACCGCCATGTGGCAGCGGCGCCTGCAACATGTGCGCGTCCATCTGGAAAGCCGCGAATGGAAAAGCTATCTGGAAGCCCGCCGTGAGGGCCACTACCAGCTGGCACGCGCCTCTTGGTGCGGCGATTACAACGAAGCCTCCACCTTTCTCAACACCCTCGTTTCCACCAGCAGCAGCAACCGCGCCCGCTACCGCAACCGCGATTACGACGCCCTGATGCGCCGCACCCTCGCCGCCGGTACCGACGACACCGAACGCCGCCGCCTGTATCAGGCCGCCGAAGCCCGCATCGATGCCGACACACCCATCATTCCCCTCTACGGTTTTGTCGACGTACGCCTGATTAAGCCGTGGGTGGCCGGTTACGACACGCAAAACCCCATCAGCGACCCGCCGAGCAAATACCTGTCCGTGCGGCGGCATTAAACAAAACCGCTTTCAGGCAGCCTGAAAGCGGTTTTATTGAACAAAGCACATTAGCGGAAATCCCCCCACAACACCTGCATGGCCGCCAGCGCCGCCACGCCTGCGGTTTCGGTACGCAATACCCGCGGTCCCAGGCTCACCGGTGTAAACCCGAAGTCATGCACCGCCATCTCTTCCTCCGCCGCACTGAAGCCGCCTTCCGGCCCCACCAGCAAACACACCGACTGCGGCGCCGCCAGCGCTGGCAAGGCTTGCGCCTGGCGCGTGCTCAACAGCCAACGGCTGCCTTCCTGCGGCAAAGCGGCCAAGGCACTGTGCCAATCGGCCACCGCTGCGATTTCAGGCAGCACAGTGCGGCCGCATTGTTCGCAGGCGGCAATGGCAATGTCCTGCCAGCGCGCCACCCGTTTGTCCGCCCGCTCGCCGCTCAAACGCTGGCTGCTGCGCTCGCTCATCAAGGGTACGATGCGCGTCACCCCCAGCTCGACGCATTTTTGCACCGTCAAATCCATGCGCTCGCTGGCAGATACCGATTGCAGCAGGGTCACCGCCAGCGGACTTTCTACACTGTGTGCCCGCGCCGCACCTATCCGCACCGACACCTGTTTTTTGCCCATCGCAGCCACCGTGGCCTCAAACACCTGGCCGCTGCCGTCGAAGAGCTCCAGCGCATCGCCCGGCTGGGCGCGCAAAACCTGCACATGACGGGCCACGTTTTCAGGCAGCGTGCAGGCGGTATGGGGAATCAGCGGAGTAGAAACGTAGAAACGGGGCATGGTATGTTTGCAGTGCAACATGGAAAACGGCTAATATTGCAGCCTCAAGCCCAAAATAGCAAGAACCACCCAGGAGTATCCGTGCTGAATTCCCTAATCCATCTGGTCCGCCATGTGGCGCAAACCGAGGTGATGCCGCGTTTTCTGGCGGTGAGCGTGAGCAAGAAACACGACGGCTCGCTGCTCACCGAAGCCGACGTGGCCGCCCAAGGTGCGTTTGCCCGCGGTCTGCCCGACATCATTGCCTGCCCCATGCTGGGCGAGGAAATGAATGCCGCCGACCAGCGCGATTTGTGGCAGCACAACGAAGCGGGCCTGTGGGTGGTAGACCCCATAGACGGCACCAATAATTTCATCAACGGCCTGCCGCATTTTGCCTTGTCCGCCGCCTATATCCGCGGCGGCCGCAGCGAGCTGGGGGTGATTTTCAACCCCGTGACCCAAGAGCTGTTTTACGCCGAACGCGGCAAAGGGGCGTTTCTCAACGGCCAGCGCCTGCCCTTGCGCTGTGTGGGCAAACCCTTGAGCGAAGCCATTGCCGGGGTGGAAGTGAAATATCTGCGCTCGGGCAAACTCGCCAGCCGCATGCACACCCTCTCCCCCGCCGGCAGCCAGCGCAGCATGGGTTGCAGCACGCTGGACTGGTGTTATCTGGCCGCCGGACGTTACGACGTCTATGTGCACGGCGGCCAGAAATTGTGGGACTACGCCGCGGGCGCACTGATTTACGAAGAGGCCGGCGGACAGCTGGCCACCTTGGAAGGCGACGATTTTTGGAGCGGCCAACATGTGTTCAACCGCTCGGTGATTGCCGCACTGGAGCCGGAACTCTTTGCCCGCTGGCTCAAATGGATACGCGCCAACCAGTAGGCCGCCATGGATATTCCCGCACTGTTACAGCAATATCTGGAAGCCGGCGACTACCAAACCGCCACACCACCCACAAAGGCCGATATTCAGGCAGCCGCACAACAACTGGGCGTGCAGTTTCCGCACAGTTTTGTGGATTTTGTACGGCAAGTCGACTGGCTCACCATAGACAACCAATATTTTTACGGCATTCCGCACGGACTGAGCCCGGAAGGCAATGTGGTGCGCATGACGGCCTATGCCCGCGACACATGGCAATTGCCGCCCGACTACATCGTCATATCGTCATCCGATGATGTGGTCTTATGGTGTCTGCACACCGGCGAACCGAACCCGCCGCTCATGGCCTGCGACACCGCCCAACACAGTTTTGGCGGTCGGGTAGCGGATTCGCTCCAACACGCCCTATATGATTACATCACTGCGGCGTAATCACTATTTTCAGGCTGAGACCTTTGCAAAACCTCATGTACCACCATAAACATAAAACCGACGTCATTCCCGCGAACGCGGGAATCCATGGAAATATTTAAGAAACCACTTTTAAAACAATGAATTCATAAACAGACGGATGGATTCCCGCGTTCGCGGGAATGACGGCAGCTAAGATTTTAGGCTGCCTGAAGGCAGTTTTTCAAAGGTCTCAGGCTGCCTGAAAACGCCGCACAAAAAAAATCGCCCCACGAGGGGGCGCAAAAGGAACACAAACCACTACCAAAACTGTGGGGCGCTGCCTGGGTGGTTCAGGCAGCTGCCCGCATATTCGCAAGCGTATCAGGGTGACTTCGGTGCGGTTTGTTCCGCTTTGGCCGTCCTCCTGTTCAGCATGGTTGCCATCTTAAGGCAAAGCGCTTCAATTAGCAAATGATAATTATTATTATTTTTGATAATCTGTTTATACAACTGATTTTAAAAAGAATAAAGTTTTCAGGCAGCCTGAAAAAACGGTTCAATCCGAGAAACTCCCCCGCCGCGTACGGTTTTTGGTAACATAAACCCAGCGGCGAGTGTCCGGGTAGCGCAGTCACCCTATGTTATGGCGGTATTTGCGGCCAAATATCATGACTGCACTGCCTAAAAAGCCGCCTTTTCTTTGAGAACCCCATGCCCAATACCCGCATCCAATACCGCCCCAAAACCGACCCCGGCCAGCCGCAGCTGATGCCGCCGCGGCGTTATGCGGTGGTGTTGCTGAACGACGACTACACCCCCATGGATTTTGTGGTGATGGTGTTAACCGATATTTTCCGCCTGCCGCACACCCGCGCCGCCGCCGTCATGCTGCTGGTGCACCACGAAGGCCGCGGTGTATGCGGTGTTTTCCAGAAAGACATCGCCGAGAGCAAATGCCTGCAAGTGCAGGAATGCGCCGCCGAAGCAGGCTATCCGCTCAAATGCATCGTGGAACCGGCTGTTTGAGGCCGTCCGCAAGCCACTCTTGAATTTAAGGAGCCCGGTTTATGATTTCCGCCCAACTGGAACAAATCCTGCAATACGCCTACACCCGCGCCCGCCTGCAACAGCACGAGTTTGTCGGCGTCGAACACCTGCTCTTGGCCCTTTTGGAAAAAAACCACGACGTGCCCGAAGTCTTGCGTGCCGTGGGCGGCGATGTGGCGCTGTTGCAGTCGCAACTGATTGCCAGCATTCAGGAAAATACGCCCGTTCTTAAAGACGTGCCCGCCGACGAATTGGAAACCCAGCCCTCCATCGGCTTTCAGCGCGTGCTGCAACGGGCGCTGATTCATGTGCAGTCGGCGGAAAAAGAAGAAGTGGTGCCCTTGGATGTGCTGGTGGCCATCATGTCGGAAAAAGACAGCCATGCGGTGTATTTCCTTGATTTACAGTCCATCAGCCGCCTCGATGTGTTGCGCTATATCGCCCACGGCAGCCCGGAAAGCGGCGGCCACACCCCGCAAAGCGACAACACGGCGGAAGAGAAACAGCAGCAGCCCGCCAAAAGTGCCTTGAGCCAGTTCACCGTCAATCTCAATGCCGAGGTGCTGGCCGGGCGCATCGACCCTTTAATCGGCCGCGAAACCGAAATGGAGCGCCTGCTGCAAACCCTGTGCCGCCGCCGCAAAAACAATCCGCTGCTGGTGGGTGAGGCCGGGGTGGGCAAAACCGCGCTCGCCGAAGGACTGGCCTACCGCGTGGTGCACGACAAAGTGCCCGAAGCCCTCAAAGGCGCTTCCGTACTGGCTTTGGACATGGGCGCGCTGCTGGCCGGTACCAAATACCGCGGCGACTTTGAAGCACGCATCAAAGCGGTCTTGAAAGAGCTGGCCGAAATCGACACCGCCGTGCTGTTTATCGACGAAATCCACACCATTATCGGCGCCGGCAGCGTCTCCGGCGGCACCATGGACGCCTCCAACCTGCTCAAACCGGCGCTGGCCAAAGGCCGTTTGCGCTGCATCGGCGCCACCACTTACGACGAATACCGCACCGTCTTTGCCAAAGACCATGCCTTGAGCCGCCGCTTCCAGAAAATCGATGTTACCGAGCCCAGCGTGGACGAAACCGTGGCCATTTTGCACGGCCTGAAACCGGCGTTTGAAGCCTTCCACCAAATCCGCTACACCCGCAGCGCCCTGCGCGCGGCAGCGGAATTGTCCGCCCGCTACATCAACGAACGCTTTTTGCCCGACAAGGCCATAGACATCATCGACGAAGCCGCCGCAGCGCAAAAAATCCTGCCCAAGTCGCGGCAGAAAAAAACCATAGGCGCCGCCGAAATCGAAGCCATGGTGGCCAAAGTGGCGCGCATTCCCGAAAAAACCGTTTCCCATGACGACAAACAGGTGCTGCGTTTCCTCGCCGACGACCTCAAACAGCAGGTATTCGGCCAAGATGCCGCCATCGACATGCTCGCCACCGCCGTCAAAGTGGCGCGCGCCGGGCTGAATCCGCCGGACAAACCCGTGGGCAGCTTTTTGTTTGCCGGCCCCACCGGCGTGGGCAAAACCGAGGTGGCCAAACAACTGGCCGAGCTCTTGGGCATGCCGCTGCAACGCTTCGACATGTCCGAATACATGGAGCGCCACGCCGTTTCACGCCTCATCGGCTCGCCGCCGGGCTATGTCGGCTTTGAACAGGGCGGCCTGCTCACCGAAGCGGTCAACAAACATCCGCTGTGCGTGCTGCTGCTGGACGAAATCGAAAAAGCACACCCGGATGTGTTCAATATCCTGTTGCAGGTCATGGACCACGGCACACTCACCGACAACAACGGCCGCAGCGCCGACTTCCGCAACACCATCATCATCATGACCAGCAATGCCGGGGCGGCGGAATTGTCCAAACCCAATCTCGGCTTTACCGGCAAGCGCGAAGCCGCCGACAGCATGGCCGCGGTGAAGAAAACCTTCAGCCCCGAATTCCGCAACCGCCTCGATGCCGTTATCCCCTTCGCACCGCTGGATACCGTGGTGATTGCCAAGGTGGTGGACAAATTCCTGCGCGCACTGGCGGTGCAGTTGGCCGCACGCAAAGTACAGGTGGAATTCGGCCCCGCCCTGCGCAGCTTCCTGGCCGAACGCGGTTTCGACGCCGAAATGGGCGCCCGCCCGATGCAGCGTTTGATCCAAGAACGCATCCGCAAACCGCTGGCCGACGAACTGCTGTTCGGCAGCCTGGCCGAAGGCGGCAAGGTGCGCATTGATTTCGACAAGAAACACGACCGCGTCACCATCAAAGCCAGCGCCGACAATACCCGCGACACCCCTGCCGAAGCGGCGGTGTAAATCTCTGCGTACAAAACGTTTTCAGGCAGCCTTGTTATACCGATACAAGGCTGCCTGAAAACATTGGCGGCATCCAATACTGCAAACAAAAACCCCTTCAAGCAAGCTTGAAGGGGTTGAAAATCTGGCACGCCCACGGGGAATCGAACCCCGGTTACCGCCGTGAAAGGGCGATGTCCTAACCGCTAGACGATGGGCGCGGTGTTTTCTGGCGCACCCGGAGCGATTCGAACGCCCGACCCTCTGGTTCGTAGCCAGATACTCTATCCAACTGAGCTACGGGTGCGAGAAAGATTTGAATTATAGAAACCCAACCCAACCCTGTCAAGCACACTGCTGTGCTTATTTTCATGCAATCCGGTAATCGGCTGTTTGCGCAATAAAAATAAAACCGCCGCCTGCGACAAAACCCTGCGGCGGCGGCATAATTTTCGTTACCACATCTTATATGCAAGCACGCTTTCTACCACGGCTATCTTTACAAGTAGGTTCGAGTCTTTCTTGTTGTTGCCACCATTCCAAACCTTGGGGGCGGACTTTAGGAATACCCGTACTACAATCAAAATAAACCAGCCCTGCAGGCAATTGATATTTATCCCAATAAGCCCTTAATTCTGCCATACCCAGACGTTTACCCTCACAGCTCATGGGGAGTGCTGGTTTGTTGCCTTCACATATAAAATTACCCCGAATATCCATGGGTAGGCCGTAGTGTTTATGATACCAAACGGTCTCAGCATAAAGATGCTCTCCCATGCAGCCACTGACCGGTATACCTCTGACATCTGTAATGTACTTGATATTCTTTTTAGCACCACCCTCCTGACCATAGCCCTCCAGAATATTACATGCAGATAGAAGGATGATAGTCAGTGTCATGATAGGGATATGTACTGATTTCATAGCTTGGCTCTCTACAAATAAAGCAATCATAATTGTCTTGTTTGCCAATATAATCGAATAACACAGAACAAGACAAGGCAGCCCCAAGCTGCTGTCGTCAAAAATCCCGCGGGGCAAACAGTACCTTGCTGATTTCGTTACCGCTTGAGCGGCCTGCTCCATTGTTCTCTTCAAGCCGACGCCACAATGCCGTATCATTCTGTGTTCCATAAGCAAACACCCCTTTTGGGCCACAGTCCCGCATGAATTCCACCTGCCCGCCCGATTTGGCCGCTGCCCTCGCCACCCTGCCCTTGCCGGTGGCGGTGGTGGATTTGGAAACCACCGGCGGCCATTTCCACAACGACCGCATCACCGAAATTGCCATTTGGCGCTTTGCCAACGGCCAAGCCGGCCGCCACGAATGGCTGGTACAGCCGCAACAGCCCATCAGCCGCTTTATTACCGAGCTCACCGGCATCAGCAACGAGATGGTGGCCGATGCGCCCGTGTTCGCCGAGCTCGCTCCCGAGTTGTTGCCGTTGCTGCAAGGCCATATTCTGGTGGCGCACAACAGCCGTTTTGACTACAGCTTTTTGCGCCACGAATTCGCCCGTGCCGGACACGCTTTTGCCGCACCTACCCTGTGTACCGTGCAGCTGTCGCGACGGCTGTACCCGCAATACCACAAACACAATTTGGACAGCATTATCGAGCGATTTGCCATTGCCACCGACACCCGCCACCGCGCCTGGGCCGATGTGGCCGCCCTGCTGGACTTTCTCCGCCTCGGCCTGCGGGAACACGGCGCCGATGCCTGGCTGGCGCAATGGCCGCAATTGGTGCGCCCCGCCTATCCGCCCGTTTGGCTGCCCGAACATCTGCGCCACATGCTCTACCGCCTGCCGGACACACCCGGTATCAGTGTGTGGCGGCATCCCGGCCACCAACAGGCAGCCGTGATGGCGCATGAGCAAACCTTCAGCCAAATCAGCGCGCTTTTTAACAGCCCCGGTGCCGCCGACCGCTGGCGCGATACCGCGCAGATTGATTTCACCCCTGCCGCCAGCCTGCTGCATGCCCATGCGCTCGCCGCCGAACACAGCGGCAGCGCCGCCGAAGACGGCCCGGCGGCTTGGCATACCGTGCGCTTTGGCGACAACGGCCGCGGCGGCTTGCGCGCCCAAGTGGTGCCGCTCTACAACGGTCGCCACCCGCAACGCCCCTACGGTCTGTTTGCCCATCCCAAAGGCGCCAAGCGCGCCTTGGCGGAATGGGCGCGCCAATACGGTTTCTGCCCGGCCGAACTCAATCTGCCCGGCTGCGAAAAGGGCTGCCCGGTAGCCGACAGCGGCCAGTGTGCCGGGGATTGCGACCGCCACAAAACCGCAGCCATACTCAAAGCCGCCACACGGCTGCCGGTATGCGACTGGGGCAGCGCCCATGAAGTGATGTTGCACGAGCACGATGCCCTCAACGGCTGCCGCGCCGCCCTGCACTGCGCCGCCGGCGCCATCGAACTGGCCGACGGCAGCTGGTATTTCCACGAACAACTGCCACGCCTGTTCAAGCAGCGTTTCAAACAGCGGGAAGGCGTGGAAATACTGGCTTAAAATGCCCAAAAGGCTGCCTGAAACCTTTCAGGCAGCCTTTATCAGTGCAACATCAATTAGTTCGACAAATTCAGCAACAGGCTGTTCATGCGTTTCACAAACGCGGCGGGGTTGTCCAGCTTGCCGCCTTCGGCCAACAGCGCCTGTTCGTATACCAGCTCGGCCAGTTCCTGACGTTGGTTTTCGTTGCCTTCGGCGGCGATTTTCCGAATCAGCAGGTGTTCGGGGTTGATTTCCAAAGTCGGCTTGCTCACCGGCAGCTGTCCTGCGGCACCGGCCGCTTCCAGCATGCGCGCCAAGTGCTGGCTCATATCGTGTTCGCCCACCACCAGACAGGCCGGGCTTTCGGTCAGGCGTGTGGTGGCGCGCACGGCGGCCACTTTGTCGCCCAGCGCGGCGCTGATGGCGGCCACCACGTCTTTGCTCTCCTCTTCCACCTTGGCCTGTTCGGCTTTTTCCGCCTCGTCGGCCAATTCGCCCAAATCCAGCGCACCCTTCGCCACGCTGGCGAGCTTTTTGCCCTCAAATTCAAACAGGCTGCCCACCACCCATTCGTCCACGCGGTCGGTCAACAGCAGCACTTCCACACCTTTTTTGGCAAACACTTCCAGGTGCGGGCTGTTTTTGGCGGCGGCATAGCTGTCGGCGGTGATGTAGTAAATCTTGTCCTGGCCCTCTTTCATGCGGCCGATATAGTCGGCCAGGGTGACATTCTGGCTGTCGTCGGCATTATGCGTGCTGGCAAAGCGGCACAGGGCGGCAATGCGCGCCTGGTTGGCCATGTCTTCGCCTATGCCCTCTTTGAGCGCATTGCCGAACACGCGCCAGAATTCGGCGTATTGCTCGGGCCGGTTTTTGTGCAGGTCTTCCAGCAAGGCGAGCACTTTTTTGACGCTGCCGGAACGGATGGCATCCAAATCCTTGCTTTCCTGCAAGATTTCACGCGATACATTGAGCGGCAAATCGCTGCTGTCGAGCACGCCTTTCACCCAGCGCAGATACAGCGGCATCAGTTTTTTGGCGTCGTCCATGATAAACACGCGCTTCACATACAGTTTGACGCCGTGCTTGGGGTCGCGCTCATACAAGTCGTAGGGCGCGCGTTTGGGGATGTACAACAGGCCGGTATAGTCCTGGCGGCCTTCCACTTTGAAATGCGTCCACGCCAGCGCGTCGTCGAAATCATGGGCAACGTGTTTGTAGAATTCCTGATATTGCGCGTCGCTGATGTCGCTTTTCGGCAGCGTCCACAAGGCTTGGGCGCGGTTGACCACCTCGGTGTCTTCGCTCACCTGCACATTGCCCTCGTCATCGTACTCGGGGGCTTTTTTCATATGGATGGGCACGGAAATATGGTCGCTATAGGTGGTGACGATGCGGCGCAGCGTCCAGTCGGAAAGCAAATCGCCCTGCTCTTCTTTCAGGTGCAGAATCACATCGGTGCCGCGTGCGGGTTTGGTAATGGTCTCCACCGTAAATTCGCCGTCGCCGGCCGATACCCAGCGCACGGCCTCATCTTCAGGCAGCCCGGCGCGGCGGCTTTCCACGGTGACCTTGTCGGCGACGATAAAGGCGGAATAAAAACCCACCCCGAACTGGCCGATAAGATGCGCGTCTTTTTGCGCATCGCCGGTGAGCTGCTCAAAAAAGGCCTTGGTGCCGGATTTGGCAATGGTGCCCAAATGCTCGATGATTTCCGCCTCGCTCATGCCGATGCCGTTGTCGGACACGGTAATGGTGCGCGCTTCTGCATCGGCCTTCACGCTAATCGCCAACTCGCCGTCGTTTTCCAACAGCGCATTATTATTGAGCGCTTCAAAACGCAGCTTGTCGCAGGCGTCCGCCGCATTGGACACCAGCTCGCGCAAAAAAATCTCTTTGTTGGAATACAAAGAGTGAATCATCAGTTGCAGCAGTTGTTTGACTTCGGTTTGAAAAGCATGGGTTTGTTTCATGGTTACGCTCTTAATCACTCGACAGGTTTGAATACGGATGGCTAGATAAGGGCTGCGGCGGCGGTTTCAAGTTCATACCGACAAACAAACAGGCTGCCTGAAATCTTTCAGGCAGCCTGCGCGAACATTTATGGGGAGGTCGGCTCTCCACAGGTATCTACACAATTTTAGACTACCTGAAATATTTAGGTCCGTATCCAGTGCCGGTACTGAAACTTTAATCCAAGTACGCTTACAGCTACAGCCCTATCCGCTGGCGCAGCCGAACGGAGCGCGGTTTTTCGGGGAGAAAGGGCAAATCTGTTTGAGCAGCGCAGCTGCGAGTTGTTGCCCGCCCGAAAAACCGTGCGCAGTGAGGGAAGTTTGCGCAGCAAACCTGCAACCGCGGCCGCCTTTCTTTTGCCTTCTTTTCTTTGGCGGCGCAAAGACAATATCCGCGTGACCGTAGGGAATCCCGTGGGACGGCCACGAAGCGCAATGTGCAATACTGCGTAATGTCCACTACAAGGCGGCAAAAATTTGTACGTTTAGATAGTCTTAATATTTGTGCAAATACCTATGGTCGGCTCTCCAAGCTGAATGCCGGATTGTATGCGTCGGCTCGGAGAGCCGACCTACGGCTAAGGTCATGGTTTCAAGTTCACCCAAACAAACAGGCTGCCTGAAATCTTTCAGGCAGCCTGTGAACAACATAAAACAATTTAGCGGCGCGGTCCGGCCATGCGGTTGATGATTTTCTCACCTTTGAGCTGGTGCACCACCGCCATCACAATATGCCCCGCGGCCAATACAAACAGTATCCAGCCCAAGTCGCCGTGCCACTGTCCGCCCAGCTGCGTCATCCACTCGATTTTCTCCGCCGCACCGGGCACCAAGGGCACGCCGAACACTTCCAGCGTACCGCGGGCAGAACCGTATTGGCGGATCATCGCCACCACCGGTACCGCCAGCATCAGCGCATACAGAGCCAAGTGGCCGAGCTTGACCAGGAGATTGCCGTGCGGGCGGCGGCTGAAATTCAGTGCAGCCCACAACAGGCGCAGCACAATCAGCACCAGCAAGAGAAAGCCCACCGATTTGTGATTGTCGATAAGGCTGAAATAGTCTTCATCGTAGCTCCAAGCGGCCACGGTAAACAGCATATAGGCAAAACCGGCGGCCATCAGCCAGTGCAGGATGCGGCTGACGGTGCCGTAGGCGGTAGCGGTATCGGGTTGCATATTTTTATCTTTAGCGTGGTTTGCGAAAGGCGCGATTATACCCAATTTATACAGCCGGATTGCCCGGCCTTGAGTTAGCAAATGCAAAGCTGACGCTTTGCGGCAGCGCCCAAATACACCACGGGCGGGCATTCCGAGAAATACCCGCCCGAGAGCGACAATCTGGGGCAGCTTTAGAATAAGCCGCCTATTTCGCTGCTGTTAAAACCCGCGCACGGTTTTTTGCAGCGCAAAGGCGTGTTCGCCAATGGCATCGGCCAGCTGGGGCAAATCCGAGCGCAACATGCGGATGGCTTCCACCAGATAACCTTTGCGGTGTTGTTCGATAATGCTGGCGGCACATTCGTGGAAACGGTCGTGCGCCTGGCGCAGCAGGTCAAATTCGCGGTAACGGTTCAAGGCACGGCCCTCGCCGTCCAACCAACGGCCCAAGGGGCAGCTGTGTTCGTCACCGGCATCTTCCATTTCGGCACGGCCGCGCAAAACATCGGTCAGGCGCTGGCTCCATTCCTGATGGCCCTGGGCGCAGTCTTCCATGGACAGACCGTAGAGCGGGTCTTGCTCCGCCGCCTTCGGCTTGGCTGCCGGGGCGCTGTCGGCTTCGCGGCGGCGCATCATCATCTGTGCCAGACTGTTGCTGCTGGAAAAATCCGGCTCCTGTACCGAACTCACAGCTACGGCTTCCACAGCGGCTGATTTAACCGGTTCTGCTGCAACGGTTTGAGCCGGTTCCATCTCTACCGGTGTGATATTGACCTGTACCATCGGCGCCTGCTCGGCTGCAGCAGCCTGCATTTGATCTTCTGCGGATTCGGTTATAACGGCAATGGCTTGGCCGTCAAAATCTTCCAAGTCGGCAAAGCCCAGCAAATCCAGAATTTCATCATAGTTTTCGCTTTGTTCTCCCATCAGGGTATAAACCTCTTCTTCTGCCGCCTGTACCGGCGCAGTTTCCGCCGCCACTTCGGCAGCAACGCTTTCTGCAGCTTCGGCTACAGCAGACACCGGCTCATCCGCAAAGCTGTCGTTGAGCAAGGCCTGAATTTCAGTGTACTCTTCTTCATTCTGTTGTTCTGCAACTACGGCAACATCTGCAGCTTTACGGGTGTATACCGTTACGGCAGGACTGCTTTCAGTCTCCAAAATGGCCGTACGGGCAACGTCTGCAGCAACCGCAACCTGCGGATTACGGTGGCGCATCATAATTTCATACAAACTGTTACTCATGGCATATATTCCAAATATTGAATGTCGGCACTTGCATAAAGTAATGCAATTACAATGCCAAAAAATATTAAATTGCGTTAGAAGCGACAGACTTTTTTAGTACAATAACTCTTATTCAATAAATTCAATAAACAATTCATATGAATGGTAGCACATGCCTATAGAATAACAAGTTCAGCAGCACCTCAATATGATAATTTTTAAAAATAAATCATTATTTTAACAATTATTCACAATCTTTAATTGTACCAGTACCCAAACCATCCCGGCATATGACCGCCGCACGGGTTTGTTGCAATGCAATAAATAATGTTAATATACGCGCGCCTGTTTCGGATAAGCGTTGTTTGCAACAGTTTTATCCCAAACGCAACGACTATCCGCATCACTTAATTAAGGATTCATTATGAAAAAACTGAGCATTGTTCTGATGGCACTGGCCCTGGCCGCCTGCTCTCAAGAAGCCAAACAAGAAATCAACAACGCCACCCAAGCCGTGGCTTCCGACGTACAAGCCGCCGCTTCCGACGCTGCCCACGCCGTACAGGAAACCGCTTCCGAAGCCGTACAAAGCGTTGAAGAAACCGCTTCCGAAGTGAAAGCCGAAGCCGAAGCTGCCGTAGAAGAAATCAAAGACGCTGCTGCTTCTGCCGCTTCTGCCGTAAGCCAATAAGTCTTGTATCGCAAAAAAGGCTGCCTGAAAGTTTCAGGCAGCCTTTTTGTCGTCTATATGCATAAAAATTGTTCAAACCGCGCCAATTCCGCCTCCAGGGCCCCAGCAAAAGCCGCATCCGACGGCGCAGCTCCGGCGACATAGCCGCATTCTGCCGCCACAGCGCCGCCCTCTTGGCGCACATTGGCCCAGCCGATGATGTCGCCGCGCCAGAGCATGGGCAGGGCGTAATAGCCGTAGCGGCGTTTGGCCGCCGGTACATAGGCTTCAAACTTGTATTCCCAGCCCCAAAACAGGGCGAAACGGCGCCGGTCCCACACCAGCGGGTCAAACGGCGCCAGCAGGCGCACGCGTCCGTCTTCGCGCCAGCGGCAGGTCTGCGGGTCTTCCTCTGCGGTCCAATACCAAGTCACTCCGTTAATGCGTGCCTGCGGCCAGTTACGCCGCGCCTGTTGCAAGGCCGTGCGGATGGCCGCGCGCAAATGCGGTGCGCCGTAATCCAAAAGACCGGCCAAATAGCCCAGACTGGCATCAGGCAGCGGTGCATAAGTGTGCAGCACCAAGGCCAGCAAGGCTTGGGCACGCCCGGCCTTCGCCGTCGGGCTGTCGTCCTGCGGCGGATGCTGCGCGGTCTGATACAGGCGTATGCCCTGCGCCCGCCCGGCCACCCGCAGCTGGCCGCGATAATGCAGGCCCTCCAGCAGCCGGGTACTCAACTGGCCGCGTCCGCCCCAATAATTTTCGGCACTGCCGTGGGCGAAATGCGCCGCCACCTGACGCGGATGCACCGTGCCTTGTGTGCGCACAAACGCAGCAATTTCCGCCGCCTGCGCCGCGGTAGCCGCATCCCAAGCGTGTTTGGGTTTGGGTGTGCGCGGGTGCAGCAGCGCCAGCGTTTCCCGCGGCAGAAAACCGTAATTGACCAAGCAGTCTTCTTCCAGCGGCAAACGCGGATAGCGCCGCTCCAAATCACCGGCCGCATAATCGCGCACCCGCAGGCGCAAAATCAAATCCTGCGCCCGCGCCGGTGCGCGGATGGGGTCGGCCTGCACAAAGCCCAAACGCCGCACCGCCCTGAGCAGGGTGGTCGGGCGGAACAGCGTGCGCGCCAGCGCATAGCGGCGCAGGGTGGATACGGAAAGAGCTGCGGTCATAGATAGACGGAGTTTCAGAAAAAACGGCAGACAATATTCGTAAAGGCTGCCTGAAAATATAGTCATTTAAAATAAGAATGATACGGCGTTGCTGCGCCTTGCCGTACTATCTGTACTGTCTGCGGCTTGCTGCCTTGTCTCATTCTGTGTTATTCGACTATACAAAACAGATTCTGCGGCTGCGCTGTTGCTACGCGCAGAATGACGGAGCGCTGTCATCCTACGCGCAGTCGCAGGATCTTGCGTAGATACCATGAGACCCTGCAACTAAAATTTTACGATTGCGGCTTCAAAAGCGCAGGGTCGAAAGGCTTTTGATGCTTTAAAACAGATTGTGCAATCGTAACCAGCTTGCGCATCAGCGCAACAATAATGGTGTTTTTGGACTTGCCCGACTTCAGCAGGCGCGCCACAAAGGGTGCATACGGCCCGTTGGCCCAACGCCCGAATGAGAAGCTCACGGCAGGCATGTATAAGGTTTTGCGTACGTCGGAATGGCCGATTTTGGAAATGCCGACCACCGTATATACGCTGGAACCCGACTGCTTCACCATGGGTGTCAAACCAAAGAATGTGGCCGCTGCCTTACCGTTGCGGAAACGTTGGCCGTTACCCAGGTGCCCCAGCAGGCACCAGACGGATTGGTCACCGATTCCCGGTATGCTGGCCAGCAACTTGGCATTGCGCTTTAAGTCTTCATCCTGACGGATCAG
>NZ_JALJZY010000018.1 GCF_024171525.1 Neisseriaceae bacterium HSC-16F19
TGGCGCAAAATTAACCAACCCGGGACTTGAATTTGTATGCAAAGATGTAAACCATGTCCTTAGGTTAAAATGTAAATGATGTTTATGTTGCACCGTTGCCGACGCTGTTTGCATTGCCGGCTGGTAATCCGGCGGGCAGGGTGGGCAAGAATGACCACTCTGCCGCTCATATTGTTGTCTGCGTGAGGTTTGGCAAAAGTCTCAGGCTGCCTGAAAAACAACAAGCCGCATGTTTGAACATGCGGCTTTATATGGGCAGTATAGCCGAACCACACGGAATGAGACAAGGCAGCAAGCTGCAGACAGTACAGGTAGTACGGAGCTGATTTTTGTTGCCGCTTTAGCGGCTTACAAAATCGCTCTCTTCGAGCCGGGCGCAGCAACGCTGTATCATTTCTATTTGGAATGGCTATAGTCGAATAAAATAAGAACGAGACCAGGCAGCAAGCCGCAGACAGTACAAGTAGTACGGCAAGGCGCAGCAACGCCGTATCGTTCTTATTTTAAATGACTATATATCGTCAAATCATCCAGCCCTCGCGGGTCACCGGCTTGTTGTCGATGAGTTTGACCACACCCACTACCACGCGCACGATGTACCAGATGGCCAGGAGCGCCAGTATTAAAAAGCCGATCAGCACAAAGGCCAGCACCGCGCCGATAATGCCGCCGATGAGCGACACCCAAAAGGTTTTGATCAGAAAGTACATGTGGTCTTCATACACCGTGCCGCGCATTTCGTCGCGTTTGATATAGGCCAGAATCACGCCGATCAGCGCGGTGATACCGCCAATCAGCGGCGCCAGCGCAAACAGGGCGTAGGTGATGTACATATAGGTGCGTTGGCCTTCGGTGGGCTCGACATAGCCCTGCGCGTCCACCACCACGGCTTCGGGTGTGGCTTGGTAAGGGTTTTGCTCGGTCATGTGCTTGCTCCTTAAAGTGGGTACAATGGCTGCCATTATAATCGCTCGCTGTTTTTCAGGCAGCCTTTAATAGTCTTGTCACCATGCTCAGCTACCGCCACGCCTTCCACGCCGGCAACCACGCCGATGTGCTCAAACACCTGATTCTGTTTGCCGTACTCGATTACTACAACCGCAAAGACAAGCCCTATTGGTATATCGACACCCATGCCGGTGCCGGTCTGTACGACCTCGGCGGCGATATGGCACAGAAAGTGGGCGAATACCGCGAAGGCATTGCCCGCTTGCGGCAGGCGCAGGATTTGCCGCCCTTGGCCGCCGCCTTTGTGGCGCATCTGGCGGCCATGCGGCTGCCTGAACATGCGGGCGGCACGCTTTATCCCGGCTCGCCGTGGTGGGCGCAATCGCTGCTGCGCGATGACGACCGCTTGCGCCTGTTTGAACGCCATCCGCAGGATTTTGCGCTGTTGCAGCAGAGCATGCGCCACAGCCGCCGTCCGCGCCGCAGCGTGCTTGCCGACGGCGACGGCTTCAGCGGCCTGTTGTCTTTGCTGCCGCCGCCGCCGCGCCGCGCCGTGGTGCTGATGGATCCGCCCTACGAGCAGAAACAGGATTACCGCAAAGCGGTGGAGACCTTGGCCGCGGCCTTGAAAAAATTTGCCACCGGCTGTTATCTGTTGTGGTATCCCTGCTTGAGCCGCGCCGAGAGCAGCGGCCTGCCCGACAAGCTGCGCGCACTGTGGCCGGACAATTATCTGCGCGCCGAACTGCATGTGCGCGCCCCCGCTGCCGACGGTTTCGGCATGCACGGCAGCGGCATGTGGCTGTTCAATCCGCCCTATACCCTCGCCGCCGAATTGGAAAACGCGCTGCCCGCGCTGGGCGAATGCCTGCGCCAGGACGGCGGCGGCCACACCGTTTTGGAATATCAATTACGATAAGGTTGTTTCTATGTTTGGATCCGCATCCCAACACCTGCGCACCGTGCGCGATTTATGGCGTTTTGCCGTCAGCCGTTTTGAAGAAGCCGGTCTGGTTTACGGCCACGGCAGCGATAATGCCGCCGACGAAGCCGCCTATCTGGTATTGCACACCCTCAACCTGCCCTTGGATACGCTGGATCCGTTTTTGGATGCGCGTCTGCTGCCGGAAGAAATCAAGGCGGTGCTGGCGCTGGTGCAGCGGCGCGTGGAAGAGCGCGTGCCGGTGGCGTATCTCACCCGCCAAGCGTGGCAGGGCGATTTTGAATTTTATGTCGACGAACGGGTCATCGTGCCGCGCTCGTTTATTTACGAACTCTTGGGCGGGCCTTTAAGCCCGTGGCTGGAATACGACGAATTGGTGCACCGGGCGCTGGATTTGTGTACCGGCAGCGGCGCGCTGGCAATCCAGATGGCGCACCATTATCCCGCAGCACAAATTGAGGCCGCGGACATCAGCCTCGATGCCTTGGAAGTGGCGGCGCTCAATATCGAAGACTACGATTTGCATGACCGCATCGAGCTGATCCATACCGATGTGTTTGAAGGTTTGGAGCCGGGTTATGACCTAATCGTGTCCAATCCGCCCTATGTGGATGCCGAATCGGTAGAAGCGCTGCCGCCGGAATATCTGCACGAGCCGGAACTGGCCTTGGGCAGCGGCGAAGACGGCCTCGACATCACCCGCCGCATCCTCGCCGAAGCGGCGGACATGCTCAATCCGCAAGGGGTGCTGCTGGTGGAAATCGGCCACAACCGCGAAGTGCTGGAAGCCGCCTTCCCGCAATTGCCGTTTACCTGGCTGGAAACCAGCGGCGGCGACGGCTTTGTGTTTTTGCTCACGCGTGAGCAGTTGTTGGAAAAATAGTTTACTTTTTGAATTTAATTGATCATTCAAGTGTAAACAAAGATGCTGCAGGGAAAGTTTAGATATGGAGTGGCTTATATTTTGAAGTTTCGCAATGATATCCAAGGGTTAAGGGCGATAGCTGTATTGGCTGTAATCGCTTTTCATTTTGATCCACAGCTATTACCTGCAGGTTTTGTGGGAGTAGATGTGTTCTTCGTGTTATCCGGATTTTTAATTACACAGATACTGTTAACAGCTAAGTTTAAAGAAGGTTACAGTTTTAAAACAGCAGTTAGAACATTTTATAGTAGCCGTATTAAGCGCATTTTTCCTGCTTATTTGTTTATGCTGTTTATAGTTCTAATCGGAGCAAGTATTCTTTTTACACCCATTGATTTCAAAACATTTTTGACTGGTTATAAAAGTGCATTGGGATTTTTGAGTAATTATTATTTTTCTCGATTTGGCGACTATTTTTCACCTGGTGTTTTTGAGCAACCTTTGGTACATACGTGGTCCTTGGCCGTAGAGCTGCAGTTTTATCTGTTTATTCCTCTGATTATTTTGTTAATGCCAATCAAATGGTTAAAATTATTTCTAGTTTCAATATTATGTACATTATTAATATGGTCAGAATATCGTTTAAGTCTACCCGCTAATTCTCAAGCAGTTTATTACAGTTTCTTTGCCAGAGTTCCTGAGTTTATAGTTGGAATACTGGCAGCAATATATGCGTTTAATGGACGTATAATACATCCAAAATTTGCACTGGCAGGTGCGGTTGCTTTAGTCTGTTCGTTATTCTTTCAAAAAGAATTAGGTGCTTTCCCTGGTATTAGGGTAATACTGCCGGTAGTTGCTACCGCTTTAATACTTGTTGCTAGTCCTGAGAAAAATAGTATTAAGCGTTTCTTATCAACACCAATCATGTTGCTGATAGGTGCATTATCTTATTCTTTATATTTATGGCATTGGCCGGTACTGGCGTTTATTCGCTATATCACCAATCAGGATAAACTTAATTTAACTGCAGCAGTAGTGTTTATTTTATTAACGACAGGATTCTCTACTTTATCGTATATGTTTATTGAAAAACCATTTAGAAAACATAAAAGAGCAGTGATTGGTACGATTATGGGTATTGGTTTACTGGTTACTTTTGTTCCTGTTTTTAAGTTGGTACATCATAAACTCAGTCCCCCAGACTTAGGTGTAGAATTGACACGTTATGCTGATCCTCAAAGTATTTGTCATAGTACGATTAATGGTGATTGCATTCGGGGAGATTCACAATCCTTGAAAGAGATTTTGGTTCTGGGTGATTCACATGCAGCGATGTTAAATCTATTTTTTGATTATCTTGGTAAGCAGAATCGATTTAAAGCACAAATCATTACGGCCAGTAGTTGTGTTCCTATTGAAGGATTTGATGTAGAGCGTATTGCTGCTTGGGCTCAAAATGATTGCCTTCGTCAGATTGAGTATGTCAAACCATTGGTTGAAAAACAGGATATAATTGTTATTGCCGCTTATTGGTCATGGCAGTTGCCTAGTGACACTTTTAGAACAGCTTTGGAAGATTTTGTTAAGCGTTATCCCAATAAGCAAATTTTAGTTTTACCTCAAGTCCCCGTCCAGGCAATGCACCCTCAGCGGGAATATAGGTTTAAGCATTTAGGAATACCTGTTATTAAAAGTCATATCACTGAGGCCGAATATGCGAATGCGCAGTTAGAGGCATTATTAGCTCCTTATTCATGGGTAAAATTCTTAGGGAATGAACAGGGGGAGGCACTAGATGTACTACAGAAAGATTTTCCTTCTAATTTATCAGTTTTGTATTATGATAGACATCATTTAAATGAAGTAGGGGCTGTAGAGTATGCGGTCAGGAGTAAAAATATGAAGAAATTGTTAGAATCTGCTTTGAATAACTAGGCTAAAGTGCCTTTAACAGTTTTAGAATTGCTATTAAGTTTACTTAAATAAATATCGTTTGGCGGCTGATTGCAAAGTTCCGAGTTTGTTAAAGTAATTTAATTTGCGGATAAATGTATATCAAGTTACTTAATATTTTATAGATTTATCATTTCAGGTCAAAGTTGTAAATTGTTTAAATATATTCAAAATAATATTTTTATTAAAAGAGTCCTTGTTTTAGTAACAGGTACTGCTGTTGGTCAGGCTGTTGCTATTGCAACACTGCCACTTCTTACACGCTTATATTCAGTTGAGGATTTTTCGAATTTAGCAGTTTACGTCTCAATTATAACAATTTTTTCATCAGTTTCAGGTTTGTGTTTTGAATATGCCATACCATTGCCAAAGTTAAAAAAAATAGCTGCAACACTATGCCTTTTAGCGATAGCAAGCACATTCTTTTTCTCATTATTATTGTTTTGTTTGCTATTGTCCTTCCCCTGGTTGCAGCAGAGCATACTTAGTAGCAATAGTGAGCATACTTTATGGCTGATACCCATAAGTGTTTTACTCATCGGTATCTATACTGCATTGCAGTTTTGGTCAAGCCGTAATAAAAGATTCGGCTTAATCGCAAAAACAAGGGTTACCCAATCTTTGAGTGGTACCGGAATTAAACTTTTGTTTGGTTATTTTTATACGGCATCATCTTTAGGCTTAATTATAGGGCAGCTTTGGTCTCAAAGTTGGGGCTTCATCAATTTCAGCACAGCACTTATAAAAAAAGATTTAAAATCTTTTACTAATCTGAAGCTTAAATATTTTATTTTATCTGTAAAAAAGTATAAGAAATTTCCGAAATTTACCACATTGGAAGTACTTTTTAATAGGGCCAATACACAGCTTCCGATTTTATTAATAGCTTACTACGCTATAGGTACAGAGGCTGGGTACATAATGATTGCGATGCAGCTTATATCTGCTCCTTTAGGTATGCTAAGTGGAGCGGTATCGCAAGTTTATTTGGCAGAGGGTGCAGATAAATATCATCAAGGATTGCTACGCACATTCACATTAAAAACAATTTTAAGCTTGGCAAAAATTGCAATAATTCCTTTATCTTTATTATTAGTACTTGCACCTGTGGTTATTCCTTATTTCTTAGGTGGATTGTGGGGGAGAACGGGTGTATTGATGAGTTGGATGGTACCGTGGTTTTTTATGCAGTTTATCGTTTCTCCTGTCTCGACAGCCTTTTACTTTACAGAAAATCAAAAGACGGCTCTTTTATTACAAATACTCGGTTTTATTTTAAGAGTGTCGATTGTTTGGATTGTTGCATTGCATATACCAAGCTTCATTGGTGAAGCCTATGCATTATCAGGGTTTTTATTTTATATAATCTATTTAATAGTTGTACTTAAAATTGTAAATAATACTTAATATTGGGAACTGAACATGGCAAATTATCAGCAGTGCATGCGTTGTATTATGGATAACAAATCGGATGAGTTTATTAATTTTGATGAGAATGGTTTTTGTTCTTATTGTCGAGATACATTGGCCAGTAAAAATTCGGTTTACTTCCCTAATGAACAAGGAGCAGCTAAGTTAGACTCGCTTATTAAGCGGTTAAAGCTAGAAAATAAAGAACATCAGTATGATTGTGTGATGGGGATTTCAGGCGGGCTTGATTCATCTTATTTGGCATATTTAGGTACTGTCAAATGGAATTTAAGGGTACTGGCTGTTCATATTGATGATGGTTTTGATACAGATATATCAAAACGAAATATTGAACGAATTGCCCGACTGCCCAATATGGATTTGAGAGTAATACAACCTGATCAAGATCAGTTTAATGCTTTAACCAAAGCTTATATGAGAGCGGGTGTTCCTAATTTGGCAGTTCCGCAGGATAATGTTCTGTTTGCATCTTTATATAAATTTTTAAAAGAAAATAAACTTCGTACTTTTTTATCTGGCGGTAATTTTGCTTTAGAATGTATTCTTCAAAGGGGTAATACTTATGATGTTTTCGATCTGAGGAATTTGAAATATATTAATAAAAAATTTGGTACGACCAAGCTGGATAAATTGACATTTTTATCTTCTTTAGGGCGTGATATTGATGCGTATATTTTGAAAATAGAATCTTTGCGACCATTGAATTTAATTGAATATAATCGTCAACGTGCCTTAGATGAGTTAGCCGACTACTGTGGATTTGAATACTATGGTGCAAAACATTTAGAAAATGATTTGACAAGGTTTATCCAACAATATTGGTTTTATAAGAAATTTCATGTCGATAAGCGAACCTCTCATTTGTCAAGCATGATTGTTTCAGGTCAGCTATCAAGACAAGAGGCTCTGGAGGAATATTCGAAGCCACTCTATGATGAACTCGAAATGCAGAAGTTGATTTCCAGTATTTTAACAAGATTAGACATGGATCCGGAAGAGTTTGAAAAAATTATGAGGCAAGAACCTCGTCAACATACTGATTATCCGACTTCGTATTATTTAAAACTGAGACCTTGGTTGTTGAAAGTACGTAAAGCTATGGTTGGAAAATAATGGAATTAATGATTATGAGGTTCATTACCGTTGGTTTTGATAGTGTAGCCGATCAATTTAAAACATGAAACGATCATGAATAATTTACATGTTTCCCTCACTGAATTTCGGCATGAAAGCCGGGTAATAAAGCAAACAACCAGTCTCGTCCAATCAGGTTTGGTTGATAATGTTTATATTGCTGCATTACATGCGGACGGATTGCCGAAAGAACAGGAGTATTTTCCATCTGTTATATGCAAACGTTTCAAATTAAAAACCCGGTCATTGAGTAAAAATTTAATATTTCAGGGAATCAAATATTTGGAATTTTGCTGGCAAATTTATCGGTCTTACAAAAAAAATAATATTAAAATCGTTAATATACATAACGTAGGCCTATTGCCTTTGGGTGTATTGCTCAAGAAGCTCTATAGGGCTAAGCTGGTTTACGATACACATGAACTCGAAACAGAGACCCATAGCCTAAAGGGAAGACGCAAAAAGCTGGCAAAATTGCTTGAAAAAACATTGATTCGGTATGTTGATCTGACATTGGTGGTTAGTGAAAACATAGCGGACTGGTATGCTTCCGAATATCAAACAGAGCGGCCGCCTGTCATTATGAATACACCTGTCACAAAGGTTATGGCCAGCAGTAATATCTTTAGAGAACATTTTAATATAAAAAATGATCAGATTATATTTCTTTATCAAGGGGGATTAATTAGGGGACGCGGAGTCGAGCTAATTCTTGAAGCTTTTAAGTCAAGGAAAGATGATCAGGCTGTGGTTGTTTTTATGGGGTTTGGTCAGCTGGAAGAGAGTATCAGAGAAGCAAGTATAAATTATAGTAATATTTTTTTTATGCCGGCAGTATCTCCTGACCAAGTACTGAATTATACCGCGTCAGCGGATGTTGGCTTTTCTCTTGCAGAAAAAACATGCCTGTCTCATTTTTACTGCATGCCGAATAAGTTATTTGAATATCTAATGGCAGGATTGGTAGTTGTTGTTTCTAATATGAAGGAGATGTCTGAATTTGTTTCAAGGAATCAATGTGGATTTGTTCTCGAAAGCGCTGATATTGAAAGTCTGAATGCGATTATTGATAATGTCATCAAAACGGATTTGGTGGTGATTAAACAAAAATCATACCAAACTGCACTTTCATATTGTTGGGAAAATCAAGAGAAGAAGATGCTGGTTGCTTATCAAGATATGCTGAATACAGTAAATTAAAAATCTCAATCAGTAAAATGCATCTATGTATGATTAATGCTAAAAACGGGATATTGCAGAGAGTCTGTATGTATGGAAAAAGTAGCACATCTGACAAGTGTTCATCCGAGAGATGATATTCGTATTTTTCTTAAAGAGTGTATGTCTTTATCTAAGATATACAAGGTAGTGCTTGTTGTAGCAGATGGCAACGGTAATGAAGAGAAGCATGGTATAGATATTTACGATGTCGGAGCATTCAGCGGACGTTTGAATCGTATGAAAAATGCCCCTGCACAAATATTAAAGCAGGCACTTGCCTTGAATGCAGATATTTATCATTTACATGATCCTGAGTTGTTAACGATTGCTTTAAATTTAAAAAAATCAGGTAAAAAAGTTATTTTTGATGCCCATGAAGATGTACCTAAGCAAATTTTGAGTAAGCCTTACTTAAACAAATGGGTTGCTAAAATCATCTCTATATTGGTACGGATCTATGAGCAGTTTGTTTGTACTCGATTAGATGCTGTTGTAACGGCAACTCCAATGATTCGAGATAAATTTCTTAAGTATAAATCACAAGTAATTGATATAAACAATTATCCTTTGCCAAGAGAGTTGGAAATAATTAATAAGGATTGGAATAACATAGGCAATCAAATAGCTTATGTTGGTGGTATTACTAAAATTCGTGGAATTGAACAGGTGGTGGAGGCAATGTCACTCACAGAAGTACCTGTCCGCTTGAATTTAGTTGGAAAATTTAGTGAAGAAGCTGTTTATCGTCGAGTGCAAGAGTTAAACGGTTGGCGGAGTATAAATGAATTTGGACAGCTTGGCAGGGGAGAGGTTAAAACAATACTGGCACACTCGATTGCCGGTATTGTAACTTTTTTACCTATGCCTAACCATATTGATGCACAGCCTAATAAAATGTTTGAATATATGAGTGCCGGTATTCCGGTTATTGCTTCTAATTATCCTTTATGGAGAAGCATAATAGAGGGGAATAACTGCGGAATATGTGTGGATCCATTAAATCCTCAAGAAATTGCGAATGCAATAGATAAACTGGTACAAAATAAAGAGTGGGCTCGTTTATTAGGTGAAAATGGTAAAAAGGCTATATATGATAAATATAGTTGGCTGATAGAAGAGAAAAAATTGCTTCAATTGTATCAAACAGTTTTAGAGACATAATATATGAAAATTCTAACAGTAATTGGTGCCCGACCTCAATTTATTAAGGCATCAGTGGTGTCTAAAGCACTTCGGGAAGTGGATATTCAGGAAGTGTTATTACACACGGGGCAGCATTTTGACCAAAATATGTCAGATGTTTTTTTTGAGCAGCTGAGCATTCCCCGTCCAAATCATTTACTTGATATTAATGGCGGCTCTCATGGTGAAATGACAGGGCGTATGCTGAGGGAAATTGAGAGAGTACTATTGAAAGAGCAGCCGGATCGGGTGCTGGTATATGGTGATACCAACTCTACTTTGGCAGGTGCTTTGGCAGCTGTTAAATTGCATATTCCTGTAGCTCATGTTGAAGCGGGTTTACGCAGTTTTAATATGAAAATGCCTGAGGAGATTAATCGTATTCTTACAGATCAAATCAGTGATTTTTTATTTTGCCCAACAGAAACGGCTATTAAAAATTTAAAAAATGAGTGCTTTGATAATAAGCCTTGTAAGATTTTTAATGTAGGTGATGTGATGCAGGATAGCGCATTATTTTTTGCACAACGAGCCATTAAACCAGTAAGCTTGGAGAATAGGGATAATTTTATTTTAGCAACTTTGCACCGTGCAGAGAACACTGATAGCCCTACACGCTTGGCAGCTATTGTTAGTGCCTTAAATGATATTCATAGGCATATTGCTGCTGTTGTACTGCCTTTGCATCCTCGTACGAAAAAGGTTATTACCCAGCATGGGCTGAGATTGGATGTGGAGGTGATTGACCCTGTAGGATATTTTGAGATGTTATGGTTATTGCAACGGTCATCAATAGTGCTTACTGATAGTGGTGGTGTGCAAAAGGAAGCGTTCTTTTTTGGTAAGTATTGCGCTACGATGCGTGAACAAACTGAATGGATTGAGTTAATAGATAATGGAGTTAATACATTAGTAGGTGCAGATGCAGTGAGAATTGTAGAGACTGTCTTGCAACATAATGGACAAAGAATTGAGGATAATGCTTCACTATATGGTGGTGGTAAAGCAGCTATGCGTATTGCTCAAATTTTAAGTAATATAAGCTAAAATAGGAATAGTTGCTAATTATGTGTGGTATTTTTGGAGCCATTGCGCCGCAAGCCATTATTGAAGAAGATTTTAAAAAACTCGTAGAGCATTCCCGTCAACGAGGAAGAGATTCGAGTGGTTTGGTGTATTTGACAAATGAGCAATATCATATTTCACGTGCTGATTATGATGTAGTCAAGCTGCTTGCTAAAGAGAAACCCTATCATAGCCCGGTTGTATTGGGACATAGCCGACTGATTACAAACGGATTGGGAGATAATCAGCCGGTGATCAGGGGCGATATTTGTGCGATTCACAATGGTATTGTTGTGAATGATGCCGAGGTATGGCAGCAATTAAGTGTTCCCAGGAAATATCAAATCGATTCGGAAGTTATTGTCGGTATTGCAGAGGAGATGCTGCAAAACGATGAGCAGATAGAAGAGATTCCTGCCAAAGTTTTATCGTTATGCAAGGGTATTATTGCTTGTGCTTTGGTTCTGCCTGCTAAGGGCAAATTACTCTTGTTTTCAAATAACGGCAGTCTTTATATTGGTAAGAAAGGACAATCTGTCTATTTTGCGTCGGAGCGCTATGCTTTGGATTTGATTCATTGCGATGATGTCAGACAAATCAAGGAAGAGAGCGTTGTATTGGATATTCCGGCATCTGCCATGCCTTTTACAGTAGAGGATCAAAAAAGCCGCCAAGAAAACCTGATACCTGACTTTATCTTTAATGCTCAAGAAGCGTCTTTACTCAAGTACAAAATTCCGGATTTAAAGCGCTGCACCCGATGTGTATTACCGGAAACGATGCCGTTTATCCGTTTTGATGAAGAAGGCGTGTGTAATTATTGTCACCACTATAAACCGCGCAATAACCCCAAGCCCAAAGAAGAATTATTTGAGCTTGTTGAACCCTATCGTCGGCCGGGAAATGAATTGGATTGTATTGTGCCATTTTCTGGGGGGCGCGATAGTTGTTATGGTCTTCATCTCATTGTGAATGAGCTGAAGATGAAGCCTGTAACCTATACTTATGACTGGGGTATGGTAACGGATTTGGGTCGCCGCAATATCAGCAGGATGTGTGCACAGCTTGGTGTGGAAAATATTATTGTGGCGGCGGATATTTCTAAAAAACGGGACAATATTCGTAAAAATCTAAAAGCATGGCTTAAGTCGCCACATCTTGGCATGATGGCCATGCTCACAGCCGGTGACAAACATTTTTTCCGTTATGTCGAGCATATTAAGAAACAAACCGGAATTAATTTAAATTTATGGGGAGTTAATCCTTTAGAGGTAACGTATTTTAAAACGGGTTTCTTGGATATTCCGCCTGATTTTGAAGAGAAGCGGGTGTATAGCCACGGCTGGAGTAAACAGCTGGTTTATCACAAGAAGCGCTTTAAAGCGATGTTGGAAAGTCCGGGCTATTTTAATACCTCTTTATGGGATACTTTATCAGGGGAGTATTATCGTAGCTTTACTGAGAAAAAAGATTACTACCATCTTTTTGATTACTGGCGCTGGGATGAGGAGGTTGTAGATCACACGCTTTTAAATGAATATGATTGGGAGAAGGCGGTAGATACCACAACCACATGGCGTATCGGTGATGGCACAGCAGCCTTTTATAATTATGTCTACTATACCGTAGCAGGATTTACCGAGCATGATACCTTCCGCAGTAATCAAATTCGTGAGGGCCAAATCACCCGGGAGCAGGCTTTGGCGTTAATTGCTGAAGAGAATAAGCCGCGCTATCAGAATATTCGTTGGTATCTTGATGCTTTGGGTATGGATTTTGTCAGTGTCATTAATGTTGTGAACAGTATTCCTAAGTTGTATAAAGAATAAATATGAATATTTGGTGTATCTCTAAATATGCAAGTCCTGCTAAATATGCCAAGGTACCCGCACGCCTTTTCTATTTTTGTCAGGAGTGGCAAAAACTGGGGCATGAGGTACACCTATTTACATCAGATTCTAATCATTTGGCACAGTTTCCAAGAAGTGAGCGCACTCATCACCAAGAGAATATTGAGGGTGTTTGGGTACATTGGTTTAAAACTAAAAAGTATAAAACAACGGCTTCTGTTGCACGTATTGTAAGCTGGTTTGATTTTGAAAGACGTTTGTTTGGTTTTAAACACCGGCAATTAAATCCGCCAGATGTTGTCTTGGTATCGTCATTGTCTATTTTGAGCATTGTGTACGGATACTATTTAAAGCGTAAGTATGGTGCAACCCTGGTATTCGAGATTCGTGATATTTGGCCCTTAACCATGACTGAGGAAGGTGGTTTTTCAAAATATCACCCGCTAACATTATTTATAGGTGCAATAGAGAAATTTGGTTATCAAGTGGCGGATTTGATTGTGGGAACCATGCCCGGATTAAATAAGCATGTTAAAAATGTTATTCATAAGGATTTTAACTTTCATTGTGCACCTTTGGGCTTTCATCCCGACAATTACAAGGCCGCCTCTTTAGATAACAACGCATTTGTTGGCCGGTTTCCTGAAAATAAAACAATTGTAGGCTATGCGGGAAGCATGGGGATTACCAATGCGTTGGAACCTTTTATAGAGGCTATTTATGATTTACAGCATGATGCAAGATTTTATTTTGTATTGGTAGGAAGCGGTGATTTAAGAGCAGGGTTTGAGGAACGGCTTAAAGAGTGTACCAATGTTGTCTTTTTACCCCGTATCGAACAGAGTCAGGTTAAAGATTTATTGGCATATTGTGATGTCTTGTACTTATCTACTAATGATTCCAAGGTGTGGGAATACGGCCAGTCGATGAATAAAGTGGTGGAGTATATGCTGGCCGCCAAACCGATTATTGCTTCTTACACCGGTTATCCGTCTATGATTAATGAAGCGGAGTGCGGTTATTTTTTGACACCACAGGACGGCGAAACGCCCAAGGAAGCCATTATTAGAGCGCTGTCTGTGATTGGGAGTATGTCTCAAGCTGAACGACAAGTAATGGGTGAAAGAGGAAAGCAATGGATTTATCAGCATCGATCTTACTCATTATTGGCTCAGCAATATTTGGCAAAAATTGAATCGATATCGAATGGTTGAATCTAGCACATTCAATTAAGGTCTCAGTTACAAACAGGTGCCCATAGCAAAACGGACGGTTTACCCGTCCGTTTTTGCTGTGTTTCAAACCGGCTGTGCCGCTCTGCTTGGCCCGTTCTCGTCATCCTGATCCAGGCTGTGGCGCAGGGTGTCGAAATAGGCGGGCAGGCGTTCGCTCAAACGATGGAGTTGCGCCCACAAAATATGGTTGGCCGCCGGGGCCGGGCCGTGTTCTTCCGGTTTCAGCGCCAGCAGGGCCTGCTCTATCCAGGCGCAGGCTGCCTGAAAACGTTCCGGTTCGCGGGTGTCGGTGTGCTGCATGATGTCGGCCACGGCCTGGCCTACTTGGCAGAAGGCGGTGATAAAGGCGGCATCGCGGGCATCGCCGTAGAGCTGGCTGCGCAGGGCGCCGATGGCGGAAATGCTGCTGATCACGGCGTAATTGAGTTGCAAGAGCTGGAAGCCGTCTTGCAGCTTGCTGCCGTAACGCGCGGGTTCGATGGACATGTCGGACACGCTGTTGCCCAGCGCCACGGCGCGTTCGTGGGCGAGGCGGCGGGCGCTGCGGTAGGTGACGTCGTCGGCATGACCGCGCTCCAGTTGTGCAAGTGCCTGTTTCAGGTAGCCCGCATTGCCTTGCAGGGCGCGCACGCCGGTTTTGCCCAAGGTGAGGTAATGCCAGTCCGGCCACAAATACGATACCGCCGCCCAAGCAATGGCGGCACCGAGCACGGTGTCGATGGCGCGGATATACAGCGCCGCATGCAGGTCTTGGCCCATGAGCGCAAAACCGGCTAAAACCTGCAGGGTGATAAAAAAGGTGGAATAGCTGTAACGGGCGGTGCGGAACACGAAAAACAGCGTGCCGCTGGCCACCACCACGCACAGCTGGCTGAACAGCGAGGGGGTGAAATAGGGCAGCAGTGAGCCCACGGCCACCCCGGCCAGCGTGCCGATCACCCTTTGCTTGAGGCGGCTGGTGGTGGCCGAATAATTGGGCTGGCACACAATCAGCGCGGTGAGCAGAATCCAATAGCCCAGATGCGGGTGAAACAGGGTGGCCAGGCCGCAGCCGGCGACACTGATGGCGGCCATGCGCACGGCGTGGCGGAATACGGCGGATTCGAGGTTGAGATGGCTGCGGATGATGCCGCCGATTTCGTGCCAGTGTTCGATGTCCTGCCCGGCAATGCGGCTGTCTTCACCGTCGGCCATGGGGGTGAGACGGATGTGTTCCATGCGCTGGATTTGGTCGCTGATGGCAAGGATATTGGCCACCAGCTGTTGCAGCGCGTGGTGTTCTTCGGCGGGAAAGTGTTTCAGGTAGCGTGTCAGGGCGCGGCTCAAACCGCTGCCGGCGCGTTTGAGGGTGTCGTCGCAAACAAAATCGCCGTCGGCCAGCACGGTATGCGCCAGGGCATAGCAGCTGTGCGCCTGCAATACAATCAGGCGCTGGATGCGGTAGATAAGGTCGCTGTGTTCCAGATGGTGTGCGAAATCGCGGTATTCGACATGGCGCGAACTGATGCGCTCGTGCATGTTTTGCGCCGCCAGATAGTATTGCAGCATGCGCACCGTGCGCGGGTGGCGGTGCTGGCTGCGCAGACGGTAAAACAGCGCGCTGCGGCAGGCGTTGAAGGCATTGACCACATGGCTGTTTTTCAAGGCCAGGCTGACTTCTTTGCTGTGCAGGTAATCGGCTTCGTCCGGGTCGAAAAACTGCGCTTTTTCCAGCATATAGTCGCCGAGGCGGCGGTAGGCGGCGGCCATGGCTTCCTGCACCGGGCGGTGCGGCAGCACGATGTGCAGCAACAGGGTGCACAGGCTGTAGAGCAGGGCGCCGCAGACGATCATCAGCGGGTTGGTATACCAGGCCATGCCCGGCTGGTAGGAGAGCACGGTGTACATCATCACCAGCAGGGTACCGAAGGCAATGGTGCGGTAGCGGATGTCCACCGCCCCGGCCAGGGTGACGCCGAAGGCGGCGGCGGTGAGCAAGAGCGCAAAGGCCAAATTGTGGCCCATGGTCAGCTGCACTGCCAGCGAGGCGGCGGAAAAATGCAGCAGGGTAAAAAAGATATTGCGGATGCGGCCGGTAAGACGGTTGTCCAAATCCACCAAACCGCCGGCAATAATGCCCAAAAACAGCGCCGTGGCTTCCTGCGTGGCCTGGCTATACCACACCCACAGCGCCGCCAGCACGGAGCTGAGCAAAACGGGCAGGTTGCGGGTATAGCGGGCGAGGGATTTCATGGCGGCAGGCGGGATTTGTTGCGTTGCAAAAAATAATGACGATTTTAACAAATTTCGCTGTTTCAGGCTGCCTGAAAGCCGCTTTCTCCAATGAAAAACAGCCGGATCTTGCCGGCTGCCTGAAAACCCTATGCGGCTTTTTCTTCCGTTTGCGGGCGGAAGGCGGGTTTGAGGCGGATATACAGTGTGCGCGTCACCGTGGCCACCACTTCGCCGCGGCGGTCGATGATTTTGTCTGTGACGGTGGGCAGGTATTTGCTGCCGTCTTCGGTGTGCTGTTTGACCGCGGCGAGAAAATCGTCGTCGATGCGGCATTCCACAAACACTTCGCCGTGGCCGGGGCGTTCAAATTCGATGTGGGCGGCTTTGTCCCACACATAATAGCGTTTGCCCATCAGCCCCATCAGCATCAGCGAGTAAACGGGGTCGGTCATGGCAAACAGGCTGCCGCCGAACTGGCTGCCGTTGGCATTGCGCGTGCCGGGCCAGTTTTTCAGCACCACTTTGCAATAGCGGTAGTCGGCGGAAATGGCGGTGATTTTGATGCCGCTGAACAAAAACGGCGGCCAGATATTGAGCACGCGGCGCAAACGGTTGGGATGGGCAAACAGCCAGCGCTTCATAAATACACTTTCTGGTTTAACGGCGGGTACGTTCGCGCACGCGCTCGATTGCACGCGGCTCGTCGTCGGCATAGAGCGGGGGATGACTGTAGGGCCGCGGGTAGGCATGCGGATAGGGGTAGGGCGGATAGGCGTGATAAACCGGGTAGTTTGGGTAGGCCGGGTAAACGGCATAGGGATAACCCACCGGCACGCCTTCCTGATACACCACGGTGGTGCCGGGCGGGGCGTTGACAGTCACGGTTTTGTTGATGGTGGTGCGGCTGTAGGTTGGCAATTGCACCGACACCGCCCATTGTTTTTTGGGGGTCTCGGCCCATTGTTTTTTTGGGGTTTCGGCATAGAGGTTGCCGACCGCCAAGGGCAAGAGGGCCAGCAGGGTGGCTTTCAGGCAGCCTTTAAGAGGGGGGAAGTTCAAAGAAAACATGGTGCACCTCCATGGGAATGTGGTCGGCGGTATAAACGGGTGCGTTGACGGCGGCAAATTTCACCACGGCCAGCGCCCGGCTTGCGCCGTCGTGTGTGACGGCATTGATGACCAAACCGGCTTCTTCACCGGCCTCGTTGACCAGTTTGTCACCCGCGGCCAGGGCGGTGTGTGCGCCCAATAATACCAGGCCGCGTTTCACCTGGCCGCGGTATTGCGCGCGGGCAATGATTTCCTGGCCGGGATAACAGCCTTTTTTGAAGTGTACCGCGCCGTTGCGGTGCTGGTTGAGCATTTGTGCCACGCTGGTTTCGCTGGTGGCGGCACTGATCCACGGCACACCGGCGCTCAGGGCTTGCAGCTGCCATTGCCGTTCGATGTCGGCGCGGTGCGGCGGCAGTGCACCGGTTTCGCCCACACACAAGGCCGGGCCTTGCGGCGGCGGCAACAGCCATACACCGTTTTCTTCGCGGGCGGCAAAATCCAAGGGGGCAATGCTGCTCGGTGCGGGCGGTGTGCTGTCTGTGCCCGGCCATCCGGCCACCGACCAATCGGGCAAATGTGTGAAGCGCACTTTGCTGCGCAACACATACATGCTCAGGCGCTTGACCACGGCCGCAGCCACATCGGCGGCCAGCAGCAGCAGCATGTCTTCACCGCGGTTGAGCACCAGCATATTGGCCACTACCCGCCCCTTGGGGGTGTTGTAGGTGGCGTAACAGGCGTGTCCGGCGGGCAGGTGGGCGATGTCGTTGGAAAGCTGGCTGTGCAGAAAGGCGGCGCGGTCTTCACCTTCGGCGCGCACCACTGCAAAAAAAGGCAACAGGCTGCCTGAAAGCATGTCCATGGGTCGTTCCCGGTTGTTCTGTCTCAAGCACCTTATATAAAGGCAGGTATATCCGAATACAAGGTGGGGCTTGTGCCCGATTGTAGCAGCAAAAAGCGCCTGCACAAGGCAGGCGCGGTATCGGGGGATGGGCTTACGCTTTGGCCACTTCCGCTTTCAGGGCGGAGTAGATTTCCGGATGCTTTTCCTTGAGCTTTTCGCTGATCAGCACATCGGCCCTGTTGAGTTTGGCAATGTCCAGCTGCTCGATGTGTACCAGACGCACCAGCTCGCGTACCGGTTTGGGCATGGTGCGGCCGGCTTCGTAGCGGGAGCCGCCCGATTGGGTTACACCCACCTGGCCCCAGAATTCAATCTGGTTTAAGCCCAGTTTTTTGCGGATGTCGCGGATGTTGTTGATGGGTTTGAATGCTTTCATTTGTCTTTAAAAACCTTATTTAAAATGTGATGTATGTTTCAAAAAATACCCGGATGCAGATTTTTGCAAAATCGTAGCATTAAATGCTAATGCCGCAGCCATGATTGTGCGTGATTATGTCGATAAGTGGCCGGTTTAGCAAATGGGTTTGCACGGATTTGGAGGAAATGGGGCAGTATTTACATGTGTTAATGGGTGTTCTTGAGGGCAAAAGTAGGGATTTGTTATATAAATAGCTGAAATTAAAAAAAAAAAAATAAAAGAAAATATTCTTTTGGTATATCCAATTGTTATTGTGCAACATGGCAACTGTAACAAAAGTGATACATTCCGGATGGCATACGAGGGAATTGGTTAAAAAGCTCTAAATATTTTGTTATTTTGTGAAAAATGACTCTAATTGAGTTAATTGCTACATTATTTTCGATCGCGGTGTAGTCAGGTTACATAACATGTAAACAACCTATACTTGGCATTAAATGCTTATTGCTATCATCGCAGCACCGTGACCCATTACCCACAGCAGTACAAAGCGGCTCAAGGAGGCCAGTTGGCGGTTGTATTCGGTGCGGCCTGCGGGTTGTTGCGCGCGGGCGATGCTGGCCGCGTGGCGGCGGTAAAACACGGTCAGCGCGACCGCGGTAAGCGGCCACAGCCAGGCAGGCAGGGCATGGGCGAGCCATACGGCCCAGCTGGCGGCAGCCAGCAACAATAATAAGACGTGATAAATCAGGCCGCCGCGCGCACCCAAACGCACGGCGAGGGTGTGTTTGCCGTTTGCGGCATCGTTTTCGCGGTCGCGCAGATTGTTGATATTGAGTACCGCGGCACACCACAGACCCACGGCATTGGCAGCGGCGGCGGCGGGCAGGTCGGCTTGGGCGCCGAAGAGCAGGGCGCCGCCCAAAACACCCACCCAGCCGAAAAACAGCCACACCGCCACATCGCCCCAACCGGCGTAGCCGTAAGGCCGCCTGCCGCCGGTATAAAACCAGGCTGCGGCCAAGGCGGCGGTGCCGGCGGCCAACCACGGCCACCAGTGTGCGGCCAAGCCGGACAAATGCGGCAGGGCGGTGTGGAGCAGCCACAGGCCGCTGAGGGCGCACAGGCTGCCTGAAACCCACAGTACGCGGCGCATGGCGGCAGGGGTAATCCATTGGGCGGCGAGTACGCGCACGGGGGCGTCGCTGCGGTCGCGGTCGGTGCCGCGCATGCCGTCGCCGTAGTCGTTGGCGAGATTGCAGAAGATTTGCAGCAGCAGGGTGGTGCTCAGCAGCAATGCAAACACGCCGATATGAAACCGCCCTTGCAGGGCGGCGGTGAGGGTGGCGGCCAGCACGGTGGCGAGCGACAAGGGCAGGGTGCGCGGACGCAGGGCGGTGAGGATGACGCGCCAGAAGCCGGGCGGGGTAGCGGGTGTGTTCATGGGGTTGAAACCGGCAGGATTTAATTATTGAAGAAAGCTGCGCTGCTTAGCTTGATTGTCGGGTGATACCGCCATAAACAGGGTCAATAATATATTGGTTGTTTTCGAGTGCTTCGGCGTATCCGGCCAATAGTTCGCGTAAGGATACGGCAATGATTTGGCGTGTCGGATCGTCAGGCCAAACTCGAATAATTTGGCCTGTATGTCCGTTCGGTGCCGGATCCAAATCAATCATTAGGCTCTCACCAGCGGCACCGGCAGTGAAGGGAATCCATCGGGGATTCCACCAGTAATTCGGCTTGATCCCATCATCAGACTCACACCCATAGTCTGAATCATCCTCACAAAAACCGTCGTCTTCGTACAGATAAAGCCACATCTCATATTCGGCAAGAATGCGGTTGACGGACAGCCATTCTTCACCCATGAAGAAACTATTGCCGCCTGCTTCGCCATTATGGATGCGATACAACTCTTTAAAATCCTCTGGTAAAGGGAAACCAAGCAATGATTCCAAACGGGCAAAGTCCGTATCATTGGCACCTGCCCTAAGTTCTATTTTTCTCTCAGGTTGGCTGACGTTTTCGAGTCGGGCTATTTGGGTTTTGATACGGATGAGTAGGTTTTCCATTAATTGATATTCCTGGAATTGATAAAGTATTGCAGTAGGTACGAGATGGCAGTCCGACCGCTAAATCAATGTTTGCCGGAGCGCCAGATAGACCAGATTACCCACATACTGTTGGCAAAGGCCAAGAGATAACCGATAAGGCCGAAAAAGGGCAGGCCGAAGAGTTTGGGGCCGGCGTCGATGTTCATCACGATGGACGAGCCGACAATCAGCGCGGCGGTCACAATGCCCATGGTCAGGCGGTTGGTGATGCGGTCGAGCTGGTGGTTGAGGTGTTCGATGCGCTCAATATCCAGATTAACGCTGAACTGGCCTTTCTGGATACGGCGGCTCAAGCGCAGCACGTTTTGCGGCAATTCGTCCGCCACCTGGGTGAGCATTTGCGCGTGCATGCGGCTTTTGCGGAACACATGGCCGGGCTCGAAACGCAGGCGCATGATGTCCTGCACAATCGGTTTGGCGTGCGCCAGTAGTTCGAAATCGCCGTCCAGGCGTTTGACCACGCCTTCCAGGGTAATCAGGGTTTTGAACAGCATCACCAAATCGCCGGGCAGGGTGAGCTCGTGGGTGCGCATGATGTGGGTGATGTCGTTGATAACCTGGCTGATGCGCAAGTCTTTCATGGCGGTGTGCTCGTAATTGAGCAGCATTTCCAGCACATCGGCACCGAGCAGGTTTTCGTCCGGCAATTCGCCCTGCGCCCAATTGCTCAGCACATATTGCATGGCAAAGGGGTCGCGGGCAATCAGGGCGTTGATGAGGGTGATGATTTCGCGGCGGCGCGAGGCACCGAGATTGCCGACCAGACCGAAATCGATGAGGCTGATGCGGCCGTCGCGGCTGATGAAAATATTGCCCGGATGCGGGTCGGCATGGAAAAAACCGTGCTGCAAAATCATGCCCAACAGTGCGTCGGTGACGCGGGTGGCGAGCAGGCGGCGGGTATCTGCATCCAGGGTCTCCACCGGCAAATCTTTCAGTAAAGTATCGTCAATAAATTCTTGAACCAGCAGTTGGCGGTTAGAATACGCGGCGAAAACTTGGGGGATGCGGATAAATTCGTGGCCCTCATAGGCACGGCCGAAACGCTGCAAATAGCGCAGCTCTACCGATAAATCGGTCTCTCTGGCGAGCGAACGGGCAAAATACTGCACCATTTGCACCGGCCGGTAGCGGCGCGATTCCGGAATTTCGGCTTCAATCAGATTGGCGATATGCGTTAAAATGCGTAAATCGGCGGCAATGGTGGCATCGATGTCCGGCCGCTTGATTTTCACCGCCACTTCTTCGCCGCTCACCAGCACCGCACGGTGCACCTGCGCAATGGAGGCACTGCCGATGGGACGCGGGTCGATGTGGCGGAACACCCGGTCCAAAGGCTGTTCCAGCTGTGCCTGGATGAGCGCGCGGATGTCGTCGGTGGCAATGGGCCGCACATTGCTTTGCAATTCGGCAAAGGCATCGGTCCATTCGCTGCCGAAAATGTCCACCCGGGTGGACAATACCTGGCCGAGCTTGATAAAGGTCGGCCCCAATTCTTCAAATGCACGCCGCATCCGTTGCGGCATGCTTAAATAGCGGTGCTGGTGCGCCGCTTCTGCTGCCTGCTTGTCCTGGCGGAAATTGACCGACAGGCGCAAACGCTGGAAGAAACCGCTCAAACCGTAACGCGCCATGATGGCGGCGATTTCGCGGAGGCGGGCCAGGTCGCCCATGGTGGTGAAATGGTTTCTGAACATGCGGGTGGAGACCAACAATAATCGTGTGCGCGGCACAGCATAACACAGGCGCGGCCCTTTCAGGCAGCCCTTTGCGGTGTACACGGGCAATCAAACGGACTGACTTATGAAATGGATGCACAAATGGCTGACGCTGGCCACGGCCTGCCTGTGTTTGACCACACTGGCGGTGGCACCGGCGCTGGCCGAACCCGAGGGCTTGGACAATGCGGCCCTGGAACGCCTGATTAACGACCGCACCCTGGGCGGCAACCAAAGCAGCAATCACGACGAAGCGGGCGATTTGCTCATGAACGCCATGGGGCTTTTGGGCGTGGCCTACCGCTTCGGCGGCAATTCGCCGGTGAGCGGTTTGGATTGCAGCGGTTTTATGCAGTATATCTTTAAGAAAAGCATGCGCATCAACCTGCCGCGCACCTCGGCGGAAATGGCCACCGTGGGGCGCGCCGTCGAACGTAGCCAGCTGCAACCCGGCGACATGGTGTTTTTCCGCACTTCCGGCGGCGGGCGCATTTCCCATGTGGGCATGTACATCGGCAACGGCCGCATGGTACACGCACCGCGTTCGGGCAAGAATATCGAAATCGTCGGCATCACCAGCGGCTACTGGCACCAGAAATACGCCACCGCCCGCCGGGTGAGCAACAGCGACCGCTTCCGTTAAAGGAGACGCACATGGCCGAAATGCCGCCGCTGCCGACCTGGCGCGAGGACGACGGTACCGTGGTTGCCTGTACCGAAAAAATCAAAGTCATGGAAGAAAACATGCAGGAATTGTTTCAGGCAGCCCAAGACGCCTTTGAAGACGGCCTGCTGATGGGTTGCAGCGAAGCGCAGCTGCGCGACTACCTGCAACGCCTGGCCGCGGCGGTGGAGAATCCGTACCGGCGGTAGGGTTTGCAGCGGTAGGGTGGGCATACTTGCCCACCGTTTGTTTTTCATTATTGGCAGTTTTCAATGGTGGGTTTGTAACGCCTTGTGGTGCACATCGCCGAGCATTTTACTTTGCGCTTCATGGCCGCGCGGCCTACCTTCTTTTCTTTGCGCCGCCAAAGAAAAGAAGGCAAAAGAAAGGCGGCCGCGGTTGCAGGTTTGCTGCGCAAACTTCCCTCACTACGCACGGTTTTTCGGGCGGGCAACAACTCGCAGCTGCGCTGCTCAAACAGATTTGCCCTTTCTCCCCGAAAAACCGTGCTCCGTTCGGCTGCGCCAGCGGGAATGGCTGTAGCCGTGAACGTACTTGAATTAAGGCATTTATACCTAAAGCGGATACAAGTCTAAACATTTCAGGCAGCCTAATGCGGCCAGGCCAAAAAACGGGTAAAATCCGCGCTTTTCAGGCAGCCCGGAAAACCTTCCCATGACCTCCCCATCCTCCCTCAGCTACCGCGATGCCGGTGTCGACATCGATGCCGGCGACCAGCTGGTCGAAAACATCAAACCCTTTGCCAAACGCACCCTGCGCCCCGAAGTGTTGGGCGATTTGGGCGGTTTCGGCGCGCTGGTGGAAATCAGCAAAAAATATCAAAACCCCGTGCTCGTTTCCGGCACCGACGGTGTCGGCACCAAGCTCAAACTGGCTTTTGACTGGGACAAACACGACACCGTGGGCATCGATTTGGTGGCCATGAGCGTCAACGACATCCTGGTGCAGGGCGCCGAGCCGCTGTTTTTCCTCGATTATTTCGCCTGCGGCAAACTGGATGTGGCGCGCGCCACCGATGTGATCAAAGGTATTGCCCAGGGCTGTGAAGAATCCGGCTGCGCGCTGATTGGCGGCGAAACCGCGGAAATGCCCGGCATGTATCCGGAAGGCGAATACGACCTGGCCGGCTTTGCCGTGGGCGTGGTGGAAAAAGAGCGCGTCATCAACGGCCGCAGCATCGTCCCCGGCGATGTGGTGCTGGGACTGGCTTCCAACGGCGCCCATTCCAACGGCTATTCGCTGGTGCGCAAAATCCTCGCCCGCGACAATCCCGAACTCGACACTCCCTTTGACGGCGATACCACCCTGCGCCAAGCCATCATCGCGCCCACGCGCCTGTATGTGAAGCCGATTTTGGCCGCTTTGCAGCAGTTCACCATCAAAGGCATGGCGCACATCACCGGCGGCGGCATCACCGAAAACGTGCCGCGCGTGCTGCCGGACAATACCGTCGCCCAAATCGACGCCGCGGCCTGGCCCCTGCCCAAGCTCTTTCAATGGCTGCAACAGGCGGGCAATGTGGACACCCAGGAAATGTACCGCACCTTCAACTGCGGCATCGGCATGGTGGTGATCATTGCCGCCGCAGACGCCGATGCGGTGCAGCAATTCCTGCAAGCGCAGGGCGAAACCGTGTACCGCTTGGGCGAAATCCGCGCCCGCGTGGGCGACGAACACCAGACCCAGGTTGCCTGATTCAAAGCGTAAGGCCGTATGGTGATGATTCAGGCTGCCTGAATGTGTTTTCAGGCAGCCTTTTTGCAACAGTATTTCAGAAACAAGGATAAAACGGATGGAAGAATGGTTGGTATTGTTGGTCTTGCTCGGTGTGGCGGTGGTATTGCCGGTCACGGTGTACAACCAGTTGGTGGAGCGCAAAAACCGCTTTCAAAATGCGTTTGCACAAATCGAAGTGCAGCTCAAACGCCGTCATGACCTCATTCCCAATCTGGTGGAAGCCGCGCGCGCCTATTTGCAGCATGAAAACGAAACCCTGGTGGCGGTGACCCAGGCACGCAATGCCGCCGTGGCGGCACTGGCCGCTGCCCATAACCACCCCGATGCCGCCGCACTGGCGGCGCTGGCAGGCCGCGAGCAGGAGCTGATGTCGGCCCTGCAGGGCCTGAATGTGCAGCTGGAAGCCTATCCCGATTTGCGCGCGGCGGACAATATGCGGCAGTTGTCCGAAGAAATCACCGCCACAGAAAACCGCATCGGCTTTGCCCGCCAAGCCTATAACGATGCGGTGGCCGATTACAACACCACCCGCCAGCGTTTCCCCCATGTGCTGCTGGCCGATTTTCTCGGCCACCGCGAAGATGCGGCACTGCTGACCTTTGCCGACAGCGCCGCTTTGCAGTCGGCGCCGCAAGCCTCGTTTTCCTAATCTTCATTTTCAGGCAGCCCTAGGGGCGAACTGACCATTCGTTCACGGCTGCTTTTTTGTCAAAAATCGTCCGCTTCTGCGTTGAAAATGCTCGCAAGGTGTCCAACCTTGCTGCGCTTTCCGCCTTGAATCGGACGTTTTTGCCTAAAAAATCAGCTACGCGCCCGAATGGTCAATTCGCCCCAGGCTGCCTGAAAACATGATGCGTCTGTTATTCACAGATTTTCTATGCGATTTTTCGAACACCAGGACTGGGCGCGCCGCACCGGCCGCCGTTTGCTGTGGCTGTATCTGGCCGCGGTCGGGCTGACGGTGGCGGCCACCGCGCTGCTCATCGTGTGGCTCTTGCCGTGGCGCACGGCCACGGGCGGCCTGCCGTTAACGGCGCTGGCGTGGGCGGCAGCGGTGGTCACGGCGGTGGTGCTGGGCGGTACGCTGTATAAAGTGCGCGCCCTCAGTCGCGGCGGTGCGGTGGTGGCCGAGTCGCTGGGCGGGCAATTGCTGCGGGCAAGCCAGGCCGACCGCCAGCAGCGGCAGCTGCTCAATGTGGTGGAGGAAATGGCCATTGCTTCCGGCATGCCGCTGCCGCGGGTGTATGTGCTGCCCGAATACGGCATCAACGCCCTGGCCGCGGGCCTGCACCCGCGCGATGCGGTGATTGCCGTGACCCAGGGTGCGCTCGACCGCCTGTCGCGCGATGAATTGCAGGCGGTGGTGGCGCACGAATTCAGCCATATCCTGCATGGCGACATGCGCCTGAACATGCATCTGGCCGGCTTGCTGCACGGCCTGTCCATGATCGGTCTGAGCGGCCATTATCTGCTGTTGGGCAGGCCGCGCGACTACCGCGTGCGCGAAGATGAAGACGAACACGGCAGCGGCGGCCTCGGCTGGGCCTTCGGCATTTTCGGCGTGTTGTTGGGGGCGCTGCTGATGCTGGTGGGTTTTGTCGGCGTGGTGCTGGCCGGGTGGTTGCAGGCAGCCGTGTGCCGCCAGCGCGAATATCTGGCCGATGCCTCTGCGGTGCAGTTCACCCGCCAGAGAGAAGGTTTGGTGTCGGCATTGCACCACATCGGCACCGGCCGCCCTTTGCGCTGGCATGCGCCGCAGGCACCGGCCTATGCCCATTTCCTGTTTGCGCCGCTGGCCGAAGACTGGCTGCTGCGCCTGTCGGCCACCCATCCCACCGTCTTGCAGCGCATAGGGCGCATCAACGCCGAAGCCGCCGCCGAATTGGCGGACACATTGCAACATGCGGGCAGCGGTGCCGGCGGGGTAAGCGATTACAGCGGTTGGTTGGCCTTTGGTAGTGCCGCCGGACACGGCGGCGACGGCCAGGCACTGATGACCGAATGGCAGCCGCCAGACGATGCGCCGGTGGCCGCGGCGGCCTTGGATGCGGCTGCGGCCATGCTGGAAGACATCATGCACGTTCATCCCGAACACATGGCCTATGCCGCCTGGTTGCGTCAAAGCCTGCCCGCGGTGTGGTATGCGGCCAGCCAGGACGGCGAGCAGGCGGAAGCGCTGGTGTGTGCGCTGATGCTTTCCGAGGATGAGGCCGTTGCCGCCGCGCAATTGGCGGATATAGAGACTGTGGATTACGCACTGGCCTTGCGCACCGCCGCCTTGCAGCGGCAGCGCCAGGGCTTGCAGGCGGCACACATCCTGCCCTTGCTGGATTTGGCCCTGCCCGCGCTGGCCGGGCTGCCTGAAGGACGCTGGCCGCAATTGCAACCCCTGTTGCAGCGGCTGATGCGTGCCGACAAACGCCAGCGTCTGCACGACTGGTGTGTGTGGACGGTGCTGCACAGCCACCTCAATCCGCCCGCCGCGCGCGCATCCTGTCGTTGGGCCGATGCCCATAGCGAAATCGCCCAGGTACTGGCGTGGGCGGCGGGCACGGCGGCCGATGCCGAAGAGGACGCTTATGCGGCAGCCGCGCGTTATGCCGCCATCGGACAAACCCTGCCGCTGCGTCGTCTCAGCCTGTTGCAGGCCGCGGTGCAACATCTAAACGGCCTGCCCGGTACCGATAAAGCGCGTCTGCTGGCGGCCGTGCTGTGTGCCGTATGCCACCGCGGCCGTCCCAATACCGCCGCACGCGAGTATCTGCGCGCCTTGGCCGCCAGCCTGCGCCATCCCATGCCGCCGCTGTTGGATGCGGAGGCACATGAGGTTGCGGATTCCGTATCTTGCTGAAGCCGCTGACGGTCTGCACCCTAAAACAAAACGCTGAAAGTATCCTGCAGGATGTTTTCAGCGTTTTGTTTTAGGTTTTTCAGGCTGCCTGAAAACAGACTTACCCGTCTATACGCGCCAGCAGCGCCTGTTTCAGTTCCAGCTGGCTGCGGGTTTCTGCCAGCTGCGGCGCATAGACCAAAAAGCTGTCTTCGGCGCGTTCGTCCAAGGTGGTAATTTTGGCGTAGCGCACGCCGATATTGTGCTCGGACAAAACCCGGGCGATATTGGCCAGCAAAAAGCGGCGGTTGGCGGTGACGATGTAGAGCACATACCAGCCTGGGTTGTCTTCGGCGCTGATGGTGATGTGGGTGGCGATGGGCAGGTGGCGGCTGCGGCGGCCGGGGCGCTCCGGCGGTTGGGTGACGCTGTCGCCGCCGCTGTAGACAAAGCGGTTGAGATCGCGCAGGAGCAGGTGGCGGATGCGTTCCCAGTCTTCCGGCAGACAATGCTCCGGCGCCTGCAAAATAAAGGTGTCGAGGATGTACTGGTGCTCGGTGATGTAGGCACGGGCGGCGAGAATATTGAGGTTGTGGTGGCTGAAAATCTGGCATAAGCCGGCAAACAGTCCGGCGCGGTTGGGCATGTACACCATCGCTTCGAGGGTGTGGCCGTCGGGCAAAAGGCGGGTGTGTGCCTGGGCGCTGTCGCTGTCGGCGGCCAAGAGCGGCAGATGCCAGAGGATTTCCTGCATTTCGTGGCGCACGAAATAGGCTTCGCCCAAGGTGCGCCACAGCTTGCGGCGACCGGCTTCATCCACACCGAGCCGCGCCAGTTCGCCCAAGGCGGCCTGCTGGCGGCGGCTCACAGACACGCTGCGGTCGTCGGTATTGCCTTCCAAATGGCGCAAGGCTGCCTGAAACAGGTTTTCCAGCAGGGTGGCTTTCCAGCTGTTCCAGATTTTGGGATTGGTGCCGCGGATGTCGGCCACGGTGAGCAGATAGAGCGCGGTGAGGCGCTCGCGATTGCGTACGCGCTGGCAGAAACGCGCCACCACGTCCGGGTCTTGGATGTCTTCTTTTTGGGCTGTGCCGGACATGAGCAGATGGTCTTCCACCAGCCAGGCCAGAAGCTCGGTTTCATCGCTATCCAGAAAATGGTCGGCGGCAAAACGGCGTGCATCGGCAATGCCTTCCAGTGCGTGGTCGCCGCCGCGGCCTTTGGCGATATCGTGAAACAGCGCCGCCAGATAAAGAATGTGCGGCTGCGGATAGGCGTGCATCAGCGCCGAGGCAAAAGGCAGTTCGTGGCTGTGGGCGTCCAGCGCGAGGCGGCGCATATTGCGCACCACGGTGAGGATGTGGTCGTCCACCGGATAAATATGGAACAAATCGTGTTGCAACAGGCCGACGATTTTGTCCCAGGCGGGCAGGTAGCGCGCCAACACGCCGTAGAGATTGAGAAAGCGCAGTAAATGGGTGAGGCCGCTGCCGTGGCGGAAAAAGCCGATAAAGCGGTCGCGGTTGACCGGATTTTGGTAAAACGCCGCGTCGATATTCTGCCCCGCCGCCCACCAGGCACGCAGGGTTTTCGGCGCCAGGCCGCTCAAATCGGAGCGCTGTTGCACAATCTGCATGGCCTTGAAAATATGCGTGGGCTTGCGCGCAAACAGCTGCTTGTCGCGCACCGCCAATAAATTACCGACCTGATAGTAATCGTCGTCGATGTCCGCCACCACCCGCGGCAGGCGCGAATACACGCGGCCGCGCAGCATGGGCAGGAGTATGCCGCTGAGTTGGGTGACGGTTTTGACGGCGCGGTAAAAGCTGTGCATCAGTTTTTCGCTGTTGCGGCGCGGATTATCGCCGTCAAAACCCATCAGCCGCGCCGCCTGTTGCTGCAAATCGAACACCAAGCGGTCTTCTTCGCGCCGCGCCGCCAAATGCAGGCTGATGCGGATTTGCGCCAGGCGGCGGTGGCTGTGCACCAGCAAAGCGGCTTCGGTGCGGCTGAGAATGCGCTGCTGCACCAGCGCCTGAAAACGCGGGTCTATGCCTTGCGCTTTGGCAATCCACAACAGCGTATGAATGTCGCGCAAGCCGCCGGGGGCGCTTTTGAGATTGGCTTCCAGCACCGTGCCCGCACCTTGCGATTTGGCGTGGCGTTGCTGCTGTTCCAGAATTTTGCCTTCGATAAAGCCCACCACATCGCGCCGCAGATTGATGCGGCGTAACAATTCCTCTGTGGTGGCCGCATCACCGGCCAGATGGCGCGCCTCCAAAAAAGCGGTGTCGGCGGACAAATCCTCCGCCGCGCTGGCACACAACTCGGCCACGCTGCCGGTTTTCACCGCCGGGGCCAGATGTAAATCCCACAGCGTTTGCACAAAAGCCGCCACTGCGGCCTGTTCCGCTTCATCCGGCGGCGTGGGCGCGGTCACGGCCAAATCGAGGTCGGAATAGGGGTAAAGCTCACCGCGACCGTAACCGCCGGTGGCCAGCAGGCTTAAACGGCTGTCGGCAAACCAAGTCTGCCACAAGGCGCGGAGCGCACGGTCAAGCGCAGCGCCGTGCTGGCGGAAATACAGCACCGGGCGGCGGTGGGCCAGGTATTGCTGCTCTGCCGCCTGTTTGTCGGCGGCCAGCTGTGCGGCAACGGCGCGGGCGGTGTCGCTGTGGGCGGTGATGAGTGCGGGATTCATGGTGTGCGGGAACAAACGGTTTTCAGGCAGCCGCACAGTACGCCGAAAGTATGCGGCGGGCAAGTTTTTCAGGCTGCCTGAAAGAATTTAATACCGCTGCAACTCGGTTTCCAGTGCGCGGATGTTTTGCAGGCGGTCGCTGATATTGAGGTTGATGCGGTTGATGCGGCCGTATTGCTTGGCTGCTTGCGCGGCGGCGAGCTCCGCTTGGGCGGCGGCGAGCGCTTTTTTCTCGGCGGCAATATCGCGTTCCACCAATTGGCGGCGCGTGGGCGGTTTGGGCGGCGGCAACAGGGCCGTGTTCACACCGCTACCGCCGCGCGCCGCTGGCGGGGTGACTATCGGTTCGGGATGGCTGATTTTGATGTTGTTGTCGATATTGCCGAATTCGAGGTCGTACCACAGCTGGCTGATGGGGTCGGCGGCGTCCGGGTCGGATGCGGCGGCATCAGAGGCACTCACGGCATCCACCGGCTCCATGGCCGATTTCTGGCACTGGCCTTTAGGCAGTTTTTGCGGATAAGAGGTATATACGGCCTTGTTGCCCAAACGGCAGATATACACCGCATCGGCCGCCGCCGCGGTACACAGCAACAGCGGCAGCAGGCAGGCGATACGGTGGTGCATTTTCATGGCAGCAGGCTTAGGCACGGCGGTAATGTACAAAGGCAAAGCGGATGCCCTTGCCGCTCTCGTGTTCTTCGCGGCTGACGCTCTGCCATTGCCCGGGCGGCAAGGGCGGGAAAAAGGCGTCACCGTCTACCGTCAACGCCACTTCGGTGAGGCGTAAATCGGTGGCCAGCGGCAGGGCTTGGGTATAGATTTCGGCACCGCCCATAATGATGATTTCTGCCGCATCCGCCGCCATGTACAAAGCCGTCTCCAAGCTGTCGGCACGCTCCGCGCCCTCGGCCTGCCAGTCGGTCTGGCGGGTGATGACGATATTGCGGCGGCCGGGCAAAGGTTTGCGCGGCAGCGAGTCCCAAGTTTTGCGCCCCATCAGCACCGGCTTGCCCAGAGTGTATTGCTTGAAAAAAGCAAAGTCTTCGGGAATATGCCAAGGCATGCCGTTATCCATACCGATGCAGCCGTTATCGGCCACGGCGGCGATGAGGGTGATGCTTTGTTCACTCATTTCAGGCAGCCTCACACCGCCACATCCGCTTTGATATGCGGATGCGGGTCGTAGTCTTGCAATTCGAAATCCTCAAAAGTAAAGGCAAACAAATCGGTGACGTCCGGATTGAGCAGCATGCGCGGCAGCGGGCGCGGGCTGCGCGCCAATTGCAATTGCGCCTGCTCAAAATGGTTGCTGTACAAATGGGCATCGCCAAAAGTGTGCACAAATTCGCCCGGCTTGAGGCCGCACACCTGCGCCATCATCAGCGTCAGCAAGGCATAGCTGGCGATATTGAAGGGCACGCCGAGGAAAATATCGGCACTGCGCTGGTAGAGCTGGCAGGACAAACGGCCGTCGGCCACATAAAACTGAAACAGCGCATGGCAGGGCGGCAGCGCCATGTCGTCCACCAGCGCCGGATTCCAAGCGGAAACAATCAGGCGGCGGCTGTCGGGATTGCGGCGGATTTGTTCGATAAGCTGGCTGATCTGGTCGATATGGCGGCCGTCCGGCGCGGGCCAGGAGCGCCATTGGTAGCCGTACACCGGGCCCAAATCGCCGTTTTCGTCCGCCCATTCGTCCCAAATCGAGACATTGTTTTCTTTCAGGTAGCGAATATTGGTATCGCCTTTGAGAAACCACAGCAATTCGTGGATGATGGAACGCAGATGCAGTTTTTTGGTGGTGAGCAGGGGAAAACCGGCGCTCAAATCGAAACGCATCTGGTAGCCGAATACCGAGCGCGTACCGGTGCCGGTACGGTCGGCTTTGTCGGTGCCGGTATCGAGCACATGGCGCATTAAATCAAGATATTGCTGCATAAAAGGCTGCCTGAAAGGTCAAAACGGGGCGTATTTTACTATAAGGATGGCGGTAGGTCGGCTCTCCGAGCCGACTTGATGTTTAAATGCGTCGGCTCGGAGAGCCGACCTACGGCTACTGCGCGCAGAATGACGGCTTACAGTCATCCTGCGCGTAAGTCGCAGGATCTTGATTGGGCAACAGAAACGGTAATATGTATAGATCACCGTGGTATTCAAACCTTATCCGTTTTCCCCCAACCCTTCAGGATGGGTCAGCAAACCCTGCGCCCGCAGCAGGGCCGGGTTGCGTTCGCCGTATTCGCGCGCGTAATAGCGGGCGAATTTCTCGCGGTAAGGCAGTTTTTCGCGCGCTTCGCCAAAATCCAGCAGAGTCTGCTCATACTCGGCCAAGGCCGCATCCAAGAGCGCATCGTCGGGATAGCGGTTTTCCGCCACCACCGCTGCCTGGGGCAAACGCGGTTTCAGGCGCATCTGAACTGCCGGTTTGCCGATGCACAAGCCAAACAGCGGAAAAGTGTGTTGCGGCAAGGCCAGCCACTCGGTTAACTCCGGCGCTACCAAGCGGATGCCGCCGGTAAAACAGGTGGCATAACCCAGGCTTTCCGCCGCGATTACTGCGTTTTGCGCCGCCAGTGCGGCATCTACCGCCAGGGTGAGTACGGTGTCGGGGGTACCGACGGCGGCAAAACTGCCGTCATGGGCCTGGCTGCAACGCGCCGCACGGTGGGCATCGCCGATAAACAGCCAGTATTCGCTGCAAGTACCGATTTGCGGATTGCCCGGCTGCACTGCCACAATCTGCGCGCGCAAAGCCGGGTCGGTAATGCGGATAATGCTGTAATGCTGGCCGTTCATCCATGAGGGTGCTTGGCGGGCGGCATCGAGCACCGCCTGCACATGATCCGGCGGCATCACGGCGGCAGGGTCGAATTCGCGGTAGGTGCGGTGTTGGCACAGGGTATCGATTACGGGATTCATGGCCGGTATTCCAAAACACAAAAGCAGAATTGTAGTTCATTAGGCTGCCTGAAACAAAACAAGACCTTTGTAACCCCCCCCATCCGCGTGCCTTCGTGGCATAATGCGCGCTGCTGCCAAGGCAGCCATGTCCAATACCTGCTTTTTCATCATGAGCCGAATCGACACCACATTCCAACAACTGGCAGGCCAAACCGCCCTGATTTCCTATATCACCGCCGGGGATCCGCACCCCAAAGAAACCGTTACCCTGATGCATGCCCTGGCCGACAGCGGCAGCGACATCATCGAACTGGGCGTACCCTTTACCGACCCTATGGCCGACGGCCCGGTGATACAGGCTGCCGCCGAGCGCGCCTTACAACATAACACCAGCCTCAACGACGTATTGGCCATGGTGGCCGAATTCCGCCGCCGCAATACCACCACGCCGGTGGTGCTGATGGGTTATCTCAATCCGGTACACCGCATGGGTTATGCCGCCTTTGCCGAAGCGGCGGCACAGGCCGGGGTGGACGGCGTGCTCACGGTGGATTGCCCGGCAGAAAGCATAGACCCCTTGTACGAACCGCTTAAAGCACAGGGTGTGGATTGCATTTTCCTGGTGGCACCCACCACCACCGACGAGCGCGTCCGCGCCATTGCCGCCAAAGCCGGCGGTTTCGTGTATTACGTCTCGCTCAAAGGTGTGACCGGCTCGTCACAGTTGGATACCGACGCGGTTTCGCGTAAAATTGAGCATTTGCGCCAATTCATCCGCCTGCCCATCGGCGTCGGTTTCGGTATTAAAGATGCCGCCAGCGCCCGTGCCGTGGGGGCGGTGGCCGATGCGGTGATTGTCGGCAGCCGTCTGGTGCAGGCTGTGGCCGATCATCCTGCCCGTGCGGGGGATGCTTTGACCGATGTGGTAAGGGAATTGAAACAGGCGGTCACGTCTGCCGCATAACTCAGGCTGCCTGAACAGCAGCCATTTCACTGTAAAGGAATAAACACATGAAGCATGCCCTGATTTTGACTTTGGCCGCTGCGGCTGCTCTGGCCGCCTGCAAACCGCAGGAAAAAACCGAGGTGGCGGCTGCAACAACAGCTTCCGCACCGGCTGCAGCACCGGCCGCAGGCGGTAACGGTAACTGGGGATCGCGCCAGCTGGATTACGATACTTTTGTAACTTCGTGCATCAGCAGCCTGCCTGAACCGATGCGTACCGACCCTTATAAAAATTACTGCAGCTGCATGGGTAATTATGTTTTGAGCAAGTATGATGATGCCTTCTTCCGCCGAATGGAAGCTGCGGTTGCCCGTGGTGAAGGCAATACCGGCGAATTTCAGGCTTTTCAGGAAGACATGGTGACCAACGGTTTGAAAGCCTGCCCGCTGCCGACCAACTGATGCCTGCAGCCGTCAGCGGTATCACGGCTGCCTGAATTAAAGGAAACACTATGAGCTGGCTCGATAAAATCCTGCCCCCGAAAATCAAAAAAGACGACAACGGCAAAACCGGCGTGCCGGAAGGTTTGTGGCACAAATGCCCGGCCTGTGCCGCCACGCTGTATGCCACCGATTTGCAGCACAACCATTCCGTCTGCCCCAAGTGCAACCACCACAGCCCCATCGGTGCGCGCGAGCGTTTGGATTTGCTCTTGGATGAGGCCGGACGCGAGGAAATCGGTGCCAAAATCAAGCCGGTGGACATGCTCAAATTCCGCGACAGCAAAAAATACACCGACCGCCTGAGTGCCGCCCGCAAACTCACCGACGAAGACGATGCCCTGGTGGTGATGCGCGGTACCCTGCACGGCCTGCCGGTGGTGGTGGCGTCGTTTGAATTCCGCTTTATCGGCGGTTCCATGGGTTCAGTGGTGGGCGAGCGTTTTGTGCAGGGCGTGCGCGAAGCCGTGGCCGCCAAAGCCAGCTTTATCTGCGTGGCCGCTTCCGGCGGTGCGCGCATGCAGGAAGGTTTGAATTCCCTGATGCAGATGGGCAAAACCAGTGCCGCGCTGCATTTGCTCAACGAACACGACCTGCCGTTTATCTCCGTGCTCACCGATCCGACCATGGGCGGCGTGTCTGCCAGCTTTGCCTTTTTGGGCGATGTGGTGCTGGCCGAGCCGGGTGCGCTCATCGGTTTTGCCGGCCCGCGCGTAATCGAGCAAACCGTGCGCGAAACCCTACCCGACGGCTTCCAGCGTGCCGAATTCCTGCTCGAAAAAGGCGCCATCGACCAAATCGTCGACCGCCGCGACATGAAAAACCGCCTCGCGCGCCTGATCACCCTCTTGCGCCGCGAAACCTTGCCGGAAGAAGCGGCCTAAACGGTTTGCTTAAAGCATCAAAAAGGCTGCCTGAAGGTTTCAGGCAGCCTTTTTATGGTGTTAACTGAGTTGTCTGTATTGAACGTGTCTATAGCCAGGAGATAGCGATGTCTGCACTCACCTTCTACACCCACCCCATGTCGCGCGGGCGGGTGGCGCGCTGGATGTTGGAAGAAACCGGCCTGCCTTACGAAACCGTGCTGTTGGAATACGGCGGCAGCATGAAGGCGCCGGAATATCTGGCCGTCAATCCCATGGGCAAGGTACCGGCTTTGCAGCATGGCGAGGCGGTGGTGACGGAGCAGGCGGCGATTTGCCTGTATTTGGCCGATTGGGTGCCGGAAAAACGTTTGGCGCCGCCGGTAGGCACGCCGGAGCGCGGCAGCTATTACCGCTGGATCAGTTTTATGGCGCCTTTGGAACAGTTGATGGTGGCCAAGGCGGGCGGCGGTGCCATGCCCAAGCCGGAAATGGCCGGTTTCGGCACCGAGGCGGATATATTGAATACGCTGGAAGCGGCTTTGAGCGGGCGCGAATACCTGGTCGGCGACTGTTTCACCGCCGCCGATTTGCTGGTGGCGGCCTATGTGGGCTGGTATCTGCAATTCAAGCTGTTGGAACCGCGCCAGGCGTTTGTGGAATTTGTCCAAAGGCACACGGCGCGCGAAGCCAGCCTGCGCGCCAATGCCATTGATTGAGGGGGGGTGATTGTTTTTGCATCACTGGCCCGGCAGATATAAACGGTCGAAAATCCTTAAATGGTGGGGGTTTTCGGCTTTTTTTGTGCGCGGGCGGGTGGCGGTAGCTTTTGCACCGGATTCAATAAAAATGCGTCAGCTTTTGCATTAAAACGAACTAAAAATAACCCGGTTTTAAACCGGGTTTATTTGTTTTTAAATCTGACGGCCAAACCAGACGACACGGCCGATGATTTGGACGTCGGCGGTGCCATCGGTCAGGTCAATCTCAAAGGGGGCGTAGGCTTCGTTGGCGGATGTGATCAGCAGTTTACCGCCGGGCATGGTTTGGATGCGTTTCACTATAAGGTCTTCGCCAATGCGAACCACGTACAGGCCGGTACCGGGGCGGTTTTGGGCATGGTTTACCAGTATGTTGTCGCCATCGTTGAGCACGCCTTCCATGGAGTCGCCTTTGACGGCGATGACGGAGAGGTCGGCCGGGTTGGCGCGCAGGTAGTTTTCGACCCAGTAGCGGCGAAATGCCATGCGTAGCACGGCCGGATGGTCGTGGTTGGGATAACCGTGCCCGGCTGCGGCTTTGACGTCGTAGCGCGGGATAAATACAAACTCTTCGATGTCCACCGGATTGCCAAGTACGTCTTTTGCCGGTGTGCTTTCTTTTTGCCCCACCGTTTGTACGGGGGCAGTACCATCTTTGAACTTAGGGCCTTCCCCGGTGGCCAGCCACGCAATATTGACACCCGCAGCTTCAGCAATGCGGATAAGGTTTGTGCGGGATGGGTCCGCTTGTCCTGTCACCCATCTTTTAATTGACGCATCCTGAACACCAATGCTGCGGGCAGCATGCGCCTGCTTGCCCAGCATATCAACAACCTCGCTAACGCGCTGGGTAAATCCTTTAACTTCATCGCTTAATGACGATGTTTGCATTGACCTTTCTAATAATTCTGTCAACGGCTTCTCATTAATGGCACCCCGAATATCGGCCGGCATTCCACTAATAGCATATTCCACTCCACCGCCCCGTTGGGCACGTTTTCGGAATGGCCAGCCCTCACGCTGTGCCTTTTCCGCGATACCTTTTGGCGATTTTGGCAACATAGGTAAAGCAAGTTTTGCCAGTTCTGCGGCGTTCAAGTAATCGTAAAAGTTAGTCACCGGAAGTTTTACCCCGCAAGAAAGAAACTTTTACGCGTAAAAGAAAAGTTTATCTTTAATTAAATCAATCTTTTATGCAATAAACTTACTATTATTCCATTTATAATTACTTTTACGCTTGAAATTTCTATCTTTTACGATAGAATGCCTACATGTAGTCAATTCCCAAACTGACAAAATGTAGGTATTCCGAGATGAAAAAAATTACAGCAACAGTTCAACCGGTGGTGCCGGAAGACTGGCACCGCGCGGACATTATTGCTGCGCTGAAAAAGGCGGGCTGGTCGGTACGCTCGTTGGCGGCAGAAGTCAAAGTCCACCCGACAACTTTATATGGTGCTCTGGTGAGACCTTATCCGAAGAGCGAGCGTGTGATTGCCCAAGCTTTGGGACTGAAACCGGAGGATATTTGGCCGCAACGTTACGCGGCACGCAACCACAAACCGGTGCTGTCTCAAGCCGTGGCCTGAATTGTAGGCGATACAGGCTGAAAAATCACGTTTTAAAAATCCCGATGAGCTTTTTGTCATGATGAGAAATATCCGCCAAGCCAAAGCCACTTCGCTGGATCATGCCATTGCGCTGACCAAGCGTTACGCCAAGGAACGCCGTCTGCCCTCGAAAGTGATGGCCGATTTGATGGGTGTGGAACTGAAAACCTATTACCGCTGGCTGCTGGACAACACCATGCCGCTGAACCGGGTGGCGCAGTTTGAAGCCTTGGCGGGCTGTCGTTTTATCAGCGAATACCTGTGTGTGATGCACGGTGACAAGGTGGTGATCGATATTCCGCGCGGCCGCAAGGGCAAGACCGCCGATGTGGCGCGGGTGCAGAGCCAGACGGCGGCGGCGATTGCCCTGTTGGCACGCTGGCATGAGGACGGCAACGGTGTGGAAGAAACGATTGCGGCGCTGACACAGGTGTTGTCACTGCTGGCCTACCAACGGGAAAACGTGAAAAAGGCGGAAACGCCGGAGCTGTGGTTTGGCGGGGCCGACGATGAGTGATTATTTGAATGCAAAAGAATTGGCCGCACTGGGTGTTCCGGAACTGCCGAAAGCCGTCAAGAACATTATTGATAAGGCGCGTCGTGAAAACTGGCCCTGCCGTAAGCGCCAAGGCAGAGGCGGCGGTGTGGAGTATGCGGTTAAGGGTTTGCCCGCGGATATTCAGGCAGCCATTGCCGAGCAAAGAGCGGCGGTTTTGCTGGCGCAGGCAGCGCCGGTGCCGTTGCCGGGCAGCCGTGCCAAGGCGGTGGCGAAACCGCGTTTGCGGCAGCCGGGGCCGGCGATTGACGATTATGCCTTGGGTCTGACGGACAAGCAGCGCGATTGTGCCCATGCGCGTATGGCTTTGGTGTGCGAGGTGTTGAAGATGCACCAGGTGGCGGGTTTGGGTGTGAAGGCGGCGGCGGTGTATGTGGTGCAGCAGATCGAATGCGGCACGTTGCCGGAGGCTTTGCTGCGTTATGTGCCGGTGGCCAATGCACGGCCAAACGGACAACGGGGTTTGAGTGTGCGCTCGCTGATGGGTTGGGTGGCGGACTACCGCCGGGCGAAGACGCCGAACGAGCGTTTGGCGGCCTTGGCACCGAAGCCGACGAAAACGGAGGTGCCGGTGATGCGGATTGAGTGGCTGGCAGATTTTATGGGTTTCCATTGCCGTCCGAGTGCGCCGAAGCTGGCACACAGTTATGCGCAGTTTGCACAGTGGTGGTCGGCGACCCGGCCGGAGGCGGATTTGCCGACGCTGGATCAGGTGCGGCGGGTGTGGCGCAAGATGCCGGTGATTATGCAGGAGCGCGGCCGCCGTACGGGTGCGGCTTATAAGGGTCTGCTGCCGTTTGTGCGCCGCAATTGGGATGCACTGCGACCGAACGATGTGTGGATTGGTGACGGCCACAGCTTTAAGGCAAAGGTGCAACACCCGATACACGGCCAGCCGTTCAAACCGGAGGTGACGGTGATTATCGACGGATGTACGCGCATGGTGGTGGGTTTCAGCTTTAGCTTGGCGGAGAGTTGTGTGGCGGTGGCGGATGCGTTGCGTATCGGTATCAAGCACAACGGGGTGCCGCTGATGTACTACTCGGACAACGGTGCGGGGCAGACGGGCAAGACGATAGACCATGAGATTACGGGTTTGGCGGCACGCTTGGGGATACACCATGAGACGGGCTTGCCGGGCAATCCGCAAGGCCGGGGGATTATCGAGCGGTGGTGGAAGGACAACCTGATCAAGCTGGCGCGGGATTACGAGACGTTTACGGGTGCGGGCATGGACAGCAGTACGCAAAACCTGATTTACCGCAAGCTGGAGAGTGCTTTTAAGGCTGCGGACAAGGGCAAGGAGTTGACGGCGGAGCAACGGCGCTATCGGGCGAAGTTGCCGGGATGGGCACAATTTCAGGCGGATGTGATGCGCTGTATTGCGGACTATAACCGCCGTCCGCACGGCGAGTTGCCGAAAAAAGCGGACGGGACGCGGTTTTCGCCTTTGGAGTACCGCGATTACCGTATGGCGCAGGAAAACCTGATTGCGGACTATTTGGCACCGCAGGAGATGGAAACGCTGTTTAGACCGCAGGAGGTGCGCAAGGTGTTCCGCGGTGAGGTGGAGTTGTTTACCAACCGTTATTTTGCGGTGGATTTGGCGGAGCACCACGGTGAATCGGTGCGGGTGGCCTATGACTATGACGATGCTTCTGCGGTGTATGTGTACGACATGGCGGGTGCGTTTGTGTGCAAGGCGGCGCTGGACGGCAACAAGCGCGATGCTTTCCCGCTGACGGTGCGCGACCGTTTGGCGGCGCAACGGATGGCAGGCCGGGTGAAACGGGCACAAAACACCATCCGCCTGGCGGAGGCGGAAGCCCGTCCGGCCATCGAACAGCAACCGGATTTCGGTTTGCTGGTGGGCAACGGCGCGGCGGAGGCGGTGCCGGTGGCACGGGAAAAACCGTTGTTTTTGTTTGAATCGGATCGTGAGGCGTGGGAGCGCGAACACGGCGGCTGACCTCCCAACACGAAATGATACGGTGTTGGCCGCGCCCGGCCGTACTACTTGTACTGTCTGCGGCTTGCCGCCTTGTCTCATTCCGTGTTGGAAGGCCAGCAAATAAGAAGGCAGCCCGGTGACGCAGGCTGCCTGAACCCTGAAACCCCTTTTTTAAAGGACTTTAAAAATGAGTATGTTTCAACACACAGAGCACCACCTAAAGCGAGGTTCCAAGCGTTGCCCTGAATTGAGAGAGATTATCCCCTAATTGAGTTATCCGCTTTGAAAGGCGGGGTTTCAACCAGAAAGGAAATTTAGATGAAACAGGATTTGCAAGACTATATCAGTGCGAGCGGGAGTACGCAATCTGCGGTGGCCCGTGCCATCGGGGTAACTCCGGCGGTGGTGAACCAGTATCTGCAAGGCAAATACAAGGGTGATGTGGCGGCGGTGGACCGTGCGGTGGGCGCGTTTTTGCAGAAGCAGCGAGAGAAGGCGGCAGACAAGAAGCTGGCCGTGCCCTATGTGTACACGACTACGGCCAAGCGGGTGCGCGATATGTTGCGGCTGGCGCATTTGGAGGGCGAGACGGTGGTTTTGTACGGTCAGGCGGGTTTGGGCAAGACGCGGGCTTTGGCGGCTTATCGGGCGGACAACCCGGATGCGTTGCTGTTGGATACGGATCCGACTTATACGGCCAAGGTGTTGTTGCAGAAGCTGGCGCAGATGTTGGGTGCGGACGGCCGCGGCAATTTGAGCGAGCTGATGGAAGCGGTGGTGGGCCGTTTGAAAGACAGCGGGCGCATTATTTTGGTGGACGAGGCGGAAAACCTGCCTTTGCGGGCTTTGGAGTGTTTGCGCCGGGTACACGATAAGGCGGGTGTGGGTTTGGTGTTGGCGGGTATGCCGCGTCTGCTGGTGAATCTGCGCGGCAAAAACGGCGAACTGAAGCAGCTGTACAGCCGGGTGGCGTTCCGCCTGGACTTGGGCGATACGGTGCCGGATGCCGATTTGGCCATGATTGCCCGTGAGGCTTTGCCGGAGCCGGATGCGGATACGGTGGCGGCTCTGGTTGAGGCCGCATGCGGCAATGCCCGCCGTTTGGACAAGCTGGCACGCGGTGTAGTGCGGCTGGCGCGGATGAACCACAAAGCGGCGGATGCGGCCATGGTGCGTGCGTTTGCCGAGATGCTGATCCATTAAGGAGGTGTGCGATGTGGACGGTGATTAGAACACGCTTGGTGTTTTGGCTGTTGGCGGTGCCGCTGGCTTTGCTGTTGGGCTGGTATCCGGTGGGCTGTGCGCCGCAACCGGCAGCCGCCTTGGTGCCGCAACCGACAGAAAGCAGCCGCGAGGCGGATTTGCGCGAAGCCGATGCCGCCTGGCAGGCAATCTATGGCGGCATGAGCGAAGATGAGCTCATGCGGGCGGTGGTATTCGAGCCTCTGGGCGAATAAGGAGAGTGTTATGAAAAAACGAAGCATGCCGGGCATGAATCCGGCCAATGTGGGCTGGCTGCAACGCAGGCCGCGGCTGCGGGCGCAACAACAGGATTACGGGCCGCGCTTGAGCAATATGGATGTATTCCTGGCCGAAGCGGAACGGAGGCAACGCGAGGAAGAACGGGCACGGGAACAGGCTACCTGAAATGGGGAGCGGTAAAAAATTTTGCCTGTTGGTTTTTGTAACTTATTGATAAATAAGGGTAGCAATATGAAACTGAATGAAGCCGTCCACACGCTGAGCGAGCTGATGCGCGGCCAAGGCGGGCGGACGCTGGAAGCCTTGGCCGAGGAAAGCGGCATTAAGGGCAAGCTGTTGACCGATGCGCTCTATCGTATGGAGGAGTTGGGGATGATAGGGACGCAATTGCGTCAGGGCCATACCCTGTACCGCTGGGAAGTGGGTGGGACGGTGCCTTTGGCGGAAGACCAGCCGCAGCCGGAAGAAATGGTGGCGGTGCCGGTGCTGAGCTTGCAGGCCAATGCCGACGAAAAGCCTTACTGGGCGGAAGACATCAATATCGGCGGTTTTGCGGACGGGACGTTTGTGATTGTGAAGGCCGGGGGCCGCAACGAGTTGAAGCTGAGCCGAAAGCAGATGCTGGCGGTGGTGGCATTTGTGAACCGGTTTGTGGCGATGGAGGCGGCATCATGAAAACCCGCTGCCCCTGCTGCGGTGCCGAAAACAGCTTGGACGCGCTGTTTGCCCATGAGGAGGCGCGACAGTCTTTATGGGCGGTGGCGCAAATCGGCGGGCCGATGAGCACCGGTTTGGTGCGTTACCTCGGTCTGTTCCGGCCGGAAAAATCGGCGCTGTCGCAGGCACGCATGGCCACGCTGATGGCGGAGCTGCTGCCGATGATGCAGGCCGGGCACATCCAACGCGACGGCAAAACCTATGCCGCTCCGCCCGCCGCTTGGGCCTATGCCTTTAGCGAGGTGTTGGCCGCCCGCGATACCGGACGGTTGAAAACCCCGCTCAAGTCCCACGGCTACCTGTTGGAAGTGATCAGCCAATGGCGGGGACAAGGCGGGACAGTGCCGGTGCCGACAACCGTGCCGATGGCGGATAGACCCGCTGCCGCACCGGCCAGCAAAACCGTGGGCGCGGTGGCGGCACTGGAAGAAATGATGGTGCAAATCCATGACCCGAGCACCTAAGCCCCTGCCCGCGTTTGTACAGCAAGAGGTGTTGCGCGGTTTGCAGAAGCTGGTGGCCTTGCGCCTGCAAGGTGCGCCACCCGAGGAAGGCATCAAGCTGACCGCTGCGGTGTGGTTGGAAGCCATGGCCGCCCTGCCGATCGACTGGGACAAACAGCAGGATGCCGGACGTATCACCGCCGCCTTTGCGCAGCTGGCCTTAGACGCCGAGCGTTGGCCACCGCCGAAAATGCTGATTGAGCGCCTGCCCAAGCGTCCGCCGCTGCCGCAATTGGCATACGACCGCACCCTCACCCCGGTAGAGCGGGCACGGGCGCAAGAGAATTTACAGAAAATCAAACAGTCCATTCAGGACATTGCACAGAAGAAAGGAGCCAGACATGGCCAAAAGCAGTAAAACCCGTGTGAAAACCACCGCCCTAGTGGTAGCCGCGCAAGACAAGGCCGAAGCGGCGGCGCATATCCGCCGTATCGGCGATCTGACCCGCGAGGTCAAACGTTTGTCGGCCGAGATGGGCGACAAGAAAGCCGAGCTCGAGCAGCAATACCGCGACCTCGCGGCACCGCACGAGGCGGAAATCCAAGCGCTGACCGCCAGCGTGCAGGCTTTTTGCGAAGCCAACCGTGGCGAATTGACGCAGCAAGGCAAGACCAAGACGGTGGATTTTGTCACCGGGCTGGTGAAATGGCGGGTGGCACCGCCCAGCGTAAAGGTGACCGGGGTGGCGGCGGTATTGGGCTACCTGAAAGAGAAAACCGCTTTGGCGCGTTTTGTGCGTACCAAGGAGGAAATCAATAAAGACGCCATTCTCAATGAAGCGGAGCTGTTTGCCGAAGGCCAGGTGCCGGGCATCCGCATTGTGAGCGGAGTGGAAGATTTTGTGGTGGAGCCGACCGATCCGGATTTGGCGGGGGTGTGAAGCGATATGCGCGGGCGGCGCTTCCGCCCATTTTAAACAGGAGTTAAAAACATGAATAAAACCGAACTGATCGAAAAAATGGCCGCTTGGCCGGGCTTGGACAAGAAACAGGCAAAAACCGCGCTGGATGCGTTGGAAGCCGTAGTTACCGATGCCTTGGCCAAGGGCGAAGACGTGGCCCTGGTGGGCTTCGGCACCTTCTCGGTGGCCGAGCGTGCGGAACGCCAAGGCCGCAATCCGGCCACGGGCGAGAGCATCACCATTGCCGCCGGACGCACGGTGAAATTTAAGGCCGGTAAGACCTTGAAAGACGCGGTGCGCTAAGCGCTGCCGTAGGTCGGCTCTCCGAGCCGACGTGTCCGATTAAAGTCGGCTCGGAGAGCCGACCTACCCGATGGCCAATTTACACATGGTGTAAAAGTGTCATTTCCACAAAAACGCAAATCCGAGCGGGTTGTATTCCAGCCCGCTCCCGTTTGCGCTTTACTGGCAAAAAAATACCACCGCACGGGATGCATGCGGCGGCCTCTAACTACAAATTGGACAAGCATTATTTTAACACGGGGGCGCCACAATGCGACAACAGAAACAGAATTTAAACGGCCTCAAGGCCAAAATCCATATCGGCAAGGCGCAGCTGGGCTTGGACGACGAGACCTACCGCGCTTTGCTGAAGCGGGAAACGGGCAAAGACTCGTGCGCCCAAATGAATATGCGCGAGCTGGAACAAGTGCTGGCGGCCATGCAGCGCCAAGGCTTTGCCGCGCAGGTGCGCACACCGCCGCCGGGACGCGACAGCATCCAAGCCATGCTGCGCAAGGTGAATGCCCTGCTCTTGGACAATGATTTGCCGTGGAACTACGCCCATGCCATGGCCAAGCGTATGTTTGGGGTGGACCGGGTGCAGTGGCTGAACGACAGCGATTTGCACAAGCTGGTGGCGGCCTTGCAAATCTACGCCCGACGCAAAAAGGAGGCGGACCATGTTTGAGGAATACGACGAGCAGGATTTTGAAGGGGTGCGCCACCTGCTGCCGGAAAGTGTGATGGCGATGGTGACGCTGGTGGGTGCGGAAGCAGTGTTGGCGCTTTTGAAAGCCTATGGCGGCACTACGTTTCCGGTCTCGCGCAATGTGAAAAAGGCAGGACAAGCCACTCACGCGGCACTGGCAGAGGTGGTGGGCGAAGCAGCGGCAGACAAGCTGTGCGAGGCTTTCGGCCACCAACAGCGGCTGTGGATGCCCAAGTGCGACCGTGCGGTGCGGGAGTTGCGCCACCGCAAAATCCGCCGCCAGTTTGACGAGCTGACGCAAAAAGACGGCATGACGGCTTTTTGGGCGGTGCAGAATCTGGCCGGTGCCCACCACCTGACCGACCGCACCATCTGGGATATTCTGAAACAGACGGACAAAACGGCGGTGGCCGATGTGCAGGACAGTTTGTTTTGAGGCCCGCAGGCTACCTGAAAGCGTTAAATTGCGTTAATATCAAACCCCGCCGTTGTGGCGGGGTTTGGTATTTTTTGGGCTGACGGCATGACTTGGTTTATCCTTATTTTTGTGTTTTTCGGTGTGATTGTACTTTTTCAGGAGCTGCGCAAACGTCACTTGGAAGGTAAGGCGGTTATTGGGCGCAAAAGGCAACGCCTAGCTGCTGATACGGCTATTGCGAATCAGCCGGAACCTACCGGGCAGGCCGACACTGATACGTCCATCGTTGATTGGGACAGTTTCATTGACCGAAAAATAGAACTGATCGGCGAGGCAAAAAAATGGTTGGCTATACTGAATCAACACCGCAATGAGAGGGGGATGTTATCGCCCGAGGACCGTGACTTGGAAATTTTATATGAATCAGTGGTTATTGTTCTCAACAGTAAATCGGCAGGTACCATGGAATCCCGAATAAAGCTGATTGACAAAAAAGCCGGCCTGTTGCTTGTCTATCACGATAACGGAGAAATAATGGCCGATGAGATGATGCGGATTTTATGTACTCATTACTATGCGGTACAAGCTGATCACCTGATTCAAAAATATACCGGTTACAAAACTGAAAAAGCCCGTCAAAATGCACTGAACAAGATTGAGCTGTTACTGGAACAATCGCTGGCGGACCCACAACCCCATCATCTTGCCCTAAGTTCGTATCTGACAACCCGTGTCGGTGCCCATGGCAGTGATACGCCTTAAAAAATACTTGCACTGCCTTTTGCATCGAACCGCCCCGATCTGAAAAAACTGCCGCACTATCAGGCGCCGGGTTTGAACCAGGCCGAAATCGCCCGCCTCTTGGGTCTGGCGCCCTCCAATGTGCGCGAGCGCCTGAAAAAGCTGGCCGCCTTGGGCATGGCCTCTGAAGCCGTTCAAACCGTTTTAAACACGCTTTTACAGCACACTTAATCCCAGTTTAAACACTGGGATTTTTTTATGGCTCAAACAAAAGAGTTGCCGTGGGTGGCGGAAGCACGCCGCCATATCGGTTTGGCGGAGGTGCCGGGCAAGCAGCACAATCCGGTGATTGTGCAATGGCTGATGGCGCTGAAGGCGTGGTGGCGTGACGATGAAACGCCGTGGTGCGGCACTTTTGTGGCGCATTGCTGCCGGGTGGCGGGGCGTACGGTGCCGCAGCATTGGTATCGAGCGCTGGCGTGGACGGACGCGGGTATGCGTTTGAGCAAACCGGCTTACGGCTGTGTGGTGGTATTCGGACGCAAAGGCGGCGGCCATGTGGGTTTTGTGGTGGGCCAGACCGAGAGCGGCGATTTGCTGGTTTTGGGCGGCAACCAGGGCAATCAGGTTTCGGTGGCGCGTTTTCCGCGTGCGCGGGCGCTGGCCTATGTGTGGCCGGGTGTGGCGGGACGCCGTGCGGTGCCGGACCAGCGCCGTTATGCGCTGCCGGTATTGAAGCATACGGGCGGTTACAGCCGCAACGAGGCTTGAGCGGTGCGGGTGCTGATGCACTGGCTGGCCGGTTTGCTGGGCAACCCGCAAACCGGTCAGGCGAGCCATACCAAGCTGTGGGCCAATGTGGCCGCGGCGGCGATGACCTATAAATTTGTGACGCAGGCCGATGCGCCGGAGTGGTTGTGGTGGGCTTATGGGGCGATGGTGGGCGGCTATGCGCTGATCAAGCGCGGTATTGCGGCTGTGCCGCAGTTGGCGGAAATCCGCCGGGAGCACAAACATGAGGAATAAGGCAATGGTGTGGGTGTGGCGTTTGTGGCCGTTGTGGCTGGCGTTGGTGGTGGGCTTGGGTGCTTACCGTGCCGGATACCGCCAAGCCGATACGGCGGCACGTTTGGCGGCTGCCACCCAACAGGCGGCATGGCAGGCACAGCGTTTGGCGGCGGAGGAAGCCTATGCCGCCAAGCTGGCCGAGGCCGCGGCGGAAAAGCAGCGCTGGTATGACTTTGCCCAAGTGCAAAGCAGCAAGCTGGCGGAAACCACGCGCCGTTTGGATGCACAGGCGGCGCAGATTAAAAAGGAGATTGCGGATGCGGTACACGGTGATGCTCAAAACGGCGGTGATTGCCGCCCTGGCTTGGGGCCTGACAGCCTGCACCTCTACCAGCGCGCACTCGGCTATTGAAGCACCGGTGCATACGGTGGCCATGCCGACGCTGCCGCCGGTACCGGGCGGATTGCTGCTGACGCATACGCGTCCGGCACCGCCGCTTTCAGGCAGCCCGAGGAATTTGCTCGAGCATGCGGCGGCCTACGGGGCTTATGTGGGCCGCTTGGAAGCGCAAACGCAGGGTTGGCGCGATTGGTACCAAGGGGCGGCGGGGCATGAGTAGCCTGTGTTACCGCGAGTTGGTGCAAAGACGTTTGGCCGTGTGGCAGACGGGTGTGGAACTTAAATTGGCGCGTGCCCGCGAACAGGAAGGCTTGGTCTTGGCGGTGGCACGCTGTTTGTCGGCCACGGCCTGGCCTTACCGGCTGGTGTTGGACGAGGATATGGGTGCGGTGTTTGTGGTGGCTTCCGGCAAGGAGGCACGGACACAGCAATGCGCGGCTTTGCGGCAGGCCTTGGCGGCGCGGTTTGCGGTGGATGAAACCGGACCACGTTGGTGTTTGCGTGTGGAAGGCCGCGACGGTGCGGGCCGGTCCTGCCGGGTGTTGCTGGAGGAAGACGGACATGGATTTTGAATTCGGCTTTAAAACGCTGTGGGGTGTGGCCGCGGCGGCGTTTTGGTTTTGGGTGAACGGTTTGAGCGGACGCCTGAAAGATGCGGACCGGCGTTGCGACGATTTGCAGCGGGAGTTGTACCAGGTGAAGCTGGACTATAAAACCAAGGCGGAGGCACATTCGGACCGGGAAAATATCGGCCGGGCGCTGGAACGCATTGAAGAGAAGATCGACAAACTGGCTGAGAGAAAGGCAGACAAGTAAATGCAGAAAGATCCGATTTTGGAAGCGCTGGCGCGCATTGAGGCCAAGCAGGACGAGGCTTTGCACAACCAGCAGCGCATGGATGCGCAATTGCAGGAAATCCATGCGGACTGCCGCCGCACGGCGATTATGGCGGGGGCGGCCAGCGGCGGGGTGATGGGCGGTATTGTCACCACCGGCGTGCTGCTGATCCGGGCCAAGCTGGGACTGTGATATGGCACACCCGCAAGAGACGCGCGACAAGCTGCGGCAGCTGTATGTGGGCGGCGGCCAGACGCTGGAAACGGCGGCTTTGATGTGCGGCATTACCCAAGGTACGGCGCGGCGTTGGCGCGAGCAGGCCAAGGCGCGCGGCGACGACTGGGACAAGCTGCGGGCAGCCTATACCTTGGCGGGCGGCAGTATTGAAGAGCTGGGCCGGGCGATGATGGCGGGCTTTTTGCAGCAATACAACCATACCATGGAGTTGTTGCAGGCGGATGCGGATTTGGCGCCTTTGGAAAAGGTGAAGCTCTTGTCCAGCCTGGCCGATGCGTTTAACAAGACGGTGGCGGCCAATGCCAAGATCCTGCCGGAAACGAGCTCGCTGGCCACGGCTTTGCAGGTTTTGGAGATGCTGGCAGCTTTTGTGGCGGAACGCCACCCCAAACATTTGGTCGTGCTGGCCGATGTGCTGGAGCCGTTTGGGGCGGAGGTGGAGAAGCGGTTTGGTTAATTACCAATCCAAGCCGGTACCGCCCCAAGGTGGCCGATTATCAATTTGCCGCCGTCGGCAAATTGATGGACAGTTTCAACACGTGATCCGATGAAAAATAAAGATTTTTTTAAGAGATTAACCGCTTTGTCTGACCAGCTGCGGCGCACCATCGAAGCGGAGGTGGCGGGTTTCGACCCGGCTCCGGCGGCAGTGGCGGCACGGCGTGCCAAGGTGCTGGACGCGGCCGGCGGTTACGAATATTTCGTGCATACCTATTTCCCGCATTATGTACGGGCACCGGAGCAGTCGCAACTGCACCGCTATTTGTTCCACAGGCTGCCTGAAATGCTGCGCTCGGACAAGGGCGAGCCGGATGCCATCGGTGCGCCGCGTGGCGAGGGCAAATCCACCTTGGTGACGCAGTTGTTCAGCCTGTGGTGCATCGTGACCGGGCGCAAGCATTACATTGAGACCTTTGCAAAACCTCCCAAAATCCCCTAAATTCTCCCTGAACCGAATTTAGGGGATTTTTCATGAGCAGTTTTTTCATCCAAGACGCCGA
>NZ_JALJZY010000019.1 GCF_024171525.1 Neisseriaceae bacterium HSC-16F19
GGCGCAAAATTAACCAACCCGGGACTTGAATTTGTATGCAAAGATGTAAACCATGTCCTTAGGTTAAAATGTAAATGATGTTTATGTTGCACCATCGCCGGATATATTTGCAAAACTGCTTTCAGGCAGCCTAAAACCTTAACTGCCGTCATTCCCGCGAACGCGGGAATCCATCTATATGTTTATGAATCCATTGTTTTAAAAATGGTTTCTTAAGTTTTTCCATGGATTCCCGCGTTCGCGGGAATGACGTCGGTTTTATGTTTATGGTGGCACATGAGGTTTTGCAAAGGTCTCATCCGGATATTTATTTCCGGACAGTAGTGCACCCGCACGGAAAGGACGGCCATGGACACCCTCGAATACCGCCGCCACGACGCCACCGCACTGGCGCAACTCATCGCCCGAGGCGAAGTCAGCCGTGAAGAAGTGTTGCAGGCGGCACTGGCGCGCCTCGACGAAGTCAATCCCCAACTCAATCTGCTGGCACAAGACCTGCGCCATACCTTGGCGCAGCAAAGCCACAGCAGCGGCCCGTTTGCCGGTGTGCCCTTCCTGCTCAAAGACCTGTTGGCCGACATGCGCGGCATCGCCACCGGCAGCGGCAACCGCCTGCTCGCCACCCTGCCCGCCGCGGCAGACAGCGATATGGTAACGGCCTACCGCCGTGCGGGACTAGTCATCATCGGCAAAACCACCGTGCCCGAATGGGGGCTGAATCCTTACACCGAATCCGAACATTACGGTCTCACCCGCAATCCGTGGCATGCCGGACACACACCCGGCGGCTCCAGCGGCGGTGCGGCCGCAGCGGTGGCGGCACAAGTCGTGCCCGCCGCCCACGGCGGCGACGGCGGCGGCTCCATCCGCATTCCCGCCGCCAATTGCGGTGTGTTCGGTCTCAAGCCCAGCCGTGGCCGCAGCAGCATTGGGCCGGTGTATACCGATTCCTGGCAGGGTCTGGTGGCCGAACACGTGCTCACCCGCAGTGTGCGCGACAGCGCCGCCCTGCTCGACATCGCCGCCGCCGCGCCCTACAGCAAACCGCCGCTCTATCATTGCCCTACGCCGCCGCTATCGTTTTCAGGCAGCCTGCAACAGCCGCTGCCGCGCCTCAGCATTGCCGTGTGCGATACGCCGTGGCTGGGCGGCGAAGTCGCTCCGGCAGTGCGCGCCGCCCATGCCGATACCGTGGCGCTGTTGCAGTCTTTGGGTCACAACGTCGAAAGTGCCCGCCCTGCATTTGCGCCGCCGGAAATCCTCGCCCGCGCCATGATGGTACTGATTGCCGGAGAGGCGGCCAAAACCGCACAACAACTGCAACAGCGCATCGGCCGTCGTCTGCGCCACGATGATGTCGAAGCCGCCACCTGGGTGCTGATTGTGCGCGGCCGCCAATTGAGCGCCGGGGAAGCCTATTGGGCACGCGATGTGGTGCTGGAACAGGCGCATATTGCCGCCGAGTTCCACCGCCGCCATGCGGTGTTGTGTACCCCCGTGCTGCCGCAGCTGCCGCCCGCGGTGGGCGGGTTGGCGCTGCCGCCCATGCAACAGCAGCTGACACGCTGGCTGTTCGGCCGCCTGCATCTGGGCGTACTCGCCCGCAACAATCCCATTATCGAAAACCAGGCGCTGCGCCTGATGCAGCACATCGGCTTTACCGTACCCTTCAATATGAGCGGCCAACCGGCCATGAGCGTGCCTTTGTACTGGCACGAAAACACACTGCCCGTGGGCAGCCAGTTTGTGGCCGCACACGGGCAGGAAGCCTTGTTATTGCAATTGGCGCAGGAATTGGAGCAGGCACGGCCTTGGTTCCACCGCACACCACCGCTGTAGGGCCAACCCTTAATAGCCGAGGCGCTGGCAAATGGTGGACACCAAACCGGCCTGATTCAAAGTATAAAAATGCAGGCTGGGCGCACCGTTGGCGAGCAGGCGGCTGCACATTTCCGTTACCACATCCAAGCCCAGGGCCTTGATGGAGGCGGTGTCGTCGGCATAGGACTGCAATTTCAAACGCAGCCAGCGCGGAATTTCCGCGCCGCAGGTTTCGGAAAAACGCGCCAGTTTGGAGAAGCTGGCAATCGGCATGATGCCCGGCACAATGGGAATGTCCACACCGCGGCTCTGCACTTCGTCGACAAAACGGAAATAGCTGTCGGCATTAAAGAAATACTGCGTAATGGCCGAGTCTGCGCCCGCTTGGCATTTGCGTACAAAATGGTTCAAATCGTCCTCGGCACTGCGCGCCTGCGGGTGGAATTCCGGATAGGCGGCCACTTCGATGTGGAAGGCATCGCCGAATTCGGCGCGGATCAGCGCCACCAATTCGTTGGCGTAGCGCAGGCCCTGGCCGCCGAAACCGACACCCGAGGGAATGTCGCCGCGCAAGGCCACCACATGGCGGATGCCCATATCGCGGTATTCGCCCAAAATCGCCACCATTTCTTCACGCGTGGCACCCACGCAGGCCAGGTGCGGTGCGGCGGCAATGCCGTCGGCCATGATGTCGCGCACCGCCTGCAAAGTACCCTCGCGCGTGGTACCGCCGGCACCGTAGGTGCAGGAAAAAAACGCCGGTTTGAATTGGCTTAACTGCTTGCGCGTCACCGCCTGCTTGAGGCGGCCTTCTTCGGTGCGGGTGGGGAAAAATTCAAAACTTAAGGGAGTGAGGCTCATGGTGCTGGCTTTCAAAACGATGATTTTTCTTTGCCTAACCTTACCGCGCTGCAACATTATCGGCAAGCAGAATAATGAAAAATATGCTGAAATTTCTGCGTTGAATAATGAATAGAATTAATAAAGGCTGCCTGAAAACCTTTCAGGCAGCCTTTATCGATATCAACCGGCACTTATTTATCGCTCTGACGGCGGGAAAACTGGATGCCCAACTGCTTGAGCTTGCGGTACAGATGGGTGCGCTCCAAGCCCACTTTCTGCGCTACTTTGCTCATATTGTGGCCTTCTTGCAGGATGTGGTACTCGAAATAGCGCCGCTCCAATTCTTCGCGCAATTCGCGCAGCGGCAGGTCGAAATTGAAACCGCCCACCATTTCCGCCGGCTGGTTGAGGGTAAACTGGCTCAAGAGGGCAGACACAGCTTCGACATCGATGTCGTTTTTCTCTGCCGTCATGGCCAGGCTTTTGACCACGCTGCGCAGCTGTTCCAGATTGCCCGGCCAGTCGTATTGGCGCAGGGCATTGAGTGCGGCGGTGCTGAAACGCACCACCGGGGTTTTCTGGCTTTCCGCCAACTCGCCCACGATCTGTTCCACCAGAAACACCATGTCGTCCATTTGGCTGCGCAAAGGCGGAATAGCCACCATCAGTGCCGACAGGGTATTGAGCAGGCGGCTGTCGTGGTGCGGGTCGGTGAGCATTTCCTGCAAGGGCTGGCTACAGGCGCAAATCACGCGCACATTGTGGCGGTCGGCCTTGCCCAGCAAAAAGGCGATGCCCTGCTGGGTGCTGCGGCCGTATTGGGCGATGTCACCCAGATAAAGTATGCCGCCGGCAGCCTTGTTGAGCAGCTCGATGGGGGCGTCGTTAATCTGTTCGATTTTGCCCGGCTCCACCCACGGGGTGTTGTTTTTGTGGAAATAACGCGCCACCAGCTCGAAAGGCGAACCCGGCTCGCCGGTAAGCAGCACCGGCGCCTGCACTTTGACCGCCCGCTCCAGCTGCTGGTTAAGCTCTTTAATCACCGGGCTGTGGCCGAGCTTGTCCAAAGACAAATTGGACGCGGCCTGCATCTGCCCGTATTTGAGCGCCCTATCCACGGTGCTGAGCAGTTTTTGCAGGGCGATGGGCTTTTCCAGAAAATCCAGCGCGCCGATTTTGGTGGCTTCCACGGCGGTGTCTATGCTGGCATGGCCGCTCATCATCACCACCGGCATGGTCAGCTGGCCGGATTTGGCCCATTCTTTGAGCAGGGTAATGCCGTCGCAATCGGGCATCCAGATGTCGAGCAACACCATGGCGGGCCGGGTTTGCTGGCGCAGTTGGCGGGCGGTTTCCGCATCTTCGGCCACGGTCACGGTGTAGCCTTCGTCTTGCAGAATCTCCGACAACAGGTCGCGGATGCCGACTTCGTCGTCCACAATCAAAATATCACTGCTTCGCATCTTTGTTCACCAATAAGGGTAAAGTCATTCTCACACAGGCACCGCCATCGTCGCGATTGCTCAGCTGGATGCGGCCACCGTGCTCCTCTATGATTTTTTTCACCACCGGCAGGCCCAAACCGGTGCCGGTGGGTTTGTCGGTGACATACGGGTCAAAAGCATGCCTAAGCATGTCTTTGCTGAAACTTTTGCCGTTGTTGCACACCGTGAGGATACCGTTTTCCCCGTCGGTGCAGCTGTTCATGTCGATGTGCGGCGCTGCGTCGGACTCCGCCGCTTCCACCGCATTTTTCAAAATATTGTGTATCACCTGGCGCAGGGCACCGCTGTCGGCATTGAGCATCAGCGCCTCAGCGCTCAGGTTCACACTCAAGGTGCAGCCCGAACCTTCATACAACACCAGAATTTCACGCACCAGTTCGTTCAGATCCAAAGGCGCCAGATTGAGCATGGGCGCGCGCGCATAATTGCGGAATGCCGCCACCATGTCTTTCATGGCCGCCACCTGTTTGACGATGGTGTCGGTGGCGCGCTGCAAGACCGCGGCATCGGCTTCGTTCAGTTTGTCGGACAATTTCCACGCCAGCCGCTCGGCAGACAGCTGGATGGGGGTGAGCGGATTGCGGATTTCGTGCGCCAGGCGCTGCGCCACTTCACCCCAGGCCGCTTCTTTTTGCGCCCGCACCAAGGCAGTCACGTCATCGAACACCAGCACGGTACCGTCGCCGCTGTCCGGCGGCAGCGGAGTCGCCTTGCCCAGCAATATCAATGCCTCGTCCTTGAGGTTATAGCCGATTTGTACCGGCTTGGTCTGGAACTCGGTGGCCATAATCGCTTCCAGCACCTCGGCCAATAAGGCCGCTTCCACCGTGTCGTGCACCATATCGCGCCAATGCTTGCCCTGCCAGCGGTCGAGCGACTGCCCCAAAATGGCCTCGGCGGTGCGGTTGTGGGCTTTCAGGCAGCCCTGGTTATCCAGGGTAATCACGCCGGTGGTGAGGCTGTTGAGAATGTGTTCCAAATAATGGCGTGCCGATTCCTGCTCTTCGCGCGCCATGCGCAGCTGCACGGTCATGTGGTTGAATATGTTCTGCAATTCGCCCAATTCATCCGCCCGCATTACCCGCTGCTGGCGGGTGAGGTCGCCCTGAGCCACCGCGCGCGCGCCTTCGGCCAAGAGCACGATGGGGCGGGTAAAGCGGCGGGCGAAATACAGCGCCGCCCACAAAGCCAGCGCAATCGCCAGCAGGGTGGCCATCAGCAGGGTCATCAGAAAAAAGGTCTGCAAACCCTGTTTGGCATAGCTCAATTCGGCGTATTTGGCGCGTGCCGCTTCAATCAGCACCGCATCGGCCGCCACCTGCTCGGGCACAGGCTGCCTGAAAAACAGCGCCTCGCGGCGGCCGTCATTTTCCGGCAACAACAGCCATCCTTGGGCATACAGGCGGTTGTCCACGCTCTCCAAACCGCGCACCGAACCGGTTTGCAGCAACTCGGCGCGGTCATCCTCATCCAGACGCGGCGGCGGCAACTGCGCCGGATTCGACCCGGTGGCAGACCTGCCGTCCAAATCCACCACCAAGAGCTGGCTGAAACCTTCCTGACGGCTGTGCACCTGCAACAGCGGCGCGGTCGGCGCCTCCAGCGAACGGGCGGCAATCAGTTCCAACTGGGTGGCGGTGGCGGTGCGCACGCTGTTGTCCACCGACAAATCCAGCGCCGATTTGCTCAAATTGAGGCTGCGTTCCAAGGCATCGGCGGTGTCGTTGCCGAACCAGGAATCGATGCTGTGGCTGATAAACTGTGCCGACACGCCAAACAAAAACAGGCCCGGCAATACCGCCACCAGAGTAAACATCAGCGCCAGGCGACGCGAAATCTGCGCCCCGAAACGGCGTTTGCGCTTGCCCAAAAACTGCCAGGCATAACGCCCCACCACCACCAGCAAACAGGCCAGCAGCACGCTGCACAGGCCGAACACCCACCAGAAATAATCCGCCAGCGCCGAGGCATAACCGGTGGCCAGCGCCAGCATATACAGCGCCACCACAATCACCACCGATACCACCACCAGCAACACGCGCATGGGGCTTTACTCCGCGCTCACGTTCAGTGCCGTCCAGCCCGAATCCAGCTGCCAGTTTTTCGAGGTCAGGGCATTGATTTGGAAAGGTTTTGGCAATTGGCTGATGCTGAGATTAAGACGCACGTCGGCGCGCACCGCCTGGGCATCGCTGAGGCTGCCTGAAGACAGCACCCGCCAATTGGCGGCGGCACCGATGGCGCGCAAGGCCGATTCCAGGCTGTGGTATTCGGTGGAAAACGTACCCATGCTCACGCGGTAACGGCCGGTGAGCGGGTGATAAGAGAGACGGTAACGGATTTGGTTGTCTTTGCCGACCAGATTGCTGAAACGGTTGCGGTAGGCCGCCAGCGTGGGCGCGGTCAGCTGATAGCTGAGGTCGAAATAAAGCGGTACGCCCTGTTGCAGGGCCTGTTTGAGCTGGTCGGGCAGCTGGATGTCGAAACGGGTGCTGATGGCCAGTTGGCCGGAGCGCGTCACCTGCGCCTGCGCGCGCGTGCTGCTGATTTTTTCCGCCCACGCAGGCAGCGACAGCAGCAACAAAACCAGCCCGCACAAAAGCAGGCTAGGTTTTATCGATAAGCGCGTAGTAAAAACCATCTTGTTTGCCGTTCGGTAACAGGACATGTTCGCTGCGGCAGCGGGCATCGGCATGTCGGTGGAGAAAGGCGGCCAGCTGCTGCTGGTTTTCTTCTTCAAACAAGGAACAGGTGGCCAGCAACATCCGTCCGCCCGGCTTAACCGTCTGCCACAAGGCGTCCAATAAGGGCACTTGTTGGGCGGCGGTTTTGGCGGCATCTTGCGGCTGGCGCAGCCATTTGATGTCGGGATGGCGGCGCACCACACCGGAAGCCGTACAGGGCACATCGGCCAAAACCGCATCAAACTGGCGGCCATCATACCACGTCATTAACTGTTGTGCATCCGCAACACGCACATCGGCCTGCAAACCCAAACGGCTTAAATTGTCGGTTACGCGCGACAAACGTTGCGCATCCACATCAATTGCCGTCAATTCGCACGCCGCCCATTCCAATAAATGACCGCTTTTGCCGCCGGGTGCGGCACAGGCATCCAAGACCCGTTCGCCGTCCTGTACATCCAACAGCGGCGCCGCCTGCTGCGCGCCCCAATCCTGCACCGAAACATCGCCCTCGGCAAAACCCGGCAACTGCGTCACCGGCGCCGGCTGTTGCAGGCGCACGGCGTAATCGCCCAAGATATCGCCATCCAAACCGGCTTCTCGCAGGCGCAACAGATAGGCAGCAGCATTGCTGCGGCGGCGGTTGACGCGCAAGGTCATGGGCGGACGCGTCTGAAACGCGGCAATGATGTTGTGACCGTGTGCCGGATAATGCTGCTTTAAATAAGCCGTCCACCATGCAGGCAGATTGTGGCGTGCCGCATCGTGTTTCAAGGCTGCCTGAAGCAGGCTTTCGCGTTCGCGCATAAAACGGCGCAACACGGCATTGACCAGGCTTTTGTGACGGGCACCGCCGAGTTTGGCAGCATTGTTCACCGCCTCGTTCACCACCGCATAAGCGGCATTGCGCGTGGCGTACAGCTGGTACAAAGCCACCAGCAAGAGGCTGCGCAGCGGCTCTCCCGGCGGCTTTTTCATCATTTGGCACAATAATTGCTCAAACAATCCCCGTTGGCGCAAACAGCCGTAGGCCATATCCTGCAAAGCCCCTTTTTCGGCGGCACTCAGCTGCGGATGGTGTTGCCACACGGCGGCAAGCACATCGGACAAATTGCGTCCGGAAGCCACTTCGGCCACCGCCTGTGCCGCCAAACGCTGCGCCAGCGCCATGCTCATGCGTCTGCCTCCCGGCCGAGCACCTCACCGGCCGCCAAGGCATTGCCGGACAAAAACGCCGCCGCCGCCATGGCCTTGCTGCCCGCAGGCTGCACGTTTTGCAGATTGAGCGCCCCTTCGCCGCAGGCAAGCACGATGCCTCGGGCATCGGCAGACAAGACCTCGCCCGGCACCCCCTGCCCTGCGGTGGGCACGGCCTGCCAGATTTTTAAGGGCTGCCCGCGCCACAGCGTCCAAGCACCGGGCACGGGATTGAAGGCACGGATTTTGCGTGCCAATACGGCGGCAGGCAAAGACCAATCGATTTCGGCTTCGGCCTTGCTGAGTTTGGCAGCATAAGTCACGCCCTCGGCCGCTTGCGGCACCGGCTGCAAATCGTCCAAACGCTGCAAGTCCGCCACAATGGCGCGCGCACCGATATGCATCAGCGCATCGTGCACGTCTTGGGCGGTATCGGCCTCGCCGATGGGATACACATGGGTACTGACCACATCGCCGGTATCCAGCCCGGCATCCATCCGCATGATGCAGACGCCGGTTTCGGCATCGCCCGCCTCTATCGCCCGCTGAATGGGCGCGGCACCGCGCCAGCGCGGCAGCAAAGAGGCATGGATGTTCAGGCAGCCGCGCCGCGGCAAAGCCAGAATGTCCGGCGGTAAAATCAGGCCGTAGGCCGCCACCACCATCACATCGGCGGCTTGGGCGGCAATCAGTGCCGCCGCTTCCGGGGTGCGCAGGCTCTGCGGCTGCGCTACCGGCAGACCCAAGGCTTCCGCCGTTTGTTTGACCGGACTGGCTTGCAGCTTCATGCCGCGTCCTTTGGGGCGGTCGGGCTGGGTGAGCACCAGCACCACCTCGAAACCGGCTTCATGGATGGCTTTGAGCGCCGCAGCGGCAAAATCGGGCGTACCCGCAAACAGAATGCGTTGTGTCATAAGCAGGGCTTTCAGGCAGCTTACATGGCCGCGCGGGCACGTTTTTTGAGTTTGGTTTTGATGCGGTCTTGTTTGAGACGCGACAGGTATTCGACAAACACCTTGCCCGCCAAATGGTCCAGCTCGTGCTGGATACAGATGGCCAAGAGGCCGTCGGCTTCCAAGGTAAAGGGCTTACCGTGTTCGTCCAAGGCCTCCACGGTAATGGTTTCGGCGCGGGTGACGGTGTCGTAAATACCCGGCACGCTCAAACAGCCCTCTTCGTAGGTGGTTTCGCCGTTTTTGTGGGTGATGATGGGATTGATGAACACGCGCAATTCGTTGCGCTCTTCCGACAAATCAATCACCACCACGCGCTCGTGCACATCCACTTGGGTGGCGGCCAGGCCGATGCCGCGGGCGGCATACATGGTTTCGGCCATATCGGCCACGAGGGTGCGGATGCGCTCATCCACCTCGGCCACCGGTTTGGCCACTGTGTGTAAACGTTCGTCGGGATACTGTAAGATATTAAGTAATGCCATAGTGCTGTAAACTCGCTTTTTGAAGTTAGAAGTGTGTGTTTATGTAACGTTGCCGCCACTTTTTTTGAAAATAGTTAATATTTGTCTGGCGTAATGCCCGCAAAATAGCCTACCATTCGAAATATTCGAATAAAAACAATTAACGGACTAACCTTAAGGGAAGAACCCATGCAAAAACGCATTATAACCTTGCTGTGTACTGTTGGCTTGGCTTTATCCGCCCCGGCCTTGGCCCAACAAATGAAACTCCGTCCGGACGCACCCGCACGCTATACCGTGAAAAGCGGCGATACCCTGTGGGGCATTTCCGGCAAATACCTCTACCGTCCGTGGCAATGGCCGCGCCTGTGGAGCGCCAACCGCGACATCATCCGCAATCCGCACCGCATTTATCCGGGCCAAACCCTGGTGCTGACCTATGTGAACGGCCAGCCGCGTTTGAGCGTGGAAGGCGGCATTCCCACCATCAAACTGAGTCCGCGCGTGCGCGATCTCTCCTCCGGTTACGGTATTTCCACCGTTAACGTCAACTTCTACCGTATGTTTATGAAACATCCGCAAGTGATTGACGAAAAAATCACCAAAGACGCCCCGCGTCTGGTAGGCGGCCCCGATAACCGCGAACTCTACAGCACAGGCGACCGTGTGTACGCCTACGGCCTGACCGAGCCGGGCAAATACCTGTCTTACCGCGCCACCAAAGACATCCGTGATCCGGACACCGGCAAATATCTGGGTCAAGAAGTGGAATTCAGCGGCGAGCTGGCCACCCTGCCTGTGCGCCGCAGCGCCATGGCCACCCGCACGGCAGAAGACGCGCAATACCTGAAAGACAACGAGTACTACACCCGCAAACACCCGCTGGTGAAAATCCCCACCGAAACCGCCCAAGCACTGATGGTGACCGAATCCGTATCCGAAATCCGCAAAGGCGACTACCTCTTGGCCATGCCGGAAGGTGAGGATGCCTTCTACATGATGCCGCACGAACCCGCCAGCCAAATCAACGCCAAAATTGTTTCCGTGATGGACGGCGTGGCCGAAGCCGGCCCCTACCAAACCATTACTCTGAACAAGGGTCGTGCCGACGGTTTGGAAAAAGGCGCGGTATTGAGCCTCTACAAACGCAGCAAACAACTGCGCACCAAGCTGGACGACCGCCCGGGTGGCAGCCGCGCCACACTCAAATATTTGAGTATCCCAGCCGAAGAAGTGGGCTTGGCCATGGTATACCGTGTGAGCGAAAACCTGTCTTCTGCCATTATTCTGGATGCCAAAACCAATGTGAATATCGGCGATTTGGTAACCAACCCCGGTCATGATCTGGATGACATGCCCTACGAATACAAGCATGTCCCGAACACACCACAAGAGCAGCACAACTACGACTACGAACAATGGGACTTCCGCAGCAACATCAAGCATTAATCCCAAACATCCAAAAGCACAATCCATGTGGATTGTGCTTTTTTCTATGTTGGCTTGCAATTGGGCAAACCTGTAACATTTGAGATCTTTACCCCATCTATAGCGCACTTCTGCATTGTACCTCTTGCAGGTACTGCTCTCTCTCACTTAGTCTTGTATTTGATATGTCTACGCTCGCTGTACTACTACGCCTTGGACTGCATCCACATCCGGCGGTTTAATAAAGATCTCAAACCGTCCAAAAAAAGCTGCCTGAAATAACTTTCAGGCAGCCTTTGTTCATTCCCGCCTTAAAACTGCTAGGACTTGCTTTTTTGTTTCGGCTTGGGTTTCACCGGTGCGGTTTCTTTTTTGCCGCTTTTCTGGCCGGATGCAGCGGTGGATTTGCTTTTCTGGGTGGCGGCAGCCTTGCTGTCTTTGGCCGTGGACTTGGCTTTGGCCTTATTGTCTTGCGCTTTGCTGTCTTTAGCCTTGGATTGGGCAGACTTGGCTTTGCTGTCTTTGGCCTTGGTGTCTTGGGCTTTGGACTTGCCGCTTTGTGCCTGCTTGCTGTCTTTGGCTTTATTGTCCTTGGCTTTGCTGCTTTGGGCTTTCTTGTCCGCCGGTTTCACCGCTTTTTGTGCAGCGGCAGGCTGTTTGGCCTTTTTATCGCTCTTGGTGCCGGCGGTTTTGCTGCCGGCTTTGGCCTGATTATTGGCGGCAGCGGTTTGGGTCTTGGTCTTGGTTTTGCTGCCTGTAGCGGAGGCGGTCTGACGGCGCTCGTTATTGCTACCGCTGCTGCGGGCGGCAGCGGTATTGCTGCGTGCGGGGGCGGCGGCGGTTTCACTGTCGCGGCGGGTGGTGCGGCGGGGTTCGGCCGCGGCTTTGGCCGGGGTTTCCGCCTTGGCCAATACGGCCGCATTGGCACCGCCGCAACGGGCGGGCAGTTGCTGCCAGGCACGGGACAGCGTGGCGCCGTTGGCATAGAGCTTGATGGTGCTGCTGCTGACGCCGCTGGATTCCACATCCATCATCAGGCCCTCTTTTTTGGTAAACGGATTCACCAGTGAGACGGACTGCGCCTTATTGGCGTAGTTTTTCACCTGGAAGAAGTCTTCCGGCAGATTGAAGCGGGATTTGAGCTGGCCTTGCAGGCACTGACTCACTTCCGCCACCGGGCGGCTGGCCGACACGGTGACCGCAGGCGCTTCTGCGCGTTTGGGCAGGCTGCGGAAACCGAACAGCGAGGTATTGCCTGCGGTTTCGGCTTCCTGATAGGGAATGTCTTTTTTCTGCTCGCGCACCGAGCCGACGGCTTCGCGGGCGGGGTCGTTGGGCAGCGCACAGGCGCCCAAGAGCAGCACAACGGCCGCGCCGGACAGGCGGCGCAGCCAGGAAACAGGTTGATGCATCATGGCTTGATTCCAAACACTTGAAGATGTACGGGTCTATTTTACACGGGTTGGGTGCAAACAAATGGTTATAATAGCAGCCCCCGGCCCGATAACCCAACCTGCTTACCCATGCTTTACCCGATTTCACGCCCTGTTCATACGGTCACCCTGGCCTTTACCGGCGCCTCCGGCCTGCCCTACGGCATGCGCCTGCTCGAATGTCTGCTCAAGGCAGACAAAACCGTGTGGCTGCTGTATTCGCAAGCGGCACAAATCGTCGCCAAGCAGGAAATGAACCTCACCCTGCCCGCCCAAGCCGCCCAATGCGCCGATATGCTGCGCGCGCGTTTTCAGGCAGCCCCGCACCAATTGCAGGTATTCGGCAAAGACGAATGGTTTGCCCCGCCCGCTTCCGGTTCCAACCCGGCCGATGCCATGGTGGTGTGCCCGGCCAGCATGGGCGTGGTGGCTTCTATTGCCGCCGGCACTTCCGACCATCTGATTGAGCGTGCCGCCGATGTGTGCATTAAAGAGCAGCGGCCGCTGATTCTGGTGCCGCGCGAAACACCGCTGTCGGCCATCCACTTGGAAAACATGCTCAAACTGGCGCGCCTCGGTGTGTGTATCCTCCCGCCCGCGCCCGGCTTCTACCAGCACCCGGCCACGGTGGACGATATGGTGGATTTTGTGGTGGCGCGCATTCTTGACCAGCTGGGCATTGCCCACCAGCTGATGCCGCGCTGGGGCGAATAAGAAAATTGACACAGCGCAGCAAAACCGCGTACACTGCCGCTCCATGAATACCCGCAACGCTTTTTCTTTCGCTTATTACTGGTACCCCACCTCGGTGCGGTGCCTTTTTGCGTTGGCGTAATTTATACGCCGAACTCACAGAAAAAGCGAAGCCGCCCGCATACCGCAGGCGGCTTTTTTGATGCCGGAAAAAGCCGCCGTCTGTGCCAACCCGGCATCAATACTTGAAGAATGGAAACCATGATGACTGCCACCGCCACCCTGCCCCGTCCTGCCGCCGCCACCGAGCTGCGCCGCTGGTATTTGCTGGCCAACGGCAATCAGCACCGGCAGGATTTGTGTCCGCAAACAGCCGGTTTCCAACAAGACTTTATGCTGATGGAAGCGCTGATTCCGCAAGTGCGCACGCTGGCCATGCTAATGGCGGCCGAACGTTTGCAGGCGGAGCATCCGCACCGCACCCCCGACATCATCACCGAAGAAGCCGATTGGTTTGCGGCGCGCATTCTGGTGTTCGGCGTGCGTGTTTTTCACCTGGACATCACCCTGATACCCATGCTGCAAACCGCCAACCGCCGCGCCCGCGCCTTGGCCGCACGCCACGGCCTGCCGTTTACCCCGGCGCAAATGCGCATGAGCCTGCACGCCGGGCGGCCGCCGCATATGCTGATTATGGAAACCGCAGATCCCGGCAGCGCCGACGAAGGCATGGTGGCCAACAGCCTCGCACTCAGCCGCAGCCTGCGGGCACGGCATCCCTTATTGGCGGCGTAAGGCGGGCGGATGTAAAATCCGCCCCTACATCCATAATATGCATTCTCAATGGCAGGCTGCCTGAAAACAAAACACCACACAAAAGGGGCTTCCGCCCCTTTTTTATTTCACCGTAACCGCCGTCACCCCGTCTTCCCGCACCAGCACCTGCTCCGGCCAGCGCATGGCCGCCAAGTGGTAACCGGATGCCGCCGCCGCTACGCCCTTCTGACGGTCGCGCCAGCGCGCACCGGCGGAGTAATCCACACAAAACACCGCCTTCTTCGCGCCCTGCCAGGCGGCGCCTTCTTCCACAAACAGGGGCAGGCGGTCTGCCGCCACCGGCGCGGGGCCGTCCCACAAGCGCCAATAATGGCCGATTAATACCGCCGCATCATCTTCATACTGTTGCCACCACGGGCAGCGGGCGGTAAAACGCCAGCGGCCGTTGGCGTAAAACGGCGCCGGTGCCATCACTTCCACACCACAAGTCAAGGCACGGATGGGATTGGCGTGGCTGCGCCACAAATCGTAATGCGCGGTGGCTTCCAAAAAACCCATGGCAAAGTTTTCGTCTTCCAGCTGCGCCGCCAGACGGCTTTGCTCCTCTTCGTAACGCGCCGCCCATACGCTGCGGTCGTACTGCTGCCTGAAATCATCTTCAAACCAGCGGTATTGTTCGCACAAAGGCATATCGCCCAAATCAGCAATGCGTTGCAGGCTTTCAGGCAGCCAGGCGGCGTGGACTATGCGCAAATCTTCGCGCTGCAAGACCAGCGGCCATTGCGCCAGCGCCTCGCACAGCGCGGCCTTGCCTGCTTCGGGATAATGCCGCCACGGCGCATAGCGCGCTTCGTCCTGTGTGCGCTCATTGAAATACCAGCCGGAACCGTCTTTGGGGTCGTCCATCAACAGATTCATCTCGTGGTTGCCGAGCACCGCCCACGCATGTTCGGCGCGCACGGCTTCAATCAGCCAGTCGAGCACCTGCGGGCTGTCTTGGCCGCGGTCGCACAAATCGCCGACAAACACCAGCTTGCGCCCCTGCGGGTGACGGCCGTATTCGTCGTAACCCAGGCGGTACAGCAATTGTTCCAGCATGCCCCATTCGCCGTGGACATCGCCGACAATGTCCAAAGCACCGCCGGGCAGGGGGCGGAACAAGTGAGAGGCGGGCAAAGCATTCATTATCAGACCTTTCAATACCGAAATCACAGTCGGAATACTGGATTTCTAATACAAGGCAGCAAGCCGCAGACAGTACAAATAGTACGGCAAGGCGCAGCAACGCCGTAGTAGGAATTCAGTATTTCGACTGTATGCAAAATAAAAGCGTGCCTTGCGGCACGCTTGGGATATTAATTTAAGCGCAGAAAAACAGTCATCAGAACTGGCCGCCGGACTGATTGACCATATACACCACGGCTGCTTTGACTTCGTCGTCGGTCAGGGCAGCATTGCCGCCTTTGGCGGGCATGATGCCGCCTTGCGGGCCGGTATAGCCTTCAATGGCGTGCTTGAACAGGGTTTCTTTGCCTTGCTTGATGCGCGGCGCCCAGTCGGCCTGGTCGGTCAGCTTGGGCGAGTAGGCAATGGCGGAATTGCTGGCATGGCAGGCCACGCACAGTTTGTCGAATACGGCTTTGCCGTCGGCTTTGACATCACCGCCGGCAGCAGCGCTGTCTGCCGGTACGGCGGCATCGGAAGCGCCGTCGGCATTTACGGCCGGGGCTTCAAAATTGCCGCCGGATTCGTTGGTCATATAGGCCACGGCACGGGCCACTTCGTCGTCGGTCAGGTCGCTGGCGCCGCCACGGGCCGGCATGCCGGCGTTAAAGCCGTTGATACCGCTGTTGACCAATACGGCAAAACCTTTGGCAATACGCGGACCCCAGTCGGCGGCATTGCCCAGGCGCGGGGCGTTGGCCACGGTGCTGTCCACGGCGTGACACTGAATACAGATTTTGTTGAAAATCTGTTCGCCGGTACGCTGGCCGACGGGGGTGCCGTCGCCTTCCTGAACCTGACCGGCGGACATGATGCGGGTTTCGATGGCGGTGGGGGTGCTTTCTTCCACGCTGTGGTAGAAATAGCCGCTGGTGGCCAGTTTCACCAGCAGGAACAAGACCGCTAATAAGATGGCTATGCCGCCGAGAAATGTGGTCAGTGCCGAGCCTTGGGCTTTGCTTTTATCGTACTTCATGAGAATCAGGCCTCGCCGTTTTTGGTAGGTTGTGGTGATTGTTGTTGTTACCTGCGGCACCCTGCGGCGGAAAACCGCGGATGAAACCGACTGGAAAAGCCATTAGATTATACTGAATTAACCTGATTTTTCCAATCAGCCGCAATGGTAAATGCGCAAATTTCCCTGCAAACCGCCGCCGCTTGGCCGCGGGGCGTTGTTGCGGCGCAATTATTTTTGCCTTCAGGCAGCCTTTGGGCTAAAATCCGCCGCTTTCCCGCACCCGTAGCTCAGTTGGAAGAGTGTCGGTTTCCGAAGCCGGAGGTCACAGGTTCGATCCCTGTCGGGTGCGCCAGTATACACAACAGCCAAGCCTTTATGGGGCTTGGCTGTTGGCTTATGGCAGACTGTTTGATTTATCGCAAACCAACGGGCAGCTATTGGCTCAATAACGCGGCACCGCCGCATCAATTTGCAACGACCAGGCATCAATACCGCCAGCCAGGTTGTACACCTCTTCAAAACCCGCCTGTTTTAAAAAAGCAGCTACCTGAAAACTGCGCACACCGTGATGGCAATACACCACCAGCGGCACGTCATCGGGCAATTCGTTGTGGCGCAGGGGCACCATGTGCATGGGAATATGTGTGTGTCCGTCCAGTGCGGCAAAAGCGACTTCATCGGCTTCGCGCACGTCCAACAAGACAAAATCGCGGCCTTGCTGCTGCCAGGAGGCCACTTCGGCGGGACTGAGTTGGGGGATGCTCATGCGTGTGTTTCTCTTATATTGAATATATTTCAGGCAGCCCTAAAGGCTGCCTGAAAAACATAGCGCTGTCTCTTCAACTTAAAATGAGAATGCCGAAGGTGTGGCCACAGCCGGGCTGGTCAAAGCCGGTGCCGAGGTTTCAAACAGCACGGTTTCGCTGTATTCGCTGCCGCGGCGCACCACCAAAGTAGCCTGCATCAAATGACCCTGGCCGACAATCACCACCAAGCGGCCGCCGTCGGCGAGCATGTCTTTAAGGGTATGCGGCAGCACCGGCACGGAGCCGCCGACATAAATGGCATTGAACTGAGTCGTGCCTTTAAGCTGGCCGCTCAAACCGTCGGCCACCTGGAATTCGATGTTGTCCACGAGGCCGGATACCGCTTGCTGTGCAAATGCCGACTGTTGCGCGTCCACATCCACGCTCACCACTTTACCGGCCAGTTTGGCCATGACCGCGGCGGCATAGCCGGAACCGGTGCCGATTTCCAAAACCGTGTCCTCTTGCGTCAGCGACAAAGCCTGAATCAGACGTGCCACCAAGCGCGGCTCCAGCATGCTGCCGCCGTTGGCCAGTTTCAGCACCTCATCGGTATAGGCCACACCCTGTTGCGCGGGCAGCACAAAACGCTCGCGCGGCACTTCGCCCAAGGCGTCCAGCAGGTCGAAATCCAAAACATCCCACGGGCGGATTTGCTGTTCCACCATATTGAAACGGGCTTGCGTGAAGTCCATATTGAGGCTCCGGTTTAGGCGTACATTTAAAACCGCCATTATAAATGCTTTCCGCGTTCAAACAAACGGGCATCAGCTGTTGTAATCAGTGCTGTGCCAAAACGGCTGCCCCACCGTCGGCGTGCTCGCCTGCGCCTGCTGCCGCGGCACCATAGGCTGGGCCAAATAAGCCTGGCGCCCGGCCGCCACCGCTTGGGCAAAGGCGGTGGCCATGCGCACCGGGTCGCCGCTGCGGGAAACCGCGGTATTGAGCAAGACCGCATCAAAACCCCATTCCAACACCTGCGCCGCCTGCGAGGGCAGGCCCAGTCCGGCATCGACAATCAGCGGCGTGTGCGGCAGGCGTTCGCGTAACACGCGCAAGGCATATTCGTGAACGACGCCCAAGCCGGTGCCTATGGGCGCCGCCCACGGCATCAACGCCTCACAACCCGCATCCAGCAGACGGCGGCAGGCCACCAAATCTTCGGTGCAATAAGGCAGCACTTTAAAACCGTCGTCTATCAACAGTCGCGCCGCTTCCACGGTGGCGAACACATCCGGCTGCAAGGTATCGTCATCGCCAATCACTTCCAGCTTAATCCACTCCGTACCCAGTAATTCGCGCGCCATCTGCGCGGTGGTCACCGCTTCCTGCACACTCAGGCAACCGGCGGTATTGGGCAATAAGGGAATGCCGCACGCCTGCAGGCTGTCCCACCAGTCCTGCCCCGCATCCGCGGCACTGCCGACGCGGCGCAGGCCCACGGTCATCATGGCCGGTTGCGCCGCCGCCAAGGCTGCCTGAAGGCAGTCCAAACCGGGATAGGCGGCCGTGCCCAATAATAAGCGGCTGTTAAAACGGCTGCCGTAGAGAGTGAGCGCGTCGTCCATCTCAGCCTCCCGCCACCGGCCGCACAATGTCCACCGCATCGTCCTCGGAGAGTACATGGCCGTGATAATTTTGGCGCGGCACAAACACCGTATTCACCGCCACCGCAAACGGTGTCGGCGGCTGCACCGCGGCCAGCATATCGGCCACGGTGGTGCCTGCAAACTGTGTGCGTTCGCCATTGAGCAGAATGTTCATTGTGTATTCCTTATATATTGTTGCAGGCTGCCTGAAAACGCGCGTTTGTATCACGATATTCCTCATGTTACCCAACGTTCAACTTTGCGCTTCATGGCCGTCCCACAGGGATTCCCTACGGTCACGCGGATGTATGCTTTGCGCCGCCAAAGAAAAGAAGGCAAAAGAAAGGCGGCCGCGGTTGCAGGTTTGCTGCGCAAACTTCCCTCACTGCACACGGTTTTTCGGGCGGGCAAAAAACTCGCAGCTTCGCTGCTCAAACAGCTTTGCCCTTTCTCCCCGAAAAACCGCGCTCCGTTCGGCTGCGCCAGCGGATAGGGCTGTAGCCGTAAGCGGACTTGAATTTAAATATTCATTAACTTACACCGAATACAATCTCAAATTTTTCAGGTAGCCTGACATTGCCGCACACAACTATGAAATAGCCGCTCTACCCTGCACCCAACCCGCACACCGCAATCCCGCTCTCCGTATCCGTCTCCGGCAGCGCGCCGGTTTCCGCCTGTGCCGTGACCCGCAATACCGCTTCCACCACCGCCGGGGCAATCATAAAGCCGTGGCGGAACAAGCCGTTCACCGCCAACAGCCGCCGCTTGGGGCAACAGCGGATTTCCGGATTGTCGTGATTGAGCGTGGGGCGCACACCGGCGGCGCTCTCCAGCAGCCGCGCCTCGCCAAAAGCCGGATGCACCGCATACAGTGCCGACAGCAATTCCAGGCTGCCGCGTACCGACACCGCATCGTCGGCCTCGCTTTCCAACTGCGTGGCGCCGACCACAAACTGTTGCTGCGGCTTGGGCACGACGTAGAGCGGATAACGCGGGTGCAGCAGGCGCACCGGCCGCTGCAAACGCACTTCCGGCGCATGCACCCGCAACACTTCGCCGCGCACCCCGCGCAAACGGCTGCCTGAAGCCCGATTCCAATCGGCCTTCGCGCCCATGCCGCGGCAATCGGCCACCCAGTCAAACTGTCCGGCCAGCGCCGCCACCCCGGCAGGCTGCTGCCAATGGCATTGCACCCCGCCCGCTTCCAAGGCATCCGCCAGCGCGTTTAACAAGGCACGGCCGTCGATTTGGCCTTCATCGGGCAGATACAGCGCCCGCGCAAAACGCCCCGCCAATTGCGGCTCGGCAACGGCCAGCGCGGCGGCATCCCACTCCTGCCACGCACCGGCTCCGGCACGGTGCAGATGCTGCACAAACTGTTGCGCCAGCGCCCGGTCCTGGCCGTGCCACACCACCAGCGTGCCCTGCTGCTGCCACCAGACCGGCGGCGACAATTGCACCAGCCATTCTGCCCACAGCGGCAGGCTGGCATAACCCAGACGCACCGCCAGCGGGGTGGCGTCCACGGCTTCGGCTTGCGGTGCCAGCATGGCGGCGGCGATATGGGCGGCACTGCCGTGTCCGGCACGGTCGGAAGCGGCATACAGCACCACTTCATGGCCCTGCCGCATCCAGCGCCAGGCCAGCAAACGGCCCAACAGCCCGCCGCCGACCACCGCCCTGCGTTGTGTGTTCATGGTTTGGATTGACCTTGTTTGAAACTTTGCAAAATGCTTTCAGGCAGCCTGATAAAGCTGATACGCAATACCTTAGGGTGAACGAATAGTCAGTTCGCCCTAAGCTACCTGAAAGACCGTAGGTCGGCTCTCCGAGCCGACACATTTAAATCCAAAGTCGGCTCGGAGAGCCGACCTACTCATGCTATTCCAAATCTGGCAACGGTCTTAATAAGGATTGCAAGCGGTGGGCATAAATGCCCACCCTACCGTCCCAAAGCCACTTTCACCCCCAGACCCACCAGCAGGCCGCCGCAAACACGGTTCAGCCACACCGCGGCCTGCGGTTTGCGTGCCAGCAGGCGGCGGATGCCGTCCGCACCCCACACAATCAGCAGGCACCACAGCGTGCCGGTGAGCACGAATGTGCCGCCCAAAAGCAGATAGGGCAGCATCTGCGTGGCCGCTTCCGGGCGCACAAACTGTGGCAGCAGGGCGAGGAAAAACAGCGCGATTTTGGGATTGAGCAGATTGGTCACCACCCCTTGGCGGAATACCTTGCCCCACGGCGCCGGCGGCGGGGCCGCGCCGTCGGTACCCAGCCCGCCGCTGCGCCACATCTGGATGCCCAGCCACAGCAAATAGGCCGCACCGGCGTATTGCAATACCGCAAACAACAACGGCGAGCGCGCCACCAGCTGTGCCAGACCCAGCGCCACCAGCACAATATGCAGCACAATGCCGCCGGAAATGCCCATCACCGACGCCACCCCCGCCGCACGCCCCTGATGCAGGCTGCGGCTGAGGATGTACACCGTATCCGCGCCCGGAGTGAGGTTGAGCAGCACGGCGGCGAGGACAAAGCCCCAATAATTTTCGATACCCATGATGTTTTTCCGTGAACGAGCCAAAGGCAGGCAGTATAGCGGATTGAGGAAAGGTAGGTTGGGTCGCCAGACCCAACACCATACAAACCATCCCCACATGATGTTGTGTTTGCAACCATAGGTATCTACACAAACATTAAGGCTGCCTGAAAACACAAGGTGGTATCACCTTGTATTTCAAGTTACACAAAATTTAACTTTGCGCTTCGTGGCCGCGCGGCCACCTTCTTTTCTTTGCGCCGCCAAAGAAAAGAAGGCAAAAGAAAGGCGGCCGCGGTTGCAGGTTTGCTGCGCAAACTTCCCTCACTGCACACGGTTTTTCGGGCGGGCAAAAAACTCGCAGCTTCGCTGCTCAAACAGCTTTGCCCTTGTCCCCCGAAAAACCGCGCTCCGTTCGGCTGCGCCAGCGGATAGGGCTGTAGCCGTGAACGTGCTTGGATTAAATTTTCGACACTGGAACGTATACAAATATTTCAGGCAGCCCTCAGCTATAAATCGCCGCCCCTTTCTGCACAAATTCCACCGCTTTCTCCTGCATGCCCTGTTGCGCGGCGGCGTAGTCGCGCACTTCCTGGGTGATTTTCATCGAACAGAATTTGGGACCGCACATGGAGCAGAAATGGGCGATTTTGGCGCCTTCCGCCGGCAGGGTGGCGTCGTGGTAGCTTTCGGCGCGTTCGGGGTCGAGGCCGAGGCGGAATTGGTCGCGCCAGCGGAATTCGAAGCGGGCTTTACTCAAGGCATTGTCGCGCAATTGTGCGCCCGGCCAGCCTTTGGCCAAGTCGGCGGCGTGGGCGGCGAGTTTGTAGGTGATGATGCCGGTGCGCACGTCTTCTTTGTCGGGCAGGCCGAGGTGCTCTTTGGGGGTGACGTAGCAGAGCATGGCGGTGCCGTACCAGCCGATATTGGCGGCGCCGATGCCGGAGGTGATGTGGTCGTAGCCGGGGGCGATGTCGGTGACCAGCGGGCCTAAGGTGTAAAACGGCGCTTCGAAGCAATGCTTCAATTCTTCGTCCATATTGGCGCGCACGCGTTGCAGCGGCACATGACCGGGGCCTTCGATCATCACCTGCACATCATGCTGCCAGGCTTTGGCGGTCAGCTCGCCCAGAGTGTGCAATTCGCCGAATTGGGCTTCATCGTTGGCGTCGGCAATGCAGCCGGGGCGCAGGCCGTCGCCGAGGCTGAACGACACATCGTAAGCCTTCATGATTTCGCAGATTTCGTCGAAATGGGTGTAGAGAAAATTTTCCTGATGATGCGCCAAACACCATTTGGCCATAATCGAGCCGCCGCGCGAGACGATGCCGGTAAGGCGCCCGGCGGTCAGCGGCACATAACGCAGCAGCACGCCGGCATGGATGGTGAAATAGTCCACGCCCTGCTCGGCCTGCTCGATTAAGGTGTCGCGAAACAGCGCCCAGCTCAGGTCTTCGGCAATGCCGCCGGTTTTTTCCAGCGCCTGATAAATCGGCACGGTGCCGATGGGCACGGGCGCGTTGCGGATAATCCATTCGCGCGTTTCGTGGATGTGCGCGCCGGTGGACAAATCCATAATCGTGTCCGCCCCCCAGCGCAGCGACCACACCATTTTTTCCACTTCTTCGGTGAGGCTGGACGTAACCGCGGAATTGCCGAGATTGCCGTTGATTTTGACGCGGAAATTGCGGCCGATAATCATCGGCTCCAGCTCCGGGTGGTTGATATTGGCGGGGATAATCGCCCGCCCGGCGGCCACTTCGGCGCGCACGAATTCGGGGGTAATCTGGTCGGGATGGGTGGGGATGTTGGCGCCGAAGGCTTCACCTGCGTGCTGTTTCAAGAGCTTTTCATAACGCGCATCGCGGCACAGTTCGTCCAGCTTCATGCGTTCGCGCAGCGCGACAAACTCCATTTCGGGGGTGATGATGCCGCGGCGGGCGTAGTGCATCTGCGTGACGTTTTTGCCTGCTTTGGCACGGCGCGGCTGCGTGATTTGATTGAAACGCAGGTGCGCGGTTTTGGGGTCGTGCGCGCGCTCAAGGCCGTATTCGCTCGACAAACCGGGCAGGATTTCCGTGTCGCCGCGCTCGTCCAGCCACGCCGTGCGCACATGCGGCAGACCCTGCTGCAAATCGATGTGCGCCGCCGGATCGCCATAGGCCCCGCTGGTGTCATATACCGGAATCGGCGGATTGGCTTCGCGGCCCTGGGCGGTAACGGTATCGTCTTGGGCAATCTCCCGCAAAGGCACGCGCACATCGGCGCGGCTGCCTTGGACATAGATTTTGGTGGAATTCGGATAGGCAAACTGAAGGCTCAAATCCTGCGACAACTGCTGCAATTGCGCCGCTTCGCGGCCGGTGGTGTGCTGTGCCATAAAAAATGCTCCTGTTTCGCGTATGCAGACGGAAACAGGAGCGGTGTTTGTTAGGGCAAACTGACAATTCGTTCACGACTACTTTTTTGTCAAAAATCGCCCGCTTCTTCGTTGGAAATGCTCGCAAGGTGTCCAACCTTGCTGCGCTTTCCGCCTTGAATCGGACGTTTTTGCCTAAAAAATAAGCTACGTGCCCAAATTGCCAGTTCGCCCTAGGGCACGCGCAACCGCAAAACGGCCGCCAGCCCAACCGGAAAACTCCCCACGCAAGTATTATCTTGATCGGGTATTAGGGTCATTCTCAGCCGCCGCAAACGCAGCAGCACCCCTGTTTCGTGCGGCGATTAAAACATGCTTCAGGCAGGCTGTAAAGGCTGCCTGAAAACGGAAGCAGTCGTCAGCAAGTCCCGCGTAGGCACAACACCGTATTGCGTTATGTTACATGACTGTATATTGGGGGCAGCAGATACTATACCCCCTTGCCTGCCAGCCTTTCCGTCAGCTTCTTTTCCAAAAAGTCCACACATACCCGCAATTTGGCGGAGTGATTGAGCCGGTTGGGGTAAACCGCCCAAATATCGGCATCCTGCCAATAATCGGGCAATACCTGTACCAAACGCCCGGCGGCAATGTCCCGGCCCACATCCCAGCCGGAACGCAGCATAATCCCGTGCCCCTGCTTTGCCCAAAGGCAGACGATTTCGCCGTTATTGGAAGCCAAACCGCCTGAAACCTTCACATCGCGGCGGCCTTCGGCGCTGTCGAGACGCCATACGCCGAACGGATGATCCCGCTCTTTGATAACCAGACATTGGTGCTGCAATAAGTCAAACAGGCTCTGCGGCGTACCGTAACGGGCAAGATATTCGGGCGACGCGCACAAAATGCGGCGGTTGGCATAAATTTTTTTGGCAATCAGATTGGGCGAAATGTGGTTGCCGATGCGGACATCCAAATCCACCTGCTGCTCCAGCATATCGGGAATGGCATCGATGGTATCGAAACGCAGCTTGATTTTCGGATAGGCGCGGGCGAATTCGGACAACACCGGCGCAACATGGTTGTGCCCGAAACCGACACTGCTGGTGATAGACAGTGCGCCGCTGGGGTCGCTGCTTTGTGCAGAGAGCGCTTCGTTGATTTCTTCCATCTCGGCCAGGATGCGGGAGCCCCAGCAATAAACGATTTTTCCTTTTTCCGTCAGCTTGAGCGTGCGCGAGTTGCGATGAAACAAGGCGCAGCCCAAAGTCTGCTCCAAGATTTTAATGCGCTTGCTGATGTAGGCGGGTGACATGCCCATCTGGTCGGCTGCTTTGGCAAAGCTTTGATTTTGCGTTACCTGTACAAACACATCCAAGTCTGCAGTTTGCGGGAGTTTGTTCACGATTCGTGTCCTCTTGATTTATGGTCGGCTCGTTGTCCGGTGCGGTCATAACGTTATACTGGCCACATCTCCCAACTCGGTCAAGGGTGAGCCACATGGCCAAAACATTGAAAATCGCCGCCTTGGCAGGCGATGGCATCGGCAAAGAAGTGATGCCGGAAGGCATCAAAGCAGTGCGCGCGGCGCAAGTGCGCTTCGGTCTCGATATTGAGATTGACCATTTCGACTGGGCCAGCTGCGATTATTATCTGCAACACGGCACCATGCTGCCCGAAAACTGGTTTGATGTGCTATGCGGCTACGATGCCATCTATTTCGGCGCAGTCGGCTGGCCGCAAACCGTGCCCGACCACATTTCTTTGTGGGGCTCTTTGTTACAGTTCCGGCGCAGCTTCGACCAATATGTGAATCTGCGCCCGGTGCGCCTGCTGCCCGGCGTACCCTGCCCGCTGGCAGGCAAGCAGCCGGGCGATATTGATTTTATGATTGTGCGCGAAAACACCGAAGGTGAATATTCTTCCTTGGGCGGCCGCATCTTTGAAGGTACCGACCGCGAAGTGGTATTGCAGGAATCGGTTTTCACCCGTCACGGCACCGACCGCATTCTGAAATACGCATTTGAGCTGGCGCAAAGCCGGCCGCGCCAAAAGCTCACTGCGGCCACCAAATCCAACGGCCTGGCCGTCAGCATGCCCTATTGGGACGAGCGCACCGCCGCCATGGCCGAACACTATCCCGATGTTGCTTGGGACAAGCAGCATGTAGACATTCTGGCCGCGCGTTTTGTGCTGAAACCGGAGCAGTTTGATGTGGTGGTGGCCTCCAATCTGTTTGGCGACATTCTTTCCGACTTGGGCCCTGCCTGCACCGGCACCATCGGCCTGGCTGCTTCGGCCAATCTCAATCCCGAGCGTCGGTTCCCTTCCCTTTTTGAGCCTGTGCACGGCTCGGCACCCGATATTTACGGGCAAAACATTGCCAATCCGATTGCCATGATTTGGTCGGGCGCAATGATGCTGGATTTTCTCGGCAACGGTGATACCGCCTACCGCCGCGCACACGATGCCGTGATGCAGGCGGTGGAGCAGGTCTTGGCAACCGGCCCGCACACTCCCGATTTGCGCGGCGCCGCTTCCACTGCGGAAGTGGGCGATGCCGTGGCGCAGCTGATTATAAAGGCTGCCTGAAAGCTGTATTTCTTCCCCCCGACCAAACCAACCTACAAGGAGAAACAAAATGAGTTCATCATTAATGCAGGGTTTTCCGCCCGCTCCGGATGCCCAAGTCGATTTGGGCAACTGGCGCACGCCCCCGTTCAACCGCTGGGCATACAGCCATGTGAGCGAGATTGTGCCCTCGGCGCTGATCTATAACCGCCCCGAATCCGTGCAAAGCCTGCCTGAAAAGCCGGTGGAAATTCAGAGCTTCGCTGTGGAAGACCAAGGCAAACAGCTCTCTTTCCAAGAATGGCTGGCAGCCACCTATACCGACGGCATCGTTGTATTAAAAAACGGCGCGGTCATTTATGAGCAGTATTTCGGGGAGCTTAAGCGCGAAACCCCGCATATTTTGATGTCGATTTCCAAGTCGTTTACCGCTTTGGTGGCCGGTGTGCTGGCCAAGCAAGGCATCTTGAACGTCGACAGCCGTATCGACGGGATTATTCCCGAAATCAAAAACAGCGCTTATGCGGGCGCCACGGTACGCAATCTGCTCGACATGCGCGTAGGCGTGGATTTTGAAGAAAACTATCTGGCCAGCGACGGCAAAATCATCGAATACCGCAAAGCGCAAAACTGGAATCCGCTTAACCCCGGCGACAGCGCCCGCAATTTGCGCGAGTTTTTCCCCATCTTGAAAGAAACCGACGGCGAACACAATCAGCGCTTCCATTACGCCTCGCCCAATACCGATCTCCTGGGCTGGGTGCTGGAGCGGGTATCCGGCAAACGCTTTGCCGATTTGGCGGGCGAGCTGATTTGGAAGCCTTTGGGCGCGGAACAGCTGGCCTATATCACCGTCGACCGCACCGGTGCGCCGCGCTGTGCGGGCGGCATCTGCACCACCACCCGCGACTTGGCGCGCTTGGGCAGGCTGTTTGCCACCGGCGGGCAGGCGAACGGGGTTGAAGTGGTACCCGAAAGCTGGCTGCAAGACATTCTCACCGCGGATACCCGCGAAGCGTGGGACACAGGCGATTTCTACGATTTCTACAACCAGGCGCCCATGCATTACCGCAGCAAATGGTATGTCGAACACGGTGAGCACAAAATGGTGTTCGGCTTGGGCGTATTCGGCCAAAACGTGTTTGTCGAGCCGGAAAACGATTTGGTGATTGCCAAATTCTCTTCGCAGCCGCTGCCCTTGGATCAGGATTTCAACACGCTCACCCACAAAGGTATCAACCGGCTGCGCGAACTGTTACGCTGACCATACCGCCAAAAACAGGAGAAACTCATCATGAACCGATTAAAAGACAAAGTCGTCCTTGTCACCGGCGGTGCATCGGGCATAGGCAAAGCCGTTGTTTCGCTTTTTGCCGCCCAAGGCGCCAAAGTGGCCATTACCGACATCAACGAAGCAGACGGCCAAGCCTTGGTCGAAGAGCTTAAAGCACAAGGCCGGGAAGTGCGGTTTTGGCGGCTGGACGTATCGCAGGAAGACAACTGCCGCCAAGTTGTCGACGACATCGCCCGCACCTTCGGCAGGGTGGATATTCTGATCAACAATGCCGGCTTGACAGGCAAGGATACCGCCACCCACGAAACCGATACGGCCGATTGGGATCGCGTGTTTGCCATTGATGTGAAAGGCGTCTTCTTTATGACCAAATACGCCGTGCCGCTGATGCGGCAAAACGGCGGCGGCGCCATTGTCAATATGTCTTCCATTTTCGGCCTGATCGGGGCGCGGGCTGTGGAAATGTCGGCCTATCACGCCGCCAAAGCGGCCGTGGTCGGCATGACCCGGCGCGATGCGGTGTCTTATGCCAAAGACCGAATCCGTGTCAATTCCCTGCATCCGGGCACGATTCTGACCCCGCTGGTGGAAGAAATCATGCACAACACGCCCACCTATGAAGCCATGATGGCGGATTTGCATGCAACGCCTTATTTCGGCACGCCCGAAGACGTGGCCTATGCCGCCTTATTCCTGGCTTCCGACGAAGCGCGCTTTATCACCGGCGTACAGCTGCCGGTAGATGGCGGTTATACGGCGCAATAAGTCTTGCAGCCGGAACTGAAAAAAGCCTGCCTGAACCATTCAGGCAGGCTTTTCCAATTGCAATACTTTTTCCAAAGCGCGTTTGATTTGTTCGGGATCGATGCCGTCGGTAATAAACACCAATCGTGAGCGGCGGTCGTCATCCGGCCATTCGGGCAGATGCTCGGGCGGGTGGATGAAGTTTTGCACGGCATTGAGCAGCATAGGCTGGTCGCTGCCCGCCACTTTCAGCAAACCCTTGATGCGCAGGATATGGTTGCCGTGCCGGTGCATCAGCAGCGACAGCCACACCGCAAAGCGCGACCAGTCCGGTGTTTGCTCGAAAGCCAGCGCAAAGCTGTTAATCCCTGTTCCCGCCTGGTGCAGCGATACGGCGCGAAAAACGCTTTTTCCGCCCTGCCCGGCCGCAGTGGCCAGCGTTTTGCGCGGCGACATCAAAACATCCCACGGGTGACGGTTGTCTGCATCACTGATGATTTGCGCTTCCGGCGCAATCGCGGCCAATTGCTCCCGCAAATTTTGCAATGCGGCGGCGTGGTTTTGCAAAGCGGTTTTGGTAATCACCAGATAATCCGCCATCGCCGCCTGCCGCACCGCCGTCGCCCTGTCGGCCAGCTGTTGCAGCCCGTTGAGTGCGTCTACGGTGGTGATGATGTTTTCCATGCGGAAATGATGCTGGAACATGGGATCGCTGCGCAAAGTCATCATCACCGGCAAAGGGTCGGAAGCGCCGGAAGTTTCAATCAGCAAACGGTCAAACGCAGGAATTTCGCCCTTGTCGCGGGCATTGAGCAAGCCTTTGAGCGTATCGCGCAAACTTTCGTGCACCGTACAGCAGATGCAGCCGTTTTTAATCACCACCTTGGTGCCTTCGACATTTTTGGCCAGCAAATGATCCAAGCCGACTTCGCCGAACTCATTGATCAATACCGCCGCCCGCACGCCGCGCGGATCGGCCAGCAAGCGGTTGAGCAGCGTGGTTTTGCCGCTGCCGAGAAAGCCCGTCAGCAAAGTAACGGGAATGGCTGCCTGAATATTGTCCATAAACCCGCCTTTATTCAGAATGCCAAGGGATCGGGCGGCACCCGCCCGATGCGGTCGGCTTCAATCCATACATGTGCCAGGTTGGCTACCGTAACACTTTTACCGGTCAGGCCGGAGAGTATGAGTATGCCGCCCCGGTCACTCAACTTTAAACCGCCGGGCGCAAGCAGCTCGTTCACCAGCATAATGCGGCGGCGTTTTTCCGCCATCCTTTCATGCGCTTGCAGACGGCTGTTGTCATGTTGGCCGAAACCTTCGGTCCAATCCCGGTTGTTTTGCAAAATCCCGCAACCTGCGCACATCGCATACTCCTTTCAAAGCCGGGGCTGCGCCCGCTCATACCACCCGCGAAAAGCAATCGTCATCCAGCCGAACAGCAGACCCAGCGTCAAATAAACCATTTCCGTTAAGAAGATATTGCCATAACTGGCGCCGGGCACATAGCTCATACAGGCAAAAAATGCCGCCGCACTGACATAAATGGCGGGAATCAGGTTGAACAATTTCGGCGCCAGCTCCAGCAAAAACAACACAGTGGCAATAATCAAAATCGCCAGCGGCGCTGCCCAAAAGCCCAGAGCGGCCCAAGCACCCGCCATTTCCATAATGGCTATCGAAGCAACAATGCCGATAATGAAAGCCACCCATGCACGTATGCCGTCGGCCACCGTGCAGCCCACCATAAAATAAGTGGCCCAGGCAAGAAAGGAAACCCAAGCAAAACCCAGATTGCCGGCAGGCGGCAGCACCGGGCTGATGCCTTGGTTGATGACTTGGATAACGCAAGCCTGCACGCCCACAAACAGCGCGATCCAAAAATGGTTCAAAAACTTCATCACACTATCTCCCGAGTGCCTGTACCGCAAAACGCATACAGGCTTTTATTCTTTATGCAGATAAAAGCAAAGCGGCGAAAAAGCCGCTTTAATGTATCTTGTGTTGATGTTTCAGGCAGGCTTTAAAATCAGACCCAAGCCTGCCTGAAAAGCTTACAAGCCGCTTACACCGCCCACTTCGATGCCGCTGCCAAACGGCGCACGGCGGCGGAAATCGTCGGCAATTTCCTGCATGGTCACAAAACGCACGCCCGAATGCGCCGCCATATGATCAAGCAAGCGCTCCAGCATCATCAGCACATGCGGTTTGCCCGCGCTGTCCGGATGCAGGCAGATGGGAAAAATCGCATAATCGTGGTGGCGGTAAACCCAGTCAAACTGGTCTTGCCAGATTTCGCCGAGCTGGCGGCCGGTAACCCAGCCGTGGCTTTGCGCCATGGCTTTCACAAACATGGTCGGCGGTGCATCGTCCAGATGCCAGCTGCACGGGATTTCCACCAAATCCACATATTCGCCCGCCTGCCAAGGGTGCATCCAATCGGCGGCGCGGCCGGAATAATCAATCTTGCTCCAGCTGTCGCCCACGCGCAGATAATGCGGATGGTAGTCGTCTTCCATCAGGGAAGAGTCGTAAGAAATGCCGCGCTCCAGCAGTAATTCCACCGAATTGGGGCTCAATTCCCACCAAGGCGCCATATAACCCGTGGGTGCCTTACCGCTCATGCGCTTAATCACATCAATCGTACGGTCGAGCACTTCCGTTTCCTGCTCGCGCGTCATCGCCAGCGGGTTTTCATGCATATAGCCGTGGATGCCGATTTCATGGCCGTCTTTGATAATCATCTCGGCCGCTTTGGGAAAGCTCTCCATCGAATGGCCGGTTACGCCCCAAGTGCCTTTAATATCATAGCGGCGCATCAGCTCCAGCAAGCGCGGCACACCGCGCTTGGCGGCAAACACACCGCGCGAAATATCGCAGGGCGAGTCTTCGCCGCCAAACGATCCCAGCCATAAAGCCACCGCATCAAAGTGCGGATTCAAAGTAACCAGAATTTCTTTTGCCATAATAAGTTTCTCCTGAATATAAAGGCCAAAGACAGGCTGCCCGGCAGCCGTGAAAGCATCATAACTGACTATTGTTACAACAAACTATGCTGCAAACGTAAAGGCAAACAACACAAAGTGTGTTCTAGGGCAAACTGACAATTCGTTCACGGCTGCTTTTTTGTCAAACGCGCCCGAATTGTCAGTTCGCCCTAGTAGAAAAGCATTTATATGGTCGGATAAGCCCAAACGGGACAAGGCAGTCAAAATGCAGCCGCAGGAGATCCCAACGGGGCAGCAAATTCACATCGTTCTGTGTTTTTTCGACTATGTATTGGTATGACTGTCGGCATCCTGACGAAACCCGCATTATGAAAAAGGCTGCCTGAAACATTTTCAGGCAGCCTTGTTTTCCATCCGCACGCGTTTATTGCGTTACTTGCGGATTAATCAAAATTTCCACACGGCGGTTTTTGGCACGGCCTTCCACGGTGTTGTTGCTGGCTATCGGCTGGCGCGAGCCGTAACCCGTGGTGCGCATGCGGTTGGAGGCCACACCGCGGTTGTAGAGGAAATCGGCCACGGAACGGGCGCGGTTTTCAGACAGCGGGTTGTTGATGGCATCCGAGCCGGTGCTGTCGGTGTGTCCGGCAATGGTGATGGTGGTGTCGGTGTATTTGGCCAGCACTTCCGCCACCGAAGTCAGCGACGAAGTCGCCGCCGGGCTCAGCGCGGCGCTGCCGGTGGCGAAGGTGATGTTTTCCGGCATCACCAGCTTGATTTGGTCGCCCACGCGCTCCACTTCCACCTGGCTGTTGGCCAGTTTGTCGCGCAGCAGTTTTTCCTGGTAATCCATATAACCGCCCACACCGGCGCCGATGGCACCGCAGGCCAGTGCCGAATTGCGCGCGCCTTTGCTGCCGTGGGTGACCGCGCCGACAATACCGCAGGTGGCTGCGGCGCCCAAGCCGTACATGGCGGTTTTGCTCACGCGTTGCTGGCCGGTGGTCGGGTCGGTGACACAGCCGCTCAATACCAGGGCAGCCAGGGCCGCGCCGGCGGCCAGAGAAGTACGGATTTGCATAGTGATGTCCTTTTCTTTCTTGTCTGAAACAGGGAAAACCGCCGCAGGCGGCGGCCGGTACGCGCGCACCTTAGCCCACAAAGCCGCTACGGCTCAAGAGGCAGCACGCCCCGGCAGCGCGGTTTTTACACAGCCACTGCGGCTTTTAACCCCGATTTGGAACGTCTTTACATTTGCTTGACACCGGCTGTGGAGCTTTCAGGCAGCCGCTATCCGTATGCCGGTATTTTATTAAATTATTCAATCGATATTGACAGGCCAAAAAAAAAAAACAATATACTGCCGCAGCGGCTGACAGCCGTATTTGTTTGCCGGTCTGTTCCGACCCATCTATTTCAAGGAGAACCCCATGTTGCGCAAAACCGCCGTGATTACCGCCGCCCTGTTAACCCTGTCTGCCTGCGGAGGCGGCGGCAGCCTGCCATCCAGCTGTAAAGACGCCCTGAAAGCCTATGCCAAGTTGGCGCCGGAGCTGCAAAGCGAGGTCAAGATGAGCAGCCGCTATATGCTGGAAAGCTTACTCAAAGCGGGTGACGGCGATGCGGGTAAAGCGTTTAAGGAGTGGAACAAACAAGCCGAAGCCCAATACGAGGCTATGGCGAAAACGCAAGGCAAAAAAACGGCCAAGCTGCTGATAGAAGAAACCGAAAAAAGCTGCCGCTCATGGCAAAAAGACATTGATGCCGTGAAATAAACCGCCCCGCACCCCAAGGAGACACGCATGAAACGTTTGCTCTCGGCCGCGCTGGCCGCCGCCCTCTGCACGCCCGCCCTGCCTGCCTTGGCGCAGGATTTTCTGCCGCATATTTCCGATATTGTGAAGAAGCAGCCTTACCGCAACCTGTGGCAGAAAAACGTGTGCCAAAAAAGGCCGAAAATTCCCGCCAACAATTGGGTGTGCAGCGCCCAGGGTGTGGCCGAAACCGACAAAGTCCGCATCGGCGGCACCGAGTATTACCAGGTAACGGTGATGCAGCCGCGCAATGTCACCTACAACTACATCCATGTGCTGATGAACCGCAAAACCGTGGTGGGCTGGCATATCAACAAAGACACCGGCCAAAACCGCGTGTACGGCCAACCCACCGATGCGGAAAAACAGGTGCTGCAACAAATGGAAACGGAATTCCGTGCCCGTTTGCAGTGACGGCTTGCCGTCATTTAAACCACAGCGGCGGGCAGAGTGCCCGCCGCAGCGTTAAACCCAAGGGAGCACACAGATGAAAAACCTTGCCCTCGGCACCGCCGCCCTCCTGCTGGCGGCCTGCACCAACAACCCCATTCCCACGCCGTTCGGTAATTTGGCGATTTTGCACCAAGGCGAATTGGGGCTGTATCGGGTGAACAGCCCGGCACAGCCGCCCAAGGTGGATGCCAACGCCCAACACAATGTGCCCGCCCGCGGTCGCAGCATTCCGCAGGCGTTTCGGGGAGAGTGGTTTTACCCTGACAACAGTACAAGCTTGCAGCAGCAATATCGGGCGGTTTGTCCCTATGGCGCATTGGTCAGTATTACCGCCAAATCCATCTCCACATCCCAAGGTTCTTTCGTTACCAAAACCTATCCCAAGCACTACAGCCTGTATGCCGATAACCAACTCCGTGGCACGGTGCGTACCCACTATAGCGATATTGGTGCTGAAGGCTGGGAGAATAACCAGCAAATGCACATGTATCTGCACAACGGCAGGCTGTATGCCAAAATCAGCGGCGGTAAAAGCGACCCTATCGAACACACGGGACTTGCGCGTTGCCCGTAGGGTGGGCATTTATGCCCACCATTTAAACTGCGGACTAACCAAGTTCCGTAGTTGCGTAGGTTGGGTCGTAAGACCCAACGTTTTAGGTAATTTTAGGCAATGTTGGGTCTGGCGACCCAACCTACGACTGCTGCTTAATACCGCGGCAAACAGGGTGCGGGTAGGGTGGGCATTCCTGCCCACCATTTTAAACTACTGACTAACCAAGATGATTGGTGGGCAAGAATGCCCACCCTACCGCCCATATTGTTGTCTGCGTGAGGTTTTACCAAGGTTTCAGGCAGCCTGAAACCATCAAAGTCGGCTTGTTTCCAAGCCGACTTTGCATATCGCCGAGATTGAGGGTGAAAGCCTAAGGCAGAAAATACGGCGGCAGTTTGTCTTCCCGTACAAAATAGCTGCTGCCCTCAGACAATCTCACTTCATATATCCGGATGGGCGGTGCATCGCGCACATCCGGATCCCGTGTCGTATCCACGGTTTTATGCACTGCAACGATGTGGTCGAGATTGATGATTACGCCTCCCGACGGCATTTGGTTCTCACCGGCAACCGTTGCATAGTTGTACTCGATTTTAATCAGCTTTTCCATCTCTGCTTTAACTCCTTGGGCAAATAAGGCGTTTGTATTATATACAAAACCATAGCCGATGATTATTTTTTATCCGAGACCGTTGCGCAGTTCCGTAGGTCCGTAGCTTGGGTCGCCAGACCCAACGTTTTTGGAAATTTTAGGAAATGTTGGGTCTTGCGACCCAAGCTACGACTGTCTTTGGGCTTTCAGGCTGCCTGAAAACAAAACAGCCGCAGTGTTCACTGCGGCTGTTGCTGTTCATTTCCGCTGACAACAGCGGCCAAAACGCGCTTACAGCTTGTCGGCAGACTCGCTCAAATAGGCGGCTACGCCTTCGGCATTCGGTTTCATGCCTTTGTCGCCTTTATTCCAGCCGGCCGGGCATACTTCGCCGTGCTCTTCGGTGAATTGCAGCGCGTCTACCATGCGCAGCATTTCGTCTACGTTGCGGCCCAAGGGCAGGTTGTTGACCACTTGGTGTTGTACCACGCCGTCTTTGTCGATGAGGAAGGAACCGCGGAAGGCCACGCCGCCGGCGCTTTCCACGTCGTAGGCTTTAGCGATTTCATGGGCAATGTCGGCCACCATGGTGTAGCCTACCTGGCCGATACCGCCTTGGTTGATGGGGGTGTTGCGCCAGGCGGCGTGGGTGAAGTGGCTGTCGATGGACACGGCAATCACTTCCACATTGCGTTTTTTGAACTCTTCCAGGCGGTGGTCAAAAGCGATCAGCTCGGACGGGCACACGAAGGTGAAATCCAGCGGGTAGAAGAACACCACGGCGTATTTGCCTTTGGTGGCGGCGCCGAAGTTGAAGTTGTCGACGATTTCGCCATTGCCCAGAACGGCGCTGAAGTTTTTGTCGGCATCGTGAAAGAAGGGGGCGTGTTTGCTAACCAATACGGCCATGATTTGCTCCTTGTGGGGTAAACGGTAAAAAGGCAGTCGCATTGCACGGCTGCCGCTGGCGGCTATTTTAGTGGAAAACGGCGCATGCGCCCACAGATTTTGTTGCTAAATGATACATGCCCATAGTTTGCGCTCAGGCACTTATCTATTACAATGCGTTGCTTGCCTTCAGGCAGCCTGAATCCTTTGCAAACCTCATGTGTCGGTACAAACACAAACCGACGTCATTCCCGCGCAGGCGGGAATCCATGGGGAAGTTTCAGAAACCATTTTAAAACAATGGATTCATCTATAGTCATTTAAAATAAGAACGATACGGCGTTGCTGCGCCTTGCCGTACTATCTGTACTGTCTGCGGCTTGCTGCCTTGTCTCGTTCTTATTTTAGTCGACTATAATATATAGATGGATTCCCGCGTTCGCGGGAATGACGGCAGTTAAGGTTTTAGGCTGCCTGAAAGCAGTTTTGCAAAGGTCTCAGCCTTTTTGCGGAGGTTTTCGACAATGAAACCCATACCCCTATACCTGTATACCGCCCTGCTGGCCGCCACGGCGGCAACTGCCGCGCCTTTGGACAGCCTGCCCGCGGGCCTGTACCGCGAAAGCGGCAATACCACCACCACCTTTTCCAATGACCGCGGCCAACCGCCGCAGCCGCCTTTGTCGCCCGGCTTCGCCCCCACCCGCGAAGTGTGTGTGCCTGCCGACAGCGGCGCATGGTATGAGCAACAGCTGGCGCGTTTTCCGCAGGAAGTCACTGCGGAAATGCGCAGCCGCGGTGTCATCCGCGTGGCCTTGAACGCACGCATGGAAACCAACCGCGAAGGCATGCCGGAAGTGTGGTTCGGTTACAGCGAAGACAGCCGCTATGCGGATGTGGTGACCCACCGCCATAGCAATTGGACTTATACTTATTTGAACAAGCCCTGTAGCGAATAGCAAACCGCAGGCTGAGACCTTTGCAAAACCTCATTTACTACCACAAATATAAAGTCGGCGTCATTCCCGCGAACGCGGGAATCCATGGAAATATTTAAGAAACCACTTTTAAAACAATGGATTCATAAACAGATAGATGGATTCCCGCGTTCGCGGGAATGACGGCAGCTAAAGTTTTAGGCTGCCTGAAACATTTTCAGGCAGCCTCAATTAATCCATAAACCCACCGATTCAACCCCAAAACCGATATTTATGCTTGCCGTTTACAACACCCTCACCCGCCAAAAAGAAGCATTTGTTCCGCTCAATCCCGAAAATGTGCGCATGTATGTATGCGGCATGACCGTCTACGACTACTGCCATCTGGGCCATGCCCGCGTGATGGTGGTGTTTGACATGATTGCGCGCTGGCTACGCCAAAGCGGCTATCCGCTCACCTATGTGCGCAATATCACCGACATCGACGACAAAATCATTGCCCGTGCCGCCGAAAACGGCGAGTCCATCGGCGCCTTGACCGCGCGCTTTATTCAGGCCATGAACGAAGACGCCGACGCACTCGGCGTGCTGCGCCCCGATATCGAGCCCAAGGCCACCGAGCATGTGGCGCAGATGATTGCCATGATTGAAAAATTGATTGCCAACGGCAAAGCCTATGCCGCCGCCAACGGCGATGTGTATTACGCCGTGCGCGAGTTTCCGGCCTACGGCCAGTTGTCCGGCAAATCGCTGGACGATTTGCGTGCCGGCGAGCGCGTGGAAGTGGACGGTTTCAAACGCGACCCGCTGGATTTTGTGTTGTGGAAAGCCGCCAAGCCCAGCGAAGCCGATTTCTGGGACAGCCCCTGGGGCAAAGGCCGCCCCGGCTGGCACATCGAGTGCTCGGCCATGGGCGAAGAATTGTTCGGCGACACCTTCGACATCCACGGCGGCGGTGCCGATTTGCAGTTTCCGCACCATGAAAACGAGATTGCGCAAAGCGTGGGCGCACTCGGCCACAGCTGCGGCCACGACCACGGCGGCAAAACCATAGACAGCCATGTCAAATACTGGCTGCACAACGGTTTTATCCGCGTGGACGGCGAAAAAATGTCCAAATCGCTGGGCAATTTCTTCACCATCCGCGATGTGCTCAAAGAATACGACCCGGAAGTGGTGCGCTTCTTTATCCTGCGCGCCCATTACCGCAGCCCGCTGAATTATTCCGATGCCCACTTGGACGACGCCAAAGGCGCGCTCACCCGCTTGTACACCGCGCTGAAAAACACCGCGCCCGCCGCTTTTGACGTTCACGAAAACGCCAACGACTATACCCGCCGTTTCTACGCCGCCATGAACGACGATTTCGGCACCGTGGAAGCGGTGGCGGTATTGTTTGAACTCGCCAATGAAGTGAACAAAAGCAATAGTGCCGAGTTGGCCGGCTGCCTGAAAGCCCTGGGCGGCGTGATGGGTCTCCTGCAACGCGAACCGCAGGCGTTTTTGCAAGGCGCCGCCGCTGCCGACGGCCTCTCCAACGAAGCCATCGATGCCCTGATTGCCGAACGCCAGGCCGCCCGTGCCGCCAAAAACTGGGCCGAATCCGACCGCATCCGCGATGTACTCACCGCCGAAAACATTATTCTGGAAGACGGCGCCGGCGGCACCACCTGGCGGCGGGGATAACAGGTAGGGTGGGCATTGATGCCCACCATATTTCGTGATGCCTTCAAGCCCGCGTGGGCATAAATGCCCACCCTACCCACAACACACACCATGAAAAAAGCCAAACGCAACCCCTTTTTACAACGCCAGCGTCGTGACTTCACCCTCGGTCTGGACGTGCGCTGCGATGCCGCCGAGCTGCCCGCCCACGCCGATTTCTACCGCTGGGCGTGGCAGGCGCTCAAGCGGGCTTACCGCCGTGCCGACATCGGCATTGTGCTGTGCGGCGAAGACGAGGCGCGCGCCTATAACCGCGATTACCGCGGCAAGGATTACGCCACCAATGTCTTGAGTTTTGCTCTGAACGAAGGCGAAACCGTGTGGCAGCCGCAAGACAGCCTCAACGGCGATTTGGTGTTCTGCCCCGCCGTGGTGGCGCGCGAAGCCGCCGAGCAGGGCAAAACCGTAGCCGCGCATTACGCCCACCTCACCGTACACGGCGTGCTGCACCTGATGGGTTACGACCACATCGACGAAGCCGAAGCCGAGGCCATGGAAGCGCTTGAAACAACCATCCTGCATCAGTTAGGATATGCCAATCCCTACCAAGAGGACACACACTAATGGAAGACGCCACGGCCAAGCCGGGCTTTTTTGAACGCCTGGTCAACCGCATCACCGGGGACGCCCCCGAAACCGCCACCGAAGTGATACAGGTGCTGCGCCAAGCCTACGAGCGCGAAGCCTTTGATGCCGACACGCTGCAACGGCTGGAAAACGTGCTCGATTTTGCCGATTTGGACGTGCGCGACGCCATGATCACCCGCAGCCAGATGGATGTGCTCAAGGCCGACGACTCGCTGGAGCGCATCATTGCCTATATCGTTGAGACCGCGCATTCGCGCTTTCCCGTTATCGGCGACGATAAAGACCACATCACCGGCATTTTGCACGCCAAAGACCTGCTCAAATTCTGGGGCCGCCCGGAACAGTTCCAGCTGGAGGCGGTATTGCGCCCGGCGGTGTTTGTGCCCGAAGGCAAATCGCTGGCCAGCCTGCTGAAGGAATTTCGCGAGCAGCGCAACCATATGGCGATTGTGGTGGACGAATACGGCGGCACGTCCGGCTTGGTGACCATTGAAGACGTGCTGGAACAGATTATCGGCGACATCGAAGACGAATTTGACGAAGACGACAGCGCCGACAATATTTTTGCCGTATCCGCCGAGCGTTTCCGCGTGAATGCCGTCACCGAAATCGAAGACATCAATGCCTTTTTCGGCACCGATTACAGCGACGAGGAAGTGGACACCATCGGCGGCCTGGTGGTGCAGGAAATCGGCCACCTGCCCGTGCGCGGCGAGAAAGTGCGCATCGGCAAACTGCAATTCACCGTCGCCCGCGCCGACGCCCGCCGTCTGCATACTTTGATGGTGACGGTGGCCAAAGATTAACGGTTGATTAAAATGAGTAAAAAGGGTGGGCGGCAATGCCCGCCTTTTTTCAGGCAGCCCGTAGGTTGGGTCGCGAGACCCAACATTTTTATGATTGTCGGGTTATTGTTGGGTTTGCAACCCAAGCTACGGCTTGCTGCCTGAAAACAATCCCAGCCGTAGGTCGGGCATTTATGCCCGACAAAGCTGAAAAATCAACGGTGGCGTCGGGCATAAATGCCCGACCTACCCGCACAAGAAAGACCCTTATGGCGTTTGCCTCTCTCTTTACCCTCTTGGACGACATCGCCGCCATGCTCGACGATGTGGCGCTGATGACCAAGATGGCGGCCAAAAAAACCGCCGGTGTGGTCGGCGACGATTTGGCGCTCAATGCCAACCAGGTTACCGGCGTGACGGCCGAACGCGAACTGCCGCTGATTTGGTCGGTGGCCAAAGGCTCGCTGGTGAACAAGCTGATTTTGGTGCCGCTGGCGCTCTTGATTTCTTTTTTCGCGCCCAAGCTGATTACGCCGCTCTTAATGGTCGGCGGCGCCTATCTGTGTTTTGAGGGCGTGGAAAAACTGCTGCACAAATTATTTCACCGCCACGACGACACGCCGCACGCCGCCACCGACGAATTGCTGGACGAAAAAGCCAAAATCCGCGGCGCCATCCGCACCGATTTTATTTTGTCCGCCGAAATCATCATCATCGCCCTCGGCGTGACCGCCGGCATGAGCCTGCTGCCCAAGGCGCTGGTGCTCTCGATTATCGCCCTGGGCATGACCGTGCTGGTTTACGGCCTGGTGGCGGGCATCGTCAAACTCGACGATTTGGCCTTTTGGCTGATGCGCAAACCTTCGGCGCTGGCCCGTCACAGCGGCCGCGGCCTGATTGCGCTGGTGCCGTGGCTGATGCGCTTTTTGGCGGTGGCGGGCACCGTGGCCATGTTTCTGGTCGGTGGCGGCATCATCAGCCACGGCCTGCCGGGCTTGGGCGAATTCCTGCACGCGCGCCAATGGGACAGCGGCCTGCTGTCGCTGCTGGTGGATTTGCTGGTGGGCGTGCTCACCGGCCTGATTGTCTGTGCCGTGGTATTGCCGCTGATGAAGTTGTGGCGTCAAAGACAGGCTGCCTGAAACCATGATGAATAACCGCCTCGCCCATTTATTGTCGCCGTTTTGGCTGTATTGGCCGCTGCTGCTGGCTTCGGCTCTGGCCACACCGCTGGCCTTCGCGCCCTACCGCCTGTATTGGCTGATGCCGCTGCTGTTCGGCATGTTGCTGCTGTTGACCGAAGTGCGGCCGCAGCACCGCGTGCGCAGCGCCTATGTATGGGGTCTGGCCGCCTACAGCGCCCAGTTTTACTGGATTAATATCGCCCTGCATGAGGTGGCCGGGCTGCCGCAAATCTATGCCGTGCCGCTCACCCTGCTGCTGCCCGCCTATCTGGCGCTGTTTCCGGCGTTGGCCTTCTGGCTGCTGGAAAAATGCCGCCTGCAAGGCGCATGGCGTTTGGTGTTGCTGCTACCTGCCTTGTGGACGCTGACCGAATACGCACGCGAATACGCGCTCACCGGTTTTGGCTGGGGCGCGCTCGGTTATTCGCAAATCGCCGCCTCGCCCTTGGCCGGTTTCGCGCCCGTGGGCGGCCTGCATCTGGTCACCCTCGCCACCGCCTTGTGCGCCGCGCTGCTGGTAACGGTGGTGCTGGCACCGGCGCGCCGCAGCCGCCTTGCCGCAGCCGCATTGTGCGTGGCCTTGCTTGGCGGCGGTGCCTTGTTGAAACAACAGCGCTTTACCGATCCGGACGGCAGCCGCGCCACTGTGGCCTTGGCGCAGGGCAATATTCCCCAAACCCTGAAATGGGATCCGGAACAGGTCGCCCCCACCCTACAACGCTATTACGACCAAGTGGCCGCAAGTCATGCGGATATTGTGATTCTGCCGGAAACCGCGCTGCCGATGATGCGCCAAGACCTGCCCGAAGGCATCATCAACCAGTTTACCGACCAGGCGCAGCGCAACGGCTCGGCGCTGGCGCTGGGCATCGCCCAATACACCGACGACGGCCAAGGCTACCTGAATGCCGTCATCAGCCTCGACGGCTACAACCCCGAACAGCCGAACCATATTCCCTATTACGCCAAAAACCATTTGGTGCCGTTTGGCGAATACATTCCCCTGCCTGCCATCACCGGCTGGCTGTACCGGCAGATGAATATGCCGCTGGCCGGTTTCAGTGCCGGCGGTGCGGCGCAAGCCCCGCTCAAACTCGCCAACCAGCGCGTGGCTTTCAATATCTGCTATGAAGACGGTTTTGGCGACGAGCTGATTGCTTCGGCCAAGCAGGCCAGCCTGCTGGCCAATGTCAGCAATATGGCCTGGTACGGCGATTCCTATGCCATGGACCAGCATCTGCAACAATCGCAGGCGCGTGCGCTGGAATTGGGCCGCTATATGGTGCGCGCCACCAATACCGGCATGACCGCCATCATCAACCCGCAAGGCTATATCACCGCGCTCTTGCCCAAAGACAGCGCCCAAGTGCTCACGGGCGAAATCGAAGGCTACCGCGGCGAAACCCCGTATATGCGCATGGGCGGCAGCCTGCCGCTGATGGGCGCGCTGCTGGTTTGGCTTGCAGGCTGTTTTACATTTTGCCGCCGCCGTCAATAAAACATTACCCCATATGTCCGAAACCCTCCCCACACCCGATGCCGCCGCACTGGCCCACAGCCAGCGCTTGTGCGCCCATATCCGCGACCACATCAGCGCTGCGGACGGCTGGATACCGTTTTCCGCCTTTATGCAGCAGGCGCTCTATACCCCCGGCCTCGGCTATTACAGCGGTGGCGCACCCAAATTCGGTGCAGGCGGTGATTTTGTCACCGCGCCCACCCTCACGCCGCTGTTCGGGCAAACACTGGCGCGGCAAATCCGTGCGCTGCTGCCGCAATGCGGCGGGCGCATTTACGAATTCGGTGCCGGCAACGGCGCTTTGGCGACCACCTTGTTGCACGCCTTGAACACAGAGGGTTTGCAGGAATACTGCATCGTCGAAGTCTCCGCCGAACTGGCCGAACGCCAGCGCCAATATATTGCCGCGCACGCGCCTGAAGCTGCCGCCAAACTGCGCCATCTGCACACGCTGCCGGACACACTGGAGGGCGTGGTCATCGGCAACGAAGTCTTGGACGCCATGCCGGTGGAAGTGATCCGCTATCAGGGCGGTGCTTATCAACAGATGGGCGTGGCCGTGGTCAAGGGTGTGTTCCAATGGCAGCCGCGCCCCTTGCACGATGAGCGCTTGCAGGCTTTGGCGGCGGAATATATACCGCCTGTCGAAGGCTATGGCAGCGAAATCCATCCGCAGCAACAGGCGTTTTTGCGCACCCTGGCGCACAGCTTGGTGCGCGGCGCCGTCATCATGGTGGATTACGGCTTCGATGCCGCCCAGTTTTACCATCCGCAGCGGCAACAGGGCACGCTGATCGGCCATTACCGCCACCATGTGGTGCACGATGTGTTTTTCCATCCCGGCCTCACAGACATTACCGCCCATGTGAATTTCACCGATTTGGCGGCCACGGGCGCGGAGGGCGGCTTGGACTTAATCGGCTACACCACCCAGGCGAATTTCCTGCTCAATCTGGGCATTACCGGGCTGCTGGCGCAATGTGGCGACCCTGCCGACGCCGCCTATATCCGCCAAGCTGCCGCCTGCCAGCTTCTGCTCTCGCCGCAGGAAATGGGCGAGCTCTTTAAAGTGATGGCTTGGGGGCGGGATGTTGATGTAGACTGGGCTGGTTTTGCTTATGGCGATATGTGCCACAAACTGTAAAAACCGTTTGACAGCCCAAGCTGTCTTCGGTATAGTCGCGCTTCTTCACACACGGCGAATTAGCTCAGTCGGTTAGAGCAGAGGAATCATAATCCTTGTGTCCGGGGTTCGAGTCCCTGATTCGCCACCAAATACAAAGCTGCCTGAAGTTTTTTCAGGCAGCTTTTTTATTCCACAGAGTTTGGCAGGTACACAAAAAGCCGGTTCCAAGAACCGGCTTTTTGTGTGCCAACAGTCGCCTAGCGTGACGGCAGTTGTTGCCGCCAAGTATCAAACCGCGCCCAATATC
>NZ_JALJZY010000020.1 GCF_024171525.1 Neisseriaceae bacterium HSC-16F19
ACAACGCCCTCTCCGGCGGCGTTGCAGCCATGAGTGCCGAAGCGGCCGCCCCCGTGATTAGCCGCTGGCTGTACGGCAAAAGCGGCAGCGAACTCACCGCAGAAGAGAAAGAGACCGTAGCGGGGATTACCCGTCTGCTGGGCACCGGCGCGGGTGCACTGGCGGGTAGCGGCAGCCAAGATGCAGTGGGCGGAGCGGTTTCAGGCAGCCTCAGTGCCGGAAATGCGGTGGAAAATAACGCCCTTCTGAGCCAGAAAGGCCGCCCATATCTCTCACCCGAAGGCCAAGCCCTGTTTGACCGGATACTCAAACAAGGCCGCTTTAAAACCAGCGAAGCCTTCGAGCAAGACTATGCCGCCTGCGGCCAGAACACACAGTGCATAGAAAGGGTAGACCGTGCCGTAAAAGCAGAACAAGCACGCTTTGTAGAATTTGCCCGTACCCACATCAACGACGGCAGACAGAGAGAACTGCTGATTACCGAATTCCAAAAAGCCATGGATGCCGGATTGTTCCAAGGCAGCCGCCATGTACAGAAGTTTGCCCCCGGCTGGACGGCGTACGGCGAAATGGCCGCATTCCCGCAGCTGTGGTATGAAGATGCACAATACCGTAACTACAGACAACGCGGTCTGAGCGATGCCGAAGCCCGCAGCGAAGTTACCTATCAGGCAGCAGGGCACCAATTGGTCGAAGCCTTTATGCTGGGCAACAGCCGCAGTGTCGGCGCAGTGCTAAAAGGAACAAACAGCAGCAGCAAAGCAAGCACCACGGCACAAATAACCTCACCGGCGGTGAAGCGGCAGCCTTCTCCGACGGATGGGGAGATGGTGGGTGGGAATAAGCCTGTTAAATCCAATAGTATTGAATTTCATAATAAATTCCCAGATCATCCTTTAGGTATACCTCAAACCTACACTATTTCTCAACTGAAAAATAAAACAGGCAGATTAAATTATATTGTCTCAGTTGATGGAAACTTGGTTATTGGACGAAAAAATAATCATAGTATAGGTGGTGGCCATATTGATTTAGCCAAAGGGCAACCTGTTGTTGCTGCTGGAGAGGTTAAATTTGTTAACGGTAAGGTAGTAAGTATAGATAACTCTTCCGGTCACTATGAGCCTCATGGCATTTCAGCAAAAAATGCTGCCATAAAAGCTTTTGAGAAAAGTGGGTTTGATGTTAACGACAAATATTATGAAAAGGTATGGAAAAATGGAAAATGGCAAAACAAATAACTTTATTCAAACTAATCTAAATAAATTATTTGAACTTTCATACGATTTATTTGATTATGAAGACGGCAAGTACTTTGAAATATCTTTAATTTCTACTTTATTTTTTATAAAAAGCTATTCGGGAAATTATAAAGATTTTATTATTAACTTTTTAATTAACTCGATGGAAAATAAAACAATAAATTCATTTGAATTAATTCCTTTCTGTATGCATGAATTACGATGGATAGAAATTTATGATTATGTTGTTGAAAAATATAACAAAGCTATTGAGGTAAATTCATGGAATGAAATTAGTTTTTATGGATCAATTATTAACTGCTATGACGATTCTTGGGAAGATAAAGATTTATATGAATATTATAATTTATAGTCTGCGACATTAAACGGTGAAGGTATATTCCGCCCACCGTTTTAAATCACTTCCCCTTATTCTCTATCCCCGTCCCGGAAACCACCCCATGAACCGCCACTGCCACCGCATCATCTACAACGCCCGCCGCGGGCAGTGGATGGTCGTAGCGGAGCACACCCGCCGTAGCGGCAAGCAGGCCGGCGAAGGGCGCAGCGTTTCAGGCAGCCGCCACCCCCTGCGACTGCTCAGCTTCAGCCTCTGGTGTGCCTTCGGTCTGACCCTTATTTTTCCCGCGCAAGCCCAGATTCTGCTTGACGGTCGCCCACAAGCCCTGCAAGGCAGCGGCGCACTTCTGAAAGCCGAAGCCGGCATCGGCTTCAAAACCGCCAACAGCAGCCAAAGCCTGCAACAGAGCCTCGCCCAAGGCAACACACTCCAAGCCGGCGGCAACATCGGCTTGCACAGCCGCAGCGAAGGCATCCGCCTCGAGCACACCCAAGCCCGTGCCGGTCAAGCGCTGCATCTGGATTCCGCCGCCGACATCCTCCTCGGCGCCGCCGCCGACCACACCCAAGCGCAGAGTAAAAACAGCCATGCCGGTGCCTCCGTCGGCGTCGGCGTTTCCGTCGGCGCCCAAACCGGCATCTACGCCTATGTCGAAGCCGGCGGCGGCAAAGGCCGCAGCAAACTGGAAGAAACCCGCCATCGCGACACCGTATTAAGCGCCCGGGAAGTCCGCCTCCACAGCCGCAAGGACACCGTATTGAAAGGCGCACAGGTTTACGGCAACAGCATCGGTGCCGACATCGGCGGCACCCTGCACATCGAAAGCCTGCAAGACAGCCGCCAACAAAGCATCCGCCAAAGCCAAGGCGGCATCCGCGTCCAAGTCTCCTTCGGCACCGCCTGGGAAGCCAGCGGCCACTACAGCGGCCAACAAGGCGACAGCAGCCTTGTCAGCGTCAAGCACCAAAGCGGCCTGTATGCCGGAGACCAAGGCTACCGCATCCGCGCCGGCCAAGTCATGCTCAAAGGCGGCGCCATAGCCGCCAGCGCACCCGCCGAAGACAACCTGCTCGCCACCCGCAGCATCCACAGCCAAGACCTCCGCAACCACAGCAGCCACAGCGCCTCCAGCGTCGGCATCAGCGGCAGCTACGGCGGCCAACTCAGCGGCAGCCAAACCTTTAAAAACAGCGCCCTCGGCCAAGCCTTCGCGCGCGGCGGCCAAAGCTTCAGCCAAGGTTTAAGCTACAGCCCCGGCCTGCCGCAACAACAGCGCTTAATGAAAAAATGCGCATAGTGTTCATCAATTAAGGCTGCCTGAAAGGGATCGCAGTGATCTTCTGCGTAACAAAAACCTTTTCAGGCAGCCTTCCTTAACGCGATTTAATCCGTTCTGCGCTTTTCAGGCAGCCTGAAACAGCGCAATCGGGTACAATGGCGCCGCTTTTTTCAACCCTAACCGATTATGCTTTCACTCGAAACCTGGATCGGCCTGCGGTATCTGCGGGCCAAAAAACGCAGCGGCTTTATGTCGTTTATCAGCATGATTTCCGTTATCGGCATCGCCATCGGTGTGATCGCCCTGATTACCGTGCTCTCGGTGATGAACGGTTTTCAAAAGGAAATCCGCGGCCAACTGCTCAGGGTGGCGCCGCATATGGAAATGGGCTATCTCATGCCCGAAGGCACGGAAAACTGGCAGGATTTGGCCGCCGTGGCCCAAAAACACCCGCGCGTGCTCGGTGTCGCCCCCTATGTGGCGGGCCAGGCGCTCCTGGCCAATGAAGGCGAGGTGCGCGGCGTGCAGATTAAAGGCATAGATCCGGCCAATTTCGGCGAAGTTTCCGAATACGGCGAGGCGCTCACACAAGACATGTACGGCAAACTCGAAGCCGGTAATTTCGATATGGTGCTGGGCCAGGATTTGGCCGATGCTCTCGGTGTGAATGTGGGCGACAAAGTCACGGTGATTACTCCGGACGGCAACGTGACCCCGGTGGGCATGGTGCCGCGCATGAAGCAGTTTAATGTGGTGTCTTTGGTCAACAGCGGCATTTACGCGGTGGACAGCACTCTGGCGCTGACCCATATGGCCGATGCGCAAACCCTCTACCGCGTCGATGACGCCATGGTCACATTACAAGTGCGCCTAAGCCAGCCGGACAGCGCACCGGAAGTCACCGCTACCATCATCCCCGCCGACCAGGTCAACCACATCTGGGTGCGCGACTGGACTTTCCAAAACAAAGACTATTTCCAAGCGGTGCAGTTTGAAAAAGTGGCCATGTTCGCCATCATGTTCTTTATCAGTCTGGTGGCGTCCATCAATCTGATTTCCACCCTCATCATGACGGTGACCGAAAAACAGGCTGCCATCGCCATTTTGCGCACCCTCGGCCTGGCACCGAAAAGCATTATGAAAATTTTTATGGTGCAGGGCGTGCTGCTGGGACTTATCGGCACCTTCTGGGGCGTGCTGCTCGGTGTGCTGCTCGCGGCCAATTTCGGCTATGTGGTGCACGGCCTCGAACTGCTGCTCGACCGCCAGCTGATTCCCTCGTCCATGTATTTCATCAACTACCTGCCCACCCATGTGGTGGTGAGCGATGTGGTGATTATTGCCGCCATTTCCATGCTGCTCTCCTTCTTGGCCACCCTCTATCCGAGCTGGGCCGCATCCAAAACCCAACCGGCGGAGGCTTTGCGCTATGAATAAACACGACACCCCCATTTTGCAATGTGAACAACTGGGCAAACGCTATGCCGACGGCACGCTTGACGTGGTGGTGCTGGACGGGCTGGATTTGTGCATCGAAGCCGGGCAGAGCGTGAGCATCATCGGTGCTTCCGGCAGCGGCAAATCCACCCTCTTGCACATGCTCGGCGGCCTCGACACCCCCAGCAGCGGCCGTGTGTGTCTGATGGGTCAGGATTTGGCCGGGCTGAATCAGGCCGAAATCGGCCGCCTGCGCAACCGCCACCTTGGCTTTGTCTATCAGTTCCACCACCTGCTGCCGGAATTTACCGCCTTGGAAAACGTGATGATGCCGCTCTTAATCGGCAAAATGCCCAAGGCCGAGGCCGAAGCGGCGGCGCTGGCCATGCTGGAACAGGTGGGACTGAAACAGCGCATCGGCCACCGCCCCGGCGAATTGTCCGGCGGCGAGCGCCAACGTGCCGCCATTGCCCGCGCCTTGGTCAACCGTCCCGCCTGTCTGCTGGCGGACGAACCCACCGGCAACCTCGACCGCCAAAACGCCAAAAACGTGTTTGACATGATGCTGGATTTGCAGCGCGAACTGGGCACGGCGCTGGTGGTGGTCACCCACGACGACGAATTGGCCGGACGTTTCGACCGCACCCTCATGATGCAGGACGGGCGGCTGGATACTTTTCAGGCAGCCTGAACACCATCCCGCATCATCATGGCTATAGAGCGTGCCCCCGGGTACGCTTTTTATGCAGCAAATACCCTACTTTTCCTATTTAATTATGAATTTTTTTAATAAAACTGCCTTTGTGTCATCGATACATAGGGCCGCTGCCGTTTTGCATGGCAAAACCCGAAACCATGCAGCAAGGCAATAAAAATGCGTTAATGCCGCGCTCTATAACATCTTATCGATGCTTTTAGAATAACAAAGCCATGCATTGCACACACCACCCGACAAACAGGATAGGCTTTGTTACTAATTTGCTGAAATTACCTAATAGACGCCATTTTGTGCCGATTTTCCCGCTTGCCAGTACCGCAGCGCCTCTCTATACTCAATCCCGCATGGCGGAAAACCGCCCTGCATCAGGGGCGGCAACAGGCTGCCTGAAAACATCTACAAACCGGAGGAAGCAAATATGTCGCAAAAAGTCGTTTTGATCACAGGTGCATTGGGCGGTATCGGCAGCGAAATCAGCCGTCAGTTTATCCAGCAGGGCTATCGCGTCATCGCCGTACTGACACCGAGCAACGAGCCGCGTGAGGAGCGCTGGCTGCAAAACGAAAATATCGACGGCAGCCAGGTTCGTTTTGTACGCACCAATGTCACCGACCACGAAGCCGCCACCGCCGCCATCACCGAGGCCATCGAGGCCGAAGGCCGCGTGGACGTGCTGGTGAACAACGCCGGCATCACCCGCGATACCGCCTTCAAAAAAATGTCTTACGAACAGTGGTGCGCGGTGCTGGACACCAATCTGCGTTCCTTGTTTACCGTGACCCAACCGGTTTTCAACAAAATGCTGGCCCAAAACCACGGCCGTATTATCAACATCACCTCGGTCAACGGCCTCAAAGGCCAGTTCGGCCAAACCAACTACTCCGCCGCCAAAGCGGGCATGATCGGTTTCACCAAAGCCTTGGCGCTGGAAGGCGCGCGCAACAATGTGTGCGTGAATGCCGTGGCACCCGGCTATACCGGCACGCCCATGGTCACCGCCATCCGTGAAGACATTGTGGAAGGCATCAAGAAACAGATTCCGCTGAACCGCTTGGCCGGCCCGGAAGAAATTGCTGCTGCCGTGCTGTATCTGGCCGGCGATTCCGGCGGCTACATCACCGGTGAGACCATCAACGTCAACGGCGGCCTCTACATGCACTGATTTTTTGCGTGGTGCGGCTGCGGTACACCAACCGTACCGCAGCCGTTTTTTTGTTGCGAAAAATCAACTTTTTTGGCTTAAACAACAAAAATTTGTTTTTTATGTTGCACTGCAACAAAAATCGTGTATGATGGCACCTGAGATTCACTGAGCCGTACAACACGAACCGCTTTGGTTCACCTTTTTTGATTTTTGACAAACACAGGAGATGTAAACATGTACACCGATATTTTCAAAACCCTGAACGACCAATCCCAAAACGCTTTCGAGCCGGTAGTTAAATTCAACCAACTGGTTGCCAAAAACTTCTCCGAGCTGACCAATCTGCAACTGGACTCTGCCCGTCAATACGCCGACATTGGCTTGGCGCAAATGCACCTGAACAGCCAAATCAAAGACGTTCAGTCTTTGGTCAACAGCGGCACCAAACAACTGGAAACCATGACCCGCATCAGCCAGCAAATGATTGAAGACGGCAAAAAACTGGCCAATCTGGCCAACGACTTCAAATCCGAGCTGGACAAGCTGGTTGCCGAAAACGTTGAGAAAAAGAAGTAATCGAAAAGCTTATTTCCTGATCACATTCAGGTAGGCAAGTGGGCAGGGGTAAACATGTTTACGCCCTGCCCTTATTTATCTGCTATAGTGCCGATTTTTGAGACGCGCCAACACCCTTGAGCCTGCTTTCAGGCAGCTCCTATTGTTTTTGTTGGCGTTCCCAGCTTAAGGCTTTGGAGAAAACAACTATGTCGCAACCGCAGTTCAAATTAAACGAATCTGTACAGCAGTTTTTGCAGTACAGTGACGATGTCTGGAAAAAATTACAAGAGTTCTATTTTGGTGACAATCCGGTCAGCCAGGCCGTGGCCAAGCTGAATGCCGAAGACCTGTCCAAATTTTACGAAGCCCTGGCCTCCAACCCCATGCGCCTGATGGAATTGCAACTGAAATGGTGGCAAGGCCAGATGGACATCTACAAAAACATCATGCTGCGCAGCATGGGCGAAGAAGTGGCCCCGGTGGTGGACGACCTGCCCGGCGACCGCCGTTTCAGCAACGAAGCCTGGAAAACCGACCCCAACTTCGACCTGCTGCGCCAGTCTTATCTGCTGCTCACCCGCAATGTGCAGGAAATGATTGATGTGGTGGAAGGTATTCCCGATTCTGTGCGCCAGCGTCTGCATTTCTATACCCGCCAAATGATCAACGCCATGAGCCCGGGCAACTTCCTGTGGACCAACCCGGAAGTCTTGCAGCAGACCAAAGAAGAAAACGGTGAAAACCTGCGCCGCGGCGCCTTGCTGTTCCGCGACGATTTGGTGAAAAGCGGCCAATACCTGAAAATCCGCATGATGAAAGACAAAGCCTTTGAAGTGGGCAAAGATTTGGCCTACACCGAAGGCAAAGTGGTGTTCCAAAACGAGGTGTTCGAGCTGTTGCAATACACCCCCAAAGGCGCCGAAGTCTTCAAAACCCCGCTTTTGATCGTGCCGCCCTTCATCAACAAATACTACATCCTCGACCTGAAAGAGAAAAACTCCATGGTCAACTGGATGTTGGAGCAAGGCCACGCCGTATTCCTGATGTCTTGGCGCAACCCCATGAAAGAGCAGTCGCACATCACCTTCGGCGATTTGATTACCGATGGCGTCATGGAAGCGGCCAAAGTGGTGGAAGACATCACCGGCGAAAAAGAAGTCAATGCCATCGGCTACTGCATGGGCGGCACCCTCTTGGCTGCGACCCAAGCTTATTATGTCGGCAAACGTCTGAAAAACCGCATCAAGAGCGCCACCTATATGACCACCATTCTGGATTTTGAAGATCCGGGCGAACTGGGTGTGTTCATCAACGAGCCGGTGATTTCCGCCATCGAAGCGCTGGAAGAAAAAGTCGGCTATTGCGACGGCCGCCAACTGGCCGTGACCTTCAGTCTGTTGCGCGAAAACTCGCTCTACTGGAACTACTACATCGAGAACTACCTGAAAGGCAAAGAGCCGGGCGAGTTCGACATCCTCTACTGGAACGGCGACGGCACCAACGTCACCGCCCCGGTACACGGCTTTATTTTGCGCAACCTGTATCTGAACAACGAGCTGGTTGAAGACGGCAAAATCAAGATCAACGGCACCGGCCTGTATCTGTCGCGCGTGAAGACCCCCAACTTCTTTATCTCCACCAAAGAAGACCACATTGCCCTGTGGGACGGCACCTTCAAAGGCTCGACTGCCCTGGGCGGCGAATCCACCCTGGTACTGGGCGAATCCGGCCACGTGGCCGGCATCGTCAACCCGCCGGCCAAAGACAAATACGGCTATTACACCAATACCGCCGCATTTAAAGACGCCGACCAGTGGCTGGAAAAAGCCAAGCACCACAAAGGTTCTTGGTGGACTTACTGGCAAAAATGGGTGACCCCCTATGCCGGCGAAAAAGTGCCCGCCTACCCCATCGGCAGCGCCAACCACAAACCGCTGGGCGACGCCCCCGGCGAATATGTGAAAGTGACCTTGGTTTAAGCCAACACAAAAACACCGCTCTTTTCAGGGCGGTGTTTTTTATTTGGGTCTGTTTAAGACAAAACGCAATAATCCGTTGACAGCCCCGCCGCACATCAGTATAGTGCGCACTTCTTTACGGAGTAATGGCTGAGAGGCTGAAGGCACTCCCCTGCTAAGGGAGCATGTGGGCTAAAACCTGCATCGAGGGTTCGAATCCCTCTTACTCCGCCACAAGATTAAAAAAGACCATGTTTTACATGGTCTTTTTTTCATTTTCTGTTTTTAAAGTACCTGTTTGGGTACCTAAAAAACCAGTTGAATCCGCCGCAGGCTGCCTGAAGCCCTTTCAGGCAGCCTGCTTCCTTATACAAGCCCCTTGCACCCTCGGCCGTTTTTGCCCACAATCGCCCCGTTTTCATTTTGGAGTGCGCCATGATTATTGTCATGCAGGCCCATGCCCCCGAAGCCGATATTGCAGCGGTGATTGCCCTTATCCATGAGCGCGGTTTGAGCGAGCATATTTCGCGCGGTGCGGAACGCACCATTATCGGCGCGGTGGGTGACGAGCGGGTGTTTGACCCGCGCGAATTCGAGGGCATGGCCGGGGTGGAGAAAGCCATGCGCGTGGTGCATGGCTGGCGCATCATCAGCCGCGAAACCCAGGCCGAAAACAGCCGCATCAGTGCGCGCTCGCTGGTATTGGGCGGCGGCACACTACAACGCATTGCACCCTTGCATGCGGCACATGCCGACGAGGCCGATGCCCTTTTGGCCGACCCGTTTTTTGTGCCCGGCAATCCCTATACGCAACAGCCGGAAAGCGAAAATCAGCAAATCCGCAATCTTCAGGCAGCTGTGGCCGCCATTCACGCGCACCATAAGGCGGCGGTGGTGCGCATCCGCGATGTGCGCCAGCTGGAGGCGGTGTTGCAGGCCGAAGCCGATGTGCTGTACTTGGGCGGCGAACTGATGACCAACCGTGTATTGCAGGCCGAAGTGGGCCGCCTGAATATGCCGGTGGTGGTGTGCAAAGACAAACACCACACGGTGGAAGACTGGCTCACCGCCGCCGAACATATTGCGCTTAAGGGCAACCATCTCTTGGTTTTGGGCGAGGCGGGCACGCTCAGCCTTAATCCGCATGCGTCTTACCGCCTGGATGTGGACGCCATCAGCCAGGCGAAAATCCTTACCCATCTGCCGGTTTTGGCCAATATCCTGCGCCTGCCGCACAAATTTATGCCCGCCGAGACCCTGTTCCAACTGGCCGCCGCGGCCGGTGCCGATGCGGTGGTGTATTGATGCGCTTGCTGGGTTTGGTGCTGCTGCTGGCTCTGCCTGCGGCACAGGCGGCCACCGAATGGCTGCCTTATCACCGCGCCCGTGTCGGCAGCCACGCCATTGCCGTGCAGGTGGCAGATACACCCGCACAACAACAGCGCGGGCTGATGGGACGCAGCACCCTGCCGCCGGACACGGGCATGCTGTTTGTTTACGATGCCGCACACGCGCTGTGTTTCTGGATGCGCCACACCCCGCTGCCTTTGGACATTGCCTTTGCCGATGCCGAGGGGCGTATCCACACCCTGGCGCAGATGCAGCCCCTGAGCGACACCCTGCATTGCGCCGACAACGCGGCCTATGCGCTGGAAATGCCGCAGGGCTGGTTTGAGCGCAAGGGCATACGCAGCGGCGATGTGATCCGCTGGCCTTTGGATCAAGCACCAGGGTTAATGCCGTAGGTCGGCGCTCCGAGCCGACATTACCCAAATCCAAAATCGGCTCGGAGAGCCGACTTGCCCGAAAATACGAAATCTACCGACAAAACGGTCTTACAAGTTTTCAGGCAGCCTTAAAGGCTGCCTGAAAACCTTTCTGCGACACCCGAGACCAATAGTGCCGCCTTACCACAATGCATCCCGTTTTCAGGCGCTTGCCACGCTATAGTCATGCAAAATAATCATGATACGGCGTTGCTGCGCCTTGCCGTACTGTCTGTACTGCCTGTCCCACGGGACTTCGCTGCGCTCGCGGCTTTTTTGCTGCCTTGTCTCATTATTATTTTGTGCGACTATATTTTTACCGCCGCCCCTTGCTTATTATGTTGCATTGCGATATTGTTGCGGCTCTTTTTCGATTGACAACCCAAGGCAGCTATTCCAACTATTTGGCGTTGTGTCTCCGTCACCATCTTGTCTGTCTGCGCGTACCCTAAACCGCTGTAGCAGACAAAGGCTTACCCAGCATGGGTGAGGTGCACGACACCAGTTGGGCTACCTGAATCACAGAGGTTTATATGCAACTTTCCGGTGCACAGATTCTTGTGCAAAGTCTCAAAGCCGAGGGCGTGGAATACGTTTTCGGTTATCCCGGCGGGGCGGTATTGGAAATCTACGACGCCCTCTTTCAACTCAATAAATTCCAACACATCCTGGTACGGCACGAGCAGGCCGCGGTGCATGCGGCAGACGCCTATGCGCGCACCAGCGGCAAAGTCGGCGTGGCCCTGGTCACTTCCGGCCCCGGTGCCACCAATGCCATTACCGGCATTGCCACCGCCTACACCGACTCCATTCCCATGGTGATTATTTCCGGTCAGGTGGCCACGCCGATGATCGGTTCGGATGCCTTCCAGGAAATCGACATGGTGGGTATTTCCCGCCCCTGCGTGAAGCACAATTTCCTCGTGACCGACATTGCCGAATTGGCGGTGACGATTAAAAAAGCCTTCCAAATCGCGCAGAGCGGCCGCCCCGGCCCGGTGGTGGTGGATGTGGCCAAAGACGTGACCCAGGCCACGGCCAAGTTCAGCTATCCGCAGGAAGAAGTGTTTATCCGCTCTTACCAGCCGGTAACCCAAGGCCATGCCGGACAAATGAAAAAAGCGGTGCAAATGCTGGCTGCGGCCAAGCGCCCGCTGGTGTATTTCGGCGGCGGCGTTACCTTGGGCAATGCTTCCGCAGAACTCACCGATTTCGTGCAAACCCTGGGCGTGCCCTGTACCGCCACGCTGATGGGCTTGGGTGCTTATCCTTCCAGCAACCGCCAATTCCTCGGCATGCTGGGCATGCACGGCACTTATGAAGCCAATCTGGCCATGCAAAACGCCGATGTGATTGTGGCCGTGGGTGCACGTTTCGACGACCGCGTGGTGTCGGTACCGGCCAAGTTCGCCGAAACACCGAAGAAAATCATCCACATCGACATCGATCCCTCCGTGATTTCCAAACGCGTCAAAGCCGATGTGCCGATTGTGGGCGATGTGAAACATGTGCTCGCCGAAATGCTGGCCATCTGGAAAAAACAATCGCTGATGTTCAACAGCAGCCACTTGGAAAAATGGTGGCAGACCATCGAACACTGGCGCAGCCGCGACTGCCTGTGGTTCGAGCCCAAGAGCGATGTGATTTTGCCGCAGCAGGTGGTGCAAACCTTGGCGCGTGTGACCAATAACGATGCCATCATCACTTCCGACGTCGGCCAGCACCAAATGTTTGCCGCGCAGTACTACCCCTTCGAGCGTCCGCGCCAATGGCTCAATTCCGGCGGCCTGGGCACCATGGGCGTGGGCCTGCCCTATGCCATGGGCGCTTATCTGGCCGACCCCAGCAAAGACGTGTGCTGCATCACCGGCGAAGGTTCCATCCAGATGAATATCCAGGAACTCTCCACCTGCTTCCAATACAAGCTGCCGGTGAAAGTGATTTGTCTGAACAACGGCTATCTGGGCATGGTGCGCCAATGGCAGGAGCTCTACTACAGTAACCGCGAATCGGAAACCTATTTCGACTCCCTGCCCGACTTTGTCAAACTGGCCGAAGCCTACGGCCATGTCGGCATGCGCATCCACAAACCCGAAGACGTGGAAGGCGCACTCAAAGAAGCCCTGGCGCTGAAAGACCGCTTTGTGTTCCTGGATTTCATTACCGACCAGAAACAAAACGTCTTCCCCATGGTGGGCAACGGCAAGGGCCTCTACGAAATGGTATTGCCGCCGCATATGCGCGAAACCAAGGCCGACAGCGACGTTAACGACGTCAACGACCGTGATTACGACATTAGGAGCGTGCCATGAGACACATCTTATCCATTCTGATGGAAAACGAATCCGGCGCTATGAGCCGCATCGTCGGCCTGTTTTCGGCGCGCGACTACAACATCGATTCCTTGTCTGTGGCCGCCACCGAAGACCCGACCCTGTCGCGCATGACCATTGTCACCCGCGGTGACGACGACGTGCTCGAACAAATCACCAAGCAGCTCAACAAGCTGATTGAAGTGATTAAGGTGATCGATTTGAACGACAGCCGTTTTGTCGAACGCGAACTGATGCTGGTGAAAGTGCGTGCCGTGGGCAAAGACCGCGACGAAGTGCTGCGCCTGGCGGAAATCTACCGCGGCCGCGTGGTGGACGTGACCGACAAAACCTATACCGTGGAAGTGACCGGTACCAGCGACAAACTCGACGCCTTCCTCGAAACCGTAGGCAAGGCACTGATTCTGGAAACCGTACGCACCGGTGCCGCCGGCATCGGCCGCGGCGAGCGCATGCTCAGGATTTGATGAAACACCCGGGCTGCCTGAAAGCAATATTGGTTCAGAAACAGCAAAACCCCGGCTGACGTCATTCCCGCGCACGCGGGAATCCATGCCAAAGCTTAAGAAACCGCATTTAAAACAACGGATTCATAAACAGACAAATGGATTCCCGCGCACGCGGGAATGACGGCAGTTAAATTTTAAGCTGCCTGAAAACGTTCAGGCAGCCCAGAGCTCCCCCAACCAAAATCCCCTATAAAGGAAACCCACATGCAAGTTTATTACGATAAAGACGCCGACCTCTCCCTGATCAAAGGCAAAACCGTAGCCATCATCGGTTACGGCTCCCAAGGCCATGCCCACGCCGCCAACCTGAAAGACTCCGGCGTGAATGTGATTGTCGGCCTGCGCAAAGACGGCGCCTCTTGGAAAAAAGCCGCTGCCGCCGGACACGATGTGCGCGAAGTGGCCGAAGCCGCCAAAGCCGCCGACGTGGTGATGATTCTGTTGCCGGACGAAAACCAGCCCGACGTGTACAAAAACGAAATCGAAGCCAACCTGAAACAAGGCGCCGTTTTGGCCTTTGCCCACGGCTTTAACGTCCATTACAACCAAATCGTACCGCGCGCCGACCTGGACGTGATCATGGTCGCCCCCAAAGGCCCCGGCCACACCGTACGCAGCGAATACCTCAAAGGCGGCGGCGTACCCTCGCTGATCGCCATCTACCAAGACCAGTCCGGCAAAGCCCGCGACGTGGCCCTGTCTTATGCCGCAGCCAACGGCGGCACCAAAGGCGGCGTGATTGAAACCAACTTCCGCGAAGAAACCGAAACCGACCTCTTTGGCGAACAAGCCGTATTGTGCGGCGGTGCCGTAGAGCTGGTGAAATGCGGCTTTGAAACCCTGGTGGAAGCCGGTTACGCCCCGGAAATGGCCTACTTCGAGTGCCTGCACGAACTGAAACTGATCGTGGACCTGATGTACGAAGGCGGCATTGCCAATATGAACTACTCCATTTCCAACAATGCCGAATACGGCGAATACGTGACCGGCCCGGAAGTGGTGACCGCCGCCACCAAAGAGGCCATGCGCAATGCCCTCAAACGCATCCAAACCGGCGAATACGCCAAGATGTTTATCCAAGAAGGCCGCACCAACTACCCGGCCATGACCGCCCGCCGCCGCATCAACGCCGAGCACCCCATCGAAGTGGTCGGCAAACAACTGCGCGACATGATGCCGTGGATTGCACAAAACAAACTGGTGGACCAAGAGAAAAACTAAGTTTGGTTTGAGCCTTGTATCAAAACAGGCTGCCTGAAAACTTTCAGGCAGCCTGTTTTAATTTAACACCCCGCTACAGCATCTTAACCCGTCACTGCTGCGCATTGTGATAGTATGCGCGGCTGCCGAATATTACGAAAGGAATCCCATGCGTTTTCGCCGTCTGCCCCCTGCCGTTCTGGCCTGCAGCACCCTGTGGTGCATGGCTGCCTGTCAGGCGCAAGTGCCGTCTGCTGCCGATACCGTAGCGGTCAGCGGGCTGATGAACTACGGCAGCGGCAAGAGTGTATGGACCGACAAACTCCAGGCCCTCTCACGCGGCAAAAACGAAAAGCTGCGCATCCTGCAAATCGGCGACTCCCACACCGCCGGCGACTACTTTACCCACGCCCTGCGGCAGAACCTGCAACAGCGCTTCGGCAACGGCGGCATCGGCTGGGTTTATCCGCAACGCGTCAACGGCCAGCGTCAGGCACAAATCGAATACAGCGGCGAAGGCTGGGACATCTTGAGCAGCCGCAACCGCACTGATGATTTTCCGCTGGGCGGCATCATTGCCCGCTCCAAGGGCGGCAGTGCCGGCCTCAACCCGCGCCAGGCACAAACAGACACGGCAGACATTACTTTTGTTATCCGTCCGGTACTGGCTTCCGCCCCGCTGAGGGTGAGCGATGCTTACGGGCAGACGGTGGCCGAGTGGTCCGCCCATGCTGTCGGCAGCTGGCAATACCACAGCGTTCAGGCAGCCCTGCCCATCCGCTACCACGCACAGGCAGACGATGTATGGGATGTCGGCCACATCAATATCGAAAATAAGCAGCCCGGCGTCATTGTGTCCGCCATGGGCATCAACGGCGCACAGTTAAGCCATTGGCAGCGCTGGCGCAGCGATTGGGCGCAGGATTTGGCCGCCACCCGTGCCGATTTGGTCATTCTCGCCTACGGCACCAACGAAGCCTTCGACAAACAGCTGGACTTGGCCGCCACGGCCCAAACCCTGCGCGAACGCATCACCCAAATCCGCCGCGCCCTGCCCAAGGCCGACGTGCTGATTGTCGGCGCGCCCGAGTCACTGCAAAACAAAGGCAGCCAAGGCTGCAGCAGCCGCCCGGCCATGCTTGATGCGGTACAACAGTTACAACAGGATATTGCCCGCACACAACAAACCTGGTACTGGTCGTGGCAGGATGCCATGGGCGGCCGCTGCAGCATGAAAAGCTGGATGTCCCAAGGCCTGGCCGCGCGCGATGCGGTGCATTTCAGTGCCGACGGCTACCGCCGCGCCGGCGGCGCCTTGGCAGAAGCACTGGCTGCCCAAGTCGGGAAGCACTGAAGCTGTCGGGATATATGAACAAACAGGCTGCCTGAAAACGAACGCAGTGAATTTTCAGGCAGCCTGTTTGATTATGAAAACATAATCATCAGTCACGCAATCTGCAACTCGCTGACGGCAAACAGCACCGCATGTCCCGCCAGTACTACCTTATCGGCGTTGAGGGTGCAGTACAGCGTACCGCCGCGCTCGGATGCCTGATAAGCGGTGATACCGTTTTGCCCAAACGGCCGGCCCAGTAAGGCACGATATGACAATGGCCGGAGCCGCATACCGGGTCTTCGGCTACACCCAGTTTGGGTGCAAAGGTGCGCGATACACAATCGCTGTCTGCCCCCGGAGCGGTAGCATGCACCAGCAGGCCGTCCAAAGCCGCCGTTTGCACCATATCCGGCTGCATGGCACGCACCACGCTTTCATCTTCAAATACACACAGCAAATCGCGTCCCATATAGGCTGCCGTCGGAGTATGTCCCAAAGCGGCGGTGATGGCAGGGCTTACCGCCACTTCGGTGAGTGTATAGGCAGGAAAGGTCATGGCCAGCAAATCATCCTGTTTGTCCACCACCAATTCGCCGCTCAAAGTGTGAAAAACCACCTGTTGCGCTTCGGAAATATAGTCGCGGAACAATACAAAAGCCGTGGCCAAAGTGGCATGACCGCACAAATCGATTTCACCACCGGGGGTAAACCAGCGCAAACGGTAGCTGCCGTCCGCCTGTTTCACCGCAAACGCCGTTTCGGAAAGATTGTTTTCTTTGGCAATGGCAAGCATCAGCCCGTCTTCCGGCCAGGCATCCGCTATGCAGACGGCGGCAGGATTGCCGTGAAAAACATCTTGGGTAAAGGCATCAACTGTGTATTGCTTCATATTGCACACCCTGTGTGTTGTGATTGAAGTACGGCAGTTTAACCTTGGTATCCGGCTTTTGCCATGGTTTTCAGGCAGCCTGTTCAACAGCACCGCAACCGCCGCAGTTTCGCTATAATCGCGCCGTTTCCCCTGCCTATGCCCATTTTTGCCCGCCATGCTCTTTCTCTACCAGTCCAACCGTCTCGAACACTTGGCCGCCATGCTCGCGGCGGTTTACCGCCAAGACAGCGGCGCCGGCCTGTGGGCGGCGGAAGAAATCGTGGTGCAAAGCCAGGGCATACGCCGTTATCTCAACCGCTATCTGGCTCAGGAACTGGGCATTGCCGCGCATATCCGCTACAGCCTGCCCGCCGGTCTGGCCTGGCAGCTGCTGCGCCGCGTGGCACCGGAAACGCCGCGCCTCAACCCTTTCCACACCGAAGTCTTGCGCTGGCGCCTTTTGGATATATTCGGCAGTGAGGCATTCACAGAGCCGCAATGGGCTCCCGTGGCCGCCGCGCTGCAACCCTATCTGCACAGCAGCGCCAATGCCCCCTACCGCCTGGCCGGGCAGCTGGCGGACATGTTCGACCAATATCTGGTCTATCGCCCGCAATGGATTAAGTCTTGGCAGCAAGGCCGCTTGGAAGGTTTGGGCGACGACGAAGCCTGGCAGGCGGCTTTGTGGCGTGCTTTGGACGACGGCAGCGCGCCGCACCGGGTGATGCAGTGGGACATCCTCACCCAAGGCTTGCGTGCCGAACATCTGCCGCGCCGTCTCTTGGTATTCGGCATGGCCGCGCTGGCACCGGCCTATCTGGACTTGCTGCACACCGCTGCCCGCCATTGCGATGTGCACATTTTCGCCCTCAATCCCAGCGCCGAGGCTTGGGGCAGCATCCGCAGTGCCGATTATCTGTTGGAACGCGGTCTGACTGCGCCGGAGGATGTCGGCCACCCGCTGTTGGCAAGCCTGGGCAAACAGGGGCGGGATTTTTTCGATGCGCTGGCGGCGCTCCCCGATGTGCAAATCGAATTGCCGGTGTTCGACGCCCTGCCCGAACAGCCCACGCTGTTGCAACGCCTGCAAGACGATATCCAGCATTTAAGGCTGCCTGAAAAACGCTACCGCACAGCCGATACAGCCTCGGAAAACGGCCAATCCGAACTTTTTGCCGCAGAAAGCGAATGCATAGGCCCGGTAGCGGCAGACCATTCCATCCAAATCCAATCGGCGCACAGCCCGGTGCGCGAGCTGCACATCCTCAAGGCGCAGCTGTGGCGCGATTTGCACGCACACCCGCATTGGCAGCCGCACGATATTGCCGTGCTCACCCCCCATATCGAGCCTTATCTGCCCTTTATCGATGCCGTGTTCGGCCAGGCCCAGCCCGGCAGTCCGGCGCTGCCTTATTCCCTGGCCGATGTCAAAATCAGCCGCCAACAGCCCCTGCTGCAATTGCTGGAAGCCTGGCTTACCTTGGTACAGGGGCGGCTGGAAACCGACAGCGTGCTGCCGCTCTTGGATTCGCCGCTCATCCGCCAGCGTTTCGATTTGCACGATGCGGATGTGGCGCTGATTCAGGCCGCCGTGGCCGAACAGGGCGTGCGCTGGGGCAGCGGTGCCGACATGCGCGCGCACTACGGCGGCAGCGGCGACGCCTTCACCTGGGACAAGGCGCACACGCGCACGGTCTTGGGCTGGCTACTGCCGCAAACTGCGGATGCCCCGCTGTGGCAGGGTGTGCTGCCGTGGTTTGCCGACCTCGGCCACACCCCCGCGCTGGCGCGCGCCTTGGCCTGGCTGCAAACCGTGTTGCGCCATTATCCGCGCTGGCAAAGTCCGGCCACGGCGGCGGAATGGGTCACACGCCTGCACGACTGGCTGGCGGATATGACCGACGAGGCCGAGCGCGGCAGCGCCGCCATGCAGCAGCTGGAACAGTCTTTGGCCGATTGGACGGCGCACACCGAGCTGGCGGATTTTACCCAAGCTTTGCCGCCCGCCACCGCGCTGGAGCATATGCAGGGCCTGTTGTCGCAACGCAGCGAAGCCGGTTTTCTGCGCGGCGGCATCACTTTTTGCAGCATGGTGCCCATGCGCAGCCTGCCCTTCAAATGCCTGTGCCTCATCGGCCTTAACGACGGCGCTTATCCGCGCACCACCAAGGCCGCCGCCTTCGACCTGATACAGCATCATCCGCTGCCCGGCGACCGCGCCCGCCGCGACGACGACCGCTATCTGTTTTTGGAATCGCTGTTGAGTGCGCGCGAAAAACTGTATCTCTCCTATGTGGGCCGCGACATCCGCAAAAACGAGGCGCTTGCCCCCTCGGCGCTGGTGAACGAACTCACCGACACCCTCGCCGTGATGACCGCCACCCCGGCCGCCGACTGGGTTAGCGAACACCCTTTGCAGCCCTTTTCGCGCCGCTATTTCGATGGCACGCTGCCCGGCAGCCGCAGCGATTATGCCGCCGCCCTCAATGAAGAAAGCGCCGGCCTGCCCTTTGGCAGCCAAATCGGCACCGAAGCACCGGCACAGATGCAGGTGTCGGTGGCCGAGTGGCTGCAATTTTGGCACAACCCCGTGCGCCAATGGCTGCAAAAACAGCTGGGCTGGCGCGATTACCGGGCCGCCGAAGTGTGGGACACGGCCGAACCTTTTGCCCCGGAAGACGAAGCGCCGCTTTTGGCCGCCTATCTCGATGCCCGCCGCCACCACCGCGATTTTGCCGCCGCCGAAACCGCCTTGCAGCAAAGCAATGCCCTGCCCGACGGCCTCTTGGGCGACTGTTTCAGGCAGCCTGCCCGCGCCGCAGTTTTGGCCTTGGACGGTGATTTGCTCGCCAGCCCCAAACAGGCGGACATTCCTGTGGATTTCAGCGCCGCAGGAGTGACGCTCACCGGCAGCCTCGGTGACATTCATGCCGCCGGGCGCATGGTGTATCTGCATCAGAAAATCAACGCGCCGCAACGCATTACCCTGTGGCTACAACACCTGCTGCTGTGCGCCTGCGCGCCGGAAGGTACGGACACGCGCACCCATCTTATCTACCCCAAACAACCCGAAACCCTGCCCGCCCTGCCGCGCGACGAGGCCGCCGCACTGCTGGCACCGTGGCTGGACTATTACCGCCTGGGACAAAACCATGCGCTGCCGTTTTTTGCCAAAGTGGCGGTGGAAACGGGTGCCGAATGGGCCAAAAATCCGCCCGCAGACGACAGCACCGAACCGCCGCTCAATGTCCGCCAAAAAGCCCACAGCAGCTATATCGGCAACGAGCGCAGCCCCGGCATGGCCGAGCGCCACGAAGTGGCCCAAGTCTTCGGCCGCGATGCCGATACGCCGGTGGAAAGCCCGCTGTTTTGGCATTTAATCCGCGACCTGATTCTGCCGTTGCAACAGGCGTTTGCTGCGCAGCAAGCGGATACTTAAGCGGTGTAAAGCAGGCTTTTAGCGTTTCAGGCAGCCTGTCAAACCCAGGCTGCCTGAAAAGATACCCGACAACAGAGAAAACAAAACAGACGTCATTCACGCGCAGGCGCTACTGTCCGGGAAAATTTTCCGGATTACATCCGGCAGCGTAAACCGTGTCAGCAATGTAAGCCCCTCGCCCGTGGGAGAGGGGTTGGGGAGAGGGCTAAACGTTTAATGTTGCAGCCATTCATTCAAAATATGAGCAACCGTTCACAGCCCTCTCCCTAACCCTCTCCCACGGGAGAGGGAACACAGGCGCTGTGATTGTTTCAGGCAGCCTTTTGAAAGTTTGAAACAAGCTCTGTCCTTGAAAACAAAGCCGGATAAGCCTTTCAAGGCTGCCTGAAAACGAACGCAGCAAGTTTCTGCATAGCAAAACTTTCCCTGCACAACAGCGCGCCCACGCGGCAATAACGGCAACTTAATACAGATACCTTATCACCATGACCGACCCCACCGCCCTCAACCCGCTCACCCTGCCCCTGCCCGGCCTCAATCCGCCCGATCCCGGGCGCGCCTTCGGCCGTCATATCCTGATCGAGGCTTCGGCCGGTACCGGCAAAACCTATAATATCGCCGCCCTGTTTGCGCGCCTGGTGCTGGTGGAGCGGCTGCCGGTGGACGGCATTCTGGTGGTCACCTTTACCAAGGCCGCCACGGCGGAGCTGAAAACCCGTTTGCGCGCCCAGCTCACCCAGGCGCTGGCCTGTGTGCGCGGCGAAGATGACGGTGCCGACGAAACCTTACAGGCGGTGATTGCCGCCGCCCGCGCCGCCGAGCCGGACGAAGCCGCGCTGGTGATGCGTTTGCAGGCCGCCCTCAACCGCTTCGACGGCGCCGCCATCTACACCATCCACGGCTTCTGCCAGCGCCTGCTGAGCGACTACGCCTTTTATTGCGGCACGCCCTTTGATACCGAAACCGGCGAAACCGACCCGGCGCTGCTGCTCACCTTTGCGCAGGACTATTGGCGCCGCCATATCAGCAACGACCCGATTAAAGCGCCGCTGGTGGCGGATGCCAAGCTGACACCGCAACAACTGCTGCAAAATGTGCGCAGCTGGATAGGCCGTGCCGATGTGGTGTTCAGGCAGCCTGAAAGTGCGGATTTGGCCACGGCTCAGACCCGGCTGCAAAACCTGTGGGAGACGCTGCGGGAACAAATGGCGGATTTGGCGGCCTTGTTTTGGGAACACCGGCCACAGTTAAACGGCAATACATTCAATAAAAATACGTTTGAACAACTATGGAACACACTGATCTGGGCCGCAGAGCAAAACGAGCCCTTGGTAAAGCTGGAAAAAGAAGAAAAACTGGCACTGTTCCTGCCGGAAAACCTGCGCGATGCCATTAAGAAGAAGTGCCATATCCCCGACGCCGACATCGCCCGTTTGGCGCAACTGGCCGATTTTGACATCGCCCGCCAACAATTGCAGGCTGCGCAAACCGCCACCCTGTTGCAGCTGCAAATCGATGCTGCCCTCGATATCCGCGCCCGTCTGGCCGAACACAAACGCGACAGCCGCAGCCGCAGTTTCGACGACCTGCTCGCCGACACCGCCGCCGCCCTCGACCCGGCGCAGAATCCGCAGGCGCACGCATTGGCACAGGCCGTATCGCAGCAATGGCAGATTGCGCTGATTGACGAATTTCAGGACACCGATGCCCAGCAATACGCCATTTTCAGTCAGGCGTTTGCCGCCCAAGGGCGGCCTTTGCTGATGGTGGGCGACCCCAAGCAGGCGATTTACCGCTTTCGCGGCGCCGACATCCACACCTATTTGCAGGCCGTGGCCGACACGCCGCCGGCACAACGCTACACCCTCGCCACCAACCGCCGCAGCCATGCCGCCCTCTTGGACGGCATCAGCCTGCTGTTTCAGGACAAAACCCGCCCCTTTGTGCTGCCCGGCATCGCCTATCCGCCCATTCGGGCACACCGCGCGGAAAACCGGCTCTACCCGAATACGGCACCCGTCCACATCCGCTGGCTGCCTGAAAGCAGCCACGACCCTGCTGCCAAATTGAGCAAACACACGCTCAACAACCGGTCGGCCCAATACTGTGCCGATGAAATCGCCGCCACCCTTCAGGCAGCCCGCCTCGGCGACATCACCGTTTACGACGAGGGCCTTAAAGATACGCGTCCGCTGCGCGCCGGTGATATTGCCGTGCTGGTGCGCAAGCATCAGGAAGGCCGCCGCGTGGCCGAGGAATTGAAACGGCGCGGCGTGGCCAGCGTGACCCTGGCCAACGATTCGGTGTTTGCCAGCCCCGAAGCCCTGGCGCTGGCGGCCTTGCTGGCTTTTTGGCTGGCGCCGCGCCAACTGGGCATTTTGCGCCGGGTGCTCGGCAGCGTGCTTTATGCCTGGGATGCGGCCGCCCTCTACCGCCTCAACCAAGACGAAGCCGCGCTCCAGCACTGGCTCGACTGGGCGCAGCAGGCGCGCGACGACTGGCAGCAGCACGGCATTTACAGCGCTTTGAGCCTGTTTGCCCGCCACAGCGGCTTGGAAGACGGCCTGTTGCGCCGCCGCCAGGAACGCAGCCTCACCAATTTCTGGCAGCTGGCCGAACTCTTGGCCGATGCCGAACAGCAACACCCCGCCCCCGCCGCCCTGCACCAGTGGCTGGACCACACCCTCAGCAGCGCCCGTCAGGCCGACGAGGCTGCGCAATTGCGGCTGGAAAGCGATGAAGCGCTGGTGAAAATCGTCACCATGCATGCGTCCAAAGGTTTGGAATACCCGCTGGTATTCTGCCCCTTTGCTTGGAACGGACAGAATGTGAACAAGAAGCTCTGGCAACAAATACAAAGTAACGGCCAACTCGAAGCCGTGGCACCGGAACTTTTGGACACGGACGACCTGCAAGCGTTGGCCGACGAAGACTTGGGCGAAACCCTGCGCCTTTATTATGTGGCGCTCACCCGCGCCCGCGAGCGGCTGGTGCTCTATGCCGCACCGTGCAGCAGCACCGCCGACAACCCCTTGGCCTATCTGCTGTCTCCGGCGGAAGACACTCAAGCACACGCGGCTTTTTGGGAACAGCACAAAAACAATCAGGCAGAAATCCTCAAAGACTTATGGCAACAACGCATTAAGCGGCTGCCTGAAAGTTTCTGCTGGCACGAAGGCGCACCGCACGCGGCCAGCCTGCCGCCCGAAGCCGCCCCCGAGCAAGCCTTCAGCGCCCAAGAAGCCGCACCGCGCCCCCTGCGCTTTGTGCGCCAGACCAGTTTTACCGCCCTGAGCCGCCACGACCCCGGCGCCGAAGCCGACAGCGCCACCCCGGTGGATGCCGCCGAAGCCGCGGTTTTGCCGCGCACCGACGAGGCCGACGCACCGCCGGAAAACGATTTGCTCGCCTTTTCCCGCGGCCCGCAGGCCGGTGTGTGCCTGCATGCCCTGCTGGAAGAAACCGATTTTGCCGTGAGCGCCGAGGCACAAGCGGAACGCTATCCGCCCATCCTCACGCAACACGGCTTCGGCGACACCGATGCCGCCCTGTTCCACCCCATGATTGAGGCCGTGCGCCACACACCGCTGTGGCCGCAGAGCTGTCTCGCCGCCATTCCCGCCCACCAACAGCTGGCGGAAATGGGCTTTGTGCTGCATATGCAGGATTTTTCCCTGCCGCGCCTGCGTGCCTGGCTGTCACAGCCGCATCTCGGGCTGCCTGAAATCTGCGTTCAGGCAGCACAACGGCTGGATTTCGCTACCATCAACGGCTTTCTCAACGGCTTTATCGACCTCACCTGCCAAGACGCCCACGGCCGCGTGGCGGTCATCGATTACAAATCCAACCACCTCGGCAACCGCCTCGCCGATTACCACCGCGACGCCATGAACCGCGCCGTAGCCGAACACCATTATTATTTGCAGGCGCTGATATACGCCATCGCCGTCGCCCGCCACCTCAAGCTGCGCGCCGCCCTGCCGCAAATGCTGTCGGTGCGCTATTTATTCCTGCGCGGTTTGACCGCAGACAGCACCCACGGCGTGTGGTCATGGGATATTGCCAGCGCGGATTTGGCCGAATGGTTGTAATCTGCTGCGGCTATCAAGGTTTCAGGCAGCCCTCAAGGCTGAGACCTTTACAGAACCCTCAGACAGCATGTTATCCAAGCAAAAATAAGCGATGCCACGTAGGGTGGGTGCTTGCACCCACGCGTTTTGCCCATTCGCTTCCATCCGTTCGCATATTCTGACTTACCACGCAAAAAAGGCTGCCTGAAAGCTTTTCAGGCAGCCTTTTGATCATCCAATACCGCTTATTCCCACTCAATCGTGGCCGGCGGTTTGCCGCTGACATCGTAGACCACGCGGTTGATGCCGCGCACTTCGTTGATGATGCGGTTGGACACGCGGCCAAGCAGGGAGTACGGCAGTTCCGCCCAATGGGCGGTCATAAAGTCGCTGGTCACCACCGCACGCAGCGCCACCACATATTCATAGGTGCGGCCGTCGCCCATCACGCCCACGGATTTCACCGGCAGGAATACCGCAAAAGCCTGGCTGGTGAGGTCGTACCAAGACGTGCCGTTTTCATCGGTGCTTTGGCGCAATTCCTGGATAAAAATGTCGTCGGCACGGCGCAGCAAATCGGCGTATTCGGCCTTGACCTCGCCCAAGATGCGCACACCGAGGCCGGGGCCGGGGAAGGGATGGCGGTAAACCATTTCGCGCGGCAGACCTAGGGCTACACCCAGCTCGCGCACTTCGTCTTTGAACAAATCGCGCAAGGGTTCCAAGAGCTTCAGGTTTAAAGTTTCAGGCAGCCCGCCGACATTGTGGTGGCTCTTGATGGCATGCGCTTTCTTGGTTTTGGCACCGGCACTTTCAATCACATCCGGATAAATCGTGCCCTGCGCCAGCCATTTGGCATTGTGGCGTTTGCCCGCTTCGGTTTGGAAGACTTCCACGAATTCGGCGCCGATGATTTTGCGTTTTTGCTCCGGGTCAGTGACACCGGCAAGCTTGCCCATAAAATCGGCGGAAGCATCGACATGAATCACATTCACGCCCAGATTGCGCGCGAACATGTCCATCACCATCTGCCCTTCATTCAGACGCAACAGGCCGTGATCAACAAATACGCAGGTGAGCTGGTCGCCGATGGCGCGGTGAATCAGCGCCGCGGCCACAGAAGAATCCACGCCGCCGGAAAGGCCCAAAATCACCTCGTCGCTGCCCACCTGTTCGCGGATTTTTGCTACCGCTTCGTCGATGTAGTTGGGCATGGTCCAGCTCGGTTGGGCTCCGGCAATGTCCAGCACAAAGCGGTTAATCAGCGCGCGGCCTTGTTTGGTGTGGGTTACTTCCGGATGGAACTGGATGCCGTAGAATTGTTTTTCGGCGTGTTCCATCATCGCAATCGGGCAAGAAGGTGTGTCGCCGATGACCACAAAACCTTCAGGCAGCTTGGACACTTTGTCGCCGTGGCTCATCCACACGTCCAGGGTGTGCGGCTGGCCGTCGAAAATATCGCGCGTCAGTTCGCAGTCTATGGTTTTCACCTGCGCATAACCGAATTCGCGCTGGTCACCGGGGCTGACCTCGCCGCCCAAATGGTGCGCCATAAACTGCATGCCGTAGCAAATGCCCAGCACCGGTACACCGAGTTCAAACAGGCCGGTGTCGGCCTGGTAATCGGAGTTGTAGACCGAATTGGGGCCGCCGGAGAGAATAATCGCCTTGGGATTGAAGGCTTTGATGTCGGCCAGAGGCATATCGAAAGAATGCAGCTCGCAATACACATGCGCCTCGCGCACGCGGCGGGCAATCAGCTGGGTGACTTGCGAACCGAAGTCGAGAATAAGGATTTTGTCTTGGGTCATGATGGTTTACACAGTGGAAACGGCGCACGGCACGCCGGTGAGTGAAAGAAATTCAGCGGGGCGGATTTTACCATGAGGCAGCCTGCCGCAGACAGGCTGCCTGAAATTAAAGTTGCCGCAGCCGTTGCGTATTTTCAGGCAGCCGATTATAATGCGCGGCTTACCGACTTCTGAAGAAGCCTACACGGAGAGGTGGATGAGTGGTTGAAGTCGCACGCCTGGAAAGCGTGTATACGTGAATAGCGTATCGAGGGTTCGAATCCCTTCCTCTCCGCCAGACAAGACAACGGCCTGAGTACCATGCTCAGGCCGTTTTGCTTTGGTGTTCAAATTTTTCTGCCGGTATTGATGGCGGCTTGCAGAAATGCCCGGTAAAAATCGGCGGCGCCTTGTTCGGTCAGCGCTTTCACAAAATCCGCCGGACCCAAAACACCGTAAGGACGCCTGATGTCGGGTTTGTAAAAAAGCTCAAACCATTTTATGGTTTTATCTACCCTTGCCGGATCACACTGCTGCTTAATCAGGCGCAAACCTTCATTAAAAAAATCCTCATCCAAACGGACAAAACAATTTTTAGCCGCATCGGGCGGAATGGTTTTGTCCAGATAGCAATAGATACCGATATGGCACATCACCAGTGCCGCCTGACTGAAATCCACGCCATCCATACGGTTGGCCACTTGATCCGGGGTCAGTGCCAGATAAGTATCGGCATGGTCGTCTGCCGTCACAACGCTTGGATGTCCGAAAAAGCGGCAATCCGTGAGCATGCCCGCAAAATGCGTGTGCCTCATGGGCGACTCATTAAAGCATATGCCCTTCATGTCGCCTTCAAAACGGCCGCCCTCTATTTTTTGCGCCTGCAAAAACAGCGTATCCCTGGGTTTGAGGCCGCGGAATACCACATCGCTTAATTCCGATTGCACAAAACGGATATTTTTAAACCGGCAGTTCTCAAACAGAATATTCTGAAAGCGGGTTTTATAAAATACGATGGTATTTTCAAAATCAGCCTCGATAAACAAAGCGTTGGTAATGCTTGCTTCGCCAAGGTCAAAACCCTTCCAGTCGGAATAGGAAAAATCACATTGTTCGAGATGCAGCGGATACGGTGCATGTTCCCAGCCGCCACCGCACTCAAAAGGCACCGTCAATAACGGAACACCCCGAAAATCTTCGAAGCCTGCCTCGGTTTGCCCAAAGGGCGAGGTTTGCAGATTTTCGGTTACACGCAGAATTTCCCGTAAATCTTGAAATGTTTTCCAGCGTTTTCTGGCGGCAGCCTTATTCATGGGCAATTCCTTCACAGGTTAGGGTGGCCGGTATATTGCCGGTTATCAGCGATCATGTTGGTTTGCAATAAAAAATCCCAAACCGCAAGGTTTGGGATTTTTGTGTATTGGCGGAAGCGGTGAGATTCGAACTCACGGTGGGCTACGAACCCACGACGGTTTTCAAGACCGCTGCATTAAACCGCTCTGCCACGCTTCCGTCTTGAGAAGGCGCGAACTATACACCATGTTTCGCGGCCTTGCCAAGTATTTTAATGCGCTTGGGCACGCAGAAACACCCACTCCTTGTCATCCGAGGCGGCGGGGTTGAATACATAGCCTTCATAATCAAAGTTTTTCAAGTCTTCCGCGCGGGTAATGCCGTTCCCGGCGGCATAACGCGCCATCAGGCCGCGGGCGCGTTTGGCGTAAAAGCTGATGATTTTGTACTGCCCGTTTTTCTCGTCCTTGAAAACCGGGGTAATCACACGGGCTTGAAGGCGCGTGGTATCCACGGATTTGAAATACTCCTGCGAGGCCAGATTGACCACGGTATCGCTGCCGATGTCGGCCAAGCGGCTGTTGATGCAGTCGGTAATGCGACTGCCCCAGAAAGCATACAGGTCTTTGCCGCGCGTATTGGCCAGGCGGGTGCCCATTTCCAGGCGGTAGGGCTGGATTAAGTCCAGCGGGCGCAGCAGGCCGTAGAGGCCGGACAGCAGGCCCAAGTGTTTTTGCAGCCAGGCGACGGCGCTTTCAGGCAGCGTGGCGGCGTCCAAGCCTTCATAGACATCACCGTTAAACAAATACACCGCCTGTTTGGCATTTTCCGGGGTAAACGGTGTGTGCCAGTGGGCGAAGCGCTCGCTGTTGAGCAGGGCGATTTTGTCGGATACGCCCATCAGTTCGGCAATGTCTTGCGGCGCCAAGGCACGCAGTTGCGGCATCAGATATTCGGCTTGATCCAAGAGCTGCGGCTGGCTGTATTCGGCCACAGGCGCGGCGGTTTTTTCGTTGAGGTTTTTGGCGGGGGAAATCAGCAGATACATAAGGATGTTTGAGGTTTAAGGTTGCGGGGGCAGTATGACCGGCATATGGCGGCGGATATAGTCGCGCAGCACCATCAGTTTGCCGTGGAAAAAGTGGCCGGACTGCGGCAGCACGCATACGGGCAAATCTTGCGGCGCGGCCCAGTCAAACGCGTTTTGCAGCGGCACCACATCGTCGGTTTCGCCGTGGATGAGCAAGGTACGCGACACATCGAAGGCCGCCGGTTCGGGTATTTTGTACATGCCCACCGCCGGCCCCAACAGCAGCAAGGCGCTGGGTTGGCAATGCTGGGCGGCAAAGAGCGCCACATAGCCGCCGAAGGAAAAACCGGCCAGCACGCTCAAAGCCGCTTCCGGATGGCGTTTGCGGGCGTATTCGAACACGCAAATGCAGTCTTCGGTTTCGCCGCGGCCGTAATCGTGCGTGCCCGCGCTTTCGCCCACGCCGCGCAAATTGGGCAGATAGCAATGAAAGCCCAGCTCGGTGAGCGCCTTGGCGGCGGTGTGGATGACTTTGTTGGTAAAAGTGCCGCCGTGCAGCGGATTGGGATGGTTAATGACCGCCACGCCCACACCGGTGCCTTTGGGCGGCAGGTAAATGGTTTGCAGCGGGCCGACGGGGCCGTCGATAAACAGGATTTCGGATTGGTTGGGCAGCATAAGGATATGTGTTGTGGTTTTCAGGCAGCCTGAAAAGTAAAAATGAAAGGCCGCATTTTAACGCAAACTGTCTGTGCTTGTGCGGCGGTCTCAACAGGTTCTTCCGCCCTACCCGATTACATGCCGTTATTGAGCATGGTGCGGAAGGTAAGATTGATGCGCGGGCTGTGAATGCGCGCCGATTTCATAAGGGCATGCTGCCAATGGCTCTGCGTGCTGCCGCGCATCACCAGCAGCTGGCCGTGCGCCAGTATCAGGGCGCATTGGGTACTGCGGTCTTTGTGGCGCAGGGCAAACTTGCGCGGGGCGCCGAAACTGACCGAGGCAATTACGGTATTGCGCCCCAAACAGGCTTCGTCATCGCTGTGCCAGGCCATGCCCTGGCTGCCGTCGGCATAGAGATTGAGTAGACAGGAATTGAATACGGTGGGACTGACCGCCGCCAATTGCTGTTCCACCCGCTCTTTGATGTGCAGCAGCAAAGGCGTCCACGGCCTTGCGGTACGGCGGGTGCCGGAATAATGGTAGTCAAACGCGGCATCACCGTACCACGCCACCTGGCGGGCGGTGATAATGCGCCTGCCGTAAATCACTGCTTCGTCGTGCTGCCAGGGTATCTCCTGCAACAGCTGGCGGAAACAGTCATCCGCTTCTGCCGTACTGAAAATCAGACCGTAATCATTAACGATGCCGTCGCGCGGTAACAAATTGACCGCGGCATCACCCTCTTGTGCAAACAAATCGGCCATTTCAGGCAGCCTTTCACGCTGTATCTCTTGATGCCGGTGTATGGGCAGCGCCGTATCCCAGCCACCCGTTTCTTGTGCACTGACTTTCAGGCTTCATCCTGACGGCGCATGTCCTCCGCCCAGGCATCCACATCGTCCACCAGCAAGACCGCCAGCGGGCGGCTGGTCGGCGATACGGCACAGACGATGGCGATCACCGAAGTGAGCGGAATCGCCAAAATCGCCCCGGCGATGCCCCACAAGGACGACCAAACCGACAAAGCCACCAGCACCACAAACGGCGACAGATTCACCTGTTTGCCTATCATTTTCGGCTCCAGAATATTGCCCACCGAAAATTGCGCCGCCGTCAGCCAGGCAGTCAGCCACAAGGTCGTTGCCAGCGAGCCGAATTGCGCCAGCGACAAAACCACCGGAAACACCACACCCAAAATCGAACCCACATAGGGAATATAGTTCAAAAGCGCAATCAGCAAGGCCCAAAACACGGCGAAATCCACGCCGAAGAACCACAACACCAGCCACGACAACACACCGAGTATCAGATTGATCAGGGTTTTGGTGGCCAGATAGGTGCCGATTTTGCGGTTGACTTCGGTCATCACCTGACGGGTGCGGCGCGCGTCTTCACCGGGAAAGGCCACTTCCAGTTTGTGGGCAAAACTGCCGCGCTCGCCCATCAGGAAAGCGGCATAAATCACCACCATCATGCCCAGTCCCAATAAAGAACCCACCGAGCCCAACACCCCGCCGAGCACCGCCTGCAAATTGATTTTCGCCAAAGTGGCCGCCCGCACACTGCGCCAGTCGGGCAGGCTTTCCAAGCCCAATTGCGCGGCAATATTGCCCACCATGTTTTGCAGATTGTGTTGGTATTTCGGCGCCGCGGCCACCATTTGCTCGCCGGTGGCAATCACCACCGCCAGCAGCAAAGCCGAAACCGCCAGAAACACCACCAACACCAGCAGGCGCCGCAGCCATTCCGGCAGATGCCGAAACCCCGGCAGCGTGCCCAGTTTGTCGGTGGCGGCCACCAGGATATACACCGAAATCAATGCGGTAATAATCGGTATCAGCAGGCTCTGGCCGATGTGAAGCAGCCAGCCGCCGAGTATGACCAACAGCAGAAGATAAACAATGGTTTGCAGCTTGTTGCGGGGTGTGGTGGTGTTCATAAGGCCGTTTTCGCAAAAGTGTGGTGCCGCATTGTGACAGAAAACCGGACGTGTTGGCACGGCTTGATTGTCCATATCGAGGCTGCCTGAAAACTCAGTTGTAAGAGTATAGTCGAATAAAATAAGAACGAGACAAGGCAGAAAAAAAACCGCGAGCGCAGCGAAGTCCCGTGGGACAGACAGTACAAATAGTACGGAGCTGATTTTGTTGCCGCTTTAGCGGCTTACAAAAATCGCTCTCTTCGAGCCTGGCACAGCAACGCCGTATCGTTCTGTGTTAAATGACTATACAAAGTAAAAACCCCTTGAAGGTTTAAACCTTCAAGGGGTTGTAGTGTCTGGCACGCCCACGGGGAATCGAACCCCGGTTACCGCCGTGAAAGGGCGATGTCCTAACCGCTAGACGATGGGCGCGGATTGTGGCGCACCCGGAGCGATTCGAACGCCCGACCCTCTGGTTCGTAGCCAGATACTCTATCCAACTGAGCTACGGGTGCGTTTCGAATTACCGGATGCGGCAAAACGAAGCGCGCATTATGCCCATGCCGCCGCAGCTTGTCCAGCATGGCGGCAATATTTTCAGGCAGCCCTTTGTTTTGTTTTGAAATATTGTTTATACCACCTGTTTTAACCGTTGCCACAAGCGCCTTGAACATTCGGCCCGCGGCCGATATGATAGCCGCTGTTTTTTTGCCCTTGAAGGGAACAGCCATGCTTGACCGCCGTATTCTGCTGGGCAGCGCCGCCGTGCTGATGCTGGCCGCCTGTTCGAAAAAATCCGAGCCCGCCACCCTGGTGTGCGACCAGCCGCATCTGGCATCCGCCTTGCAGCAGCAATTGCTGCAATCGGTCAGCCACAGCGCGCGCCAGTTTGCCCAAAACGACAGCCGCCAGTTTGTCGATGCCGACAAAGTCATCGCCGCCGCCAGTCAGCTGACCGTGGTGCTGACCGATGCCAAGGCGGAAACCGCCAACGGCAAAGAGCTGTGCAGCGCCACCCTCAGCGTGACCCTGGCCGCCGACACCTGGAAGCAGGCGCAGGAGAATACGCCCATACTCTACCCGCAGCAGCTCTTGCCCGGTTTGTTGCAAGGCCAACTGGTGGGCAGTGAAATCCGCATGGACGGCGCTGTCTTCAGCCAGCCCATCCGCTATGTGCCCTCTGCGGCCACCGCATCCGCGCCCGGCGGCCTGAGCATAGAAGCGCCGGGCATCGCCCAGTTCAGCCATGTGCTCACCAATGCCCTGCTGCCCTATGGCGTGAAAGACATTCTGGTGATCAACGGCAAACCCTACAGCCGTGCCGAAGCCATGACCATTATTGCCAACGGCGGCGTACCGGCGGCGGCTTCCGAACCGCTGCCGCCGCAAGAAGCCAGCGCACCGCAAACTGCCTCTGCGCCGTCGGCGGCACCGCCCGACCCGACAGCGGAAGAATTCCAGCAGGCACAGCGCCGCAACCAGTCCGCCAACAGCGACATCAACCGCCTGTGGAACAGCTTGGACGACACCGTACGCACCGAATTGCAGGCCGACCAGCGCCAATGGGTGAACAGCAAAACCAGCCGCTGTGCCGAGGCCGCCTTGCAGGGCGGCAGCAGCACGCGTGCCGAATACCTGCGCCTGCAATGCGACACACAGATGACGCAGGAGCGCCTGCAATATCTGCGCGGTTTTGCGGCCGATTAGATTGGCAAACGCTTTTCAGGCAGCCTGAATATCGGCAGGCTGCCTGAAAACCTTAACGCACCTTGCTGCCAAACCTGCACAGCGGTTTAAGCTTGGACATACTGCTGCAAGGTTGCTGCAATACGCCCTATACCCTATGCCGCACCCGCGCTTTGTGGTAAAGTGCGGCTTTAATCACACAGGTGGGTTACGCCTTTACCGGAAACCGGACACAAGTACCGCACAAGCGGTCTTTTTCATGTGTAGCGCATATATTGCATGCCGTTTTCCGGGCCGTACCCGCCTTTTTTGCGCCTGTTGCGCAGACATTTTTCGGGTGAATCATTATGCAGTCTTGGCAGCTGCCTGAATACATTGCCGATATTTTGCCTTCTTCCGCGCGCCAGCTGGAAACCGCCAAGGAACAGCTGCTGGCGCTGTTTCGCGTGCACGGTTACGAATTGGTGCAGCCGCCGCTGGTTGAATACAGCGATGCCTTGCTGACCCAGGTGGACGAAGGCCTGTCCTTAAAAACCATACGCGTGGTGGACCAAATCAGCGGCCGCCAGTTGGGCCTGCGTGCCGACATCACGCCGCAGGTAGCGCGCATCGATGCCCATCTGCTCTCGGCCAATAACGGCATCAACCGCCTGTGCTATGCCGGTACCGTGCTGCATGCGCGTCCGGACGGGGCGTTGAGCACCCGCGAACCCTTCCAAATCGGCGCCGAACTCTATGGCTATGACGGTGTGGAAGCGGACATCGAACTCATCGGCCTGATGCTGGCCAGCCTCACCCGCGTCAATGTGCAGCGCCCGCTGCTGGCCTTGGGCCATATCGGCGTGTTCTATGCGCTGAGCCACGCCGCCGGGCTGGATACCGCACAAGCGCGCGAATTGCTGGGCTTGTTGCAGGACAAAGACAGCGCCGCGCTGCGCCGTTGGCTGGCCGCCCAATCGCTGGATGCCGAGTATGCGCGTGCTTTTGCACTGTTGCCGGATTTGTACGGCGGCCGCGAAATCATAGCTGCCATGCAGGCATTGCCCGCTTTGCCGAAAATCGACAAGGCGCGCGAAACCCTCACCGCCGTGTGCGCGGCCTTCCCGCAGGCCGACATCCATATTGATCTGGCCGATTTGCGTGTGGATTCCTACCACACCGGCCTGTTGTTTGCCGCCTACCACGGCGACTGGCCCGATGCGGTGGCACGCGGCGGCCGTTACAACGGTTTGGGCCGCCATTTCGGCCGCGCCCGTCCGGCCACCGGTTTCAGTTTTGACTTGCGCGATGTGGTGTCGCATCTGCCAGCCGCCGCCAGCCGCCGCGGCATCCAGGTATCCCTGGCCGATGCCGCAGCGGCGCGCGCCGAAATCGAGCGCCTGCGCGCGTTGGGAGAGTGCGTGGTGGTGGATTTTCACAATGGCAGCGAAGCCCTGCCGCATTGCGACCGCCGTCTGGTCAAACAGGACAGCGGTACTTGGTTGCTGAAGCCCCTGTAAGTTTTATTCAGGCTATCCATATGTTCAGGCAGCCCTAGGGCGCACTGACAATTCGGACGCGTAGCTGATTTTTTAGGCAAAAGCGTCCGATTCAAGGCGAAAAGCGCAGCAAGGTTGGACACCTTGCGAGCATTTTCAACGCAGAAGCGGGCGATTTTTGACAAAAAAGCAGCCGTGAACGAATTGTCAGTGCGCCCTAACGCTTCATGTCGGATACAAGTATCCGACCTACGTAGTTGTAACAGGCTGCCTGAAAAACGGAATACATGATTTTTGATTACACATAAAGGTATTGCAATGGCACAAAACGTAGTCGTCATCGGCGCCCAATGGGGTGACGAAGGCAAAGGCAAAATCGTCGACTGGCTGGCAGAAGAAACCAGCGGTGTGGTGCGCTTCCAAGGCGGCCACAATGCCGGACACACCCTGGTGGTGGGCGGCAAAAAAACCGTGCTGCGTCTGATTCCCAGCGGCATTCTGCACCCCAAGCTGAACTGTTATATCGGCTCCGGCGTGGTGGTGTCCCCCGACGCCTTGCTGGGTGAAATCGACGAACTCAATGCCGCCGGTGTGCCCGATGTGGAAGGCCGTTTGAAAATCGCCCCCACCGCCACCCTGATTCTGCCTTACCATATTGCCCTCGACCAAGCGCGCGAAGCCTCGCGCGGTGCCGGCAAAATCGGCACCACCGGCCGCGGCATCGGCCCGGCCTATGAAGACAAAGTGGCCCGCCGCGCCATCCGCGTCGGCGATTTGGCGCGCTTGGACGAGATTGAGGCCACCCTCAAGGCCAATATCGATTTGTATAACGTGCAGCTGCAACACCTGCATCAGGCCGAGCCGGTGCGTTTGGAAGACGTGATGGCGCAGCTGGAACGCGTGAAAGGCCGCATCCTGCCCATGGTGGCCGACGTATCGCGCCTGTTACACGACACCTGCCAACGCGGCGAGCGCCTGCTGTTTGAAGGTGCGCAAGGCACGCTGTTGGACATTGATTACGGCACTTATCCCTTTGTGACTTCTTCCAACTGCTTGGCCGGTGCCGCCTCCGCCGGTGCCGGCGTGGCGCCGCAACAGCTGGGCTATGTGCTGGGCATCGTCAAAGCCTATACCACCCGCGTCGGTTCCGGCCCGTTCCCGACCGAGTTGTTCGACGACATCGGCGCCGGTCTGGCGCAACGCGGTAACGAATTCGGTTCCGTGACCGGTCGTGCGCGCCGTTGCGGCTGGTTTGATGCCGCCGCGCTCAAACGTTCCATCCAAATCAACGGCATCAGCGGCATGTGCATCACCAAGCTGGACGTGATGGACGGCATCGAAGAAATCAAAGTATGTGTCGGCTACCGCCTGCCCGACGGCAGCACCACCGACATCCTGCCCTTTGGCGGTGCCGCCGTGGCCGCCTGCGAGCCGGTTTACGAAACCCTGCCCGGCTGGAGCGAATCCACTGTGGGCGTGAAAAACTTTGCCGACCTGCCCGCCCATGCCCAAGCCTATCTGCGCCGCATCGAAGAATTGTGCGGTGCGCCGGTAGCGCTGGTGTCCACCGGTCCCGACCGGGAAGAGACCATTGTGCGGCAACATCCGTTTGCCTGATTTCTGATGACACAAAAGGCTGCCTGAATGGGTTTCAGGCAGCCTTTTATTCTTTAAGGGTGATAATTGCTTATGTCTCACTACGCACACGGTTGTCCAAAATATTGAATACCGGCCGCGCGGCGGGGGCATCGTCCTCTTCCGGCGGCAGCGGGTCGCTGAAGGTTTCGCGGTCAAAGCCGATATCGCCGCCGTGCGGCAAATCCTGACCGCGGCTCAATCCGGCAAAATCAAACAGCGCGGTATCGGCCAGGTGCGAGGGTACTACGTTTTGCAGCGAGGAAAACAGGGTTTCCAGGCGGCCGGGATAGTGTTTGTCCCATTGTTTGAGCATGTCGCCGATGACCTGGCGTTGCAGATTCGGCTGCGAGCCGCACAGATTGCAGGGAATGATGGGGAATTGTTTTACCTCGGCATAGCGGATGAGGTCTTTTTCCTTCACATAGGCCAAGGGGCGGATAACCATGTGTTCGCCGTTGTCGGACAAAAGCTTGGGCGGCATGGCCTTAAGTTTGCCGCCGTAAAACATGTTTAAAAACAGGGTGGCGAGAATGTCGTCGCGATGGTGTCCGAGGGCGATTTTGGTGCAGCCGGTCTCCTTGGCCACGCGGTAAAGCACGCCGCGGCGCAAACGGCTGCACAGGCTGCAAGTGGTTTTGCCCTCTTCCAGCACGCGTTTGACCACGCTGTAGGTGTCTTCTTCGATGATTTTAAACGGCACGCCGATGCTGCTCAGGTATTCGGGCAGCACATGCTCGGGAAAGCCGGGCTGTTTTTGGTCGAGGTTGACGGCGAGAATATCGAAATCAATCGGCGCCGAAGCCTGCAAGCCGCGCAAAATATCCAGCAAGGCATAACTGTCTTTGCCGCCGGACAAACACACCATCACCTTGTCGCCCGGCGCTATCATCTGAAAATCGTTGATGGCCGCGCCCACCAGATGGCGCAGGCGTTTGCTGAGTTTGTTGTTTTCGTGTTGCGGTTTGGGGGTGTGCGACATGGCGGCAATGTAGGCAAAAGCGCGTATTGTACCCGATTTGCCCCGCGCTTTCAGACCCAGGCACGACTTTATGCTATGCTGTCGCCCATTTCAGGCAGCCTGTAGCCTCCATCATCCCCAGCACCACCCATGACTTCCGCCCCCGTTTCATCCCACAACAGCTGGCTCAGTGTGGCCGCCTTGGCGTTTGCCGCCTTTATCGTCAATACCACCGAATTCATTCCCATTGCCCTCTTGAGCGACATTGGCGCGAGTTTCGGTAAAAACAGCACCGAAACCGGCATCATGATTACCGTGTATGCTTGGGTAGTGGCCTTGTGCTCCCTGCCGCTGATGCTGCTCACCCGCCGCATGGAGCGCCGCAGCCTGCTGCTGTGGCTGTTTGCCATTTTTATCTTGGGGCATATCGTGTCGGTACTGGCCTGGCGTTTTGAAGTACTGCTCATCAGCCGCACCGCCGTGGCACTGACCCATGCCGTATTCTGGTCGATTACCGCTTCGCTGGCGGTGCGGGTCGCGCCCGCAGGCAAGGGCAACCAGGCTTTGGGCTGGCTGGGCACCGGCACGGTGCTGGCCATGGTGCTGGGCATTCCTTTGGGGCGTATTGTCGGCAATGCCTACGGCTGGCGGCTGACCTTGCTCCTGATTGCCGTACTGGCCGCCGTCACCGCCTGGGTGCTGGCCAAGCGTCTGCCCCTGCTGCCCAGCCTCAACAGCGGCTCGCTCGGCAGCGTGCCGGTTCTGCTCAAGCGCAAAAGCCTGCTGATTCTGTATGCCTTTGTCACCCTGATGGTGACCGCCCATTTTACTGCCTACAGCTATATCGAACCCTTTGCCCGCGACGTCGGCGGCCTGGATCCGGTCCACATCACCGCCCTGTTGCTCAGCTACGGCGTGGCCGGATTTTTGGGCTCCTACGTATTCGGCCGTTGGTTTGCCCGCCACAGCCGCCTCTTGTTTGTACTGTTTTCCGCCTTGCTGCCCGCCATTTTGTTCTTGCTGTTGCCGCTGGCCGGGCAAATACATGCCTTCGGTCTTTTGTGCCTGGTATGGGGCATGACCATTATGGCGGTCAGTCTGGCGGCGCAATCGCGGGTACTGCACTTGGCCGATGACGCCACCGATGTGGCTACCGCCATGTATTCCTCACTCTACAATGTCGGCATCGGCGGCGGCGCCCTGCTCGGCCATCATGCCGCCGGCTGGTTCGGCTTGGGCCATATCGGTGTGGTCGGCGGTGTGTTGTCGCTGCTGGCACTGGCTTTGGCGCTGTGGTTGGTGTGGCAGCGCGATTTTGCCGCGGCCAGGACATCATCGGCTGCCTGAAAGCAAACAGGACGGGCATTTCCCGTCCTGTTTGCTTATTGCCATGACGCTTACAAGCCCAGCATCCAGTCGTTGTCCTCATTGCTCGGCACACACAAACCACTGCCGCATTGCTCGTAATGGTCAAAAATCAAACGCTCGATTTCATCAATATCGTCGGAAATCTGAATCAAATCCATATCATGCGGGCTGATATAGCCCTCACCCAACAATTGTTCACGCAACCAGTCCACCATGCCCTGCCAGAAGCTGCGACCCACCAGAATAATCGGCCGATTAGGGGTTTTGCCGGTTTGTACCAGGGTCAGGCTTTCAAACAACTCGTCCAGCGTACCCAAGCCGCCCGGCATCACCACATAGGCAATGGCGTGTTTGACAAACATCACCTTGCGCGGAAAAAAGTGATTGAACTTCACCGACAAATCCTGGTAATCATTCGGCTTTTGCTCATGCGGCAGCACAATATTCAGTCCCACGGCCGGGCTTTTACCGTAAAACGCGCCTTTATTGGCCGCTTCCATAATACCCGGCCCGCCGCCGGAAATCACCGAAAAACCGGCATCCGACAAACGCCGTGCCAATTGCTCGCACAGCGCATACATGGGATGGTCTGCCGGCGTGCGCGCACTGCCGTAAATACTTACCGCCGGCTGTATCGCCCGCAATTCCGCCCCCGCTTCCACAAACTCCGACATGATGCGCAGCAAGTGGTAAGACTCGCGCGAACGGACATTGAGCAGGGTTTCATCGGTCAACATGGGGGTGGGCAGTTTGGTATAAAGCGACATGGGCAACCTCTGTTAGTAGCACGGATGCAGACCCGATACATCTTACAATATCTGCCCGCTGACGTCATGCTCCGGATCTATGGGCATTACAGAACACAATACGCCCAACAAAAAACCAGCCGTAAAAACGGCTGGCTTTTTAAAAATTTAATGGTCGGAGTGAAAGGATTCGAACCTTCGACCCCTTGCACCCCATGCAGTCAAATTAGATTTATTTAATTTTAAATTCAATCGGTTATATCGTTTTGCGCGCATATAAAACCAGCTTAAAACAGCCTGAATCAGCATAGGCTGCGCGTCTGTGCGGCACAAATTTGGCACAAGGCATTACCCCGGCCACGCCTTAAGCAAACCCCTGTGCCGTGCCGCGCAGTCGTTGTACTGATGCACCACGGCCAGCGCCCACGGCAGTACGGTTTTGCCGTCGGTGCCGGTTAATTCAGGCAGCTTTGGGCATGGTGCGGCCAAGTCGGCCGGCGGTTTAATCGCTGTCGGCAATGGCGGTGTTGAGCTGCTGCAAGCCGTCAGTATCAAAGCACTCATTGCGGTAAACAGGCCGTTCGACAATCTTTTGCACTTCCACATATCGCACCTTCTCTTTCTGTTCGCTGGCCGCACGGGCAGCCTGATAGCCTGCGCTGGCCGCGTGGGCGGTTTCCGCCTGCTTGGCTGCCTGCGCCTGTAATTGCGTTTGTACGGCGGTCTTGCCGTCTGCTACGCCTGCACGGTATCGGTTCTGACCGTACAGCAGCACGGCGGCGATGAGCATACACAGCACGGCGGCGGCAATGCCGATGCGGATGATCCAAATCTGCATCATGCCTCGCTCCTGCTGACAGCCGCACTGCCCACCGGCAGCGTGTAGCGCCCGGCAGCGGGCACGGACTTAACCGCCTGCTTGTTGGCCTTATCCCAAATGCCCGGCCACCAATAGCCGGTAACGCGGCTCTTATCAAACGCGGCAATGCTCACGCGGTTGCCTTGGTTGCCGCCCAAAACCAGCAGGCGGCCTGCTTTATCCTGCCCCACCACAAAGCCGACATGGCCGCCGCCCGTGCGGGTGAAGGTGACAATGCAGCCATAAGCAGGCTTGGTCAGCTTGGTCATGGCGGTATCGTTCCAAGCAGACGCGCGGAACCAGTTTTTTGTGACATAGCGCCCGCACACACCTAAGACATGACCGACAAACAGGCCGCACCATGGTGTATCTGATTCTGCCCACCATGCGCGGTGCTCGTTGCTGTACTGCCCCATGTTTTTAAGCCATTGCAGAATAACCGGGTTTGAGCGCCCGTTTACCTTTTCGTGCAGGCCGATATGCTTGCGCGCCTCGGCAATCCACGGTAATTCGTTCATTTCACAATCTCCCGCAAAACGCCCGCAAAGCGGACGTGTCAAAAATATGCCAATCTGTTTACACTAATGGCGCGACCTGTCAAAAGCCGCGCCGTTTGTTTTCAGGCAGCCTGAAAATCATGTTGCCGCCGTTGGCAATATGATGCTCAATCCGGCGGCGGCTCTTGCTCCCTATCCACGGGCGCAGGCGCATCGGCCGTCTTACCGCCGAACTTGCCCACCCAGCCGTCCACCAATCCGCCCGCCGCTTTGGGCGCCAGAGAGCGCACGGCATCCAGCAGGGAATCGCACACACCGCCCGTCACCAAGCCCACCGCCAGAGACAGGCGCGGCGCGGCTGACGGGGTCAGATATTCGGCCAGTGCAATTGCCGCCAGCACCGCCGTCAGAATGTCAAACAGCTTTTGCCCCAGTCGTTTGCCGGGGTTATTGATGGCCACCCTGCCGGAAGCGATCAGGCCGCCCAAGGCCGCCAGAAAGGCAGCGTTTTCCCACAACATAAAAGCCCACATCACGCCCCCTTTGTTTTATCCAAATGCACCCGCAGGCGCGCCATATCCCGCAAATGGTCACCCGCCAAAACCGACAGGCCCGACAAAATCGGATACATCACCATGCCCGGATGCAGCGGCGGGTAATCCATCCAAAAGCTGATACCCACCAAAAGCCAAATCAGCCCGGCCAGTATCAGCGCCGTGCCGCCGATTAAGCGGCCGCGGATACTGTTGTCGTACAAAGCCCACGCCAGCAGCAGCGCCACCGCCACCAGCAGGCTGCCTGCAATGCCCACAGGCAGCTTGGCAAAGCCTGCGTAAGTCGACAGCTCGCCGAAACCGCTGTGCATCAGGCTCGCCGTCCAGCCAAACAGAATGGCGATGTTCAACACCTTCAGCCCGCGCGTGCCCGTGCCAAACAACCAGCGCCGCCAACGTGTCGGCAGAAACAGCAGGCCGATAATGAAATTAAAAACCCGAAACGGCTTGCTTAAAACACGGCTGATCTGTCCGTAAATCCTGTTTATCGCCGCACCCATTCCTATACCTCCTCATTGCGGCGGCACACAGCCGCCAAATCGTTGGGCGACATTCGCCACGCTTCCGGGAAGCCCAAAGCCGTTCCGCACCACTCGCTGCAAAACCACTTGTCTGCACGATGGCGCATCGGCAATACAAACCCCGCCGCCCCCAGCCAATCGTAGCCTTCGCCCTCAGTGTCGGCAAACAGCTTTGCCAAAACCTCACCGTACCGTTCGGCATTTTTTACAGGCCGCAAATCCCAATGGTCGGCGGGCAGCGGCATGGTTTTGTGCCGCACGCCGCCGTCGCGCACGCTGGCGGTATAGCAGTCAAACTGCCCGTCCGTGCGGGATACGGCCA
>NZ_JALJZY010000021.1 GCF_024171525.1 Neisseriaceae bacterium HSC-16F19
GCATCGGTATTTCCTCCTTGTAAGGTCATACCGGTATTGTCGGTGTAAACGATGTCTTTAGGGTGTGATGTAAAGGATGTTATCAGGTTGTACCGGCATCCGAGTTCCCTCTCCCGCGGGAGAGGGTTAGGGAGAGGGCTGTGAACGGTTGCCTGCATCTTGAATGGCTTGCTGCAACAGCAAATACTTAGCCCTCTCCCCAAACCCCTCTCCCACGGGCGAGGGGCTTACGTTGCCGACACTGTTTAAGCCGCCGGATGTCATCTGAAGATTTTCCTCGGAGAGCAATGCGCGTTCGCAGGAATGACGGCGGGTTTGTGTCGGCCCGGAGGACCGACCTACAGCTGTGTTCAGATGGCCACAGAAACCACACTTAGCCCGTCGGGGCTGGTTGCAATGGCGTATAAACGATTATTTATCAGATACATTTGTTGGTTTGGGGTAATTTCAAACCCGCCAAAATCCACTTTGCCGAGTTCTTTGCCCGTGGCAGGGCAGATGAACACGGGTTTGTAATAGGCATCGGCAAGTAAAATACCCTTGGGCGTAAAGAAAAACCGCTCCGTACCGCCTGATTCATACTCCCACAGTACTTCGCCGGTGTCGAGTTTGAGGGCATACATACGCCCGCCTTTGCCGTTGCCGTCGACACCGAAATACACAATACCGTCTTGTTCCACCACTTCGCTGTACAGATAAGCTCTGAGCTTGGTTTTCCACAGTGTTTCTTTGCTGCCCTTCGGTTTGCATTCCATGACGAATGGCGATTTCATTTTTATTTGGCGTTCGCCAAATTCGTAAATTTTGTTTTCATTGAAAATGTATTGTTCGGGCGCTGGAGCTTGGCCGATTTCTATCAGCCCCTTGTCGGTCAGCTCAATGATTTTGCCGATTTGTTTATCGTTTTTCCAGCGGACATATTTTTTGGTATTGATGAAGAAGCGTCCGTTTTCGATGTAGCAGTCGGCTTCTTGTTCGGCAAACAAATCTTTCATATTCTGAAAGGTGAGCAAAAATGCTTCCCGCTCGGAGCAGTCCGCCGAAAGCACGTCTGCCATAACAAACTTGGGTGGCACCTTGCCGTTTTTGTGTTCTTCCGGGGATATGGTCCCGAAACCAAAACCGAGCAGCACGACTTTTTCGCCCCAAGGATAAATGCCGGCAACGCCAAAACCCCGAAGCTGTAACTCTTCCCGCCAAATAAGCTGTCCTACAGGCTGCGCTTGCTTCATTGTATAAAATCCGATTTAAATTTTATTTAAAGGTGCGCCGAAATACGCTGCACTCTTAAATATGTGCTTCCATGTTTTTAAACTGCCACGCAATCATGCGTGGATATATTTGGTCTTTCAGGCTGCCTGAAAAACAAAAGGACAAGCCAATTTAATCATGCCCCAACCACTGCGCCAGTTCGCGCAAGCCGCCGAGCATGGCCGCGTGCGGTGCCTGTTGCAATTCGGCAGCGCTGTGGGCGCCGGTGGTCAGTGCCACGGCGGGGCTGCGGGCATTATAAGCCATGTTCAAATCGTGGGTGGTGTCGCCGATCACCAAGGCATCGGCCGGGCGCACGCCCAGTTCTTCACACAAAGACAAGACCATTTCCGGCTGCGGCTTGGCGGCGCATTCGTCCACCGTGCGTGTGGCGAGGAAGAAATCGCCGCTGCCGGTTTCCTGCATGGCCAAATCCAGACCGCGGCGGCCTTTGCCGGTGGCTACCGCCAGCCAGTGATGCTGCTTGAGCAGGTTCAATACCGGCAGGGCATCGTCAAACAGCCGCGTGGGGCTGCGGCGGGTGAAATAATGGTTTTTATAGGCTTCAATCACCGCTTCGGTCTGCGCAGGGTTCAAGTCCGGCTGCAAACGGTAAACCGCTTCGCTGAGGCTCAAACCGATGATGTGCCGCACCGCCGCGGCGGTGGGCGGCGGCAGTTGTTGGGCGGCAAAAGCGTGCTGCACGCCTTCGACAATCTGGGCGGTGGAATCGGCCAGGGTGCCGTCCCAATCGAAAATCAGCAGGGCGTAATCGCGGCGCATCAGGCTTGTTTCTCCGTATCTTGCGGGCCGAATTGCGTTACCAGCGCAGCCATACGCGCGGCGGCCCCGTTGTTGGCGGCGTTCAAACCGGCGACCACACCGGCGCGGTTGGCGGCGCTCTGGTTCTGGCTCAGCTTGTATTTGCCTTCTACGCTGTTCACCGTGATTTCAAAACAGACTATGGCGCGGCACAGGGCGGAGAGATAATCCGCCGGGGCATCCGCCAGTGACCACGGTTGCGGTTGTAGGGCTTCGTGCTGAGCGGTCAGATCGGCAAGCAGGCCCAACATGGCGGCTTCGCCTTCCACAATATTGAGCGGCCCGCGCAGGTGTACGGCTTGGTAATTCCAGGTCGGTACTTCTTTATGGTGTTGCGCCTTGCTCGGATACCAGTTGGGGCTGATGTAATGACCTGCGTCTTGGAAAATCACCAGCGCTTCCTGTTCGGGCAGCCTGCTTTTCCAAATCGGATTGGCACGGGCAAAATGGCCGCGCAACACGCCGTATTCCGTGCCCTTGTCCTGCCAGAAAAGCGGAATATGGGCGGCATCTACGCCGTCTGAGGTGTGCAATACAATGGTAGCCAGCGGATGAGCCGCGGCAAACTGCCTGAGTTCGGCCATACCGGTTTGTTTGAATTTGCTGGGGGTATACATGGTGTGTTCCTTGTGTGGGTTTCGGCCCGACTTGATGCCGGGCGGTTTGCGGTTCAAGGAGGGCAATGGGCGGCATGGTAGGCTGCGGGGGCGGCCAAATCGCTACTAGGGCCGAATAGGTGCAGCATAAACAGGGAAACGGCGGTGACCGACAGCAGCAACAAAACCGCGATGGCCATATCCCGCCCGGCACGCCGTTGCGCGGCAGCGCCGTAAGCATAGCGCACACCGGCCAGCCATACTTTGCTGCCCGGTGGCGGATATTGGCCGGTACGCAGGGCCTGCCAAGCGCGGCGGCCGCGGTAAGCCAGCGCCCAAATGCCCGTCAGCAGCGGCGGTGTGGCGAGCAGGCCGTAATACAGCCAGCTCAAACCGTGCGGGTGGCACAGCCAAAACGGTTGTTGCATCAGCCAGGGCATGATCCGCTCCAGCGCCCATAGCGCAATCACCGCCGCAGCCATGAAGCCGAGGCGGAAGGCAATCGCGTATTGCGGTGCGTATTGGGGGTTTTCAGGCAGCATGTCCGGTTTCATCAGCATGTTCAGTCTTGTGTGCAGTGCTTGGTGCGCATTTCCGCTGCGGCAGCGTCGATTTGATTGGCAGGAAGGTGATGCAAATGCCATGCCTCACCCGCCGCTGCCATCAGGCACAGGGCCGCCAGAAGCAGGGCGTATATGCCACGCCATTGTGCGGGGCGGCCGTAGTGGTAACGGACTTTGCCGATCCATACTTTTTGACCCGGAGGCGGGTATTGACGATGGCGGATGGCACGCCAGGACGAAGGGCCGAGCGCCGCCAAAATCAGCACTGACAGCAGCAAAGGTGTGCCGACCGCTTGGCCGTATATCATCCAGACCGGGCCGTCGGGCAGGCAAATCCACGCCGCTGCGTGATGGCGCAACCACACAATCAGCAGATGCACGGTAGCCAGCAGGAGTATGGTCGCGGCGGCCACAGCCAAGCGCATGCGTTGCGAATATTGCGGCGCGTATTCGGGGTTTTCAGGCAGCTTGTCGGGTTGCATAAATGTCGTTTTAATCGTCAGTACAAGGTTGGTTCAGCCGCTCCGCCGCGGTGGAGGCCAGTTTGTCGCCGTAGGTATGGTGTACATACACCGCCCCGGCCGCAGACATCACCAGCAGCAGCGCCACGATGGCCAACAGCCCGTAGCCGGTGAGTTGCGCGCTTAAGCCGTAGCGGTAGCGTATGCGCGGCAGCAGGACTGTTTGCCCCGGCGGAGGATACTGGCGATGGCGGATGGCCAACACCGCGATGCGGCCGAACAAGGCCAATGCAGACAAGCCGAACAACAGCGGCAGGCCGCTGTATAAGCCGTACAGCAGCCACGCCGGGCCATGCGGATCACAGGCCAAAAATGAAGTATGGCGCATCCACGGGAAAAGCCCGCGGTCGATCAGTAAGAACAGGGCAATCAATACCGCCACGGTGATTAAAGTACGTGGCAGGGAATGCATGGGGGCGTATTTGGGGTTTTCAGGCAGCTTGGACTTGGGTTTCATAATGGGATCAATGCGGCCAGCGGCCGATTTCTTCTAAAAATGTGTCGCTGTAATGAATGTCTGCCAGCTTATCGCTACTATCAAGATAGCCGTTGCGGTTGCGGTCCAGTTTGTGGAAGGTGGCGCGGTCGATGGCCAATGTCCAACGCAGATGCTTTGGGCTCTGCCCGCGGATGGCCAGAAACTCCGACAGGCTTAAGCGCTGGTCCTGATTGCGGTCGAATTGGCGGATAAAGGCTTCTGCCGGTGTGGGAATATCCAGTGCATAAGCGGGCAGGGCGGCGGCGAGTAACAGATAGAGCGGGATGCGAGGGTTCATAGGTGATTATTCTGTCGGTTTCAGGCTGCCTGAAAAGGCATCCCGTACTTTCATCAGGGCAAAACCAAGTAAGTTAAGACCTTGCCATTGCAGGGGATTGGCTGCCCGAGGGTCGTCTTTGGCCAGTCCGATACCCCAGATGCTGTCTACCGGGCTGGCTTCTGCCAGAATGCGTTTGCCGGTTTGCATCAAAAAATCACGCAAATCGGGATGTTGTGCAAACTTGGCCTGATTGCCGCGGCAGACAATATCGAAACGGTGTGTATTCCAAATTTCATCCCGAAAACCGCTAATCTGCCGTCCCAAGGCTTTGGCTTGTGCCGGACTGCCTGCCCGCAGAATTTGGCGGTGGATTTCCTGCGCACCAAAGAGCCGTGCTTTTTCCGCCATCATGTAATGTTCGGCGGTGGGATAGCGTATACCTTCAAGCACAAACGGCGCAGGAAACCATTGACTGAATGCGGCAGCATCAATCACCCCGGTTTGCCGTGGCGTGTGGCCCCAAAAATAGATGTATTTCAGCTTGGTTTTACGCCGATAAGCGGCTTGCAGGGCGGGTAAGTCGTAAATTGGGCTCATGAATGCAACTTTCAGGCAGCCTGCAATATATCCAAGATATTCTGCAACTCCGGCGGCAGCGGCGCCTCCAGCTTGAGGCGATCGCCGCTTAAGGGGTGGTCCAGTTCCAGCCGCGCGGCGTGCAGAAACATGCGTTTGAGGCCGAGTTTGTGCAGGCGTTTGTTGGCGGTGTAGTCGCCGTAGCGCTCGTCCCCGGCGATGGGGCAGTGTTGCGACTGCATATGCACGCGGATTTGGTGGGTGCGGCCGGTTTTCAAAGTGGCTTCCACCAGGCTCAGCTGTGACAGGCCGACATTGTGCAGCAGGCTGCCTGAAAAGTGATTTAATACCCGAAACACAGTGTGTGCGCTTTGACCGTCGGCATCCACGCGCACCATTTTTTCGCCTTGTGCGCCGGTGTATTTCACCAGAGGTGCGCGCACATGGCGGTTTTCAGGCAGCCATTGGCCCACGCCGAGCGCCAGATAGACTTTTTTCGGGTGGTCGTTGCGCAGCATTTCGTGCAGCTTCACCAGGGCACTGCGTTTTTTGGCAATCATCAGCAGGCCGCTGGTGTCTTTGTCGAGGCGGTGCGCCAATTCCAGATAACGCGCTTCGGGGCGGGCGCGGCGCAATTGTTCGATAACGCCGAAACTGACCCCGCTGCCGCCGTGCACCGCCACGCCGGCCGGTTTGTTGATGACCAGCAAGGCTTCGTCTTCATACACAATATCAAAATCGCGCGCCGGTACGGCGACTGCGGCGGCAGGCGCTTTGTGGGCGATGCGCACCGGCGGGATGCGCAGCACATCGCCTGCACTCAGGCGGTCGGTGCCGTGGCAGCGTTTTTTGTTGAGGCGCACTTCACCGGCGCGGATGATGCGCTGCACATGGCTTTTGGGCACGCCTTTGAGGATTTTGAACAAATAATTGTCCAAGCGCTGCCCGGCTTCCTCGGCAGTGATGGTGACAAAGTTTACGTTTTCTTTGCTAATCGGGGTCATCTTACTTATAATTCGGACGTTTTGCCGCGCGGGCAGTCTGACAGCAGGCTGCCTGAAAAAACAGGCAAACAAGTGCCGCAGAATCCGGTTTGATGCTGCGGCTTTACAATGAAGCATACTAACGTATTTACAGAAAAAACGCACTGAATCCCGAGCGGATTTCCCCCGAACGCGCAAGCCGTGCGCTCGGGGCGGGTGATTAAGTTTGACCCCTGCGGACGGTGTTGGCCGGATGTAAGACGCAGTGTGGGGATGGCGGCAATGATGGCCGTCCGCACAGCGCGCAGCCCAAGGACGCAACGCCGCCGCCATTGTTTACAAGAAGATTACGGCTACCGTTTTTGAACGGTGGCATGGATACAAATGCAGGCCGAAACGTGCCTGCCTGTGGCTTACGATACCCGTGCCGACGCATTGTTTCGGCTAAGGGATTAATATATTGATTGGTTTGGAAAGACAAGTCTTTCCTGTTGCCCTTGTCCTGCCGCCGTCCCGATTTTCGGGTGCTGCCCCGTGCCGCGCCCCTGTTCTTTCTATAACTTCTTTAAGCTGTCGGTAGCGCTTGTGAGCGCATACCGAGGTGTCAAAAACTGATTGCGCACCGCCTCGTACCAGTGTCGAAACGAGGTGTTTATGAAACGCATGTTATTCAATGCCACGCAGGCCGAAGAGCTGCGCGTGGCCATTGTCGACGGCCAGAGTCTGATTGATCTGGACATCGAAACGCTGGGCAAAGAACAGCGCAAAGGCAATATCTACAAGGGTGTGATTACCCGCATAGAACCGGCTCTGGAAGCCTGTTTTGTCGATTACGGCACCGACCGTCACGGTTTTTTGCCGTTCAAAGAAGTTTCCCGCAGTTATTTCAACGACTACGACGGCGGCCGCGTGCGCATTCAGGACGTGCTCAAAGAGGGCATGGAAGTGATTGTGCAGGTGGAAAAAGACGAGCGCGGCAACAAGGGCGCGGCTTTGACCACCTTTATCAGTCTGGCAGGCCGCTATCTGGTGCTGATGCCCAATAATCCGCGCGGCGGCGGCGTATCGCGCCGCATCGAAGGCGAAGAGCGTCAGGAACTCAAGGCCGCTTTGGCGGAATTGGAAGTGCCGCGCGGCATGAGCCTGATTGCGCGCACCGCCGGCATCGGCCGCAGCGTGGAAGAGCTGCAATGGGATTTGAGCTATCTGCAAAAGCTGTGGCAGGAAATCGAAAACGCCGCCCGCCATCACCGCGAGCCTTATCTTTTGTTTATGGAAAGTTCGCTGCTCATCCGCGCCATCCGCGATTATTTCCAGCCCGACATCGGCGAAATCCTCATCGACACCCAGGAAGTGTACGACCAGGTGTACGAGTTTATGTCTTATGTGATGCCCGGCTATATCGGCCGCCTGCGTCACTACGACGACCATATTCCGCTGTTTTCCCGCTTCCAAATCGAGCATCAGATTGAGAGCGCCTTTGCGCGCTCGGTGAGCCTGCCGTCTGGCGGCGCCATCGTCATCGACCACACCGAAGCGCTGGTGTCGGTGGATGTGAACTCCGCCCGCGCCACCCGCGGTGCCGACATCGAAGACACCGCCTTCAAAACCAATATGGAAGCGGCCGAAGAAGTGGCGCGGCAAATGCGTCTGCGCGATTTGGGCGGCCTGGTGGTCATCGACTTTATCGATATGGAAAGCCCCAAGCATCAGCGCGATGTGGAAAACACCCTGCGCGATGCGCTGAAAAAAGACCGCGCCCGCGTGCAAACCGGCAAGCTGTCGCGCTTCGGCCTGCTGGAATTGAGCCGCCAGCGTTTGAAACCGTCTTTGGGCGAGAGCAGTCATGCCGCCTGTCCGCGTTGTGCCGGTACCGGTTTTATCCGCGGCATCGAATCCACCGCCCTGCATGTGCTGCGCATCATTCAGGAAGAGGCGATGAAGGAAAATACCGGCGAAGTGCATGCGCAAGTGCCGGTGGATGTGGCCACCTTCCTCTTGAATGAAAAACGTGCCGAATTGTTCGGTTTGGAAGAGCGTTTGGATGTGTCGGTATTGCTGATACCCAATACCCATCTGGAAAACCCGCATTACCAGATTACCCGCGTGCGCACCGACCATGTGGTTGAAGACGCTGCGCCGAGCTACCAGCAGGTGGCCGTGCCGGAGGGCGGCGACGAGCTGCCCTTTGCCATCGACCGTCAAAAACCGGCCAAGCCCGAACCGGCGGTCAAAGGCATCAAGCACAGCCAGCCCGCGCCGGTGGTGGTGGCCGAAGAACCCGGCCTGTTCGCCCGTTTGGGCGCCTGGTTGGGCAAACTCTTCGGCGGCAGCAAAGAAGCCGAAGCGCCCAAAGCCGCCGAGAAACCCAAAGCGCAAAACCGCGGCGGCCAACAACAGGCGCAGCGCAAAAAACGCCAGCAGGAGCGCCGCCAACAGCCGCGTGCCGAGCAGGGCGAACGCGCGGAGCGCACCGAGCGCAACAACCGCAATCAGGATAAAAAAGAGCGCGAGCAGCGTAACGACAAACGTCAGGGCGGCAACCGTCAGGACGAGCGCCAAGACAAACAACAGGCCGCTGCGCTGAAAGCCGCCGACAATGCCGCCGCCACCACGGCGCAAGGCGGCGACGAGCAACAGCGCAACCGCCGCCGCCGTCAACGCGGCGGACGCAAGGACGACAATGCCCTTGCCGAATCCGCAGTGGCCGTGGCTGCCGTGGCGGACAACGGCGCGGATACCGCCGCTGCCGAAGCCCCGCTGGTGGTAACCTTGGCCGAAGCCCCTGTGGAAGCGCAAGACGAACAGGCACGTCCGCAAAAACGCCGCCAGCGCGACGAGCGTCAAAACAAACGCCGTCAGCAGGACAAACGCCGCCATATTCCGTCTGCCGAGAAAATCATCCATTTCCTCGATATTCCGCAGGCCGGTGCTTTGGTGACCGATGCCGTGAATGCGGTCTTGCATCCGCAAGCCAAGCCGCTTCAGGCAGCCCCCGCCGTGGCAGAAACTGATCCGGCCGCAGGCGTAGCGGCAGAAACCGCATCTGTGGCAGTTACGGAAACCGCCGCCGTGGAAACCGCAGCGCCCGCCGTGCTGCCTGAAAGCAGTGCCGACATCGCCGTAGCGGAGGCCGAAGCGCCAGTCGCAGCGACGCAAGTGGCCGCCGCTGCCGCACCCGCCTTCGAGCCGGTGGATTTGGGTGATTTGGTGCTGGTGGAAACCCGCGCCGAAGCCTTGGCCGCCGTGGTGCCGCAAGCGGAAATGCCTGTCGGCAAGCGCCGCAGCGATTTGCCGCCTGCCCCGGTGGAAACCGAAGAGCCCGTGGTCTTGCAGCAGGTGGAAACCCGCCGTTAAGCCCGTCGGCACCCGGCCTGTGGTGCGCATGCCGCAGGCCGGGCAAAAATAATTGCGAAAAGGCTTGACGGCCTGACCGCATGCCCCTAAAATTCGCGCTTCCCTATTCCCCGATAGCTCAGTCGGTAGAGCGACGGACTGTTAATCCGCAGGTCCCTGGTTCGAGCCCAGGTCGGGGAGCCAAAGGGTCGTTAGCTCAGCTGGTAGAGCAGCGGACTTTTAATCCGTTGGTCGTTGGTTCGAATCCAACACGACCCACCAAAATACACAGCCAAGAACTCCGGTTCTTGGCTGTTTTTTTATCTGCTGTTTGTGTAGTGTTGTTGCACTGACTTGGCTATAATGGCGCGAATTTCGCTGTGCGGATAGGGCGTATGCCATTCCGTTTTGCAAAAGGGTTTTCAGGCAGCCTGAAAAGAAGGTTTTTCTTAAGCCATTTATTTTTAAAAGAAAGCAGACACATGAGCCAAATCGAACTCAAAGTCCCCGATATCGGCGGGCACGAAAATGTAGACATCATCGCCGTGGAAATCAAGGTCGGTGATACCGTGGCGGTGGAAGACACCCTGATTACCCTGGAAACCGACAAAGCCACCATGGACGTACCGGCCGAGGCCGCCGGTGTGGTGAAGGAAGTGCGTGTGAAAGTGGGCGACAAGATTTCCGAAGGCGGCGTGATTGCGGTGATTGAAGCCGCCGGTGCCGCTGCCGAAGCCCCTGCGGCCAAACCCGAGCCTGCTGCCGCCCCCGCGCCGCAGGCAGCCGCCCCGGCACCGCAGGCGGCGGTCTTTGCCGGTAATGCCGATGCCCAATACGATGTGGTGGTATTGGGCGGCGGCCCCGGCGGTTATTCCGCCGCCTTTGCCGCCGCCGACGAAGGCTTGAAAGTGGCCATTGTCGAGCAATACAAAACCCTGGGCGGTGTGTGCCTGAATGTGGGCTGTATCCCTTCCAAAGCCTTGCTGCACAATGCGGCGGTCATCGACGAAGTCAAACATCTGGCTGCCAACGGCATCAAATACCCGGCGCCGGAAATCGATGTGGACATGCTGCGCGGCTATAAAGAAAAAGTCATTGCCAAACTCACCGGCGGCCTGGCAGGCATGGCCAAGGCGCGCAAAGTGGACATCATCCAAGGCCGCGGCGAATTTGCCGGTCCCAACCATCTGCAAGTGGCGCTCACCAGCGGTGCCGAATACGAACATGCTAGCGAGACTGGCGAAACCAAAACCCTGGCCTTTAAAAACGCCATCATTGCCGTCGGCAGCCGCGTGGTGAATCTGCCGTTTATTCCGGAGGATCCGCGCATTGTGGATTCCACCGGTGCGCTGGAATTGCGCCAGCAAAACGGCAAGCTGCCTGAAAAAATGCTGGTCATCGGCGGCGGTATTATCGGTTTGGAAATGGGCACCGTGTACAGCACGCTGGGCAGCCGCCTGGACGTGGTGGAAATGATGGACGGCCTGATGCAGGGCGCCGACCGCGATTTGGTGAAAGTATGGCAGAAGATGAACGAATACCGTTTCGACAACATCATGACCAACACCAAAACCGTGGCCGTGGAAGCACGCGAAGACGGCATTTACGTTACTTTTGAAGGCGACAAAGCCCCGGCTGAGCCGCAACGCTATGATTTGGTACTGGTGGCGGCCGGACGTGCACCCAACGGCAAGTTGTGCGGCGCCGAAAAAGCCGGTGTGGCGGTGACCGAGCGCGGCTTTATCGAAGTGGACAAACAGCAGCGCACCAATGTGCCGCACATCTACGCCATCGGTGATGTGGTCGGCCAGCCCATGCTGGCGCACAAAGCGGTGCACGAAGGCCATGTGGCGGCGGAAAACTGCGCCGGACACAAAGCCTATTTCGATGCCCGCGTGATTCCGGGCGTGGCCTATACCGACCCGGAAGTGGCCTGGGTGGGCGTGACCGAAGAAATCGCCAAGCGCGACGGCATCAAAATCACCAAATCGGTCTTCCCCTGGGCTGCCAGCGGCCGCGCCATTGCCAACGGCCGTGACGAAGGCTTTACCAAGCTGATTTTCGATGCCGACAGCGGCCTGATTATCGGCGGCGGCATCGTCGGCACCCACGCCGGCGACATGATCGGCGAAATCTGCCTGGCCATTGAAATGGGCTGCGATGCGGAAGACATCGGCAAAACCATCCACCCGCACCCGACCTTGGGCGAGAGCATCGGCATGGCCGCCGAAGTGGCGCTGGGCGTGTGTACGGACTTGCCGCCGCAACGCAAGAAGAAATAAGGGTTTAGATGTAAATAAAGGCTGCCTGAAAACTTTCAGGCAGCCTTTTTGATTCATGAAAGATTAATCTTCCGGCTTGGGTTTAATGTCTTCCAAGTGCAGGCGCTTTTTCTCGATTTCGGCGTCGCTCAATTCGCGGTCGGCATAGGTGAGCAAATCGTCCACCGAGTCTTCAATCACCAGCTCGCGCTCTTCGGCTTCCATTTCCTCGGCCGGGGTGACATCGCAGGTGCTTTCGTTCAGTTCTTCACTCATGCTGCGTCCTTTCTGAATTAAGGTGGATGGGCAGGCCATCATAACGGTTTTTGGCGGCTGCGGCAAAGCGCGGTTGCAGGTGTTAAGTTTTGGTAAGCCGGGCGACAAAGGGCGCGGCTGCCGTTACACTGCGGCTTGTTTTTAATAGACACTATCATTATCAAGCCGTTTTTAACCCCAACACAGGAGTCTGACCATGCAGAAAACCGCCTTGTTCCTCGCCGCCGCTCTGGCCGCCACTACCGCAGCTGCTGCCGATTACAAAATCGACCCGCTGCACACCAATGCCCGTTTTGCCATCGACCATTTCGCCACCAGCACCAATATCGGCGGTTTTTACGGTTTGGAAGGCACGATGAAATTTGATGCCAAAGCCAAAACCGGCAGCATCGATGTGCGCATTCCGGTGGCCAATCTGCAAAGCAGCTCGCAACAATTCACCGGCCATTTGCAGTCTGCCGACCTGTTTGATGCCGCCAAATACCCGGAAATGCGTTTTGTCTCCAGCCGCTTCCATTTTAACGGCGACAAAGTCACCGCCGTGGACGGCAAGCTGACCCTGCGCGGCCAAACCCACGACGTACAGCTCAAAGCAGACAAATTCAACTGCTACGACAGCCCCATGCTGAAAACCCAGGTCTGCGGCGGCGATTTCAGCACCACCATAGACCGCACCCGCTGGGGCATGGATTATCTGGTCAATGTGGGCATGAGCAAAGACGTGCGCATTGATATTCAGATTGAAGCGGCCAAGCAGTAAGCATTGTTTCATTAAAAGGCTGCCTGAAAGGTTTTCAGGCAGCCTGAGACCTTTGCAAAACCTCCAGATGTGGATGCAGTTCAAGGCGTAGCAGCGCAGCGAGCGCAGACATATCAAGTAGATAGGCAAGCGAGCGAGCAGCGCGCAACGCAGAAATGCGCCGCAGATGGGGGTTTTGCAAAGGTCTCAGCCTTATCCTATTGAACTCAGGAGTTCTATATGACCCAAATCGCCCTTATTGTCGGCAGCCTTGCCCAACAATCCCTTAACCGCGCCGTGGCGGAGCATATTGCCGCCCAAGCCCCGGCGGGCGTGTCTGTGGAAACCGTAGTCATCGGCGACCTGCCGCTCTACACCCAAGACCGTGATGCCGATACCGTTCCCGCCTACGAGCGCGTGCGCGCGCAAATCAAGGCTGCGGATGCGGTGCTGATTGTGAGCCCGGAACACAACCGCGCCATGCCTGCGGCGGTGAAAAATCTGATCGACATCGCCTCGCGCCCCGCTGGCCAAAGCGTGTGGACGGGCAAGAAAGCGGCGATTGTGACCGCTTCGCCGGGCGCTTACGGCGGCATCAACGCCGGCCTGCAAATCCGCCTCAGTCTGCAATCCTTGGGTGCCGATGTGCTGCTGGCGCCGGAAGTATTTTTGAGCCGCGCCAATACGGCTTTGGAAAACGGCGAGGTTACGGATGAGCGCACAGCCGGATTTTTAAACAAATTTGCCGCCGCGTTTTACGGCTGGGCTGCGGCGTAAGTGTTTTGCGTGTATTAAAGGCTGCCTGAACAGTTTCAGGCAGCCTTTGATATTAAGTAATACTAATTCAAAAATTAAGCCTAAAGTAAAAATATCGGTAACGCCGTAGCTTGGGTCGCGAGACCCAACACTTGTCAGAACCTTTAGAAACGTTGGGTCTGGCGACCCAACCTACGCACTCATTCAGCGGGTAGGTCGGCTCTCCGAGCCGACGTTTATCTGTCTGTGCGTCGGCTCGGAGAGCCGACCTACGGCTGCTACGGCTGCTACCGCTTTCAGGCAGCCTTCAATATTAAATAAAATCAATCCTTATCAAAAACCGCCAGCAGAAAGGCGGCCATGCTGTGTACGGTGGGCACGGAGCCGCGGTTTTTGTAATACACCAGATACAGCGGCACGGTATCGACCTGCCATTCGGGCAAAAGCCGCACCATGCCGGGGCGCAGCATATTGTCGAAGCAGGGCAAGAGTGCGATGCCGCAACCTTCCGCTACCATATGGCCGAGCAGGTTGGCGTCGTTGCTGGAAAGATGGTTGTGGCCGTCGATGCGCACGCAGTGCTGTTTGCGGACAAAGCGCCATTCGGGACCGTCGTATTTGAACAGCAGGCTGTGGCCGTGCAATTCGTGCGGACTTTGCGGCATGCCTGCGCGCTGCACATAGCTCTCCGCAGCAAACAGCCCCAGCTCGATGTCGGTGAGTTTGCGGGCGACCACATTGGGATTGGCGGGCAGACCCAGCCGCAAGGCAATATCGACACCGTCCTGTATCATATTGACTTCTTTATTGTTGATTTCGATTTCCAGCTGCACGTCGGGATAGCGGCGCATGTATTCGGCCAGATGGAGTATCAGCAGGCCGCGCCCCACTTCGGTGGATGCCGACAGCCGCAACAGGCCGCGCGGCTGGTCCAGCTTGTCCTGTACGCTGTTGATGGCGGATTGTGCCGCCAGCAGCATTTCCTGTCCGCGCAAATAAAACTGTCGGCCCGCTTCGTTGAGCAACACGCCGCGTTTGCTGCGGTCCATCAGCCGCGTGCCCAAATCCGCTTCCAAACGGTCGAGCCGACGGCTGAGGCGCGATTTGGGTACGTTCATCAACTCGGCCGCTTTGTTCAAACTGCCTGCCTGAACCACGGCCACAAACAGCCGTATATCGTTTAAATCTATATTGCCCATGGTTTTGACCTTGCTGAAGGATGCGGGAAATTAAGATAAAAACAGCGCCTTGACAATGCTTTTGGGTGTTCCGTTTTTAGAACTTTCAATTGCATTTTTGTAGTCTAGGCAGTTTTATGAATCTTTTTGATAATGCGTTTTGATTGATTGCCCCCTGCTTTATGTTGAACCGAGGGGCTGCGTATAAGGAGCACGCCATGAATTCCGTTATGAAAACCGTTACCCAAGTCAAAACCGCCCCCGGCCGCCACTGGGTGGGCGACGGCTTCCCGGTACACAATATGTTCGGTTACAACGGTGCCGATGTGGCCGAACGCAGCCCGTTTCTGCTGCTCGATTATGCCGCGCCGACCGAATTTGCCCCCAATGAGGGCTACCGCCGCGGCGTAGGGCAGCACCCGCACCGCGGTTTTGAAACCGTGACCATCGTATATGAAGGCGAAGTGGAGCACCGCGACAGCACAGGCGCGGGCGGCGTCATCGGCAGGGGCGATGTACAGTGGATGACCGCCGGTGGCGGCATCATCCATGAAGAATTCCATTCCGCAAACTACAGCCAGCGCGGCGGACCGTTTGAGATGGTGCAGCTGTGGGTGAATTTGCCGCAGCAGGACAAGATGACTCCGGCGCATTATCAGGGCATTACCGATGCGCAAATCCCCGCCGTGGCCTTGCCGGAAGAGGCGGGCTTGGTGCGGGTGATTGCAGGCACGTTTGACGGCAACACCGGCCCCGCCGCAACCTACAGCCCCATGAATGTTTGGGATGTGCGTCTGAATGCAGGCAGTCAGGCGGATTTGGCCCAGCCGGAAGGCTGGAGCACGCTGGTGCTGGTCTTGTCCGGCACGGTGCTGGTCAACGGCAGCCAAGTGCTGCGCGCCGCCGAAATGGCCACGCTCTCGCACACCGGCAGCGGCGTGACCCTGGAAGCCAATGCCGATGCCAAGCTGTTGTTACTGGCCGGTGAGCCGATTGACGAGCCGGTGGTGGGTTACGGCCCGTTTGTGATGAACAGCCAGGCGGAAATCGCCCAAGCCATAGAGGATTTCAACAGCGGCAAGTTTGGTCGAGTATAAACCTGACCTGTCCGCTCTGCCTGCGGGCGGTGCGGGCAGGGTCTTTCGGCCTGACAAGTTTTCAGGCAGCAAAGGAAAAACCATGAAACCCCCGATTTCCCGTCGTATTGCCCGCATCAACCAGCCGCAAACCTTGCACCACGACGCCATCCGTCTTGGGCGTGCGGCCATCATGCCGGGGCTGTGGGCGCAGCACGACCCTTTTCTGGCGCTGATGAACGACTGTTTCAAGCCCGGCGCCTTCGGTCCGCACCCGCACCGTGGTTTTGAAACCGTGACTTATGTCATCGACGGCCAATTGGCACACCAAGACAGCCGCGGCGGCAGCGGTGTGCTGAACCCCGGCGATGTGCAGTGGATGACTGCCGGGCGCGGTGTGGTGCACAATGAAATTCCGGTACACGACAGCGGCGTGCATGTCTTGCAGCTGTGGCTCAACTTGCCCGCCGGTGACAAACTGGCCGATTTCCGTTATCAGGATTTGCGTGCAGACCAAGTGCCCGCCTTTGCGCAAGACGGCGTGCGCGTGAAAGTGTTTGCCGGAGAAAGCCATGGTGTCGCCGGTGCGGCGCAAACCTTCTCGCCGGTGCTGTTTCTGGAAATCAGCCTGGCCGCAGGCAGCCGTTTTGTGCAGCCTTTGCAGGCCGATGCCAACGGATTTATCTATGTGTTGCACGGCGAAGGCCGCTTCGGTGCGGAAAGTGCACGCGGTGTGAAAGATGATACCTTGTGGCTGGAACATCTGCCCGAAGTCAGTGAGATTCATATTCAGGCCGAAAGCGATATGAAAATCTTATTGCTGGCCGGACAGCCCCTGCGCGAGCCGGTGAAAGCCTACGGCCCCTTTGTGATGAATACACGTCAGCAGCTGGCCGAAGCCGTGGCGGATTACCAAAGCGGCCTGTTTGGCGAAATTATAGTCATTTAAAATAAGAATGATACGGCGTTGCTGCGCCTTGCCGTACTATCTGTACTGTCTGCGGCTTGCTGCCTTGTCTCATTTTTATTTTATTCGACTATACCACTTGAAACCAATGGAGGGACAAAACCATGTGGATCAGCAAACAGGATTTTCAAATCCGTGCCGAATCATTTCGCTTGAACGAGCCCATGAATATTTTGCGCATATTGTGCGGTTTGTTCTTCCTGCCCCATGCGCTGGGCAAATTTGCCGCAGGCGGCTTAAACCCCGATACGGTGGGCTTTTTTGCCCAAGCCGGTTTTGCGCCCGCCGCAGCGTGGGTGGCGCTGGCGGCGGTATCGGAACTGCTGGTGGGTGTAGCCCTGATTGCAGGCATCGCCACCCGTTTCAGTGCCTTGGCCGCAGCGGCGGTATTGCTGGTGGCTGCCTATGCCTTGGGACAGGTGGTGGGTTTCAAATGGTTTTGGGGCGGCAGCGGTATGGAATACCTGATTTTCTGGATGTCCGCCTGCCTGCTGGTGGCGCAGCACGCTTTTTTACGCCATAAGCGTACTTGATTTTGTTTATCGGAGTCCTTAATGAGTACCGCCGTTTTCCAACCCAGCCATGTCGACAGCAAGCTGCACAGCGACTGGCTGTACTTGCATGCCGATATGCCGCCGGCCAAATGGGGCACATTGCCGAGCTTCGGTACAGCCGCTACATGGTTGGGTATGCACCACAGCCTGCGCCGCGGGCAGAGCGAGTTGGAACACCTGAACCGCGAATTTCTCAACCAACATTTGGAATGGGGTAACTATCGGCAGCAATTACTGGCGATTGCCGAACCACATTACGGCCATTTACACGGTCATCACAGCTTGGAAGACCGGCATTATTTCCCCCGCCTGCGTCTGCGCGAGCCGCGCCTTCAGGCAGGCTTTGACCTGCTGGACAGCGACCACACGACCATTGAGCGGCAGTTGCACGGCATTCGTGCCTTGCTGGTGCGTTTGCAACAAGCCGGTGCCGATACCGCAGATTTTGCCTTGGCCGAACAATTACATCATGCTGTTGCAGAAAACGGCCAGTGGCTCTACCGCCATCTGATGGACGAGGAGGATTTGGTGATTCCCATGCTGGCTTTGTATGATGCCCATTGAAACTGGAGAAGCTGATGCAACACAACTACACCGTAACCGACAATACCGAAAAAAGCCGTTTCGAAATCCATGTCGACGGCCATATTGCCTTTGAGGACTACCGCCTGTTTGACGGCGGCATTGCCTATGTGCACACCGAAGTGCCGCCGGAATTGGGCGGGCGCGGTATTGCGTCTTTTCTGATTAAATACATACTCGATGATGCCATTGCCAAAGGCTTGAAAATCAAGCCTGTTTGCCCGTTTGTGCGTGCCTATATCGAAAAACACCCCGAATATCAGGCGCACACTGTGGCTGCCTGAACTCAGTTTGCCTTAAACTGCCGTCTCCACCACTTTTTGCAAAGGAGCTGTTATGCCTGCCCACCAACCCGAATTTATCGAGCGCTGCGCCGGTTTTACCGACTTGTTCGAGCAGCTGGGTCTGCCCAGCCAGCCGGAGCAGATTGCCGATTTCATCAGCACACACCGTCCGCTGTCCGGCGATGTGCTGCTGGCCGATGCACCGTTTTGGAGCAGCGGCCAGTCGCAGTTTATCCGCGAACAAAAACAGCTGGACGAGCCGCCGTGGACGCTGCTGATCGATCAGCTCAGCGAAGCCCTGCGTAACGACACTCAACCCGTCCCGCCGAACGGATCTTATATGAAACTCTATTACGCCCCCGGCACCTGTGCCTTGGCCTGCTGGATTGCCTTGGAATGGGCCGGTGCCGAGTATGAAGCGGTGAAAGCCGATTATGCTTCGGAAGAATACCGCCGCATCAACCCGCTGGCCGCCGTGCCCGCGCTGGACATCGGCAAAGAACGCGCCATGACCCAGGCCCCGGCGATTTTGCAATATATTGCCGACCAATACCCGCAGGCGGATATTGGCAGCAACCCGGGTTTGGAAAACGCTTTTGAGCTGAATGAAACCCTGGCTTTCCTGGCCAGCGATTTCCATCCCGCCTTCTGGCCGTTTTTTATGCCCTACCGCTATACCACCGATGAGAGCGAAGCGGCGAAGACAGCGGTGAAAGAAGCGGCCTATGCCCGTGTGGACCGCGCCATGCAGCACTTGGACAAGCTGATTGCCAACGGCAAGGGCCATGTGTATCAGGGCAAACGCAGCATTGCCGACGCCTACGCCTATGTGATGGCGCGCTGGACCACCTATCTGCCCAAGACTTGGCAGGCATACCCGCATGTGGCCGCCTTTATGCAGCGCATGGAACAGGACGAAGCCGTGCAACGGGTGTTGGCGGCGCAAAAGGATTGAGTTTGATGGCGTACAGGCTGCCTGAAAGGTTTCTGTATGGCAAAAATCTTTCAGGCAGCCTGAATTTAAACGCACAATCGGCATAAGGCGTATAAGTTTTAAGCAGATCCTGCGACTGGCGCGCAGGATGACCGTGCTCCGTCATTCTGCGCGCAGCTAAGCCGCGGTAGGGTGGGCATTTATGCCCACCGTCTGTATTGTGGCTTGCAACAGCGTGGGCATAAATGCCCACCCTACCTGTGTCCCGTTTTGACCTTGACATCAACAGTCATTGTGTAGCTTGGGTCTGGCGACCCAAGCTACGGCTGCTGAAAAAACAACACGGACGTCATGAGCTGCGCAAGTCCGCTACGCTACCCCCGCGAACGCGGGAATCCATGTAAAAATCTAAGAAACCGCTATAAAACAATGGATTCTTAAACGGATGAATGGATTCCCGCGTTCGCGGGAATGACGGCAGTTAAGGTCTCAGGCTGCCTGAAAACGAACGCAGTGAGTTTCTGCGCAGCAAAAACGAACGCAGAGAGTTTCTGCGTAGCAAAAACGAACGCAGAGAGTTTCTGCGCAGCAAAAAATCTTCAGGCAGCCTGTGCTATTGAATTGAATTCCGACAAATCCGCTAAATAGCGGACTTTTTTATCAACCCCTTTCAGAGTGGTATCCGTATGGCAGCCGAAGGCGCAAGCGAATTGATTAAGGTGGTGGCCCTGTTGGGCTCGGCGGTGGTGGCCGTGCCTTTGTTTAAAAAACTGGGATTGGGCTCGGTATTGGGCTATCTGGCCGCGGGTCTGCTGATCGGCCCCTTCGGCCTCAAGCTGTTTGACAATCCGCAGGCGATTATCCATGTGGCCGAGCTGGGTGTGGTGATGTTTCTGTTTGTCATCGGCCTGGAAATGAAGCCCTCGCATCTGTGGGGCTTGCGCGGGCAGATTTTCGGCTTGGGCAGTATGCAGGTTTTGATTGCCGCGTTGATGCTCACGCTGTTGGGCATGCTGTTTGGTTTTCCGTGGCAGGTGGCCTTTGTCAGCGCCTCGGGCTTTGTGCTCACTTCCACCGCCATTGTGATGCAGGTGCTCTCCGAACGGCACGAATTGTCCTCACCGCGCGGTCAGCGCATGGTGTCGATTTTGCTGTTTGAAGACCTGCTGATTGTGCCCCTGCTCGCCGTGGTTGCCTTTCTGGCACCCACCGACCCGGCGCATCCCGTTGCCGAAACCTCCGCCTGGCTGCGTTTGGGCACGGCGGTCTTGTCGCTGGGTATTCTGATTGCCGCCGGTTTGTGGCTGCTCAATCCGCTGTTCCGCATGTTGGCAAAATCGAAAGCGCGCGAAGTGATGACCGCAGCGGCGCTGTTTGTGGTGCTGGGTGCGGCGGTGCTGATGGAATGGGGCGGCCTCTCCGCCGCCATGGGCGCGTTTGTGGCCGGGGTTTTGCTCTCCGAATCCAGCTTCCGCCATCAGCTCGAAGCCGATATCGAACCCTTCCGCGGCCTGCTTTTGGGCCTGTTTTTCCTCGGCGTGGGCATGGCGCTGGATTTGAATGTGGTGGCCGCCAACTGGGGCATTATTATTTCCGGCGTGCTGGCGATGATGGCGGTTAAGGGCGCGGTGATTTACACCGTGGCGCGGCTGGCCAAAAGCAGCCATGCCGATGCCGTCGACCGCATGGTGCTGATGGCGCAGGGCGGCGAATTTGCCTTTGTGCTGTTTGCCGCCGCCGCAGGACAGGGTGTGATCAATGCCACCGTGCACGCCAATATGACCGCCATTGTGGTGCTCTCCATGGTGCTCACACCGCTGTTTCTGATTGTGCAGCAGCGTTTTGCCCAAAAAGCGGGTGTGAACTTGGACGGTGTGGACAGCGTGGCCGACGGCGACGCCTTGCGCGGCAATGTGCTGATTATCGGCTTTGGCCGCGTTGGCCAGATTGCCAGCCAGGCACCGATTGCCTATGGCGCCCAAATTTCGATTATCGACAACAATCCCGATGTGATCCGCGGTGCCGCCAAATACGGCTTTAAAGTGTATTACGGCGACGGCACCCGCGAAGACGTGCTGCACGCCGCCGGGGCGCACCATGCCGACTGCGTGCTGGTGTGTGTGGACGATGCCGCCGCCGCCACGCGCATTGTCGAAAACTTGGAACACGGCAGCCCCACTGCCAAAACCATTGTGCGCGCTGTTGACCGCCGCCACGCCCTGGCCTTGGCGCAGGCACATGCCGATTTCTTTGTGCGCGAAACCTTTGAAGCCGCCATCAGCATGGGCGAAGCCGCGGTGAAAATGCTCGGCGCCGACGACACCGAAGTGGCCGACATCAGCGAACAAGTGCGCCAGATGGACCGAGAACGCTTTGCGCTTGAAAGCGCCGGCGGCGATTTTGCCGGCAGCGCGTTGTTGTTGCTGAACAATACCGACAGTAAGCATGGAGACAGCCCGGCTTAGACGGGTTGAGCAAGGATAAAAGGCTGCCTGAAAGGTTTTCAGGCAGCCTTTTTGCAGCCAGATTGGTACGGGTAGGCTTATAGGAGGAGATTATGAGCGATGAGCTGATGGTACTTTGGATATGAAGATTAAATTAAGATAACGGGTGTTAAAATTTCAAGCAGGCATCCAAGAGAATGCTGTAGAATCGACACCATTTGGCACAAATTGAATACGGGTGTAACTATGTTGAAAATGATTGATTTATTTGCAGGCGCTGGCGGTTTGTCTGAAGGGCTAAGGCAAGCAGGATTTCATTCCCTATATGCAAATGAAATTATGAAGCCGTATTCGGAAACCTATGCCCGTAATCATGTGAATACATTGGTTGACCAGCGTGATATCCGTACTGTGGATGCACAAGAGATTCGCTCAAACTTGGGATTGGCGAGGGGAGAGTTGGATTTGATTGCCGGTGGGCCTCCGTGCCAAGGCTTCTCTATTAATGCCCCGGTCAGAACATCTGAAGATGCCCGTAATCATTTATTCAGGGAATTTATCCGTTTTGTAGATGAGTTCCAGCCTAAAGCAGTTTTAATTGAAAATGTCCCCGGATTGGTATCTTTTGAAAACGGCATGACCCTGCAAGCCATTTTAGACGAATTGGGGAATCACGGTTATCACGCTGATGTGCGTATCCTTTATGCGCCACATTACGGCGTACCTCAAACCCGTTGGCGCACGATCATTATTGGTATGAAAAACCAAGAGGATGTTCATTCGGCATTTCCACAACCTGAGTATAATGCTCCTTTGCGTGTTAATTTTACCTCTCATTTTGACGGTAAAAATATCATTGGCTTCCCCAAAAAAGCTAATCTTCCTCCCCATATTTCTGTCAAAGACGCATTGTCCGATTTGCCGGTTTTACAGAATGGAGAAGTTGGAGAAGTGTGTAAAGAATACCGAACTTCTCCACAAAACAGCTTCCAAAGGTTTATGCGTCAATATTCAGACGGCGTATTTAATCATGAGGCTCCCCGCCTATCAAAGGTTAATTTAGACAGGCTGGCTTATATTCCTGCAGGAGGAAACTGGACAAATATTCCTATGGAGTTATTGCCTAAAGGAATGCAGCGTGCCCGGAAATCAGACCATACCAAACGTTATGGCAGAGTAGATCCCGATGGATTGGCTTCAACCATTCTTACGAAATGTGATCCTCACTGGGGGGCATATTTCCATTACGAACAGGATCGGGTCTTCAGTGTGCGGGAAGCGGCACGTATACAGACATTTCCGGATCATTTTATTTTTACGGGTTCAAAAGCAGAACAATATGAGCAGGTGGGAAATGCTGTTCCTCCTTTTTTGGCGGCTGCAATAGGTTATGCCTTAGTCAAACTATTGGTTAAAGAAGAGCAGCATCAAGTAAAGATTACAGGTTAATAGATGGCTGGTTATATTCATGAATTTTTTGGTTATCGTGCGGAAGATAAAACTGATGTTGCATTAAATGCGGTACGCGATGAACGATGTCCTTTTATTCAGGAGCGATGTAATAAAACATTCAGTGATGGAACAGTTTCAGGTGTCTGTTCTATCCGTCAGGTTACATCGGCAGATGCCGTTATTTGTTGTCCTATCAGGCTGTATGCAGACGATTATCAAATTTTGAAAATGATTGCGGACAGGGCTTTTAGCCCAGGCTTGCCCTTAGTTGAAGGAAAGAGCGCAATTGCTTATACACAATCCCGTCGGCAAAAATGTGTAGCTGTTTTTGGCAAGGGCTGGGGTGGGGAGTTAAGATTGCCACAAAAATCAGGTAAGGGCGGGTATTTTGTAGATTGGGTTCTTGCATTGCTTGATGAGAATGGGGATTTATTGGAATTTACTGCAATTGAGGTGCAGACAATCGATACTACCGGAAACTATCGAAATGGATTCACCGCACTTAAGGCCAATCGTACATTAGACAGAAGCACGGTTGGTTTAAATTGGGAAAATGTATCCAAGCGGATACTGCCTCAGCTGATTTATAAAGGCCAAGTCCTCCAGCGTGAAGAACTGTGTCGGAAAGGATTATTTTTTGTTTGCCCGCGTCCTGTTTTTGATCGAATTGTTGGAAGATTGGGTGGCACACAAAGTTTGTTGCGATATACATTTCAACCCGCTGCAATTACTTTTATTGCGTATGATTATGCCCCAGACTCTGTATTAGTTGACAGTATTGCAACCCCTTTGGCAGAAGTTGGTTCACTCACAACTACAGTTTACAAGGTACAGGAAGCATTTAATAACGTAGCTTTGCCTGATGAAAATGTTTATAAGACGGCGATATTGCAGGCTTTAGGGAAGTGATAAGACAAGAAAAAGGCTGCCTGAAAAGTTTCAGGCAGCCTTTTTCTTGTCTCCCACATACCTTAATGCTTATGGCCATGATGTGTATGCCCGTCATGTTCATGGTGATGATGGCCATAAGCACCGCCGTTGGCATCGCAATACAGCGCTTCACTATGCCCGTGGCCTTCGCCTTCGATTTGCAGGGTGCTGTGGCCGATGCCGTAGCGTTGCGCCACCTGTTCCACCGCATCAATCACCGCTTGGGCTTGGTTGACGCTGATATGGCCGTCTACCACCAAGTGAGCGGAGAGCAAATGCTGCCGGCTGGTGAGCGTCCACAAATGCAGGTCGTGCACGTTTTTCATGCCGCCCACCGCCTTGATGTCGCGCACCAAATCCGCTTGCTTAATATCGGTCGGTGCGCCCTGCATCAGAATGTGAAACGTGCTTTTCATCACGCCGATGCCGCTGTGGGCAATCAGCAGGGAAAAAAACACGCTCACCATCGGGTCGGCCAGTTTCCAGCCAAACAACATCATCAGCAAGGCTGCCGCAATCGCGCCCACCGAGCCGAGCAAATCGCCCAGTACATGCAGGTAGGCACTTTTCATATTCACGTTTTCTTCCACATCGCTGTTGCGGTGCATATACCAGGCCACGGCGATGTTGACCAACAGGCCGATACTGCTGACCACCAGCATGCCGGTGGTGGCGATTTCCGGCGGATGATTAAAGCGCGCCACCGCTTCAATTATGATAAACACCGCAATGCCGACCAAGGTTAAGCCGTTGAGCAGGGCAAACAGGATTTCCAGGCGTTGGTAGCCGAAGGTTTGGCGCGCGCTAACGGCTTTTTCGCCCAGTTTGAACGCCAGCAGGGAAAAACCGATGGCGAGCGCATCGGAAAACATATGTCCGGCGTCCGACAGCAAGGCCAGCGAGCCGGTAAGAACGCCGCCGACGACTTCCACCAGCATAAAGGCGCTGATAATGGCCAAAGACACCGCCAACACTTTTTTGTTGGATGTGTGGACGTGGTGGTGACCGTCGTGGTTGTGGTGGTGGCTCATGGGTGAGTGCTCCTTAAAGGTGAGACTGTTGCATAACTTCATTTATTAAACTTAATACAACACTGCCGTCATTCCCGCGAACACGCACTGCTGTCCGGGGAAAATCTCCGGATTACATCCGGTAACGTAAACAGTGTCAGAAAACTGTCCCTTCTCCCGCCTGGCGGGGGAAGGTTAGGATGGGGGTGGCAGTAAAAAGCTTCAGCAATATTGATTACTTAAGTCCATAGTGCCACCCGCCCCCTAGCCCCCGTCCGCCAGCGGGCGGGGGGATTCGGTTACTGCTTGTTCGTTAAGTTTCAGGTAGCCGTTTTCGAGTTCAAAACAAGCTCTGAGCCTTGAAAGTAAAGGCAGATAAACTTTTCAAGGCTGCCTGAAACTTTTCCCCGGACAGCAGTGCGCGTTTGCGGGAATGACGGCTGTTAGGGCGCACTGACAATTCGTTCACGGCTGCTTTTTTGTCAAAAATCGCCCGTTTCTGCGTTGGAAATGCTCGCAAGGTGTCCAACCTTGCTGCGCTTTTCGCCTTGAATCGGACGCTTTTGTCTAAAAAATCAGCTACGCCTCCAAATTGTCAGTTCGCCCTAGGGTTTCAGGCAGCCGCGTAGCGTAGCAGTGTTGTGAAGCTTAAAGCAGTTTGCAAAGATTTTAAGTTGCCCGATTTTCAAAACAAGTGCAGGATTGCGCAATTGCAGATAATACAGGTGTTTCTGGAAAACATCCGCCGCCATGAACATGGCGAGATTGCCAAGAGCAGGGTGTTGAACAGCTTAAAAGGGGAATAGGGCGGATGTGCCGAAACCGGCTGCGTGTTGCCTTGTGATGGCTATATAATTCTTTTAGATTAGGAAAGTAATGATGAAAACCATGACCAGCCAAGAGTTTAACCGACGCCCTAACGAAGCGAAAAAGGCCGCCCGCCAAGCCCCGTTGCTGATTACTTTGGACGGCAAGCCTGATTTGTTGGTTATGAGTTATGAAATGTACCAGCAATTAATCCAAAACAAAGCCAAGCTGGCCTCGTCGTCGCAGGAAAGCGAAGTTTGAGTCAGGTTTGGGAATAGCGATGAACTTTCTCGCCCACAGCATGATTTCTTTTGCGCTGGAGCAAACCGCGCCAGACAGCGCCAACACCTTATTCGGCAATTTCGCCGGCGATTTTTACAAAGGGCGGACGGAGCATTTGGCGGTGGAAAGCCATATCAAAGACGGTGTGGTTTTGCACCGCTTAATCGACGGTACGGCAGACCGCAAGGGCAATCTGCTCAATCCCGTGCTGGCACAAACATTCGGTATTTTCAAAGGCATCGTTGCCGATATTGTGATTGATCATTTTCTGGCCAAAGAATTTCAGCGCCTGTTCCAACAGGACATTGGGCAGACCGAAGCGGAAATTTTGACCCATATCCGCCGCTATCAGGCCGTTTTCCCGCCCGGCTTTGACACCATGTTTGATTATCTGGTGCAAAACAAATCTTTGTCCGGCTATGCCGATTTGGACTTTTTGGCCGAGCGCGTGTTTGCAGGCATGTCGCGACGCGTCAAACGCGGTGAAATTCTGCTCTCGGCGGTGGATGTCTTGAAAGCCCATTATGCCGAGCTGGAAACCTTGGCGCTGCGGGAATTTGCCTATACCCGCGATGAAAGCATCCGCAAATATAGGGCATTAAAACAGGCTGCCTGAATTCAAACGCACAATCCGCATAGCGCACATGAGCTTTAACAAGATCCTGCGACTGCGCGCAGGATGACAGCAATCCGTCATTCTGCGCGTAGCATAGCGGAGTCGCAGAATCTGTTTTAGCTGCGCAACTTCGCTGCGCTACGCAGAGAGCCTTTTTCTTTAGATTTAATTTTTAAATGGGTATAAGACTGTATTTCCCGTAACGGCAGGGCGGGGAAGCGCACCATGCCGCGTGAAGTCATCAAACTGCGCCGCCTGTTGCACAGCCTGCCTTTGACGGGGTATGGTGCGGCCCCGTCATCAGCCATGCGGCGTGGTTGCGGCATTCTCTTGTCTTTGCCCTAATGCCTCTGTATCGTCTTCTTTGTTATCACACCCGGCACCGCCATGTACTATATCCAACTGTTGTTCCCCGATTTTTCGCTTGTGTTGTTAGGCTATTGGCTGTGCCGCTACACGGACTTGAACCAGCCGATATGGCAGGCGGCGGAAAAGCTGGTGTATTTCTTTCTGTTTCCGGTGCTGCTGTTTCAGTCCATCACCCGCACGCCGCTGGATGTGGGCGCGGCGGCAGGGCTGGCCATGGCGGGGGTGTTGCTGGCGCTCGCCAGCATCGCGCTGGCCTATGTTCTGCCTTATCTGCCGGGCATGCGTCATATCGACCGCAGAGACCACGCGGGCAGTGCGCAGATTGCCTTTCGCTTCAATACCTTCATCGGTTTGGCCCTGGCCGATCGTTTGCTGGGCGCACAGGGCTTGCAGCTGATTGCGGTGCTCATCGGCGTGTGCGTACCCCTGGTGAATGTGGGCGCGGTGTGGCCCATGGCGCGCCACGCGAAGCTGGGCGTGTGGGGGCAGATTGCGCGCAACCCGCTCATCATTGCCACCGCGCTGGGCCTGGCCTGCAATTTCGCGGGTCTGGGCGTGCCGGAATTTGCGCAAACCAGCGTCTCACGCATTGGCGCGGCTTCCATCGCGTTGGGGCTGATGGCCGCCGGTGCGGGCATGCGCATGACGTCTCTGGCCAGCAGCAAGGCCTTGAGCGTCGGTGTGCTCACCATCAAACATCTGTTGATGCCGCTGATGGCATGGGCGCTGGCGCGTCTGCTGAACCTGGGCGTGGCGGAGACCACCATCTTGCTGACTTACGCCGCGCTGCCCACGGCCAGCAGCTGCTATGTGCTGGCCGTGCGCATGGGCTGCAACGGGCCGCTGGTGGGTGGTTTGTTCACCGTATCCACCGCCCTGGGCGTGCTGAGCCTGCCCTTTGCGCTGGGTTTTTTGCTGCCTGCGTGATTGCGCTGCGTGCTGTTCAGGCAGCCTGAAACACTTGCCTTGGCTGCCGGACTGTTTGGATAATCCGCCTGTATTCACCCGTTCAGGACTTCACCATGAGCCGCACACCCGATGCCGTAGACCGCATTATCGAGCAATGGCGGCGCGAGCGCCCGGATTTGCCTTTGCAGGCCATGGCGCTCTTGGGGCGTTTGCAGCGTGCCAGCCATTTGCTCGGCCCCATGCTGGGGCGCGAGTTTGAGCGTTTCGGTTTGAGCGCCGGCGAATTCGATGTGCTCGCCACCCTGCGCCGCAGCGGTGCGCCGTTTGTACTGTCGCCCACCGCGCTCTACGCCACGCTGATGATTAGCTCCGGCACCATGACCCACCGCTTGAAACTGTTGGAACAACGCGGTCTGGTCGAGCGCCTGCCCAATCCCGAAGACAGCCGCAGCCTGTTGGTGCGGCTGAGCGATAGCGGTCATGCGCTGATAGACGAAGCCGTTGGCGCCCATACGGCCAATGAAGAACAACTGCTGGCGGGCATGGATGCGACAGACCGGGCGGCGCTGGAACAAGGGCTGCGTGCTTTGTTGGCGCAGTGGGAGCCGGAGTAAGCCATTCGCACAAAAAACGCTGTTTTCGTTTTGCGAAAGCAGCGGCTTTGTTTTTCAGGTAGCCTGAACATCAATTCAATTTCGCCAACACATTCTCGGCCAAATCCTGCAACATTTCCGCAGCGGGTCGGCGGCTCGGTTTCAGGTTGATGGTCACATGCGCCAAACCCTGTTCTTGCTGCTCCTGCCAATATTCCAGCAGGCTGTGGCTGCCGCCGCGCAGATAGATATTGTTGTAAAGCTTAGCTTCATCATGCGGGTTTTCGCTCAGTTCGACAAAATTGGCGTAGCCGAAGGGATGCCAATAACCGTCTTGGTTGAGTTCCGCCAGCGTATGCACAATCTTGCGCGTGTCTTTCGGGTTCACTCCGTGCCAAATCCACGCATCGGCGCTGTTGGCGAGCCAATCCAGTTCTTGTCGCGCGCGGCCGATGGCCACCATGGGCAGGCGCTGCCGGGTTTTGGGTACGGTATCCACATTGCCTGTCATATGGCCGTAATACTCGCTCTCAATCACCGGAAAGCGGTTGCTTTGCGGGTCGGTAAGCGTGCGGATAATCTGCCATTCGTCGCGGTAGCGTTCGGCGCGGTTGTTGAAATCCTGCTGGAAAATCGGGTATTCAATCGGGCGGTCTCCGCTGGACAAGCCCAGAACAAAACGCCCTTGGCTCAAAGCATCGATGCTCGCCGCCGCTTTGGCGGTGTGGTAGGGATTGCGCAAGGGGCTGACGATGCCCGCCGTGCCCAAAGCAATTGTTTCCGTGCGCGCCGCCAAATAGCCCAAGCTCGTCCACGGGTCTAAGCCCTGCCCGACATCGCCGAAATTCGGGTCGTAAAACGGCACATCGCGCAGCCACAATGCCGCAAAGCCCAGTTCTTCCGCCAGCACTGCCAAATCGCCCATATCGGCCACATCGGGCTGATGGCTGTCCGGGTAGCCTTTAAACGGTGCAATCAGGCCGAGCGTGAGTTTGCCTTTTTGAAACACTTGGCTCATGGCCTGGTTTTGCGCCCATGCGGGCGGCAACAAGGCGTCGGTGTTGGCCGCCGTGGTTTCGCGGAATAAGGCGCTGTGGTCTTGGCCGAGTATGGATAAATTGGGGGTGTGCATGATATGTGCTCCGTGTGCATTCAGATAGGGCACATTATAAGTTTTCCATAAAAAATGATAATATGGATAAACTGCAAATTTGTTTTGCGTATTACGCAAAGATATTATGGACTACTTCTCCGCCCTCAATATCTTCCACTCCGTAGCCGAAACCGGCAGCTTCAGCAAAACCGCACAGACTTTGGATATGGCCGTGTCGTCGGTCACGCGGCAAATCGACAACTTGGAACAGGCGCTCGGTGTGGCGCTGTTTGCGCGCTCCACGCGGCAGATTGCGCTCACCCATGCCGGTATGCTGTATCTGGAAAAAACCCTGCCGCTTTTGGAAGATTTGGCGCAGGCCAATGCCGCTTTGAAATCGGAACTTAACGAACCGCAGGGCAGGCTCAAAATCAGCTTTTTCCCGGCTTTGGCGCCGCTGATTGCGCCGGTATTGAGCGCGTTTGCGCGGCAATATCCGAAAATCACGCTGGAAGTGCTGGCCAGCGATGATTATGTGGATTTTCAGGCCGATCGGGTGGATTTGGCGGTGCGCATCGGCCATGTGGACAACCCGCATGTAATCGCCAAACGGCTGAGCAAACAGCGGCGCCTGCTCTGCGCCTCGCCGGATTATCTGGCCGCCAACGGCACACCGGCAAAGCCCGATGATTTGACCGGCCACAATTGCTTTGCCTACCGCGCCAACCACGGCGTGCAGCATTGGTTTTTCTCACAGCAGGGCAAAAAGGCCAAAAGCGTGCGCGTGGGCGGCAGCCTGATTGCCAACAGCGTGGATGTACTCAAAGCCCATGCGCTCGCAGGCATCGGCATTGCCCATTTGCCCGAATGGGTGGTGGCGCAGGCTTTGGCAGACGGCGATTTGCAGCGTGTACTGCCGGATTGGCAGGTCAAGCCGACGGCGGACAATGATGATGATGCGCTGTATCTGGTCTATCCGGCCAACAACCGCCATATCGCCAAGATTGAATTGCTGATGGCGGCTTTGCGGGGGCATTTCGGGAAAAATTAGCCGGTTGCTGTTTTCAGGCAGCCCGAAATCGGCAAAATAATGATCAATTGCTTGACTTTCAGTCAGCCTGCTTTATAATTCGTTTAAATTTTTAAACGTGTAAACACAAACCATGAGCCAACCCACCATAGAGATTTTGCGCGAGTGCATTCCCACCTTCAGCGTGTTGGCCGATGAAAACCGGCTGCTGATTTTGCAGGTGCTGTTTGACGAAGGCCGTTTGAATGTAAATGCCCTGACCGAAAAGCTGCATTTGTCGCGCCCGGCGGTGTCGCATCATTTGAAGCTGATGCTGGATGCGGGTCTGGTGCAGGTGGAGCAGCTGGGCAAAGAGCGTTATTACACCGCAGCGCTTGATGAAGCGGGGCGGCGTTTTCAGCGGCTGATGGCGGCTTTTGTGGCCGACGGCTGCTTAAACAGTGCATTGCCCGAAGATTAAACCCCGGCAGTGCGGGGTTTTACAATCCCCAATCTGTCTAAATTTTTAAACTCGTAAACAGGAAAAAACATGAGCAACTTAAACCAAAGCCTTACTTTAAAAAACGGCCGCATCATCAAAAACCGTTTGTTCAAAGCCGCCATGAGCGAGCAGATTACCCGCGGCAACAAGCCCGATGCCGCCTATGCCGCACTCTACCGCGCCTGGGCGCGCGGCGGTGCGGGGGTGTTGGTCACCGGCAATGTGATGGTGGACTACCGCGCCCTAGGTTCGGCCGACGATGTGGTGATTGAGGACGAGCGCGATTTGGACTTGCTCAAGGCGTGGGCGGCGGCGGGCACGGCAAACGATACCGTGCTGCTGATGCAGATTAACCACCCCGGCAAACAGTCGCCCAAAGATTTGTCGCCGCAGCCCGTAGCGCCCAGCGCCGTGCCTTTGGGTGGCGCGGCGGCCGCGTTTTTCAATACCCCGCGCGCTTTGGGCGAAGACGAAATTGCCGACATCATCCGCCGTTTCGGCCGCGCCGCCGAGATTGCCGAGAAAGCCGGTTTTTCCGGCGTGCAGATACACGGCGCCCACGGTTATCTGGTGAGCCAGTTTTTATCGCCCGTGCACAATATCCGCACCGACCAATGGGGTGGCAGCCTGGAAAACCGCATGCGCTTTGTGCTGGAAATCTACCGCGAAATGCGCCGCAGAACATCGGCGGATTTTATTGTGTCGGTAAAACTCAATTCGGCGGATTTTCAAAAAGGCGGCTTTTCCGAAGAAGAAAGCGTGCTGGTGGTGGAACGCCTGGTTCAGGAAGGCATTGATTTGGTGGAAATATCCGGCGGCAATTACGAAGCCCCGGCCATGATGGAAGGGGTAAAGGAGAGCGCCAAAAAGCGCGAAGCCTATTTCTTGGATTACGCCCACAAAGTGCGCGCGATATGCAGCGTGCCTTTGGTGATTACCGGCGGCTTCCGCTCGCAGCAGGCCATGGAAGACGCCGTGGCCGGCGGTGAAGTGGATTTGGTGGGTCTGGCCAAGCCTTTTGCTTTGCAGCCGGATTTTCCCCAGCGTATTTTTGACGGCAGCCATCACGCCATTGCCACACCGCAGCCGCGCACCGGCGTGGCCAAAATCGACCGACCACTGGGCTCGATGCTGGAATTGAACTGGTATATGTACCAGATGAAGCGCATCAGCCGCGGCCAAGCGCCCAATCCCGACAAATCGGGCTGGGGCATATTCTTCGCCATGCTGCTGGCGCAGGGCAAAGGCGCATTCCGGCGCGAACGGGCGTGATTTCAAAAATAAAACCGCTGTTTTCATTTAAGAAAACAGCGGTTTTGGTTTTCAGGCAGCCTTTGATATAGCTCCCGAGCGGCAATTTATACCAATTAAAAAAATAAATATAAAAAAAGGCTGCCTGAAACAGATTCTGCGACAACGCTTAGCTACGCGCAGAATGACGACACACAGTCATCCTGCGCGCAGTCGCAGAATCTTGATCAAGATAATGCATGCTATAAAGCAAGCCTATCATTTTTAGATTATTTTTTTGGATTGGTATTACTCCGTCCGTTCCTCATGCCATTCCCGCCCGATTTTCTGCACCAGTTCTCCCGCTTTTTGCGCCATTTCTTCGGCACTTTCCACCCGTCCGCGCCGTATCCATTCATCCAAGGTGCCGAATACCAAGCCCATAATCAGCGAATTTTTATAGGCAGTATCGTTGTCCAGCTCCGGCCTGGCGCCGCAGCAGGCGCGGATATAGGCGAGAAAAATATGCGACAAATCATTTTTGTACAATAAATCCACCACATCGCCCACATGGTTAATGGCATGGAAAATCCCGATAAAGATATGGTGCGTGGTGGGGCGGGTCATTTTTTCCACAAACGCAGGCAGGGTTGTGGTTTGCAGATAATCAATCAATACCGCTTCTTTGCTGTCGAAATGGCGGTAAAAAGAAATACGGCTCACACCGGCCAGCGCCGTGATTTCGCTGATGCTGATTTCTTCAAATTTCTTGTCTTCCAAGAGTTTAATCAAGGCACCGGTCATGCTTTCGCGCACCACGGTTTTCAGCTTTTTCTTGGGCATGTTACAAAAATCCTGTTTTGTTTCAGTTTGGGGCAGACGTATTGCGTAATGAAATTACAGCTCCTACAATGCACCACATTGTTACAGATGTAACATATTTTTCCAAGCGATTTTACATTAAACGAAAGGAATAACGCTATGAATCATTTGATTAAATTAACAAGTGTAGGTGTATTGGCAGCGGCTTTGAGCGCCTGCGGCTCTCTGGACAAACAGGAGCGCCGTGTGGCCAAGGGTGCGGCCATCGGCGCCGTATCGGGCTTGATTCTAACCGGCGGAGAAATGACCGGTGCATTAGCAGGAGCGGCCGCCGGTGGTGTGGCAGGCCATCAATACGACCGTCATCAGGAAAAGAAAAACCGATAATGTGGCCTAAATTAGGATTGGGCTTGCTGCTGTGTGCGGCATTGCCGGTGATGGCGGCGAAAAAAGAGATTAGTATTCAGTCGGATACTTCAAACCTGCCTGCGCCGCTGGTAAACAATTTTGCCCATGTGGCGGTGGCAATGGGCATTAAAGAGCCTTTGCATATCGCTAAAGAGCAAAATGTGCTGATGATTCGCGGCAATAGTCCTGTTCAATGCGCCATCAAGTTGAGCGATGCCCATGTGGCCTTGAATGTGTCCTGCCGCTGATACCAATCCATAAAAACAATCTAACCGCGTTGTCCAGCCTTGTCGTACTATAGCCATTTAAAATAAGAATGATACGGCGTTGCTGCGCCTTGCCGTACTATCTGTACTGTCTGCGGCTTGCTGCCTTGTCTCATTCTTATTTTATTCGACTATAGCTGTATTGTCTTCGGCTCGCCGCCTTGTTAGCTTATTTTTCTGAATTGGTATGATGTCCGCTTTCAGGCAGCCTGAAAGCACAAAACCGTTTGAAATATTACGTTCAAACGGTTTTTTATTGCTTTAATGAAAACTGTTACACAAAGCCGTTTTTGTAACAGTTGCCAAAAAACGTTTGTGTAACAAAATAACCCTGTCTACAATGCAGGCATTGTTACAAATGTATCACAAATATATCCTTATGAATTTTCAGAAAATACTTTCCGTCTTTGCCCTTGCCTTGGCCATCGGCACGGCTGCATGCACCACAACACACCAGTCCGTAGCCGATATTGGGCGCAAAACAGACATCTGGCAAAACCCTGCGGGCAGCAGTCCGCAATCCAAGCTCGCCGATATGAAAATCAATGAAAGCAGAGGTCGTTTGCCTGCCACCTTGGGTTTTATCAAAGCGATTGTCGGCGAAAACTATTCTGCCGATGCCGAGCAAAAAATCGATACCTTTACCTACGCCCACAGCATCAAACGTGGCTATGAAAAAACCACTTATCAAGACACACCTTATATCATTCCCTATCTGGTGCCGAACAGCAAAGGGGCGGTAATTGTGGTGTCGGGCGGCGGCTATGCTTATCAGACGATGGACGGCGGAACGGGTGAAAGCAAAGACATTGCCGTGAAGCTCAATCAGGCAGGCATCAGCGCCTTTGTGCTCCATTACCGCGCCAATCCTTATCACTATCCCACGCCGATGTTGGATTTGCAGCGTGCAGTGCGTTACATCAAAGCCCACGCCAATGAATTTGGTATCCATCCCGATAAAATCAGCGCCATAGGTTTTTCGGCAGGGGGCAATTTGGTGGCGACTTATGTCAATATCATTCAAGGCAAAAACCATTTTCCTGCTAATTATCAAGTAGATAATATTGATAAAATAGATGATAGCTTGGTATCAGTGGCGATGATTTATCCTGCCTTAACTTATCAATATAATGTCAATATGCTGTTTAGCCTGTTTGACAGCCAGCTTGTGCATAATAGCGTGGAGCGAGCCAAATTATTGCAATTAACCGATTTGCCCCAGCATATTAACGCCAAATCCGTACCGCAATTTATCTCATACAGCAAAGCCGATGGCATGGTGGATTACCGTGGCACCGAACGTTACATCACATCAGCCAAAAACAAAGGCGTGGCGGTAACAGTTGCCGAAGTACAAAGACAAGACCACGGTTATAAACCTGAACATTATTGGGATAGATACATTGATTTTGTTTTGCAACATTTTGAAAAATAATGAAAACCCTACTTTTAATTTTACTCAAATTATTGATTAGCCTTATCACGCTAACAGGTTTATTTTTTGGCTTATCGGTTTCGGGACAAGACGAAGCACTCACAACCCAAATTGGCACGATTTTTTACTTTTTTGTCGTGCCGTTTGTGGTGGTGGCGTTATCCATGATTGTGCTGGCTGAATTGACATTGATTGTCAAAAAGTTAGCAGGAAAGTTTGTGCGTGTACATTTTGCCGTATAGCAATCATGGTATTGATATGAATGTTAATCATAGTTTAATTGTGAATTTTGATAAGTCGGTGAAATAAGCGTTTGGGCTGGCTGAGGCTCTAAATAACTTTCTGAATGCCCAAGCGACTTTTTCTCAATTCTCAAAAATCCCCTTTGGTAAACGATACTCGTCAATCCGTCTCATATCAAATGTGGTGTGAATTTCGTCCGCTCTGCCTGATTTGATGAGCGTGGCAAAATCAGGATTGATAAGCACCGCCTTGCCCACCGCCAAAAAATCTGCCCAACCTGTGCGATAGGCATTCATCAAATCATCAGCATTTACCAGTCCGCCCACGCCGATCAGGGCTAATTTGTTGCCGATATGCTCCCGTATGACTTGCAATCGTGGCAACACGCCCGCCCCACGCCGTGCATTGGCATAAAAATCGCCCTGCGACACCGACAGATATTGCAGATTTAGCCCAAGCAATGTATCAATCACTGCCAAAGTATCACTCATCGTCAAGCCGTTATCGCCTGCTTCTTCTGGTGAAAGCCGATAGCCGACAATAAAATCGGTTTTGTCGTGTTTTGTCTTTATCTCATCTATTTTATTGATGATTTCAACAGAAAGCCGCATACGATCTGCCAAATTTCCACCCCAAGCATCATCTCGCCCATTACTTTGTTGTGAGACAAATTGCTGAATCAAATGCCCATTTGCACCATGAATTTCCACACCGTCAAAGCCTGCCAAAATCGCAAGTTCACTCGCTTTGCCAAAGCCGTCAATGACTTGCCAAATCTCACTTTCGCTCATCTGACGAGCCTTTCCAATCGCACTTGGGGCAAGTGGCTCGTCTGCCCACTGAGCCAACGCTCCGCCGTGATGAAGCTGTAAAATCGCCTTCGCACCGCCTTGTTTTAGAATGTGGGCGGTCTCGGTTAGGCTTGGCAAATGGCTGTCATCAAAGGCAAAAGGCTGTCCCTTAAACGTGTGTCCGCTTGGGTGAACGAGCGTGGACGCTGTGATAAACAGCCCAAAATCGTCCGCACGCCCCGCCAAAAATGCCTGTTCTTCGTCTGAAATCGTGCCGTCTGCATTGGACGCATAATGCGTCATCGGTGCAACCGCTAGGCGGTTTGGTACGGTTACGCCATTATTTAGGGTAAAGGGTGTAAAAAGTGCTTGATATGTGTTCATTGTTTTACCTTTTTATTTTTCAGGCTGCCTGAAAGTCGTTTTATCAAAATAAGCGGTCAAATTTATAAAATCCAACCGCTTACCGCCTTACACTGCTTTTGCCACGTCCATAAGCAACTCATACGAGCGTTTTTGTTTGTCTTGGTCGTAGATGTAGTTCACGGCGATAAATTCGTCCGCCTGCACCTGCGATTGAATTTGGCGAAGCTGTGCCAATGCCGTCTCTTTTGAACCCAATACACCAAAGCTCATCATACCTTTTGCCATATTCACGATGTCTTGTTCGGTGTCTTTGCCGATGTCAAGGCTAGGCGGTACAAGGCTTGCGTCTTCTAGCTTGGTTGTATTGATAAAAAACTGCAAATCAGACGTTGCCAAAAATTTCGCTTCTTCGTCCGTATCGGCAACAATCGCACTCATGCCCAAAATCACATAAGGCTTGTCAAGCTGTTTGGACGGCTTGAAATTGGCACGATAGGCGTCCACCGCCATTTGCAAAAATCGTGGGGCAAAATGCGAACCGAACACATACGGCAAGCCCAATTGTGCCGCCAAATAAGCACTCTCTGGACTACTGCCCAAGATATAAAGTGGCACGTTCAAATCCACCGCAGGATAGGCACGGACGTATTTTTTGTCGGTCGGCTCGCCAAAATAAAACTGCAACTCCTGCACGTCCGCCCCAAAATTATTTTCAAAATCAAGATTATGACGGCGAATGGCTCGTGCCGTTGCACCGTCTGTGCCAGCCGCTCGCCCCACGCCCAAATCCACACGGTTTGGATACATTGTGGCAAGCGTGCCGTATTGCTCCGCCACGATAAAGGGCGAATGATTGGGGAGCATGACACCGCCCGAACCGACACGGATTTGCTCGGTTTTATCAAGCACTCGTTGGATTAACAGGCTGGTTGCCGCACTTGCCATGTCAGGCGAGTTGTGATGTTCGGCAATCCAAAAGCGTTTGTAGCCGAGCTTATCGGCATGGATAGCAAGGTCGGTCAAGCGGTCGTAAGTCTGGGCGTAGCTTTCGCCTTTACGCACAGGGGCTAGGTTTAGGATAGATAAATCGATCATGATATTCTCACTTTTTTAAATTTAAATATACATAAAAATAGATTTGATAGAATAAATTTTTTTGGCAAATCAGTACACTGCCAAGCTCATAATCCAGCGTTTGTATAATGAAAATGCTTCATAGGGTTTGACTAATTTCATAGTTCGTCTCATTTATATATCTATTTATATAGATGTAAAAAATTAAAAAAAATCTACTTTGCCAATCGTGTGTCCGCTAAATCACTGTGCAAATCTGCCAAAAATGCCTGCACACCAGATTTACAAAAACGATAATACGTCCATTTGCCGATACGCTGGCTTTCAATCAGATTGGCGTTGCGCAAGCTGGTCAAATAGCCTGAAATCACCGACTGGGCAAGCCCTGATTTTTCGGTAATCGCTCCCACGCAAACGCCACCCGAAAACCCCAAATCTTCTGCGTGAAGCTCGTCCGCCCCAAAATGGGTAAGCGGGTCTTTGAGCCACAGCAGAATTTGGTAGCGGGTGTCGTTGCCTAGGGCTTTGAAGGTGTCTATGTTGACCGTCATGGCGTATCGGTTGTGTGGTTGGTTGGATTATGCATCATTATATCTATATTTGTAGATTTGTCAATTGGTTTTTAAAATTTTGTGATTGGATTGACTTATATTACTGAATTTAAAAGTAATTATACTATTTTCTTAATTTTGAGAAAATGGCGTTTTTGCTTTAAAGTAACACTAAAACCCATTCAAACACCGCTTTCAAATGGTTTTTTATTGGCAAATGATGAAACTGTTACAAAACGCCCCTTTTGTATCAGTTTTAATAAATTGTTAGGGAAATGAAACGCTTACTTGTATAATATCGCCTATCTATTTTTGGAAAAATCTAATGAAAAAACTTATTTTAGCCATTAGCCTAACCCTTGCCACGCTTGGCGGTATCGTCGCTTGTAACAGCACGCCTAAGCCACAGCCCCAAACCCAAGTACTAGGGCAATGGCACAGCATTGAACGCCCCAATCAAACAGCCATTAAAGGTATTTATTACCCCAAACAATCCGCCCAAAAATTACCGCTGGTGATTAACGTACATGGCGGAGCGTTTGTCGGTGGTTCTGCCCAAATGATTGACGCACAAAGCAAACGCATTGGCGATAATTGGGGCGTGGCGGTATATAACTTGGATTACAAACTGTTAACAAAGCTAAATTTTATTGTAAATGCTGATAAATACATTCAAATGCAAGTTGATGAAGTAAGCGATACTGTCAAATACTTCAAACAAAACGCCCAAAAATACAATATTGACCCTGATAAAATCATCTTATTAGGTTATTCGTCAGGTGGTTATGTGGTGTCGGCTTCTACACTTGATTTGGCAAAACAAGGGCAAAGCGTATGGGGGCAAGTGATTGCTTATGGCTTTATCAAAGACGCACTTGAACGCTATAACGCCTTGCCAGCCCAATCACAAAAGCTCACCAATACGTTGTTTGTCTTTACCGAAGAAAAAGACTTTATTTCCGAAGGTATTCGCCCTTATTATGATGCACTTAATCAAAAAGGCGTAAATGTGTCCAAAATAGAATTGCCCAAAGCACAGCACGGTTTTATGGAAGAGATTTCGCCACAAGACGGCAATGAACAAGCTGGCTATGTTGTACAAGCCGAACAGCAAATTGGCGAGTGGATTAAGGGCTTAAAATAAGATGAAATCCCTAATAAAGAAGCATAAAACAGGCTTAATTATCACCATGATAATCGGCTTTATCATGGGTTATTTGGCGGTTAATCTGTTTTTGGATATGCTACTTGGTGGGAGTATGTTTTGATGAAATATTTAAAAATATCCGCCTTGTATTTGTCCGCCTTTGTGTTAAGTTTTGCGGTGGGCTTGGGCAGCTTTATGCTGTTAAACCGTGATACATCTATGCAAGTCAATTGGAGCGAGCAAGTTGGCACGATACACACTGATTTGACCTATGGCGATGGGCAAGCCCATAAATATGACTTATATCTACCTGCGGATAAATCCAAATCCGCTTATGGTTTGGTGGTCTATCTGCACCCCGGTGGTTTTACCACAGGCGATAAAGCAGATGATGCCGAAATCGCCAAATGGTTTACATCAAAAGGCTATGTGGCAACGAGTATCAATTACACACTTCATAATGCCGAAAACCCCACGGCGTCGGTGAAAACCATGGCGGAGGAAATCAAAACCGCCATACCCGTAGTGGTCGCCAAAGCCCAAGAATTGGGCTACAACATTGACAAAATGGCAGTCGGTGGCGGTTCGGCTGGGCATGGTTTGGCGGCGATTTATTCCTTCAGAGACGGTGCAAAAGCTCCTGTACCGATTGCCTTTACCTTTGGCATGGTAGGCCCGACCAGCCTAGAAATGGACGTAACAGACGGTATGGATTTTGCCAATGCCGCCCCACTATTGGCAGCCATTTCAGGCGAGCCTATCACTGCCCAGACGATAAAAAGTGGTGAATACAAAGATTTGGTAAAACCTGTTGAAGCCTATCGCTGGGTAACGCCTGATAGTCCGCCGACCTTGTATGGTTTTGGGGCGTTGGATAGGGTAATGCCGTTTAGTTATCAGCCGATACAAAAGGCATTGGCGGATAACAACGTACCGCATGATGTGATTATTTTTGAAAAATCTGGACATGGTTTGCACCGTGATAAGGACAAGGCTAAATTGTATTTAGATAAATTAAATGAATATTTTGAAAAATATATGCCTGTGAAATGATATTTTTAATGAGAAATTTTTATGAAAAAACCTACCCTTATCACCGCTTTAACTGTTGCCATACTTGGTGGCTTAACTGCTTGCAGTGCCATAGAAAAAGCCATGGCGCCCAGTATTGACAAAATCGCCCAAGTAGCCACATCAGCACCGCTAGAAAAACGCTATAGCCAATTGGGGCAACACACAGTTTTATCCGCTAAATTTAATGCCAATGACAATATTGCCAAAACCTACACCGTCTATTATCCGCAAAATGGTGGCAATTTTCCGCTTGTGGTCATGGTAAACGGTTCAGGTACGCCAGCTTCTCGCTATGAAGCGGTGTTAAAACATTTGGCGTCTTACGGCTTGGTGGTGATTGGCGATGAAAACGGTACAGCGTGGCGTGGCGATAGTTCGTCCAAAGCCCTAGATTTTGTCCTTACCCAAAACCAAGATAAAAACAGCGTTTTATTTAATAAAATCAATCCCAATAAAATCGGCACATCAGGGCATTCACAAGGCGGTGTCGGTGTGGTCAATCTAGCGACCATTCAGCCAAACAGCCATTTAATCCGTTCGGTATATGGCGTAAGTACAACCAAGCTCGGCTTGGCACAGGTGCTACAGTGGGATTACGATGTCAGCAAAATCAAAGTGCCTTATATGATGATTGCGGGCGCACATGAGTCCGATGCTGGTGACGGCAAAGATTACACCAAAGGCATCGCCCCGATTATGTCATTGAACGAAAACTACGCTAAAGTCTCTGCCCCTGCGGTAGTCGCCCAGCGTGTTGGTGCAGACCACGGAGCAATGCTGTGGCAACCCAACGGCTATATGGTAGCGTGGTTTTTATACACCCTAAATGGCGATAATCAAGCCAAGCAAGTCTTTGTGGGCAGTAATGCCGAGATTCGCCATAATGCCAATTGGCAGAATGTGCAGATTAAAGGTTTGCGTTGATGAATGAAGCATTTAACAAACGCTGCTTTCCGGTATGGGAAAGCAGCGTTTTTCCTGTTTTCCGCAACGACACACCCTAAAAGTACTTACGGCAAATATCCAATAATTCTTGCTGTTCCTCATCCATGCCCAGCAGAATCGTT
>NZ_JALJZY010000022.1 GCF_024171525.1 Neisseriaceae bacterium HSC-16F19
TGCACAATCTGTTTTAAAGCATCAAAAGCCTTTCGACCCTGCGCTTTTGAAGCCGCAATCGTAAAATTTTAGTTGCAGGGTCTCATGGTATCTACTATCCACCCAACAAAAACGGCGGGCTTGTGCCCGCCGTTTTTATCCTTAACCGTGCTTGGTGCCGAAAATCTTGTCTCCGGCATCGCCCAGGCCGGGGATGATATAGCCGTCTTCGTTCAGATGGCTGTCGAGCGCGGCGGTGTAGATGGTCACATCGGGGTGGGCGTCATTCACCACTTTCACCCCCTCCGGTGCGGCCACCAGCACCAGGGCTTTGATATTGCGGCAGCCTTTTTTCTTCAGCAGGTCTATGGTGGCCACCATGGATCCGCCGGTGGCGAGCATGGGGTCGATGATCAGCGCCGGTCGTTTGTCCATATCGTCGACGAATTTTTCAAAATACGACACCGGTTGCAGGGTTTCTTCGTCGCGTTGCAGGCCGACAACGCTGATTTTGGCGGTGGGAATCAGGTCCAGCACGCCGTCGAGCATGCCCAGACCGGCGCGCAGAATCGGCACCACGGTCACGGTTTTGCCCTTGATTTGTTCGGCCTCGATTTCGCCGCACCAGCCTTGCAGGGTGAAGGTTTCGGTGGGAAAGTCGCGGCTGGCTTCGTAGGCCATCAGCCGGGCCAGCTCTTTGGTGAGGGTGCGGAAGCGGTAGGTGCTGCAATCGGCTTCGCGCATCAGGCTCAGTTTGTGGCGTACCAGCGGGTGGTCGATGATGGTGAGTTTCATGGGTGTGCTCCGAAAATTAGCGCAAAGTACGGATGCCGACGGCGTCCCGCACTTGGTCCAGCAGGGCGCGGGCTTCGCGGCGGGCTTTCACTGCACCGGCCTGCAAAATGTCTTCAATCACCGCCGGTTTGGCCGTCAGCTCTTCATAACGCGCGCGCTTGTCGGCCAGTTCGGCATTGATTTTGGCGGCGAGCATTTTTTTGGCCTCGCCCCAAGCCAGACCTTCGGCGAGCATCTGGGTGAATTCGGCGGTCTCGTCCGGCGTGGCAAAGGCTTGGTAGATTTCAAACAGCGGGCTTTCGTCCGGGCTTTTCGGCTCGCCCGGCTCTTTGAGGTTGGTGATGATTTTGTTCACCGATTTTTGCAGCTTTTTTTCGCTCTCAAACAAGGGGATGGTGTTGCCGTAGCTCTTGCTCATTTTGCGGCCGTCCAAGCCCACCAGGGTTTCCACCTGCTCGTCGATCACCGCTTCAGGCAGCGTGAACAGGTTTTTAAAGCGGTGGTTGAAGCGCCCGGCAATGTCGCGTGCCATTTCCACGTGCTGGATTTGGTCACGGCCCACCGGCACTTTGTGGGCGTTGAACATGAGGATGTCGGCGCTCATCAGAATGGGGTAGCTGTACAAACCCATTTCAATCTGGTGGTCTTGGTCTTCGATGCCTTTGTCCAGATTGTCCTGCACCGCCGCCTTATAGGCGTGGGCGCGGTTCATCAGGCCTTTGGCGGTCATGCAGGTCAGAATCCAGTTGAGCTCCATCACTTCGGGAATATCGCTTTGGCGGTAGAAGGTGGTGCGCTCGGGGTCTAGGCCGCAGGCCAGCCAGGTGGCGGCCACGGCCTGGGTGGATTCGTGGATGCGCTCCGGCTCGTGGCATTTGATAATGCCGTGATAGTCGGCCAGAAAGAAAAAGGTTTCGGTATTGGGGTTTTCACTGGCGCGGATGGCCGGGCGGATGGCGCCGACGTAATTGCCCAGATGGGGAATGCCGGTGGTGGTGACACCGGTGAGGACACGCTCGGGTTGGTTCATGATGCACAATCAAAACTAAGTGATGGAAAAACAGGTTTTCAGGCAGCCCTGCACTACTCCGCCCTATAACGGTAAAACACAAAGCCCACCGTGGCATGGCGGCGTTTGGGCAGGTTGATTTGGATCTCGCTGCCGTCGCGGTGACGGTAGAGGCGGTAACGCGCCCGCACCACTTCGCCCTCATCGGTCATGCGGAAACCGGCGCGCTCTATGCTCTGTTGCAGGCGGCGGGCTTCAGGGATGTCGTAAGTATCGTAGGTTAAGCGCGATTCGTGTTGGCGGGCACCACTGGCACGGATCACCGCCACATTGCGCGGATTTTTGGCGGTGTCGGCGTAATTGCGCTCCTCATAACCGGCGGCGCGCACCGGCTCGCCATAGGCGCTAAAACCGTGCTGTTTCAGGGCGGCGGCCATATCGCCTTCCTGCTGCGCCAGTTCGCGCAATTGCTTAAGGCCGATGGGCTGGGCTACGGCGGTGCTGCACACGGCGGCCAGCAACAAAACGGACAAACAGGTCTTCATCACACAGCCTCCGGTGCGGTTTCTTCCAATTCGATGGCGGCGGCCAAAAGCGACAAACGCGCCATCACGCCATACACATACAGGCGGTTGCTTTCGCAGTCGGCAGGGCTGCTCAAATCCGGCAGCGCCAGCGCCTGCCATTGTTCAAACACGCGTTTGCTGCCGGACATTTCTTCTTCGATATGGTTTTCGGTTTGCGGCATATTGTATTTGAGCGGCACAAAGCGCATGCCGCTGGCGTTGAGGTTTTCGTCTATGCCGCGGCCTTCGTGCACGCGGAAAAAACCGCCCACCACAAAGCGGTCTATCATATACACCACCGGTTCGGCCACGGCATCATGCAGGGTTTCGTAGGTGTAAATACCTTCCTGTACAATCACTTCCGTGACTTCCAAACCTTCTTTCACCGTGGCCATTTTGTTGCGGTTTTTGCGGTTGAGCGCACGCACTTCGTCGGCGGATTTCACGCTCATCACCCCCATGCCGTAAGTACCGGCATCGGCTTTGACTATCACAAACGGCGTGTCGCTAATGCCTTTTTCATCGTATTTGGCCTGAATCTTGGCCAGCACGCGTTCCACCGCCGCTGCCAGCGCGTCTTCGCCTTCGCGCTCGTGGAAATCCAAACCGCTCACCTGCTCGAAATAGGGATTGATCTGCCACGGGTCGATGTCGAGCAAGGCGGCGAACTCCTCGGCCACGCGGTCGTAAGCGGCAAAATGGGTGGTCTTGCGGCGGCTCACCCAACCGCCATGCAAAGGCGGCAGCACGGTTTGGTTGATGTCGCGCAGCACGTCCGGCACCCCGCCGGACAAATCGTTATTGAGCAGCACCAGGCAGGGCGAGAAGCCGTCGGCCAGATGCACGCGGCCGCGGGTGCGCTGCAAAGGTTCGAGCACGATGCGGTGGCCGAGCGCGGTGTCCAATTCGGTGCGTTCGGTAATGTCCGGATTCAGGCTGCCCAAGCGCACCTCGAAACCGGCGGCCTGCAATATGCTCTGCAAGGCGTACACATTTTCCAGATAAAAGGTATTGCGGGTGTGGTTTTCCGGAATAATCAGCACCGATTTGGCCGCTTCGCAGGAACGCTCCACCGCATCCACTGCGGCAGCTGCGGCGAGGGCGGCAAATTGCGGATTGAGGTTGTTGAAGCCGCCGGGAAACAGATTCATGTCGATGGAGGCCATTTTGTAGCCGCTGTTGCGGATGTCCACCGAACCGTAAAACGGCGGTTTGCGGCGGCGCCACTGCGCCCGGAACCAAGCCTCAACCTCGGCCTGTTTGCCCAAAATGCGCTCTTCAAAAGCCTGAAGATGGGCTTGGTATTGCACCGACAATTGCGGCAGACCCATGATGTTTCCTTTAAACAGATAATCAGAATAAAACGGGCAGCATTATACCCGATAGCGCTGCGGCTGCCTGAAAATCACCGCAGCACGACGCCTAAAAAATCCGGGCGGACCCTCGGCCCGCCCGCGCTGATGTCCGTCTTATTTACGGTGCTGCGTTTGCCGCAATGCCTCGCGCTTGAGTTTGCCGATGCTCGACTGCGGCAGTTTTTCCTTAAACACAACCACCAAGGGCAATTGGTGCGCTTCCAGACTGGCCTGGCAATGCTGCATCACTTCCGCCGAAGTCAGGGCCGGTTCGGCCCGCACGACAAACAGTTTGACCCGCTCGCCGGTTTGCGGATCGGGCACACCGATACAGGCAGCCGCACGCACCCCTTTCAAACGGGTTACGATACGCTCGACTTCTTCCGGATACACCGGAATACCGTTTACATGGATAACATCGCGGCAGCGCCCTTTAATAAACACAAAGCCTTCGGCATCCATAAGCGCCACATCACCGGTGGCCAGATAGTCGTTTTCATCCAAAACCCGCGCCGTCTCCTCTGGGTGCATCCAGTAGCCGCGCATCACCTGCGGCCCCTTCACCCACAATTCGCCCGCCTGCCCTGCCGGCAAAACCTGCCCGGCCGCATTGCGAATCTGAATTTGGGTATTGGGCACGGGTATGCCTACGGTGCCGCTGAACAGACACAGATGCAAAGGAATACAGCACACACCCGGCCCGGCTTCGGTTAAGCCGTAAGCTTCGGTCAGCGCAACACCGGTCACCTGCCGCCATGCCTCTGCAGTACTGCGCTCTATGGGCAGGCCGCTGGCCAAAGTGATTTTCCAAGTTGAAAAATCCAAAGCAGCAAACCCGCGCTGGTACAACAAAGCACGAAACAAGCCGTCGATACCGCTGAAAGCGCTGATGGGATAGTGCGACAAGGTTTTAACAACTGCTGCCGTATCGCGCGGGTTGTCGATCAATATCTGGTGGCTGCCCAAACGCAGCCCCAACAGCAAATTAATGGTGAGTGAAAAAATATGATACAGCGGCAGCATCACCGCCATGGTTTCCGCACCCGGTTTGAGGGTGTTTTTCACCCATTCGTCGGCCTGCAGCATATTGGCAATCAGATTGCCGTGGGTCAGTTCCGCAGCTTTCGGCCGGCCGGTTGTGCCTTCGGTATATTGCAACACGGCCAAATCACAGCTGCCGGTCTCCACAGGTGTCACTTCAGGGCGGTAGCGCCGCCCGCGGCGCAAAGCCTGAACCAGCATCACCGCACCGGCGGGCATTTCACGACCCGGTCTGCGGATAAGACGCTGCTTCAACCACGCCATCGGACTACCGACGCGTGCATTGGGTGCGCCTTGGGTCGGAGCCACCAATACATGATATATCGGCTGATTGGCCAAGAGACGTACCAGTTCGGAATCGGCATTATCGGCCACCACCAAAACCCGTGCGCCGCTGTCGATCAGGCGGTAGGCAGCATCGGTCATCTTGAGATTGGGACTCAGATTGACTGCCACACAACCGGCCTTCAACACACCCAGCAGCAATACCGGATAAGACAATACATTGGGCAGCATCAGAGCCACACGGTCGCCGCGTTTCAAGGCCAGTTTGTGTTGTAAGTAGGCGGCAAAATCAGCTGCCAGCTCTGCCAGCTCGGCAAAGCTGAGGCTGTAACCCTCATGGGTAAAAGCCTTCTTGCTACCGTATTTCGCCACACTGTCTGCCAGCAACGCGTCTACCGATGCATAAACTGCGGTATCAATATTGTAGCGAACACCCGGCTCGTACTGCGCCAGCCAGCGTGTGTCCATATCAACAAACTCCTTATTACTGATGTTTGCCGACACACGCTGCCTGATATTACTTTATGGCATGGTTGTCGGTTTCCACAATCACCCCGCCGCCCAAACATATATCGCCGTCGTAGAGCACCGCCGACTGGCCGGGGGTCACCGCCCATTGCGGCTCGGCAAACACCAGTTCGGCGCGGCCGTCGTCGAGATAACGCAAATCGGCCTCGGCATCGGGCATGCGGTAGCGGTTTTTGACACCGTAGCGGCCTTCAGGCGGCGCTTGCGGCAGGGTAAAACTCAAGTCGTGCATGATGAGGCTGCTGCTGAACAACAGCGGGTGCTGGTGGCCTTGCACCACCAACAAGCGGTTGGCGGCCAAATCTTTGCCGGCCACAAACCACGGCTCGCCGGCGCCGCCTATCCCCAAACCTTTGCGCTGGCCCAAGGTGTAATACATCAGCCCTTCGTGGCGGCCGACCACCCGTCCTTCCGGGGTGACCATCTCGCCCGGCTCTATGGGCAGGTATTGCTGCAAAAAGCGGCGGAAGGGCCGCTCGCCGATAAAGCAAATGCCGGTGCTGTCTTTTTTGGCGGCAGTGGGCAGTTGCAGGGCTTCGGCCAGGCGGCGCACTTCGGGCTTGGTCATGTCCCCCAGGGGGAACAGCGCTTTTTCCAGCTGCGCGGGCACGAGGCGGTAGAGGAAATAGCTCTGGTCTTTATTGTGGTCCAGGCCCTTGAGCAGGTAGTGCACGCCGTCTCTGACTTCCTTGCGCGCATAATGGCCGGTGGCGATGGCATCGGCACCTTCGGCCAGGGCGTGCTGCAAAAAGCTCTTGAATTTGATTTCGGCATTGCACAGCACATCCGGATTGGGCGTGCGTCCGGCGCGGTATTCCTGCAAAAAATAGGCAAACACGCGGTCTTTGTATTCGGCGGCGAAATTGACGATGTCCATGTCGATACCGACCACATCGGCCACCGCCACCGCATCGAGTGCGTCCTGCTTGATGGAGCAGTATTCGTCGTTGTCGTCGTCTTCCCAGTTCTGCATAAACATGCCGCGCACGGCATAACCGGCCTGTTTGAGCAGATGGGCGGTGACGGAGGAATCCACGCCGCCGGAAAGCCCGACGATGACGTTCCGGGTAGAGGGTGTGTTCTTCATCAGCACACCTCCGGGCACAATACACGGTTGTACAGCATAATGTAATCCAAATTTTACAATTTTAGGTAAATAAATTCAAATGCTTAATGATTTTAAAGCATGATATGTAAATAAATGTTATCAGAACGAAGCGCTAAAAGCTTGTTTGCATTGTGTTTATGATAATGAAATGTATGTTGCTGTTTTTATACGAAATTAACATAAGTAAAGGCTGCCTGAAAGCCGACGGCGGTTTTCAGGCAGCCTTTGCATTAATAGGTATTTATAGTCGCATAAAATGAGAATGAGACAAGGCAGCAAGCCGCAGACAGTACAGATAGTACGGCAAGGCGCAGCAACGCCGTATCATTCTCATTTTAAATGACTATAATCGCGCAGGCGCCGCAGCACTTCCTCACGCCCCATCAAAGCCAGCACCGCATCCACCGACGGGGTTTTGCCGGTACCGCATACCGCCAGGCGCAAAGGCATACCCAGCTTGCCCATCTTGATGCCCTCTTCCTCGCAGAAAGGCTGGAACAGAGCGTGGATGGCTTCCGCAGTCCAAGTATCCAATGCCTCCAGCTTGGCGGCAAAACGCTGCATGCGCGCGGCGGCTTCATCGTCCCAATGCTTGGCCAGTTCCGCTTCGGTCGGCGTGGCTTTGGCATAGAAATAACGGCATTCTTCCGCCAACACGTTCAAATCCTGCGCCCGCTCCTTAACCAAATCCAGCACCGCCGTCAGCGGCGGCGTGTCGGTTACGGCAATACCGGCCTGCTGCAAACGCGCCGCCACCATGGGCGCCAGCTGTGCCGAAGGCGTGGCCTTGATGTGCTCGCCGTTAATCCAATACAGCTTTTTCTCGTCCATGCGGCTGGCGGAAGCGGACACCTGCGGCAGATCGAACCATTCCACAAACTGCTGTAGGGTGAAAAACTCGTCGTCGCCGTGGGCCCAGCCCAAGCGTGCCAGATAATTGAGCATGGCTTCGGGCAAAATGCCCAAATCGGCAAACTCGGTAATCGCCACGGTGTCGCCGCTGCGCTTGGAAATCTTGCGGCCCTGCTCGTTCAGAATCATGGGCAGATGGGCATACACCGGCAGGGGCGCGCCCATGGCTTTGAGAATATTGATTTGCTTGGGTGTGTTGTTCACATGGTCGTCGCCGCGGATAACATGGGTGATGCCCATATCGCAATCGTCCACCACCACGCAGAAATTATAGGTCGGCGTGCCGTCGGCACGGGCGATGATCAAATCGTCCAGCGCGGCATTGGGAATGCTGATTTCGCCTTTCACTCCGTCCTGCCAAACGGTTTGGCCTTCCAGCGGCATTTTGAAACGCACCACCGGCTCTATGCCTTCCGGCAGCGGCGGCAGGGTTTTGCCCGGTTCCGGACGCCAGCGGCGGTCGTAGGTGGCCGTGCCCTCGGCCTGCGCCTTTTCGCGCATGGCTTCCAGCTCTTCCCGGCTGCAATAGCAGTAATAAGCGTGTCCGGCGGCCAAAAGTTCCTGCAACACCTCGGCATAGCGCTCAAAGCGGCGGCTTTGGAACACCACATTGTCGGCATTGTCGTAATCCAAACCCGCCCATTGCATGCCCTGCATAATAATGCCCACCGATTCTTCGGTGGAACGCGCCAAATCGGTGTCTTCGATGCGCAGCAGGAATTCGCCGCCGTGGTGGCGGGCAAAAGCCCAAGAATACAGGGCGGTACGCACCCCGCCGATGTGCAGATAACCGGTGGGGCTGGGGGCAAAACGGGTACGGATCATGTTTTCGCTCGGTGAAACGGACAAAGGGCGGTATTGTACGCCTAAGTCCGACACCTTTGCAAAATGGTCATATGTGGATGCAGTTCAAGGCGTAGCAGCGCAGCAAGCGCAGACATATCAAACAGATAGGCAAGCGAGCGAGCAGCACACAACGCAGAAATGCGCCGCAGATGGCCGTTTTGCAGAGGTGTCGTGCTACCTGAAAAAAACTATACTTTGCTAAAAAACGTTATCATACGCCTTCATTTTCAGGCAGCCTTAGGGAGTAACATATGTCCAAACCGCTTAAAATTCTCGCCCTCACCCTCTTGGTCTGCGGCAGCGCCGCTTGCAGCAATATCGGCAGCAAGTCGCCCGACGAAATGGTGCGCCACGCCATGCAGCACAATCTGACCCGCGACAACCAATACCAGTTTGAAGGCCACGTCTCCTTTGTCAACGAAGCCGCGCCCGATCTGCTGCAAAAGGCCGCAGCCGGCGACAGCGCCTCCGGCACACCGGCTGTTGAAGCTGCCGGGGCCCTCAGTGATGCCGAGATCGATGCCGCAGAAGCCCGTGCCGGCACCGAAGCCTATGCCGACAGCTATCGGGCACGGGAAGACCGCGCCGACGGGCTCGTCCGCCATCTGCTGACCAACATGCAGATGCGTTACAGCGGCGCGGTGGACATTCCTGAGCGCAAAATCGAAATCATCCCCGAGTTGCACTATCAAAACCGCCAGGCGCTGGTGTCGGTAAAACTGCCGATGCAGATGGATTTACGTGAGTTTAGTATACTGGCCGACCCGAGCGCCGTCAGTCCTTTGATTGACGCTTTCGGCCTTGCGCCGGGTGAGCCCCCCATCGGCGACAAACTGGTGCGCCTCGACTTTGACAAACTGATTGGCAAAAAACTGCCCACCGAAGCCCTGCTACAAGGCTTCCCCAAAGCCATAGACGACGGTTTGGCCGGTTTTGACAAAGCCGCCTTCCAACGCATGGAGATGGACGAAGCCGGACGCAAAGCCGGCGCCCGCTACCGCGTGCGTTTGCAGTCGAACCTGACCGACAACATCAAACTCAGCCATACCCTGCTGGAGAGCCTGATTGCCCACCTGAAACAGGACGGCGGCGGCGATGAGGACAAGCTGCCCGAAGGCCACCAAGCGGCCATCGGCATACTGTCTCTGGGGCAGATTTTCTACGGCGAAGTCCTGAAGTTACCCACACCTGGCCGGGAAGACCAGGCGAATACTTTGGGTTTGCACACCCCGGTGTACACCGACTATTATCTGGACGGCAAAGGCCGCTTTGTCGCCATCCGCCAAACCACCAACCTCACGCCGCTGAATACCGTTGTGGGTTCGTATATGCACACCCACCAGAATCTGTGGATGACCATCCGCTATACCCGGCCGCAGTTCACCCTCAAAGCCGACCCGGCCCGTACGCTGGATTTGAACAGCACGTTGTTTGCCGGTTTAGACCGGGCATCCAAAGACAACACGCCGGGCACGGAATGGGACGATTTGCGCGATTTGGGTGTGGACGTGCGCAAGCAATAAGGTGTTTCTATCATCACTGAAAACCAAACAGGCTGCCTGAAAACCTTTCAGGCAGCCCTTTTGCGTGGCCGGTTTGATATGGTCGTGTAACACCGAGCGAGACAAGACAGTAGCCGTAGGTCGGCTCTCCGAGCCGACACACAAGCCGAGACCTTTGCAAAACCCCGGACAGCATATTATTCAAGCCGTAGTAGCCGTAGGTCGGCTCTCCGAGCCGACACACAAGCCGATAAACGTCGGCTCGGAGAGCCGACCTACCCGCTGAATTTGGCATATGGGGACGTGGGTGCAAGCAACATAAGTATCTACACAAGTTCGCAGCCCGAGACCTTGGGAGCCTTTACCGTTTCAGGCAGCCTTTATGTATTGCGGCAAGCCCATTGATACGACAGGACAAATGCTCAATCCAAGCCCTGCACCTGTATCTGTCCGCCGATATGCAGACGGATTTGCGCCTCGCCCGGTGCACTTTCCTGCACCACCGCAGACTTGGCCATGGCATCGGCCGCCATCATCACCACCGGCATCTGACCGCCGCCCCGGCCGTTACCGATATTCAACTGCACCAGTTTGTAGCCGCGGCCGCCCAATTGGCGGCTCACTTCCTGTGCCCGGGCATGAAACTGCCGTATCGCTTCGCGGGTGAGTTCGGCCTCATGGGTTTTGAATGCTTCGGCAGACACGCCGTAATGAATATTGCCGATGGCCGCATAGGGCTGCATTTGGGCGGCAAATGCATTGAGCGCGGCCATGTTTTTGCTCTGAATACGGATCACCGCCGTGTCCTGCCAACCTTTGTCCACACGGCGGCCGTTGACATAATCATAGCGCGGATGGGTCGAGCGGGACTGTAGCAGCGTGTTGAAATCCTTGTGTCGTGCGGCTGCCTGAACAACGGCATTGATTTTACGGCTTGCGGCATCGGCCACCGGCTGCCGCTCTTGGCCCTCGGCCTCGATATTCAGCAGCAACACCATTTGGTCGCGGGTGATTTCACGGCTGGCCGCCACATCCAGCGATACCAGCCCGTAATTCAGGGTATCGGCGCCGGCTGTTGCCGCTGCCAGACAGGCCGCCAGTGTCCATGCATATTTTTTCATGTGCCTACTCCTTCAACACGATACAAACAAAACGGCCGCGCCATGCGCAGCCGTCGGTAAAATCAGGGTGGCGAGCCGGACCCCCGGCACTGGCTTATCTGCAGTGGGCTGCTCGCTTCCGCGCCTGACCCGTTGCTGCAAAAGACCATGCGGGGAGACCCGCCACGGCGCGCATTATACGCAGCCGCCCTGCAAAACCCAAGTTTTTTTCTGTCGGCACACTACCCCACCCGAAAAATTTGCCTGCCCCGCAACATCGGCCTACCATAAGCCGCCCTGCCCCACCACCGGATATTTTATGAAAATCATCATCGCCCCCGATTCCTTTAAAGAAAGCCTCAGCGCCGCCGATGCGGCCCAAGCCATCCGCCGCGGTTGGGCGGAAATCCGGCCTGAGGCGGAATATGTGTGCCTGCCCATGGCCGACGGCGGCGAAGGCACGGCTGACGCGCTGGTGGCCGCGCTGAACGGCACTTGGGTGGATGCGGACGTGCACGACCCGCTGGGGCGGCCGCACCGCACCCGCTACGGCCTTTTGCCCGACGGCACGGCGGTGATGGAAATGGCCGCCGCTTCCGGCCTGCATCTGGTGGCGCCGCACGAGCGCGACCCGCGCCTGACGTCCAGCTACGGCACCGGCGAAATGATGGCGCACGCCCTCGCCCGCGGCGCCCGGCGGCTGATACTCGGCATCGGCGGCTCGGCCACCAACGACGGCGGTGCGGGTATGGCACAAGCCTTGGGCCTGCGCCTGCTCGACGAACACGGCGCGGATTTGCCGCCCGGCGGCGCGGCTCTGGCACGGCTGCACCGTGTGGACGCTGCCGCTTTTCAGGCAGCCGCCGTACCGGTCATCGTGGCTTGCGACGTCACCAATCCGCTCACCGGCCCGGAAGGCGCCAGCGCCGTCTTCGGCCCGCAAAAAGGCGCCGATGCCGCCACGGTGGCCGAATTGGATGCCGCACTGGGCCGTTTTGCCGATGTGCTCTCAGCCCACGGTTATACCGACGGCCGCCACCTGCCCGGCAGCGGTGCCGCCGGCGGTTTGGGTTTCGGCCTGCGTACCCTCCTCAATGCCGATTTGCAGCCGGGCATCGATATGGTCATGGATGCCGCCGGACTGCACCAACATCTGGCCGGGGCCGATTTGCTCATCACCGGCGAAGGCCGCATGGACGGGCAGACCGCCTGCGGCAAAGTGCCGCTGGGCGTGTTGCGCGCGGCGCAGGCGCAGGGGGTGCCGGTCATCGCCCTGTGCGGCAGCCTCGGTGCCGACGCCCACACCCTGATGCCGCTGGGTTTCAGCGCCGTGTTGCCCACCTTGGCCGCCCCCGCGCCGCTAGCGGAAATTTTTGCCGCTGCGGCAGACAATCTGCAACGCAGCGCCCGCCAGGCCGCGGCACTGTGGCAGCTGGGTTTTCAGGCAGCCGCCAAAGCCGAAAAATAATGCCGCATCAAGATGATTTAGCCCCGCCACTGGAGTACAATACCGCCCGTTGCTTTTTTCACCCCGATTTTTAAGGAAATGACCATGTTCCAGCATGTTGAGTTCTACCCCGGCGACCCGATTCTGGGCCTGATGGACAAATTTGCCCAAGACCCGCGCACCGACATCAAAGTCAACCTCGGTGTGGGCGTGTATTACGATGAAGAAGGCCGTCTGCCGGTACTCGAATGCGTGAAAACCGCCGAAGCGGCCATTGCCAACCCGCCGCGTCCGCGCGGTTATCTGCCCATGGAAGGTCTGGCCGGTTACCGCAGTGCCTGCCAACGCCTGCTCTTCGGTGAAAACAGCGCCGTGGTGGCCGAAGGCCGTGTGGCCACGGTGGAAGCCTTGGGCGGCTCCGGCGCGCTGAAAGTGGGCGCCGACTTTATCCGCCAATGGTTTCCCACCGCCAAGTGCTATGTGAGCACCCCCACCTGGGGCAACCACATCAGCATTTTTGAAGGCGCCGGTTTTGAAGTGGGCAAATACCCCTATTACGACCCGGCCACCATCGGCGTGAAATTCGACGAGATGAAAGCCTTTTTCAAGGGCCTGCAAGCGCATGATGTGGTCTTGCTGCACCCCTGCTGCCACAACCCCACCGGCGTGGACCTGACTCCGGCACAATGGGACGAAATCTTGCAGATTATCAAAGACAAACAGCTGATTCCGTTTATGGACATTGCCTATCAGGGTTTCGGCGCCGATATGGAAGGCGATGTCTACGCCATCCGCAAAGCCGTGGAACTGGGCCTGCCGGTATTTGTGAGCAACTCCTTCTCCAAAAACCTGTCGCTCTACGGCGAGCGCGTCGGCGGCTTGTCGGTGGTGTGCCCCACTGCCGAAGAAGCCAAACTGGTATTCGGCCAGCTCAAATTCACCGTGCGCCGCATCTACTCCAGCCCCGCCGCCCACGGTGCCTATGTGGTCGACACCGTGATGAACGACCCGAAACTGTTTGAACAATGGGTGGGCGAAGTGTATGAAATGCGCGACCGCATCCGCGCCATGCGCCAAAAACTGCAAGACGTAATCAGCGCCAAAGTGCCCGGCCGCGACTTCAGCTATTTCACCAAACAGCAAGGCATGTTCAGCTTTACCGGCCTCACCCCGGAACAAGTGGCGCGCCTGCAAAGCGAATTTGCCGTGTATATGGTGGAAAACGGCCGCATGTGCCTGGCCGGCCTCAACAGCAAAAACGTGGACTATGTGGCCAACGCCATGGCGGCGGTTTTGCAGTAAGTTTTAATGCCGCCCCCCAAAAGGCTGCCTGACAGGATTTTCAGGCAGCCTTTTCAATCTCGCGGCCAAAACTCTTGACATTTCCCCAAGCATACCCATCTGGCGCATCAAGTCACTAACCATTAAGGAGCGAATGATGCGATTCGACAAACTCACCGCCAAATTTCAGCAAGCACTGCAAGAAGCGCAGAGCCTGGCTTTGGCGGGCGACAGCGGCTATCTGGAAGCCGTTCATGTATTAAAAGCCATGTTGGACAATCCGGACAGCGGTACCGCTGCGCTCTTGTCTCATGCCGGTGTCAATGTGCCGCAATTGCGCGGCAGCGTTCAGGCAGCCATTGCCGCCCTGCCCAAGGTATCCGGCCAGGGTGGTGAAATCCTGCCCGGGCGCGAGCTGCAAAATATTTTAAACCTGATGGACAAGGCGGCGGTCAAACGCGGCGATGCCTATATCGCCAGCGAGCTGTTTTTGCTGGCGGCGGTACAGGAAAACGGTGCCGTCGGCCGTTTGCTGAAGCAGGCAGGTGCCAACGAAGCGGCACTCAATGCCGCCATCGACACCGTACGCGGCGGCCAGGCGGTGAATGACGCCAATGCCGAAGACCAGCGCGAGGCACTGAAAAAATACACGCTGGACTTAACCCAGCGTGCGCGCGAGGGCAAGCTGGATCCGGTCATCGGCCGTGACGACGAAATCCGCCGCGCCATCCAGGTGCTGCAACGCCGTACCAAAAACAATCCGGTGCTCATCGGCGAGCCGGGTGTGGGCAAAACCGCGATTGTGGAAGGCTTGGCGCAGCGCATCGTCAACAATGAGGTGCCGGAGAGCCTGCGCAACAAACGCCTGCTGGTGCTGGATTTGGCCGCGCTGATTGCCGGAGCCAAATTCCGCGGCGAATTTGAAGAGCGCCTCAAAGCCGTGCTCAACGATTTGGCCAAGGACGACGGCAATACGCTGATTTTCATCGACGAAATCCACACCCTGGTGGGTGCGGGCAAGGCCGACGGTGCCATGGACGCGGGCAATATGCTCAAACCGGCCCTGGCGCGCGGCGAATTGCACTGTATCGGCGCCACCACCTTGGACGAATACCGCCAATACATCGAAAAAGACGCCGCCCTGGAGCGCCGTTTCCAAAAAGTGCTGGTGGGCGAGCCCAGCGTGGAAGACACCATCGCCATCTTGCGCGGTTTGCAGGAGCGCTACGAAATCCACCACGGCATCGACATCACTGACCCGGCGATTGTGGCGGCGGCGGAATTGTCCAACCGCTATATCAGCGACCGCTTTTTGCCGGACAAGGCCATTGATTTGATTGATGAGGCCGCCAGCCGCATCAAGATGGAACTGGATTCCAAACCCGAGCAGATGGACAAGCTCGACCGCCGCATCATCCAGCTGAAAATGGAACGCATGCATGTGGAAAAAGAGAGCGACGAGGCCAGTAAAAAACGCTTGGATCTGATTGATGAGGAAATCGACGGCCTGCAAAAAGAATACGCCGACCTCGATGAAATCTGGAAAGCGGAAAAAGCCACTTCCGCCGGCACCGCCGATTTGAAAAAACAAATCGACGAAGTGAAGGTGAAAATCGAGCAGGCCAAGCGCGACGGCGATTTTGCCCGTGCTTCCGAGCTGGAGTACGGCGAATTGCCCAAGCTGGCCGCGCAATTGCAGGCCGCGGAAAGCAATCCGGAAACCGGCCAGACCAACAAGCTGTTCCGCACCAAGGTCGGTGCCGACGAAGTGGCGGAAATCGTGTCACGCATGACCGGTATTCCGGTGGCGAAAATGATGGAAGGCGAGCGCGAAAAACTGCTCAAAATCGAAGACGTGCTGCATCAGCGCGTGGTCGGCCAGGACGAAGCCGTGCGCGCCGTCTCCGATGCCATCCGCCGCAGCCGCGCCGGTTTGGCCGATCCCAACAAGCCTTACGGCAGCTTCTTGTTCCTCGGCCCCACCGGTGTCGGCAAAACCGAGCTGTGCAAGGCCTTGGCGGGTTTCCTGTTTGACAGCGAAGACCACCTGATTCGGATTGATATGTCCGAATACATGGAAAAACATGCCGTGGCCCGCCTCATCGGCGCGCCGCCGGGCTATGTCGGCTACGAAGAAGGCGGTTATCTCACCGAACAGGTGCGGCGCAAGCCTTACAGCGTGATTCTGCTCGACGAGGTGGAAAAAGCGCATCCGGACGTGTTCAATATCCTCTTGCAAGTCTTGGACGACGGTCGTTTGACGGACGGCCAGGGCCGCACCGTGGACTTTAAAAATACCGTGATTGTGATGACTTCCAATATCGGCAGCCACAGCATTCAGGAAATGGGCACCGGCCATTACGATGCCGTGAAGGCGGTGGTGATGGAAGAAGTGAAAAACCATTTCCGCCCGGAGATGATTAACCGCATCGACGAAGTGGTGGTCTTCCACGGTTTGGCGCAAGAGCATATCCGCGCCATCGCGCAAATCCAGCTGCGCGGCCTGCAAAAACGCCTCGCGGCCATGGATTTGCAGCTGCAAGTGGACGATGCCGCCCTAGATGCCATCGCCCAGGCCGGTTTCGACCCGATTTACGGCGCCCGTCCGCTCAAACGCGCCATTCAGGCCGAAATCGAAAACCCGCTGGCGAAAAAACTGCTCGCCGGGGCTTATGCGCCCGAGAGCGTGATTCGTGTCAGCGCCGAGGAGGGCACGGTGGTGTTTGCCTAAAACGGTATATTGCGCGCCAAAGGCTGCCTGAACATGTTTTCAGGCAGCCTTTTTCATTATTATTCAATAATTAATAGGTTTTCAGGCGAATTGTAAAGCTATGTAGTTCCTGAGCGCGGCTTTGCGCTATAATCATGCTCGAGAATATGACTATAGTCGAATAAAATAAGAACGAGACAAGGCAGCAAGCCGCAGACAGTACAAGTAGTACGGCAAGGCGCAGCAACGCCGTATCGTTCTTAATTTTAAATGACTATATAATAAGGAGAAGCACCATGTTGGACTGGCTTAGCAGCACCTTTTCCGGCGGCGGCATGACGGCCTTTATCACCCATCCGGCCTGTTTCGGCCACAATATGGGTGAAGGGCATCCGGAAGGGCCGGAGCGTCTGGCGGCCATACGCGACCGCCTGATTACCGCGCAACTGATGGATTTTCTGCAAGAATACGAAGCAGAAGAGGTGAGCGAAGTCCAACTGGCACGCGTGCATCCGCCGCGTTACATCCGTTTTTTGGAGTCGGTGTCGCCCAATGTCGGCACTTACCGCGTCGACACCGACACCGCCATGAACAGCGGCACGCTCACCGCCGCGCGTTATTCCGCCGGTGCGGTGGTCAAGGCCGTCAATCTGGTGATGAACGGCAAAGTACCCAATGCCTTTTGCGCCATCCGCCCGCCCGGCCACCACGCCGAAACCGAAAAAGCCATGGGTTTCTGCTTTTTCAACAATGTGGCCGTGGGCGCCATGCACGCCTTTGCCGAATACCGCCTCAAGCGCATTGCGGTGATTGATTTCGACGTACACCACGGCAACGGCACCGAAGAAATTTTCAAAGACGACGAGCGCGTGATGCTGCTCTCCAGTTTCCAGCACCCTTTCTTCCCCTACTGCGGCGACCGCCCCATCGGCAGCAATCCCAATATCGTCAACGTGCCCATGCCTTCCGGCACCCGCAGCGATGCCTTCCGCGACATGGTCACCGACATCTGGCTGCCGCGCCTGCACGAATTCAAGCCCGAGCTGGTGTTTATTTCCGCCGGTTTCGATGCCCATTTGGAAGACGATATGGGCAATTTCGGCTTGGTGGAAGCCGACTATATCTGGGTGACCGAGCAGATTATGAAGATTGCCGAACAATATTGCGGCGGCAAACTGGTGTCGGTGCTGGAAGGCGGCTACGAGCTCTCTTCCCTCGCCCGCAGCGTGGCGGCGCATGTGAAGGTGCTGGCCAACGTTTGATTTTTTATGCTGATGCAAAACCGCTTTCAGGCTGCCTGAAAGCGGTTTTTTGTGCCTGCTGTCCATTAATTTTGAGAATAACTTCTATTTAAAAAATTGTTGGGTTAAGTTAAAATGCGCGCCAATGTCGCCGGAGCCCATGCGAACACATCCGGTTGATATTCCCACTGATACACCGATAAAGGAAAGTCCATGTTGAAAAAAGCCTTAGCCGTATCCGTTGCCCTCTTGGCCGCCGCCCCGGCCTCTGCCGAACTGGTGGTCTATACCTCCCGTGCCGAACACCTGATCAAGCCCATTATTGAAGCCTACACCCGCCAAACCAAAGTGCCGGTGAAAATGGTCTTCGACCGCAATGCCGGTACCCTGATGGAAAAACTGCGTGCCGAAGGCGCCAACAGCCCGGCCGACGTGCTGATCACCGTGGACGGCGGCAATCTGTGGCAGGCCACGCAAATGGGCCTGCTGCGCCCGGTGAATTCCGCCACCCTCAAAGCCAATATCCCCGCCCACCTGCGCGACCCGAAAAACCAATGGTTCGGCCTGTCCGTGCGTGCGCGCACCATTTTCTACAATACCGACAAAGTCAAACCGTCCGACCTTTCTACTTATGCCGATTTGGCCAACCCGAAATGGAAAGGCCGCCTGTGTCTGCGCACATCCAACAACGTGTATAACCAGTCATTGGTCGGCACCATGATTCAAAGCCAGGGCGCACAGAAAACCGAAGCCATCGTGCGCGGTTGGGTGGCCAATCTGGCGGCCGAGCCCTTTGCCAACGACACCGCCCTCTTGGAAGCCATCGGCGCGGGCCGTTGTGATGTCGGCATTGCCAACACTTATTACTTCGGCCGTCTGCTCGACAAACAGCCGAATATCAAAGTGAAAGCCTTCTTTGCCGACCAAAGCGGCCGCGGCACCCATGTGAACGTGTCCGGTGCGGGCATTACCAAGCACAGCAAAAATGCCGCCGAAGCACAGAAATTCCTCGAATGGCTGTCCAGCCCGGCCGCGCAAAACCTGTTTGCCGACCTGAACCACGAATACCCGGCCAACCCGCAAGTGCAGCCGGACCCGAAAGTGGCCAAATGGGGCAAATTCAAACAAGACGTCATCAACGTGTCTGTGGCCGGCAGCAAACAGAAACAGGCCGTGATGCTGATGAAACGCGCCGGTTACAAATAAACCGCCGCATGGCTTGAACAAACACCCCGCCGATGCGGGGTGTTTTTTTATTGCCCATAGAAAAAAGGCTGCCTGAAAAGTTTTCAGGCAGCCTTTCGCATATATACGCTTATTTATTGGTGGCAGAAGCGCCTTGTGGCAGCGGAGCTTTGCGCTCGTGTTTGCCGCCTTTGCGCTCTTGGCCTTTTTTACCCGCACCGTCACCGCGTTTGGCCAGCCATTTTTGCTGTTGCTCGGCATTGAGCACTTGGAAAATCGCATGTTGTTTGCGCAGGTGCTGCATTTCGCGTTCGGCGTGTTGCTGCTGGCGTTGCTGAATCAGCTGGCGGGCGGCATTTTCATTAAACTGACGGCCTTGCAGCAACTGCTGTTTTTGCTGGTGCCACTGCTGAAACTGCGCCTGACGGGCGGCTTGGTCGGGCTGGGGCGCGGGGCGGTATTGCTGCTCGATTTTTTCGATTTGCGCTTTTTGCGCCTCGCTCAGATTCAGGTCGCTCCAGGCGCGGTGGCCGTCGCCACGCATACCGTGGGCCACGGCCATGGCGGAAGTCAGGGAAACCAGAACCACGGCAACGGCGGTGGTGGCTTTACGGGCAGTCATATTGTTCATGTGTTCTCCATTAGCAAGAGTTTGTTTCAAAACGGGGCAAATGCGGGGCGCATCATAGCTACGGTAGCCGTAAAGCGGGGTTACACCGATGTAAAAACGCAGGTGAAAATGTTAATATCTTTGCCCTCAGCCGCAGGAGTACCCGCCATGTCTTTACACAATTACTGGTATATCGCCGCCACCAGTGCGGCGGTAAAAAAGCGGCCGCAATGTGTGCAGCTTTTTGGCACGCATTATGTGGTGTTCCACCGCGGCGGCGGCGGCGTGTTTGCGGCGTTGCAAGACCGCTGTCCGCACCGCAATGCGCCTTTGTCCGCAGGCAAGGTGTGCGACGGGCAGATCCAATGCCCCTACCACGGCTGGCGTTTCGACGGCGACGGTCGCTTGGCGGCCATACCGGCGCTCACCGCACAAGCACTGCCCGCAATCCGCGTGCCTGCCCTGCATTGCATGGAACAGGACGGCTATGTGTGGCTGTGTCCCGGCACCCCGGCCACGGACACACCGCTGCGTTTTGCGCATTTGGGCGAGCCGGGTTGGACGTCTTTTCGCATGCGCACCCGTTTTGCCGCGCCGGTGGCGCAATGCCTGGAAAATTTTCTCGACTGCCCGCATGCGGTCTATGTGCACGAATCGTGGTTCCGCGCCCCCACCGGCCGTGCGGTGCGCGCCACGGTGCGCCATTTGGCCGACGGCGCCGAAATCGAATACCGCAACGAGCCGCGCGAACGCAGCTGGGTATGGCGCCTGCTGCAAGACAGCAACACCGACATGCGGCACACCGACCGCTTTATCGCTCCGGCCACTTCCCGCGTGGACTACCGTTTTTCCGACCACAAGCATTACATCATCACTTCGTCCTGCACGCCGCTAAACGATAACGAAACCGAGGTGCACACCGTCATCAGCTTCAAATACGGCCGCATCGGCCCTTTGGTGCGGCTGGTATTCGAGCCTTTGTCGCGGCTGATTATCCGCCAGGATGTCGATATTATGGCCAAGCAGCGGGCCAATATCCGCCGCTTCGGCGGTACGGAGCGCTTTTATATGAGCGATGCCGATTTGCTTATGCCCGCCATCCTCGCCTGGCGCGAGGCGCTGGAACAGGGCGCAACCCCGCCCGCAGCCGGACTGATCCGCGAGCAGGGCTTGTTTTTGTAAACACAAAGGCTGCCTGAACAGGTGTTTTCAGCCGTAGGTCGGATTCTTGAATCCGACATTGGGTAAAGTTGCTGCAAATGATTCAGGTGTCGGATACAAGTATCCGACCTACGGCTTTAACACCCGCCTGTTACGGCTGTCTTTCTTGTTTTCAGGCAGCCCCAAAAGTAAATTTCCTTGCCCGACAATCCCATAGCGTGCACAATCGGTGCAGCTTATCCCATGCACAAGGAGTACCGCCGTGCGCTTTCATATCGGTTCCCTGATTATGGCAATCTGCGGCTTGGCCGCTCTGATTCCCGGCCTGATGACCCTGCTGGGCTACGGCCATTGGATACACCGCCTGCTCGACCAGCCGCTGGGTGCCATTGCCCTCTTGGTCATCGGCGGTTCCTGCCTGCTGGCGGCTTTTTTCCCGCTGCTGGCCGCCCACCTCACCCGCCGCGAAAACGAGCGCCACAACAGCCAATCCTCCCCGAACAAAGACACCTGAATGTTCAGGCAGCCAAAACAACACCCCCTGTATGTGATACAGGGGGTGTTTGCCTATAAAAAATGCGACTTCAGGCTGCCTGAAACTCAGCGCAGCACCACTTCATTGTCCAAGTGGTTTTCCGCCGCCCGGCCTGTGGCCGGGAACTGTGCTGCCAAAATGGCGGTGATTTCATCCAGAGCATTTTGCAGGCCGGGCACATAGCGTTGTTGGCGGAAATCGGCCACCATGCGGTCGCACACCGCCTGCCACTCGCCCTCGGCCACGCAGGCGGCAATGCCGCGGTCGGCCACGATTTCCACGCGGTGGTCGGCAAACGACACATACACCAGCACGCCGCAGTTGTCCGCCGTGTCCCATACGCCCAAATCGGCAAACCAGCGCCAGGCGCGGCTGCGGCAGTCGTCGTTGCGCAGCAGGGCGGCGGTGTCCCAATTCGATTCGATGACAAAACGGATTTGCCCGCCGTGTTGTTGTTCGGAGGCGGCCACCGCCAGGCTGATTTGGTGCAGCGATGCGGTGGGAAAATGCCGCTGCACGCGCCAGCGCGGGTGCAGCCAGTGCGCGCGCAGGCGCTGCCATTTCTGTTGCCATGTTGCCATTACCATCCTCCCGAAGCGCCGCCACCGCGAAAACCGCCACCGCCGCCGCTGAATCCGCCACCGCCGGAGCCGCTGCTGCTGCCGCCGCCCCAGCTACCGCCGCCGCTGCCGCCGACAAAGGCTGTGCCGCGGCTCACGAATACCGCCACGCCGACGGCCAAAATCACGCTGAACAGCCAGCCGAAACCCACCAGCCAACCCGCTACCAGCATAATGCCGCCGGCCACCGCACTGCCCATCAGGCGGCCAGCCGCCGCACGCAGCAGCTGGCCGACCATAAAGGCAAACATGATCGCCATCGGCAGCAATTCGGTGCGGTCAAATCCGTCATCATCACCGCCCTGCCAGCTTTGCGGCGGCGGCAGTTCTTCACCGGCAATCAGTTTTTCGATTTGCACCACCGCGGCGGTTATGCCTTCGTCCATGCGGCCTTGTTGCAGATAGGGCCGCAGCACGTCATCGAGGATGCGCTTGGCGTAGGCATCGGGAATGGCGCCTTCCAGGCCGCTGCCCACCGCCAGATGGGTTTTGCGCTCGTTTTTCACCAACAGCAGCAGCACGCCGTCGTCCACACCGGCACGCCCCGGTTTCCAAGCGTCCATGACGCGGGTGGCGTAGTCAAACGGCGTTTCCGGGGCGATGGCATCCACCGTCAGCACCACAATCTGGCTGCCGTTTTGTCGGGCGTAGTCGAGCAGATGGCGGTTGAGTTCGGCACGCGCCTGCGGCTGCATCATCTGCGCAGTATCCGTGACCGGCGCGGTCAAGGCGGGCACCGCCGTCTGCGCCCACAGCCACGGACTGAACAGGCACAGCCACAATGCGGCCAAGCAAGAACGCAGCGTCATCGCTTAAAACTCAACCTTGGGCGCTTGTTGGATTTGCGCCTCGTTTTCCACGGTGAAATTCGGGCGCACGCTCATGCCGAACATTTTGGCGGTCAGGTTTTGCGGGAACTGGCGCACACTGGTGTTGTAGATGCGCACGGCCTCGATATAGCGGTTGCGCGCCAGCGCAATGCGGTTTTCCGTGCCTTCCAGCTGTGCTTGCAGGTCGCGGAAGTTTTGGTCGGCCTTGAGTTGCGGATAGTTTTCGGTCACCACCAACAGGCGGCCGATGGCGCTGCCCAACTCGCCCTGCGCTTGGGCATAGGCTTTCATCTTGGCCTCGTCCGTGGCATCGGCGGCGGTCATATTGATGCTGCCCACACGCGCACGCGCTTCGGTTACCGCCACCAGCACCTGCTCCTCGTGTTTGACATAGCCTTTCACGGTGTTTTCCAGATTGGGAATCAAATCCGCGCGGCGCTGGTATTGGTTGACCACTTCCGCCCAAGCCGCGTCCGCCGCCTCATCCTGCGCCTGCAGGGTGTTGTAACCGCAGCCGCTCAAGCCCAAAATCAGCACCAGGGCGGCTAGCCAGGAAAAATAAGGTTTCAACATAGGTGTTTCCTTGTGTTTACATCAGATTAAAAACAGAGACCTTTGCAAAACCCCCATCTGCGGCGCATTTGAAGCGTTGGAAGTTTATGCCCGCAGGGGTACTGCTCGCTCGCTTGCGTTGTCATAGGATGTCTGTCCCACAGGGATTTCCTACGGTCACGCTCGCTGCGCTGCTACGCCTTGAACTGCATCCACATCTGGAGGCTTTGCAAAGGTCTCAAACAGTGTGCAGTGTAGCACGATTGCCGGACTGCCTTTCAGGCAGCCTCAAATATCCCTGGGCCGCCAGTCCCTGTTGCCCTTCAGCGGCGGCAGCCAGTCCATGCCTTCCAGACAGCGCGACCACAGCAAGGGCGGAATGCGGTAACGGTCGGCACGTTGCGGGTCCAGTTCGGTGACAATATCCTGCTCGCGCCCGTCCTGCACCCATTCGGCCCAATCGGGATTGAGCATCACCGCCTTGCCTAGGGCAATGAATTCCGCCCAGCCGGTTTGATACGCGGCCAGCGCGTCTTCGGCGCTGCGCAGATTGCCCACGCCGATGAGCGACAGACGGCTGTTGAGATGGGCATGCAGCTGTTCGATGCGGGTGCGCGCGGGGTCGGCACCGCGGCGGGCGGTTTTGTAGAAATCCCATAAAGACACATGCAGGTATTGCAAAGGCCGCTGCGCCAGCGCGTCGATAAGGGCGAAGCTGTCCTGCATGGTCAGCCCGAACTCGCCCGGCTCTTCCGGTGAAAAACGGTAGCCGACGATAAAATCCGGCCGTTGGTGTTGCGCGCGCACCGCCAGCACGGCATCGGCCACCGCCAGCGGAAAGCGCATGCGCGCCTCGCGGCTGCCGCCCCAAGCATCCTGGCGGCGGTTAGTAGCTGCCGAATAAAACTGTTGCAGCAAATATTGGTTGGCGCCGTGGATTTCCACACCGTCGAAACCGGCCCGCAAGGCCAAATCGGCAGCACGGGCAAAGGCGACCACCAGCGCCTGAATCTCCGCCCCGTCCAAGGCGCGGGCGCCGCCGGTATCACCTGAAGGCGCAACCACCGCAGCACCGTGCAACAGCTCCGGCACGGCTTTCAAACCGCCGTGATGCAGTTGCAGCAGGGCTTTGGCACCTTGTTCGTGGGCCAGCGCGGCGATTGCGCGCAGGCTGGGCAAATCCTGCTCACCCATGGCCGCAGGCTGGCCGCTAAACGCCTTGCCTTCGGGCGACACCAGCGTGGCAGCGGAGACAAACAGACCGAAACCGCGGAAACGCTCTTGCAAAAACAGGCGCTCGTCCGCACTCAGGCTGCCGTCTTCGTGCGAGGCCCAATGGGTCATCGGCGCCACCACCAGACGGTTGGGCACGGTGACGCCGTTGTTGAAGGTATAAGGTTGGAATAAGGGCTGAAATTTCGGATTCATCGCGTATCGGGAGGACCGACAAGAAAACACCATACTGGGGGCGTTTGGGCGGAATAAAAGGGGCGGATGGTATGATACGGGGCTTTTGTTTCTTTTCAGGCAGCCTGAAACCACTTATGTCCGCCCGCTTTATCCTGCCCCTGCTGTTCACCGCCGCCGCCACGCTGGCTTTTTATCTTTGGCAAAACCATTTTGCACTGCACGGCGGCGCCATTGCCTTCCCCAAGGCCGCGTGGCTGGGCATGACCGTGTTTTACTGGCTGCTGCTGCCGCCGCTGCTGTTCACGCGGGCGGACATTGAAGCGCGCCTGCGCCGGGCCTATCTGTGGTTCTGGCTGCCCATGCTGGCGCGCGCGCTGATTGAATTGTGGCTGCTCTACGGCCCTGGTGGCTGGCAATACGCCTACGGCATTGCCCACGATGCCTTCAGCCTGGTCTTGCTGCTGGGACTGTATGCTTATTGCCGCCGCAGCCGCCCTGCCCTGTGGCGGCACACGCTGGCGGTGATGGCGGCCATGTTTGCGGCGGAAATCTATTTTGCCCGCTATATCTCCGCTTTTAACCACGGCATTCATCAGGCGGATTTGTGGTTTATCGGCTGGGAAGCGCCGCACCTGCCGAACCAGCTGTTTACCACCCTGTGCGTATTGTGCCTGAGTGCCTGGCTGCTACATCTCTCACGACACTGGAAACCGTAACATGCTGATTGATTTTTTAGAGACCGAATGTTCTTCCGCCCAAATGGCAGAAGCCTTTGCCGCCCCGATACGGTATTGGCAAAGGCATGGCGGTGCACCGCCTCTGTCTGTTTGTGGCAATGCCTTTTGTGTCAGCCTGGATGGGCACCAAGTCATTATTGAATGTTTATGGGACGATGAGCCCACACCCTATGTGTGCAGTGTGGACGAATATCTGAGTGCTATCGAACAGTACTGCATGACCACCCGATAAAAACGCCTGCACTTAAACCTACAGGTGTTTTTATAGTCGAATAAAATAAGAATGAGACAAGGCAGCAAGCCGCAGACAGTACAGATAGTACGGCAAGGCGCAGCAACGCCGTATCATTCTTATTTTAAATGACTATATCGGGTATTCAGGCCGCAAAATGGCCGACCAGCAGACTCACCAGCAATACCGCCACGGCAAAGCCGTAAAAACCCCAACGGGTACGCGCACCCACGGGGATGTGCATATCGTGCAGGATGTAATAAAAGCGGTGCACGCCGTGCCATAGAAACAGGAAAAACAAACCGGCGAGCGGAATATACAGCCAAGGGCGCGAGATCCAACCGTGGGCGCTGTAGTAAAAGTCGGCGGCGCTGCCGATGATGCCGAAGGGTAGCAGGATGCACAACACCAGCAGCAGCGGTGCAAGCAGCATGGCGGCGGCGGTGCCGCCTGCGGAAAAGATGCCCCAATACACGGGCTTGAGATGTTTTTGGCTCATGGGGTGTTTCCTCGTGAGTTGATTTTAGGTGTAGGGTGTTGGCTCAGGCTGCCTGAAAGCGGTGGGCAAGCATGCCCACCCTACGCCAAGCCCGTAGGTTGGGTTGAAAACCCAACAAAACCGCTTAATCCGCCATTAATGTTGGGTTTGCAACCCAACCTACCATTTTGCGTACGCGGGGCTTTGCCTACGCCAGCCACACCACCGCCAGCAGCAATACCACAAACACGGCGCCCATAGCCGCCCAGCTGGCGCGGATGAGCACGCGGGCGGGAACGAAATGCTCGCCGCGTTGGATGGGCATGGCTTTGGGCACGGCTTCAAACCAGGTTTTGCTGTTGAAAAGCGCGGCGGCAATGGCAAGGATATTGAGCAGCAGCAACAGCGGATGGCGCTGGGCGGCGATCCAGCTGCCCCAGGCTTCGGCGCTGGCGGCCAGGGCGGCCAAGCCCCAGAAGAGATTGAGCGCGGCCAGCGCCACCGGCACGCTGGTGAGCTCGCGCAGCATATAGAGCTTGAAAAAGCGGTTGCCCAGATACCAGCGCGGGCTTTGGCGGGCTTGGTAGGGTTTGCGGCTGCCCATATTAAGCCTCCTCTTTTTTCAGTTGCGCCAGCGCCCAAAACGGTACGGCGGCGGCTTTAACCTGCTGGATGGCGCCGGCCGGATCCACGCTCTTGGGGCAGACTTCGGAGCAATAGCCGACAAAGGTACACGGCCAGATACCGCTTTCTTCGTTCATCACCGCAAAGCGGCGGGTTTTGCCTTGGTCGCGGTTGTCGAGATTGTAGCGGTGCGCCAGCGCGGTGGCGGCGGGGCCGAGAAAATCGGCGTTCAGCCCCACTTGCGGGCAGGCCTGATAGCAGAGCATGCAGTTGATGCACATGGTGTATTGCTTGAATTTGGCCAGTTCCGCCGGGCTTTGGCGGTGTTCTTTCTCGGCCAGCGCGCGCGGTTGTTTGCGGATGATATAGGGGCTGACCGATGCGAGCTTGTGCATAAACGGCTCGGCATCGACAATCAGGTCTTTTTCAATCGGAAACTGATCCAGCGCGCCCACGGTAATCTTGCCCGCGCGGGCATAATCGCGCACAAAGGTGGAGCAGGCGAGTTTGGGTTCGCCGTTGATCACCATGCCGCAGGAGCCGCACACTTCCATGCGGCACGACCAGCGGTAGGCCAAATCCGGCGCCAGCTCGTCTTTGATATAAGAGAGCGCATCCAGCACCGACATATCGGCCGTCCACTCGATGTCGAAACTTTGCAGCCAGGGTTTTTCGTCGATCTGAGGGCGGTAGCGCATCACTTCGATTGTGATGGTATTCATGCCGCACCTCCTTCCGCTGCGGCGCCGTACACCCGCTGCGCCGGCGGCGAAGTGGTGATACACACGGGGCTGTATTCAATCTCGGGGGCTGCCTGAAAGCCGCGGTAAAAGCTGAGCGTGTGTTTGAGAAAGGCGGCATCGTCGCGTTCGGGGAAATCCAGGCGCTGGTGGGCGCCGCGCGATTCGGTGCGCGCATCGGCGGAATAAATCATCGCCTCGGCCACATCCAAGAGATAACCCAGCTCGATGGTGGTCATCCAATCAAGGTTATACACATCGGCATGGTCGGTAACGATCACGTTTTGATAACGCGCTTTCAAATCTTGAATCGCCGCTTTGGCGCGCGCGCCGTTTTCGGCGCTGCGGTAAATGCCCACTTCGGCTTCCATCATCGCGCCCAGTTCGCGGCGGATGTCGGCCGGTTTTTCGGTGCCTGTGCTGCGGTTTTTCAATTCTTCAAAGGGGCGGTATGCGGCTTCTGCCAACGCGGTAAATCCGGCTTCGTCCAGCGCCTCGGTGCTGTTTTGCGCGTGGCGCAGCGCTTCTTCCCCGGCCACTTTGCCGAATACGCACAATTCCGCCAGCGAGTTGGAGCCCAAGCGGTTGGCGCCGTGCAGCCCCACCGATGCGCATTCGCCCACGGCAAACAGCCCGCTCATGCGGGTGCGGCAGCGGCCGTCGGTTTCGATGCCGCCCATGGTGTAGTGCGCGGTGGGGCGCACCGGAATCGGCTCGTGCGCCGGGTCGACGCCGACAAATTTTTGCGCCAGCGAACGGATGAAGGGCAGGCGCTCATTGATATAGTCTTCGCCCAGATGGCGCAAATCCAGATACACCACATCGCCGCGCGGGGTGGGCACGGTGCGCCCGGCTTTCCATTCGTGGTAAAACGCCTGCGACAGGCGGTCGCGCGGCCCCAGCTCCATGTATTTGTTTTTCGGCGCGCCGATGGGGGTTTCCGGCCCCAGGCCGTAATCTTGCAGATAGCGGTAGCCGTCTTTGTTCACCAAAATCCCGCCCTCGCCGCGGCAGCCCTCGGTCATCAGAATGCCGGAGCCGGGCAGGCCGGTGGGGTGGTATTGCACAAATTCCATGTCGCGAAGCGGCACGCCGTGGCGGTAGGCCATGGCCATGCCGTCGCCGGTGACGATGCCGCCGTTGGTATTGAAGGCAAACACGCGCCCGGCGCCGCCGGTGGCGATAATCACGCTCTTGGCCTCTACCGCACGCACCACGCCCTCTTGCATGCCGTAGCACAACACCCCGGCCAACTGCCCTTCATGCACCAGCAAATCCAGCGCGAAATGTTCGTCTAAGCGGTGGATATTCGGGTATTGCAGCGAGGTTTGAAACAGGGTGTGCAGCATATGGAAGCCGGTTTTGTCGGCGGCAAACCAAGTGCGCGGGATTTTCATGCCGCCGAAACGGCGCACATTGGCACGGCCGTCGGGCTGGCGCGACCACGGGCAGCCCCAATGCTCCAGCTGGATCATTTCTTCGGTGGCGTGTTCGACGAAATACTGCACCACATCCTGCTCGCACAGCCAATCGCCGCCGGAAACGGTGTCGTTGAAATGGTGCTCGAGGCTGTCGTCTTCGCGCACCACCCCGGCAGAGCCGCCCTCGGCCGCCACGGTGTGGCTGCGCATGGGGTAAACCTTGGAAATCAGGTGCACGCGCATTTCGGGCGCCGCCCGCGCAATCTCAATCGCCGCGCGCAGACCCGCGCCGCCGGCGCCGATAATGGCAATATCGGTGTGGATGATGTCCATACTCAAAACCTTATGTTGACGGCTACACATGTATTCAGGCTGCCTGAAACCTGTGCCGCAATCCGAAAAAATATACCCGGCTCATTCTACGCCCTTTGCCGGGTGCCGCCTTTGATATCGGGCAAACAAGCCGGGGTTTGCGCTATACTGCCTGCGATTGTGATTTGCACCCTGCCTTATGAACCGCCTCAGCACCCGCACCGTGGCCGCACCCAGGCTGCCTGAAAACAGTATCGCCGCGCTGTACCAACTCTACAGCCATTATTACGGCGGCACCTCGGCTAATTTGTTCCGCCGCGATTTGGCCGACAAAGATTATGTTTTGCTGCTGCAAGACGAAGACAACATCATTCGCGGGTTTTCCACCCTCAAAGTCACCGACCATGTCTTTCAAGGCCAAGCCCTGCGGGCGCTGTTTTCCGGCGACACCATCATCGACCACCGCTATTGGGGCGAACAAACCCTGCCGCTGGCCTGGTGCCGCCTGGCCGGACAAATCCAGGCGCAACAGCCCGATGTGCCGCTCTATTGGCTGCTCATCGTCAAAGGCGACCGCACCTACCGCTATCTCAACGTTTTCAGCCGAGATTACTACCCCAACCGCCGCCGCCCCACCCCGCCCGACGTGCAGGCGCTGATGGACACGCTGGCACAGAGCCGGTTCGGCAGCGCCTACCACGCCGACAGCGGCCTGGTGCGTTATGCCCGGACCCAAGGCTATTTGAAAGCCGAATGGCACACCCCGCACACCGCGCGCAATCCGGAAGCGCAATATTTCCACAGCCGCAATCCCGGCGCTGCCCAAGGCGACGAGTTGGTATGTCTCACCCGCCTCACCCCCGCCAATCTGCGCTCCTTCGCCCTCAGCGGTTTTGAGCAGGGACTGGCGGACGGAGCCGTGATGGAGCACCATGAATAACACCCGCTTTCCACCTGTTTTTACCACCGCCCGCCAGTCCTTTCAGGCAGCCTTGGCCGATGCCCGCTCTACCCAGGAGCGCATCCTGCATGACTTGCTGCACAGCAATGCCGCCAGCGCCTTTGGCCGCCGCTACGGTTTTGAGCGCATCCACAGCTATGCCGATTTTGCCGCACGCGTTCCTGTGCACACTTATGCCGATTATCAGGCCGACATCGAAGCGCTGGCCGCGGGCACACCGGGTGTGCTCACCACCGAGGCGGTGACCCTGTTTGAAGAAACCGGCGGCTCTTCCGGCGGCGCCAAGCTGATTCCTTACACACCCTCACTGCTGGCGGCGTTCCGCCGTGCGGTGCTGCCGTGGCTGGCGGATTTGGCTCAATTCCGGCCGCAAGCGCTGGCAGGGCGGCTGTTTTTCATCATCAGCCCTGCCGGACGCAGCCGCAGCCATACCGCAGGCGGTATCGCCATCGGCAATGGTGACGATTTGGCTTATTTTGGTGCCGACACCGCTGCCTGGCTGGCCGAACGTACGCTGTTCCAGCCGGAGCTGATGCAACAGCAAAGTGCGGAGCGCTGGCAATGGCACAGTGCGCGGGTTTTGTTGTCGGCGCCGGACTTGAGTTTTATCTCCGTGTGGAGCCCCACCCTGCTGCTGACCATCCTGAACACCTTGCAACAACAGGCCGACAGCCTGCTCGCCACCCTGCCCGACCCTGCCCGCCGCCGCCATGTAGCGCAGGCTCTGGCATGCACACCTATGGACACCCGCACCTTGTGGCCGCAGCTGGATACCGTCAGCGCCTGGGACAGCCACACCGCCGCCGCACCTGCTGCCGCACTGCGTGCGCTGTTTCCCCATGTGCATCTGCAAGGCAAGGGTTTGCTCGCCACCGAGGCGGTGAGCAGCATTCCGTTTTCAGGCAGCCCGTGGCCGCTGTTGGCGGTGGACAGTCATTTTTACGAATTTGCCGATGAGGTCGGCGGAATTCATCTGCCGCACAGCCTCGACAGCGGCGCGCGCTACCGCGTGATAGTCAGCACCCAGGGCGGCCTCTACCGCTACGACAGCGGCGATTGCGTGCATATTCACGGTTTGCTTGGCGGGGTGCCGCAAATGGAATTTGTCGGCCGCAACAGCCTCACCTCGGACCTATGCGGCGAAAAACTCACCGAAGCCTTTGTGCAGGCTGCCATGCGGCAAGTCGATGCCGCCCTGCCGCAACAGGCCCTGCTGCAAGCGGTGATGGATAATCCGCCGTATTACCGGCTGTGTGTCGATGCCGCCGTCGCACCCCCGGAGCGGGCGCAGCAGCTGGCCGCAGCCTTGGACCACGCACTGGGTGCCAATCCGCAATACGCCCACGCCCGCCGCATCGGCCAGCTGGGTGCCTTACAGGCAGCAGCCATGGACGACCTTCAGACCTATGCCGCCGGCCTGCACCGCGCCGAACAGCGTCTGGCCACCCGTAAAGTGTCTTTATTGCTGCCGCCCTGTGTTTTGCCTGATGCGCAACTCTAAGCTGCCTGAAAACATTTCTGTAAAAATCCGTAAACTTTTAAACCAGTTAAGCCCCCATTCCCACTTTTGTCCTGCAATAAATGCTGCGGTGCGCGGTATCTTCGCGTATCATTGACCCTCATTTTTCTATTCTTTTTTCGCCAACATGAAACAAATCTTTCTGGATTTCGAGCAGCCCATTGCCGAATTGGTGCAGAAAATCGAAGAACTGCGCTTTGTACAAGGCGATTCGGTGGTGGACATTTCGGAAGAAATCAGCCGCTTGAAGAAAAAAAGCGATGATCTGACCAAGTCCATTTTCGCCAAACTCACTCCGGTACAGATTTCCCAAATTTCCCGCCACGCCCAGCGTCCTTACACGCTGGACTACATCGACGCGCTGTTTACCGATTTTGAAGAACTGCACGGCGACCGCGCCTATGCCGACGACGAAGCCATTGTCGGCGGCCTGGCCCGTTTCAACGGCCAGAGCGTGATGGTCATCGGCCACCAAAAAGGCCGCGACACCAAGGAAAAAATCCGCCGCAACTTCGGCATGCCCAAACCCGAAGGCTATCGCAAGGCATTGCGCCTGATGAAGCTGGCGGAAAAATACCAAATCCCGCTGATTACCTTTATCGACACCCCCGGCGCCTATCCCGGCATCGGCGCGGAAGAGCGCGGCCAGTCTGAAGCCATCGGCCGCAACCTCTACGAACTGGCGCGCCTGCATGTGCCGGTGCTGTGCACCATCATCGGCGAAGGCGGCTCCGGCGGCGCGCTGGCGATTGCCGTGGGCGATTACGTCAATATGCTGCAATACGCCACCTATTCGGTGATTTCGCCGGAAGGCTGCGCCTCCATTCTGTGGAAAACCGCCGAAAAAGCCCCCGAAGCAGCCCAAGCCTTGGGCATCACCGCCAAGCGGCTGATGGAATTGGACCTTATCGACAAAATCATCGACGAGCCTTTGGGCGGCGCCCACCGCAATTATCCGGAAATCATGCAGCGCGTCGGCACCGTGCTGGAAACCCAGCTGGCCGAAGCGCAAAGCATGCCCCGCTCCGACCTGCTCACCCGCCGCTTCGACCGCTTAATGAGTTATGGCGAATTCAGCAGCAAATAAGCACGCCGAACTCGCTTCGGCACTGCAACAACAATGGCCGGCCGCCTTGGCCGGCCATTGCGTTATCGAAGTGGGCTTGAGCGGCGGCCTGGATTCGGTGGTGCTGCTGCACCTGCTCAACACCCTGCGCGCCAAGATGGGTTTTGAGCTGCAAGCCGTACATGTGCACCACGGTTTGCAGGCCGCCGCCGATGCCTGGCCGCCGTTTTGCGCAGATCTATGCCAACGCTGGCAGATTCCGCTGCGCTGCGAATATGTGCAGCCGGATATGGGACAAGGCTTGGGCATCGAGGCCACGGCACGGCAGGCACGCTATGCCGTCTTTGCCCGCAGCACGGCGCACGCCGTGGCCTTGGCGCACCATGCCGACGACCAGTGCGAAACCTTTTTGCTCGCCGCCCTGCGCGGCGGCGGCGGCCGTGCCCTTTCGGCCATGCCTGCCCTGCGTACGCTCACCGCAGATACCCTGCTGTGGCGCCCCCTGCTGTCTTTCCCCCGCGCCACGCTGGCCGCCTATGCCGCCGCACACCAACTGCCCCACATCGAAGACCCCAGCAATGAAGACCCGCGCCATCTGCGCAACTGGCTGCGCGGCCAATGGCTGCCCGCCTTGGCCGAACGCCTGCCCGATTACCGCCGCCACATACAGGCCGCCGTCACCTTGTTGCAGCAAGAGCAAAGCGCCCTAGCGGAATTGGACCGCGAAGACAGCCGCCGCCTCTATCCGCAAGGCTTGGCCGAAGGCATGGATGTGGCGCAATGGCGCAAACTCGGTCCGGCACGGCAGCAGCGCCAGCTGTACGCCTTTGCCCGCCAACACGGTTTGGGCACGCCCACGCACCACGGTGTGGCCGCCTTTGCCCGCATGCTGCGCCAAGACCGGGTGACACGCGGCGAATGGCCGCTGCCGCAAGGCAAGGCCGTGTGGCATCAGGGCCGTTTGTGGCCGCAACACATCCGGGCACAACAGCAATGGCCGTGGCTGGACAATACCGATACCGCCGACTGGCTCCTCTGGCAGCCGCACCGTTTCGGCCTGCCCGCCGTGCCGGAGCAGGCCGTGTGGCGCTGCGTGCAACGCGATGATGTGCTGCAACGGGCCAACGGCCGCAAAAACATCCGCCAATTGCTGCAAGAGCGCGGCATCGTGCCGTTTATGCGCCGCATCTGGCCGGTGCTGACAGATACCGACGGCCGCTGCTTGGCGGTGGCCAATATCGCCGTGGACAGCGAATTGGGCGTGGCCGACGGCTGGATGCCCTATTGCGACCGTCTGCCGATACGGGTGGGTTAACATTGCCCGTTCAACATATTGGCGTATTTTTACGACACCGTCCAAGCCCCCCCTACTTAAGGTTTGCGCCGTTTCAGGCTGCCTGAAAACCGTTTTAATGGGGCAAAAAACCTAAAAATCTGCCTAAACCACGGTTAAATATATTAAAATGGCGCGTTTTTAACGCAAATTATGGCAGCACCGCACTACGGCACTGCCACCACACAACGCCTATGTCCCAACGCAAACGCGCCACCGTGTTAATCATCGATGCCCAGTCCACCCGCAGCATCGGCATCAGCCACACTGCGCTGAAGGCCATCAAACCCGCCTTGTGGCTGTTGAGCATCAGCACCACGGTACTGGCCGCCTCCCTCGCCTATCTGGCCCACCAGCACATGCAGACCCGCAGCCAGGCCGAACAGCTGGCTGCCGAAGTCACCCAGCTGCAAAACCTCACCTCCGCCGAAATCGAAACCAAGCTGCAAGACCTCAGCCGCTCCGAAGCCAGCGTAGCCGCCTTGCAGCAATACCTCAAAGAGCGCGGCGTCAACGTGCCCGCACGCAAAAGCGAAAACCGCCCCGGAGAACCCATTGAAGCGGCCGGTGGTCCGGAAATCAAGCTGAGCGCGCCGCTGCCCTATGCGCAGGCATTCAGCGAAGACACCGACAATCTGCTGCAACTGGCACGCACCATTCCGCTGGGCAAACCGCACGGCGGCAAAATCACTTCGGATTACGGCGTGCGCCCCAACCCGTTCAGCGGCCGCGGCGGCGAATTTCACAACGGCGTGGATTTCCGCGGCCATATCGGCGAACCGGTTTACAGCACCGCCGACGGTGTGGTGGTGTTTTCAGGCAGCCAGAGCGGCTACGGCCTGGTGGTGAAAATCCGTCACGGCCACGGTTATCAGACCGTATATGCCCATTTGTCCGCCATTGATGTGGCCAACGGCCAGAAAGTCAAAGCCGGTGAAGCCATCGGCAAATTGGGCAATACCGGCCGCTCCACCGGCCCGCACCTGCACTACGAAGTGCGCCGCCACGAAGAAACCACCGACCCGGAAGCCTTTTTCAGCCTCAACACCCGTTAGGAAAGCCTGCCATGTTCAATCAGAAAAAATCCGCCAGCCACATGAACATTGACACCCTGATTGGCGAGCACTGCACCATTCAGGGCAATATCGGCAGCCAGAATTCGATTAAAATCGACGGCGGCATCATCGGCCATGTCGCCAGCGAAGGCATGGTCATCATCGGCGAAAACGGCTGGGTAAAAGGCAATCTGCGCGCCAAAGAACTCTTGGTCTTCGGTCGTGTAGAAGGCGATATCGAAACCCAAAATCTGGACCTCAAGGCCAGCGCCCATATCCACGGCAATATCGACACCCACAACCTGCAAATCGATCCCGGCGCGGTGTATCAGGGCAGCGTCACCATGCACAGCCAGAATACCCAAGCCTTGCCGGATGTGGCGGCCAAAGCGCTGCCTGCGGCAGAGTAACGGTTACACAGCACAAAGGCGGCATCAGCCGCCTTTTTATAGTCATTTAAAATAAGAACGATACGGCGTTGCTGCGCCTTGCCGTACTATCTGTACTGTCTGTCCCGCGGGACTTCGCTGCGCTCGCGGCTTTTTTGCTGCCTTGTCTCGTTCTTATTTTATTCGACTATATTGCCGTATTTCAGGCAGTCTAAAACCTTCGGAGCCCCATATGAACCCCGTCCGCGATATTCTCGATTTCTGGTTTGCCGACAGCAGCCGCCCATACTGGTTTGCCCGCAACGACGGATTTGATGCAAGCATCCGCGAACGCTTCTACAGCATATGGCAACAGGCGGCGCAATCCGAATGTGATGCTTGGAGAACCACGCTTCAAGGGCGGCTGGCGGAAATTATTGTGCTCGACCAATTCTCCCGCAACCTCCACCGCAACAGTCCGCTCGCCTTTGCCCAAGACAATATGGCGGTAGCCCTGTGCCAGCACGCCGTCTCCCTGCCCGGCTTTGCCGATATGGGTACGGAAGAGCGCCATTTTATGCTGATGCCGCTGATGCACAGCGAAAGCCCGTACATCCATGCACAAGCAGTGGTGCTTTTTGAACGCTACACCGATGCACACGCCTTGGATTTCGAATATCGCCACAAAGCCGTTATCGACCGTTTCGGCCGCTACCCGCACCGCAATGCAGTCTTGGGCCGCACCAGCACGACAGAAGAACTGGCATTCCTCCAACAACCGGGATCTTCGTTTTAAACGCCATATAAAAAACGGCCATCCGCATGGATGGCCGTTATATGTTTTCAGGCAGCCTGTCTGTTCCTTGGCTTATATCATCAGCCGTAATAACCATAAACCCGACACGCTATAGAGCAGCACCGCCATGAGCGCCAATACGCGAATAGTAATCGTGGCCCTCGGGCGCGGATAGCCGCTCAGATTGCTGTGCGGATTGCCCGGCAGCAGCAGGCCGAACAGGCATTGCAGCCCCATCGCCAAGAACCATACATAGCACAGCGGCAGCCATACGCCCGCACCCAGCGCCGGTATCAGCGAAAAGCGGTAAAGATAAGTATTCCACTGCCAGGCAGCGCCGTAATCGTTGCAGCGCCGTATCAGCAAACGGTATTGGTAAAACAGCAGCCCGTAAGCGGCAATGCCGAACACCACCACCGCATCGCCGATATAGCGGTTCGGCACCGGCCGTCCCAGCGAGGCCAACTGTCCGCCGAACCACAGCAACAGGCCGCCCAGCAGTACTGCGGCAAGGGCGGCGGGCAGGCAATGGGCGGCAAAGCGGCTGCGGTCGAGACGGCGCGTATCCAGCGGGTCCGGCGCGGCGGGGTATTCGATATAAGGCATGGTATCTGTAATTTTTCAGGCAGCCTTAAAGGCTGCCTGAAAACCCCAAACATCAGTCAATCTGCAAAGGCGGCATGCTTTTGACCACATCGTCCAGCGCCTTCACCTGCGCCAGGAAGGGCTCCAGCATGGCCAGCGGCAGGGCGCTGGGACCGTCGCAGCGGGCTTGGTCCGGATTTTCATGCGCTTCCAGAAACAGGCCCGCCAAACGCGTGGCCATACCGGCGAGCGCCAAATCCAAGACCTGGCTGCGGCGGCCGCCGGAGGCGGCGGCACCGGCTTCGCGCTGTTGCAGGGCGTGGGTGACATCAAAAATAATCGGCAGATTGCCACAGGTCTTTTTCATCACCCCGAAGCCCAGCATATCCACCACCAGATTGTCGTAGCCGAAACAGCTGCCGCGCTCGCACAAAATCAATTGCTCATTGCCCGCTTCTTTGAATTTTTCCACGATGTTTTTCATTTGCTGCGGGCTTAAAAACTGCGGCTTTTTGATGTTGATCACACGGCCGGTGCGCGCCATGGCGTCCACCAAATCGGTCTGGCGCGCCAAAAAGGCGGGCAGCTGCAAGACATCGGCCACTTCGGCCACGGGCGCGGCTTGGTAGGGCTCGTGGATGTCGGTGATCACCGGCACGCCGAATTCCGCTTTTACCGCAGCAAAAATCTTCATGCCTTCGTCCAAGCCGACCCCGCGGTAGGAATGGATGGACGAGCGGTTGGCCTTGTCGAAGGAGGCTTTGAACACATAGGGGATGCCCAGCTTCTGCGTGACCGCCACATAATGGGCGCAGGCGCGCAGGGTGGAATCGAGGTCTTCCAGAACATTCACCCCGCCAAACAGGGTAAAGGGGGCATCGTTGGCCACGGTCATATTGTGTACGCGTATCATGTTGCAGGCTGCCTGAAAAAACAAAACGGAGCGCCATTATAGTGCAAATCGGCTCTGTGCACCGTGTGCGCTTGATTTACCAAAAAGCAGTTTTGCTACGCGGAAGTCAAATTTACTTAATGATAAATCCGACTTAAAATAAGCGCCATCCGCCCGTTTGCAGGAAACCCCATGGACACCACCGCCTGGCGCCGCGCCAATCTGCGCGCCTGGATCGCACGCCATCACGGCGGCCAGCAAAACCGTTTTGCCGCCGCCACCGGTTTGAATACCGGCGAGCTTTCCGGCCTCTTGCACCACAAATCCTTCGGCGAGAAAAAAGCCCGTAAAATCGAAGCCGCCGCCGGCATGCCCGCCGGTTGGCTGGATCAAAATCCCGACGGCCCGCGCCCTGCCTCGCCCTCACCCGAACACACCCCAACCACGAGTAATGCCATGACCGCCATCGCCACCATCCCCGAAATCCTCGCCGACATCAAAGCCGGCAAAATGGTCATCCTCACCGATGCCGAAGACCGCGAAAACGAAGGCGACCTCTTAATGGCCGCCCAATTCGTCACCCCCGAAGCCATCAACTTTATGATCAAACACGCGCGCGGCCTGGTGTGCCTGCCCATGGAAGAGGCCATGGTGGAAAAACTCGGCCTGCCGATGATGACGCAGAAAAACGGCGCCCAATACGGCACCAATTTCACCGTTTCCATCGAAGCGGCACAAGGCATTTCCACCGGTATTTCCGCCGCCGACCGCGCACTGACCATCCAAACCGCCGTTTCACCGCAGGCCAAGGCCGAAGACATTGTGCAGCCCGGCCACATCTTCCCCCTGCGCGCGCAAAAAGGCGGCGTGCTGGTGCGTGCCGGACACACCGAAGCCGGGGTGGATTTGGCGCAAATGAGCGGCCTGATTCCCGCGGCGGTGATTTGCGAAATCATCAACGACGACGGCACCATGGCGCGCATGCCCGAACTTATGGCCTTTGCCCAACAGCACGGCCTCAAAATCGGCACCATTGCCGACCTGATTGAATACCGCAGCCGCACCGAAAGCCTGCTCGAAGAAATGGGCGACACCGCCGTCCACACGCCTTGGGGCGATTTCAGGCAGCATGTGTATGTGGACAAACTCTCCGGCGAAACCCATCTGGCCTTGGTCAAAGGCCAGCCACAGGCCGACCGGGAAACCCTGGTGCGCGTGCACGAGCCTTTCAGCGTGATGGATTTCCTCGTCCCCGACCACCGCCACACCTGGCCGCTGCCCGCCGCGCTGGCACACATCCAAGAAGCCGAAGCCGGGGTGATTATCCTCATGCACCGCAGCGAAACCGGCGCCACCCTGCTCGACCGCACCCTGCCCAAAGGCGTAGGCCAAGCCCACCGCTGGGACAGCAAAACCTACGGCATCGGCGCGCAAATCCTTGCCGGACTGGGCGTGAAAAAACTGCGCGTGATGGGCAAACCTTCCTCCTTTACCGGCCTCACCGGCTTCGGCCTCGAAGTCACCGGTTTTGAAGAACCGCCTGCCGCAAGCTGAATCACAGATAAGGCTGCCTGAAAAATTTCAGGCAGCCTTCAATGTATTCCGGATTGTCGTACGCAATAAAAAACCCCCTGCACACGATATGCAGGGGGTTAGTATGGGTGTTTGGCGGTGACCTACTTTCACACGGGTATCCGTACTATCATCGGCGCTGGTTCGTTTCACGGTCCTGTTCGGGATGGGAAGGCGTGGGAC
>NZ_JALJZY010000023.1 GCF_024171525.1 Neisseriaceae bacterium HSC-16F19
TGAAGGCTGCCTGAAATTTTTCAGGCAGCCTTATCTGTGATTCAGCTTGCGGCAGGCGGTTCTTCAAAACCGGTGACTTCGAGGCCGAAGCCGGTATTGCAGCAGACCAATAACTTCAAGAACCTTTGCAAAGCCCCCTTGAATTGCATCTACATCTGGAGGTTTTGCAAAGATTTCTACAAAAGCGATAATACCGCTGAGTTGTGAATGGATAATTTAATGACTAAAGATAGATATAGTAAGCATTTGTTAAAATACGCAAACAGTATATTTATCTTATAGCAGCCATTTTTATGTTGTAGTACTATGGAATTAAGGAGTATTACATTATGATTCGTAATACTATTTTGTTAATCGTTGAACGGAAAGGAATAGCCATGAAAAAGCTTTTATTGGCCTTGGTTGCTTTTTTCAGTTTGGTGAGTGCATTTGCAGCCGTTAACATTAATACGGCAGATGTGCAGGAATTACAGACCTTGCACAATATAGGTGCGAAGAAAGCGGAAGCGATTGTGGCTTACCGTACGGAAAATGGCCCTTTTAAGGCGATTGAGGATATTCAAAAAGTGAAGGGTATCGGTAAAGCGACCTTTGAAAAACTCAAAACAGAAATTACGGTAGGTACGGCGGAAAAAGCCGCACCGCCTAAAGCTGCACAACCGGCAACGAAAAAATAGTTATTGTGTATTTGGGGATAGACGGCTGCCTGCAAGGCAGCCGTTTTGTATGCCCGTCAAGTTATGCCGCAGCTTGTGTATTCACTATATAATGCGAGCCTTGTCTTGAACAGGATTGTGCCCATGTCCGCCCCCATTACCCGCTCCCTGCTGGACACCGACCTCTACAAATTCACCATGCTGCAAGTGGTGCTGCACCAGTTTCCGCAAGCGCACGGGGTGTATGAATTCCGTTGCCGAAACAACGACGCCACCGCCTATCCGCTGGCCGACATCAAAGACGATTTGGAAACCGAGCTCGACCGCCTGTGTACGGTGAAATTCACCCAGGACGAGCTCGATTACCTGCGCAGCCTGCGTTTTATCAAAAGTGACTTTGTCGATTATCTGGAGCTGTTCCAGCTCAAACGCCGCTTTATTCATGTCAGTACCGACGCAGACAACCGCCTCAATATCCGCGTGGAAGGGCCGATTATCCAGGCCATGTTCTTCGAGATTTTCGTGCTGGCCATTGTCAACGAGCTGTATTTCCGCCGCTTGGAAACGCCGGAAGTGCTGGCCGAGGGCGAGCGCCGTTTGCAGGCCAAGGCTGCCCTGTTGCGCCAATATGCCGCCGAGCAGCGACCGCAAGACCCGCCGTTTCTGGTGTCCGATTTCGGCACCCGCCGCCGCTACACCTTGGATTGGCAGGAACATGTGGTGCACACCCTGCATGAAGCCGCGCCGGAGGTGTTCCGCGGCACCAGCAATGTGTATCTGGCCAAAAAACTGGGCATTACCCCCATCGGCACCATGGCGCACGAATTTTTGCAGGCGTTTCAGGCGCTGGATGTGCGTTTGCGCGATTTCCAAAAAGCGGCGCTGGAAGCGTGGGTGCACGAATACCGCGGCGACTTGGGCATCGCGCTCACCGATGTGGTGGGCATGGATGCGTTTTTGCGCGATTTCGACCTCTATTTCGCCAAACTCTTCGACGGCCTGCGCCACGACAGCGGCGACCCCTATGTGTGGGGCGACAAGGCTTATGCGCATTATCAGAAACTCAAAATCGACAGCCGCACCAAGATGCTGACCTTCTCCGACGGCCTCGACATCGAGCGCTCCTGGGCCTTGCACCAGTATTTCAAAGACCGTTTCAAAACCAGTTTCGGCATCGGCACCAATCTGACCAACGACTTGGGTCACACCACGCTCAATATCGTGCTCAAACTGGTGGAATGCAACGGCCAGTCGGTGGCCAAGATTTCCGACACCCCCGGCAAAACCATGTCCGACAACAACACCTTCCTGGCCTATCTGCGCCAGGTATTCCAAATTGCGGAGACCTGATATGAGCCTGAAACTGTTCCCGGTGGAATTATTGCAACCGTGTGCCGCGTCGCTCTCCGGCGAGGCGGGCAATGCCAATCTGACCGTGCCCTTGCAGCCTTTCGAATGGGAGGGCCAGCGGGTGGAAACCGAAATCCGCCTTGACGGCATCGACCTGCCCTCGGTGAATGCCGCCGATTTGGCCGGACGGGTGTTTCATTTCCAGCTCAACGACGAGCGCGCCACCTTGGATACGCCGTATATCGACGGCTCGCTGTATCTGGACAGCGTGCATCATCCGGTGGACATTACCGTGCTCAGTTTTGCCGCCGACGGTGCGGCTGTTACGGTGGAAATGCGCGGCGTGTACTGCTTTGCCTACGAGGGCTTGGCCGGTTACGACGACACCCCGTTTGTGCTTACCGTACCGATTGAGGCGGCGGAGTAAACGCGCATGAGTGCATCGGTCAAAGACAACAGCATGCGCTTGGACAAATGGCTGTGGGCTGCGCGTTTTTTCAAAACCCGCGCCCTGGCCCAGCGCCATATCGAATTGGGGCGGGTGCAGGTGAACGGCGCCAAAGTCAAAAACAGCAAAACCATAGTGCCGGGTGATGTCATTGATTTGGTGCTCAATTCGCTGCCGTATAAAATCACCGTGCTCAAACTCAACCACATGCGCCGCCCGGCGGTGGAAGCGCAGCAGTTGTATCAGGAAGACGCCGCCGTGGCCGCCGAACGCGCACGGCAGAAAGAATTGGACAAGGCCAGCCGCATTACCGCCGCCTATCCCGACGGCCGCCCCACCAAGCGCGACCGCCGCGAATTGGATAAGGTGAAACGGGGTTGGGAGTGAGGCGTTTTTCAGGCTGCCTGAAAACACACTTATTTTTAGTTTTTTAAAATCAAGCTGTAGGCTACCTGCGTAACGCAGTCAGTGACGAAGCCAAAACAGATTCTGCGACTCCACTACGCTACGCGCAGAATGACGGCACACAGTCATCCTGCGCGTAGTCGCAGGATCTTGTTCAAGATAATGTGCGTTATTAAAGCAATCGCAGGTCGGATTCTTGAATCCGACATTGGCCAAGGTTCCTGCAAATGATTCATTTGTCGGATACAAGTATCCGACCTACGGCTTCAGGCTGCCTGAAAACAGATTCAGCCATTATTCAAAAGGACACACACCATGCGTTGGCAAAACCGCAGACAAAGCAGCAATGTAGAAGACCGCCGCGGCCGGGGCGGCGGTGCCGTCGGTAAGGGCGGCGGCATTATCGGCCTGATTGTGGTCTTGGTGGGCATGTATTACGGCGTCGACCTCACCGGCTTGGTGGGCACGCCGCAAATCGGCGGTGCCCAGCAAAGCAGCAGTCTGAGCCAAAACCAGGAAGAACACATCAACGGCTTGGCACGCGTGGTGTTGGCCGAGACCGAAGACACCTGGTCGGACTATTTTGCCCGCAACGGCCAGCGTTATCAGGCGCCGGTGCTGGTGTTGTATACCGGTGCCACCCAATCTGCCTGCGGCACCGGCCAGTCGGCCATGGGTCCGTTTTACTGCCCCGGCGACCAGAAAATCTATCTGGATTTATCGTTTTATGAAGACATGAAACGCCAACTGGCGGCGCAGGGCGGTGATGCGGCTTTTGCCTATGTGATTGCCCACGAAGTCGGCCACCATGTGCAAAACCTGCTCGGCATTTTGCCCAAGGTACATCAGGCGCAACAGCGTGCCGACAAAACCCGCGCCAATCAGCTGTCTGTGCGCCTGGAATTGCAGGCCGACTGCTTTGCCGGTGTGTGGGCCTACAACGCGCGCCAGCGGCAGCTGTTTGAAGGCGACGATGTCAGCCGTATTCTCGATGCCGCCGAATCGGTGGGCGATGACCGCATCCAAAACCGCAGCCAAGGCTATGCCGTGCCCGACAGCTTTACCCACGGCAGCAGCGCCGAGCGCAAAACCTGGTTCCAGCGCGGCTTTGCCAGCGGCGACCCGGCGCAGTGCAATACTTTTTAAGGTGTGTATTGCACTGAGCATAAAAAAGACGGACACAAGTCCGTCTTTTTTATGGCGGGTTGCTTTTTCAGGCAGCCTGTAGGAGTATTCTGCCTATTCATCCGCCAGCCAGGCGGGCGGCAGCGCGCCTTTGAGTTTGGCCGAAGGGCGGCCTTCGGTGTCGAAATGCACTTCAAACCACCAAAAAGCGCTCTTTTTCACCGACCAATAGCTGTGGGGCTGCCATTGGCCGTCGTTGAGCAGCCAGGCGCACAACTGGCCTATCCACGGTTGGTGGCCGACCAGTACCAAGGCGGCGCTGTCGTGTTCCACACGCAGCAATTCGGCAATGCGCTGCGGGTCGGCTTCGGGGTTGATCAGGGGCTGCACCTGGTCGGCGCGGCGCAGGTATTCGGCGGTTTCTCGGCTGCGCACGGCTTCGGAAATCCACAGCCGGTAGCCGGGCGGCAGATGGCGTTTGAGCCAGGAAGCGCTGCAACGGGCCTGTTTGCGGCCTTTGTCGGTAAGGCGGCGGGCGAGGTCGTTGAATCCGGGTTCGGCTTCGGCATGACGCCATAGAATAATGTGCATGGTGGGTATCCTTTTAATGACTGCGATCTGCATTCTGCCGCCGCCAGGCTTCCTGTACGGGGCGGATGCGCTCGAGGCGGGCGCGGTCTATGGCCTGGGCAATGTCTTTCGGTGCATGCCCGGCGGCAATGGCGGCGGTATCCACATCTTGGGCGGCGGCCAAGAGGGCGAGCCAGTGCCCGCGTTGCGGATAGGGCTGGTTTTCTTTGCCCAAACGGCCGCGCACATCGGCCACACATACGTTTAAGGCTGCCTGAAAACGTTGCGGACGGCGCAGGGCATCGCAGCGCTTGAGGGTGTCGAGCACGGTGGCGGGTTTGAGCTGGGCGGCCTGGTGAAAAATAATGTGCCAGCGGCACACCAGCTCGGCCAACTCGGCGCAGGCTTTGGGCACGCGCCAGCGGGCATTGACCGCACGCACCGGTGCCACACCGGCGATATCGTGGCCGTGATGGCGCGGCAGGATGTGCGCCGGGGTGAGCGCCTTGCCCAAGTCGTGCAAGAGTGCGGCATAGCGTTCGGGCAGGGTGAGCTGCATTGCAGCCGCCTGTTGCAGCACCATCAGCGTGTGGATGCCGCTGTCGATTTCGGGGTGGTATTCCGCCCGCTGCGGCACGCCGAAGAGGGCATCCACTTCCGGCAGCAGCACCGCCAGTGCGCCGCAATCGCGCAAGGCTTCAATCATGCGCTGCGGTTGCGGCTCCATCAAACCCTTGGCCAGTTCCTGCCACACCCGTTCGGCCACCAAGGCCGCCACTTCGCCCTGTTCCACCATCTGCCGCATCAGCGCCCGGGTTTCGGGGGCAATGGCAAAGCCGTAACGGGCGGCAAAACGGGCGATACGCAAAATGCGCACCGGATCTTCGGCAAACGCCGGGCTGACATGACGCAACACACCCTGCTGCAAATCGGCTTGGCCGCCGAAAGGGTCGATAAGGGTGCCGTCGGCATCCTGTGCCATGGCGTTGATGGTGAGGTCGCGGCGGGACAGGTCTTGTTCCAGCGTTACATCCGCGGCGGCATAAAACTGAAAACCGCTGTAACCGGCGGCCACTTTGCGTTCGGTGCGCGCCAGTGCGTATTCCTCATGGGTTTCGGGGTGCAGGAATACCGGGAAATCGCGCCCCACGGCTTTGAAACCGGCGGCGAGCATGGCGGCGGCATCGGCGCCCACCACCACCCAGTCGCGGTCGCAAACCGGCAGACCGAGTAGGGCATCGCGCACGGCGCCGCCCACCAGATAGGTGCGCATAGGGCTTTCCTTCAATGAATCACGGCGGCATTGTGACATTGCCGCCGTGCTTTGTGAAGCCGGGTTTCAGGCAGCCTTTATTTCATGGCTTTGACCAAGGCATTCACATTGTAACGGAACAGACCGGTATAGCTGTTGGCCGGTGCGCCTTTGCTCAGCGCATCGGAATACAGACGGCCCTGCACCTTGACCCCGGTTTCCTGGGCAATGCGGTTGATCATGCGTGTGTCTTTGATGTTTTCGCTGAACACGGCCTTGATGCCTTGCTGCTTGATCTGGCGGATGATGGCCGCCACTTGGCGGGCGGAGGGCTCGGATTCGGCGTTCACACCCTGCGGTGCGGCAAAATACACTTTGTAGCGCTTGGCCATATAGCCGAAGCCTTCGTGGCCGGTAATCACTTTGCGCTGCGCCACCGGCACGCTGTTAAAGGATTGCGCCGCCCAAGTATTGAGCTGGGCCAGTTCGTTTTTATAGCTGTTGAGGCGTTGCTGGTAATGCGCCTTGCCTGCCGGGTCGGCCTTGACCAGCGCATCGGCCACGTTTTGGGCGTAGGTCTGCATCAGCACCGGGTCGTGCCACACATGCGGATCAAACTCGCCGTGCTCGTGATGACCGTGGCCGTGACCGTGGTCATGATGATGGTGGCCGCCTTCTTCCATTTTGATGGGGGTGATGCCGCGGGTGGCCACGGCCACGGGCACTTTGGCCTGTTTGGCGGCGCGCTCGACATCGGCTTTTTCAAAACCCAAGCCGTTGAGCAGCACCAGTTTGGCGCCGCGGATTTTTTGGATGTCGCTGGCTTTGAGCTGGTAGACATGTGCGTCTTGGTCGGGACCGACCAGATTTTGCACCGCCACGCGCTCACCGCCGATTTGTTGGGTCACATCGCCCAGAATGCTGAAGCTGGTGACCACCTGCAAGGGCGCCGCCCACAGGCTGCCTGAACACAAAAACGCCGCCAGACCGAGTTGCCATTTCATTTTCATCATGGTTTCCTTGTATGAAGTGTGATGGGAATCAGAATGAACGTTATTATATAACATTAACACCGAGGCTGCCTGAAAATACATAACGGCCACCCGTTTTTAAGACGGGTGGCCGTATCAGATATATGAAATATAGTCGAATAACACAGAACGAGACAAGGCAGCAAGCCGTAGACAGTACAAGTAGTACGGCAAGGCGCAGCAACGCCGTATCGTTCTGTGTTAAATGACTATAATTAGGACTTCAGCAGCGACAAATCCAGAGTAAGGTCGCGGTTGAGATTCACGCCGATGTCGCGCGCAATCACGTTTTGGGCGATGGCTTGTGCCTCGGCCAAGGAGTGCAGGGTATAGGTGCCGCACTGGTATTCGTTCAATTCCGGAATCTGGCTTTGCTCTTTGACATTGAGCACGTCCTTCATGGCGGCTTTCCAGGCGGCGGCCACGCGGGCTTCTTCCGGTGCGCCGATGAGGCTCATATAAAAACCGGTGCGGCAACCCATGGGGGAGATGTCGATGATTTCCACATCGTCGGCATTAAGGTGGTCGCGCATAAAGCCGGCAAACAAATGCTCCAATGTGTGGATGCCTTTTTCAGACAGGATTTCCTGGTTGGGGATGCAGAAGCGCAGGTCGTACACGGTAATGGTGTCGCCCTTGGGGGTGGTCATGGTTTTGGCCACACGCACGGCCGGGGCCTGCATGCGGGTGTGGTCTACGGTAAAGCTGTCGAGTAAAGGCATGGTGGTGCTCCTGATGAAAGAATGATGGCGGTTTTCAGGCTGCCTGAAAAAGAAAAACGCTATTTTACTGTGCTTGCGGATTATTGGGCAGTCGTAGGTCGGGCATTAATGCCCGACAAAATGAAGAAATACACAAAACCGAGATCTTTGCAAACCCCGGACAGCATGTTATTCAAGCCGTAGGGTGGGCATTCTTGCCCACCCATCATCTTTGACAATCAGCGGTTTAAAATGGTGGGCAGGAATGCCCACCCTACCTGTGGCCTGTTTTATCGCTGTCATCAACGGGTTTTGCAAAGATCTCAAAACTGTCGGGCATCAATACCCGACCTACTTTTTTTCAGGCAGCCTGTATGCGTTCAATCAATATACAGGCTGCCTGAAAATTTAACCTAAAGCCTTGCGTGCACCCGCAAACAAGCGATACCAGCCGCTGACATCGCTGTGTCGCCATGCTTCCGGCGCCCAGCTCATCTGTGCTGTGCGGAACACGCGTTCAGGGTGCGGCATCATGATGGTGGCGCGGCCGTCGCTGCTGGTGACACCGGCTATGCCCAGCGGCGAGCCGTTGGGGTTGAGCGGGTAGTCTTGCGCCACTGCGCCGCTGCCGTCGATGTATTGCAGGGCAATGGCGGCATCGGCGGGGGCGGAGGCGCTGTGGCTGAAATCGGCGCGGCCTTCGCCGTGGCTCACCACCACCGGCAGCATGGCGCCCTGCATTTCCGCCAAAATCAGCGACGGCGATTTGGGCACGGCCACCATGCTCAAACGGGCTTCAAACTGCTCCGATTGGTTGCGTTTGAATTTCGGCCATGCGGCGGTGCCGGGGATGATTGCGGCCAGATTGCTCACCATTTGGCAGCCGTTGCACACACCCAGCGTGAGGGTGTTGGGATTGGCGAAGAAGGCGGCAAACTGCTCGCGCAATTCGGGATGGAACAAAACGGATTTGGCCCAGCCTTCGCCGGCGCCCAAAACATCGCCGTAGCTGAAGCCGCCGCAGGCGGCGAGCATATGGAAGGTATCGAGCTTGACGCGTCCAGCCATCAGGTCGGACATATGGACGTCGTAGGCGTCGAAACCGGCACGGGTAAAGGCGGCGGCCATTTCCACCTGGCCGTTCACCCCCTGTTCGCGCAGGATGGCGATTTTCGGTTTTGCGCCGCTGTGAATAAACGGTGCGGCAAGGTCTTCCTGTACATCGAAGGGCAGGTCGGCAAACAGGGCGGAACGGGCGTCGTCGGCCAAGAGGGCAAATTCGCTGTCGGCGCATTCGGGATTGTCGCGCAGGCGCTGGATTTGGTGGCTGGTGCTCTGCCAGGTTTGTTGCAGGGCCAGACGGCTTTCGTTGAAGATAATGGCATCGTTAAAACAGATATGCAGCTTGTCTGAATCAAACACGGGCTGACCCAGGCCGCCGAAACCTTTTGTCAAAGCCAAACCGGCTTGTTTTAACAAATCCACTACATAGGCCATATCGGTTTCACGGATTTGTAGCACCGCGCCCAGTTCTTCATTGAACAGCGTTTCTATGCAGCGTGCGGTCACGGCGGCGGTATCGCTTAAGTTCAAGCTGTCGTAATCTATCAAACCGTCAAGTTGAACATCCAAACCACACCGCGCCGCAAACGCCATTTCCGCCAGCGTGGCAAACAGGCCGCCGTCGCTGCGGTCGTGGTAGGCCAAGAGTTTGTCTTCCGCCACCAGTTGCTGCATCACTTCATAAAAGGCTTTCAGGCAGCCTGCATCAATGTCCGGGGCTTCGCCGCCGGTTTCTTGATATACCTGCGCCAGCGCCGAGCCGCCCATGCGTGCTTTGCCCAAACCCAAATCCACCGCCAGCAATACGCTGTCGGCCACGTTTTTCAACTCCGGGGTCACGGTTTTGCGCACGTCCGCTACCGGCGCAAAGGCGGTGATAATCAGACTTAAGGGCGATACCACGGCTTTTTGCACGCCGTCTTCCTGCCACACGGTTTTCATGGACAGCGAGTCTTTGCCCACGGGAATGCTGATGCCCAGCGCCTGGCAGCTGTGCGATACGGCTTCCACGGTGCGGTAGAGTTTTTCGTCTTCGCCGGCATTGCCGCAGGCGGCCATCCAGTTGGCGGACAATTTGATATTGCCGATGGCGCCGATATTCACCGCGGCGATATTGGTGATGGCTTCGCCTATGGCCATGCGGCCGGAAGCGGGGGCGTCAAACAGTGCCACGGTGGGTTTTTCGCCCATGCTCATGGCTTCGCCGCGGTGGGTGTTGAAGCCCATCAGGGTAACGGCGCAATCGGCCACCGGGGTTTGGTAGCGGCCGACCATTTGGTCGCGGTGGGTCATGCCGCCGACGGAGCGGTCGCCGATGGTAATGAGGAAGTTTTTGGCGGCCACGGTGGGCAGGCTGAGCACGCGGTAAGCGGCGTCTTTCAAATCGATATGGCTGCCTGAAAAGGCTTGCGCCGCTGCGGCCACGGTTTGGTCTTGGCGGGTGGTTTTCGGCGGTTTGCCCAGCAAGACATTGAGCGGCAAATCCACCGGATTGTTGTGGTACAAATCGTCGCGCACCTGCAAATGGCCGTTGTCGGTGGCCACGCCCACCACCGCAAACGGGCAGCGCTCGCGTTCGCACAGGGTGCGGAAGGTGTCCAAATCCTGTTCCAAAATGGAGAGCACATAGCGCTCTTGCGCTTCGTTACACCAAATCTGCATGGGCGAGAGGCCGTGTTCTTCCAGCGGCACGTCGCGCAGCTTGAACACGGCGCCGCGTCCGGCATCGTTCACCAGTTCGGGGAAGGCATTGGACAGGCCGCCGGCACCGACGTCGTGGATGGCGATAATCGGGTTGGCTGCGCCCAGCTGCCAGCAGCGGTCGATGACTTCCTGCGCGCGGCGCTCGATTTCCGGATTGCCGCGTTGCACGGAATTGAAGTCCAAACCGGCGTCGTTGCTGCCGGTGTCCATGGACGAAGCCGCGCCGCCGCCCAAACCGATGAGCATGCCCGGGCCGCCGAGCTGCACCAGCAGCGCGCCTTCGGGAATGCGGTTTTTATGCGTCTGCTGCGCCTGGATATTGCCCAGGCCGCCGGCAATCATAATCGGCTTGTGATAGCCGCGCACCTGGCCCTTGAATTCCTGCTCGAAGGTACGGAAATAGCCCAACAGATTGGGACGGCCGAATTCGTTGTTAAACGCTGCACCGCCGATGGGGCCTTCAATCATGATGTCCAAGGGCGAGGCGATGTGGCCGGGTTTGCCGTAGGGCACTTCCCACGGTTGCGGTGCATCGGGCAGATTGAGGTTGGATACGGTAAAGCCGGTCAAGCCTGCTTTCGGGCGCGCGCCGCGGCCGGTGGCGCCTTCGTCGCGGATTTCGCCGCCCGCACCGGTGGCGGCACCGGCAAAGGGCGCAATGGCGGTGGGGTGGTTATGGGTTTCCACCTTCATCAGGATATGGGTTTCTTCTTCGCTGAAGCGGTAGCCCTGCGCTTGATCGGCATGCGGATAGAAACGCTCGATGGTGGCGCCTTCGATAATGGAGGCATTGTCTTTATAGGCCACCACCGTGCCTTGCGGGTGGGCTTCGTGGGTGTCGCGTATCATGCGGAACAGCGATTTGGGCTGGGCTTCGCCGTTCAAAACAAAATCGGCATTGAAGATTTTGTGGCGGCAGTGTTCGCTGTTGGCCTGGGCAAACATCATCAGTTCCACATCGGACGGATTGCGCTGCAAGGCCCGGTAGTTTTCCAGCAGATAATCGATTTCGTCGGGCGACAAGGCCAAACCCAGCTCGCGGTTGGCGGTTTCCAATGCGGCTTTGCCGCCGCCCAAAACATCCACACTGGCAAAGGTTTGTGCTTGGGGGTGGGCAAACAGCGCTTGGGCTGCCTGAAGATTGTCGAACACGCTTTCGGTCATGCGGTCGTGCAACAGCGCCGCCCATTGCGCCTGCTGTTGCGGCGACTCCAGCTCGGTATTGATGTAAAACGCAGTCACGCGTTCGATGCGCTCAACAGCATCGAGGCCGCAATTATGGGCAATATCGGTGGCTTTGGATGCCCACGGCGAAATGGTGCCCACGCGCGGTGTGACCACAAAAAAATGTGCCGTACTGTGGGTGTCGGGCACATAGTCTTCCACTTGCTGCGCATCCAGCAAGGCTTCCAGCTTGGCGGTTTCGTCTGCATTCAAGGGGCGCTTGGCGGCCACCAGATACCAGTGTTCGCTGGTGATGCCGCAATCCGCACCGGCATACAGTCCGGCAGCGGCGGCTTTTTGCCGCAGTTTGTCGACACGGAAATCGGATAAGGCACGCTGGCCGGAAAGGGTCAAAATCACAGACATGGATGCGCTCGCAAGATGGATAATAATGAGGGGCAAAATAAGGGCGGGATTATACGCCAAATCGGGTGGGCGGACGACAGCAGAATAGGGTGTCAGGGCCTATTCGGGCTGCCTGAAAACACTTGGCATCAATCTTGCATACCTATGGGCATTTTCCCCATTGTTTAAAGCCGAAATCCCATGAGTATCCCCGCATTTAACGAAGAAATGAAAAAATTTATGCACCAGCTGTTGCAACACCTGGTGCAGCAAAAAGGCTCCGATTTGTTTGTCACCGCCGGTTTTCCGCCGGCGATGAAGCTGGACGGCAAGTTAACGCCCATCGGCGACAAGCCGCTCACCGCCGACCATACCGCGCTGATGGCACGCGCCATTATGGACGAAAAACAGGCGCAGGAATTTGACGACACCAACGAATGCAATTTCGCCATCAGCATTGCCGGGGTTTCGCGCTTCCGCATCAATGCCATGGTGCAACGCGGTGCCGTGGCGCTGGTGTGCCGCGTGATCACCAGCGATATTCCGCAGTTTGAAGACCTCAATCTGCCGCCGGTATTGCAAAAAGTGGTGATGGAAAAGCGCGGCCTGGTGATTTTTGTCGGCGGCACCGGCTCGGGCAAATCCACCTCGCTGGCGGCGCTCATCGACTACCGCAACCGCAACAGCCACGGCCACATCATCACCATTGAAGACCCGATTGAATTTGTGCATCCGCACAAAAACTGCATCATCACCCAGCGCGAGGTGGGGGTGGACACCGAAAACTGGTTTGCGGCGCTGAAAAACACCCTGCGCCAGGCGCCGGACGTGATTTTGATCGGCGAAATCCGCGACCGCGAAACCATGGATTACGCCCTGGCTTTTGCCGAGACCGGCCATTTGTGCATGGCCACCCTGCACGCCAACAGCGCCAACCAGGCGCTGGACCGCATTATCAATTTCTTCCCCGAAGAGCGCCGCAACCAGTTGCTCAACGATTTGTCGCTCAACCTCAAAGGCTTTATTTCCCAGCGCCTGGTACCCAAACCCAACGGCAAAGGCCGCGTGGCGGCGGTGGAGGTGCTGCTCAATTCACCGCTGATTGCCGAGCTGATTCTCAACGGCGACATCCACGGTGTGAAGGAAATCATGGCCCGTTCGCGCGATTTGGGCATGCAGACCTTCGACCAATCGCTGTACGACCTTTATGAAGCCGGTCTTATCACGTATGATGACGCCCTCAAAAACGCCGACTCGGTCAACGACCTGCGTTTGAATATCCAGCTCAACAGCAAAAACAAAGGCGCCAAGGCTGCCGATTTGGACAGCCTGAGCCTGATGAGTGACGAAGAGGAAATCGTCTGAAGCCCGGCAATGTCCCGCCTGTTTGCAGCTTAGGCATCATTTGAAGTAAAGGAAGCACAGTGAAAATACAAACCCAATGGCTGGACGGCCTGTGTTTTGTCGGCAGCACCGAACACGGCCACAGCGTGGTCATGGACGGCGCCGCGCCGGAAGACGGCAAACGCGGCATCAGCCCCATGGCCATGCTGCTGATGGGCGCCGCCGGCTGCTCCAGCATCGATGTGGTCGGCATCGCCCGCAAGCAGCGTCAGGACATCCGCGACTGCATCTGCGAAGTTACTGCCAAACGTGCCGACACCATTCCCAAAGTATTTACCGACATCCACCTGCATTTCAAAGTGCTGGGCCGGGACTTGGACGAACAGGCGATTGCCAAAGCGGTGCAGCTGTCGGCAGAGAAATACTGCTCCGCCTCGATTATGCTCAGCCAGGCGGCCAAAGTGACGCACAGTTTTGAGTGTGTGGCGGTTTAGTGTGCCGGATTGGGTTTCAGGCAGCCTGACAGCACAGTTGCCCGAATCAGGTTTCCATCCGTATAATGCGCGCTTTTGCGGACGTGGCGAAATTGGTAGACGCACCAGATTTAGGTTCTGGCGCCGAGAGGTGTGAGAGTTCGAGTCTCTCCGTCCGCACCATTGGGCACAAAAATAAAGGGTGAGACTTCAGTCTCACCCTTTATTTATACCTGTCATTAGGCTTAACCCCGCCTCAGGCTGAGGTCTTTGCAAAACTGCTTGAGCTTCGCAACTCCGCTGCGCTACGCAGGTAGCCTAAACCCTTAGCTGCCGTCATTCCCGCGTACGCGGGAATCCATCTGTCCGTTTATGAATCCATTGTTTTAAAAATGGTTTCTTAAGTTTGCCCGTGGATTCCCGCGTACGCGGGAATGACGTCGGTTTTATATTTATGGTGACACATAAGGTTTTGCAAAGGTCTCAGGCTGCCTGAAAACAATTTACGCTTTTTTAAACCAACTACCCATATCCTCGCGCATGGCCGGGGTTTTGCGCCACAGATACACCAGTACCGGCACATTGCCCAGTGCCACCAGCAAATACAGCACGGTAATGTGGCCGAACAGCGCAATCAGGATGGCGCTGATAATGGCCGCCGCCACCATAAACAGGCCGTTGACGATATTGTTGGCGGCCACGGCATGGGCGCGGAAGGTGTCGCTGCTGGCGGTTTGCAGCCAGGTATAGAGCGGCACCGAGAAAAAGCCGCCGAAAAAGCCCAGCAGGGTGATGGTGCCCATCACGCTCCAAGCCTGTGCCCGTGCCAGAAAGGCGGTGAAACCGTGCAACTCGGTGTAATGCTGGCCGTGGGTGAGCCATACCAGCAACAGGCCGAATACCGTCATGCCCACCGTGCCCGCCGCCACCAGGCTTAAACGCAGGCGTTCGTGGCTGAGTTTGGCACACAGCACCGAACCGGCACCGATGCCGATGGAAAACAGCGCCAGCATCAGATTAAACACGTCTTCATTGCCGCCCAAATGCAGACGGGTGAAGGTGGACAGCTGGGTGGTGTACACCGCACCTATGAACCAGAACCAGGAAATGCCGATAATCGCCACCCACAATTCCTGTTGTGCATAAGTTTCTTTCAACAGCGCGCGCGTGCCTTTGTGGATATTCCATTCAATGCGCTCGGCCGGATTTTTGGCCGGTACCGAGGGCATATACAGGCTGCTGATTTGGCCGAATAGCGCCACCAGCAAAATCAGGCTGATCACCACCCCCGCATGCCATCCGGCCACAATGGTGCCGAGGATTTGGCCGAACAGAATGGCCAAAAAGGTAGCGCCTTCCACCAAGCTGTTGCCGGAGAGCAGGTCTTTGGGTTGCAGATAATCGGGCAAAATGGCGTATTTGAGCGGGCCGAACAGGGTGGATTGTGCGCCCATCATAAACAGGCACAGCATCAGCAAGGGTGTGGACTGCCACCAGAAGCCCAATGCCGCCAGCGCCATAATCAAGATTTCCAAGAATTTGATGATGCGCGCCAGCTTGGCTTTGTCGTACTTGGTGCTCAGCTGGCCGGAGAGGGCGGAAAACAGGAAATACGGCAGAATAAACAGCATGGCGCCGATATTGAGCATCTGGCTGGCGGGCAGCCAGTCGTTATAGCCCAGGCCGTGAAAGCTGATGAGTACGAACAGCGCGGTTTTAAACAGATTGTCGTTGAAAGCGCCCAGAAACTGGGTGGCAAACAGCGGGGCAAAGCGGCGGGTTTTGGCAAAGGCAAACTGGCCGGGAGAAGACGCCATGGTGCGGATGTCCTTAAGATTGGGGCGGGGTGTCGCCGTTTTGCGGCGGGTCTTGTGTATCGTTTGTGTCCGTATCCGGCAAATCGTCGTCCATCAGAATGCGGTGTGCCGGGCCTTCCAAATCGTCAAACTGGCCGTTTTTGCTCGACCACCAGAAAAAATAGCCGATCACAAAAGCCAGCACGATGCTGATGGGAATCAGGATAAAAACGCTTTCCAATTACATCACACCATTTAAATCATTCAGCAAAAAATCCTGCCCCATCAGGCGCACATGCTGTTGCTGCCAACGGCCGATGTCGCTGCCTGCGGCGTCCTGCAAATAAATGCTGTCGCCGCGGCGCTGCCAGGTGAGCGTTGCTTCAGCGGCCAGGCGGCACAAAACCGACCATTCGGCGGGGTATTCGGCAGCGGTATTGTCTTCGGCCTGGGGCTTCACGGCGAAACAGCCGTGTTCGGCGGGTGCATCTTCGTCTTCCAGCATCACCAGAAAACCCAGATGCACATTGTCGCGGCTGTTGAGGGTGAAATAATGCATGTGGTTGTGTCTGTAGGGGGTATGGGGCAAAGATGCGCACTATAGCACTTCGGCGGTCTTTGCAAAACCATAGGGCGGGGCGAGATTGAGGCCCGTGCGCTCTGGGACAAGCGTTTTAATTTTGAAGCGCCAAGCGGCGGATGGTTTTGGCCGCAGGCTGCTGACGCAGCTGCCACAAATCGTATTTGGCCTGCAAATTGAGCCACATCTCGGCCGTGCTGATACCGGCCTGTTCCAAGCGCCAGGCCAGCTGCGGGCTGATGGGTGTTTTGCCGTGCAGTACGCGGCTTAGGGCTTCGCGGGAATAGCCCAAGTGTTCGGCCAAAGCCGTGACTGTCATACCCAGTTCGGGCAGGACGTCTTCACGCAGGATGTCGCAAGGCGGGGGCGGGTTGTGCATGCGCATAATAGGTGTCCTTTTTCAGTGGTAGTCTTCATAATTGACGATATACACATCGCCTTGTCTCAACTCAAAAGTAATGCGCCAATTGCCGGATACGCTGAGTGACCATTGCGGATAACGATCTCCCTGCAACTGGTGGCAACGCCACAGGCCATGTAACTGCTCGATTTCACTCAATTCATCCAGCACGGCCAAGATGCGGGCCAGTTTGGCAGCATGGGCTGCCTGAATACCGGCCTTGCTGCCGGTTTCAAAAAAGCGTTGCAAGCCTTTGTGTGCGAAGCTTTTAATCATGGCGGATGAGTGCAGTAAATTTTGTGATATTGTAGGTCACGGTTTGGGCGGGTGTCAAATGACTGTGTGTATACTGAAATGCAGTAAACAACACATATTGTTTTGTTTACAAATAATAAATCAATCTGAGTTCATATCGGATGCCCTGAGTTTTCAGGCAGCCTGCCCTTGTTTTCCCCAATGATGTTCCAAGCCGCCGTTGTAAGTGCGTCGCAACATTCGGCTGCGCCGGACTATTTTTACCGCCCCATCTTGTTTTTGCAGTGCAAAAATGCTAAAAGTAGCGTTTTTTATTCCGATGCGCGAAATCCGTGTTCAGGCAGTCCTCAAGGCTGCCTGAAAATGCAGCGCAGCGGGTTTTTCCCAAAGAAAGCAGACAGCAATTATGGCGTTAATCGTACAAAAATACGGCGGCACTTCGGTGGGTTCTGCCGAGCGCATCAAAAACGTTGCCCAGCGCGTCGCCCGCACCCGCGCCCAAGGGCATGATGTGGTGGTGGTGGTTTCGGCCATGAGCGGTGAAACCAACCGCCTGGTGGCACTGGCGCACGAAATGCAGGAATTCCCGGATCCGCGTGAAATGGACGTGGTACTGGCCACCGGCGAACAGGTCACCATCGGCCTCTTGGCCATGGCGCTCAAAGACATCGGTGTGGATGCCAAAAGCTATACCGGCTGGCAGGTGGCGCTGAAAACCGATTCCGCCCACACCAAGGCGCGCATCGACCATATCGACCACGAACGCATGCGTGCCGACCTCGACCAGGGCCGCGTGGTGATTGTGGCCGGTTTCCAAGGCATAGACAGCCTGGGCGACATCACCACCTTGGGCCGCGGCGGCTCCGACACTTCCGCCGTGGCCCTGGCCGCAGCGCTGAAGGCCGACGAATGCCAGATTTATACCGATGTGGACGGCGTATACACCACCGACCCGCGCGTGGTACCGGAAGCACGCCGTCTGGACACCATTACTTTTGAAGAAATGCTGGAATTGGCCAGCCTGGGCAGCAAGGTGCTGCAAATCCGCTCGGTGGAATTTGCCGGCAAATACCAGGTACGCCTGCGCGTATTGAGCAGCCTTCAGGAAGGCGGCGAAGGAACTTTGATTACTTTTGAAGAGGACGACACCATGGAACAAGCCGCCGTATCCGGCATTGCATTCGACAAAAACCAGGCGCGCATCAATGTGCGCGGCGTACCGGACAAACCGGGCATTGCCTACCAGATTCTGGGCGCGGTGGCCGATGCCAATATCGAAGTGGACATGATTATCCAAAATGTGGGCGATGCCGGTACCACCGATTTCTCCTTTACCGTACCGCGCGGCGATTACCAGCACACACTGAAACTGTTGCAGGAAGTGCAAAAACACATCGGTGCCGCCGAAGTGGACGGCGATGATACCGTGTGCAAAGTCTCCATCGTCGGCCTGGGCATGCGCTCCCATGTGGGCGTGGCTTCCACCATGTTCCGCACTTTGGCGGAAGAAGGCATCAATATCCAGATGATTTCCACTTCCGAAATCAAGGTATCGGTGCTGATTGACGAAAAATACATGGAACTGGCCACCCGCGTGCTGCACAAAGCATTTGAGCTGGATAAAGCTTAATTCTTGTCCGTGTTCATACAAAAGGCTGCCTGAAAGGTTTTTCAGGCAGCCTTTTATACATGGAAGGTTTAAAAAAACGCCCCGGATAAGGCAGGTATCCGGGGCGTATTTGCTGTGTTTACAACACCGTAGCGGCAGTATTATTGTCCTCCGGCAATACCGTGGCCGCCAGCGGGTAGCTGTACGCCTTGTCTGCGGCGGGTACGGCTGCGGTGGTGCCGGGTGATGCCAACAGTTCACCGCCGGCCATCAGCGATTTGAGTGTCGGCAGCGCGGCTGCTTCTTCCTCACCGGAAGCCGGGACTTCGTCGGCACTTTGGCGCATATCGGCACGCATGGCGGTTTTTGCCTCTTTAATCCTCGGTGCCTGTGTAATGGTTTCGCCGTTATGGGTATTGTTGCCGACCGTTAATTGGCTGCCCGGGCCGACCACCATCCAACTGTTACCGCTGTCGTCTTTGGAATGAGTATTATTGAGACGGCTCAAATCCGGCAGCGGTGTATGGATGGCATTATCGGTCATCTTAATTACGGCATTGCCGCTGAAAGGAGTGCCGTGGGTATTGATTTTAACCAGTGAATTATTGGTGGTGGCGTCATCGAGCAGGCGGAAGGTGTTGCCGCTGATGTCGTATTCCGCCGCGCGGTGGCCTATAACTTGCACAATTTCCGCAGAACTGCTGGATTGGTTGCTTTTATCCAAGGTCACCTGGTTGCCTTGCAGCACCACTTTACCGGCCAGACTTTGGCCGGCAGGGTTTAGCCCGGCTTCACTGATATAAATGGGTGCGGCGCTGGAAGTGCCCAAGTTAATTTTGTTATCGCTGATATTGAGTTCTCCGGCCACAACGGGTGTGGTTGTGGTCGAATATCCATTACTAAAGCTGATGGCCTGATCCGGAGATGTACCGGATATCACGTTGCCCTTGATGCTGACTTGGTAAGGCACGTTTTCATAGTTATCAACTGTAATGCCACGGACCATGGATTGGCCGTCTTTACGGATCTCTTCCAAACCGTAGATTTGGTTGTTTTCCACTTTAATCTTCAACAGGCGGCTGTCATGGTATTTATCCAGATTCTCGGATTTGGAGTGGACGAAAATACCCCAGTAGTGCTGCTCTTTGAGATCATGGGTACGTGTTTTTTTGGCATCGGCATAGATGATATTGTCGCTTACTTCCACTTCACGCATGCCAAAAGTGCGGGGGCTCATGGCAATACCATACAGATAATCGCCTTTGAGTACATTGTTTTTAATCACCAGATAATCGCCGTCGTGGGCATCAATGCCTTTGCGGACATTGTTTTCTGTGATGTTGTTGGTCACGGTGATGTGGTGGTTATAGCTGCCCACACCCATGGCTATGCCGTAACCTAAACCGGCATAACCTTCACGGCCGTTTTCTGAGAGGGTATTGCCATCAGCAGTAAAGTATTGCTGGAAGGTAATCGACAAACCGGCCACACCGTTTTTATATAGCTTGCTGTCGATGACTTTGTTGCCTATGGGCAGATCCAGCTTGTCTCCGCTGATTTCACCGCGCTCAAACTGCTGCCATTTCGCATCGGCCTCGATTCGCTTTTTCCAGCCGCCAATGCTGACACCGGAAGAGTTATTACCGGACACATCCACACGCTGTACCGTGTTGTAGTTGCCATCGGCGATGACAATCCCGCTTACCTTGTCCGGTTTGATCTCTACACCTTGTTTGACGGAGCTCGGATCGGAGAGGATCGTGGATACCAGTTTGAAATCCCCCACTTTTTTATTATCCATATTGGTTAACGCGATAGCAGGGCTCTCTTTGTCGGTAAACGTATCTTTGGCGATATAAGTAAGCTGGGTTTTACCCGTGCCTGCACCAAAAAGGGCGGTTATATTGTCAAACTTGCCACCGATGGTTTGGTTGTTATCGGGGTGGATATAGACCCCGTTCATTTTCAAGGCTTGGCTGTAGGTAAACTGCCCTTCACCAAAATACAGTGCCACCTTGTGCTCATGGGCGGCTTTTAAGGCTGCCTGAAAAGCATTGCTGCTGTCGGTTTTACCGCTGGGGTCGGCGCCGAATTCGCGTGCGTCCACATAACGGCCGTATTCGGGGTGGGTATAAATGCCGTATTTCACCGTGGCGGTGGCGCTGCTGAGCGGTTTTTCGGCATGGCCGTGGGGGTCGGTGTAACGTGCTTCGACGCTGAGGGTTTTGCCCACATCCGACCATTGCGGTGTGTAGGTTTGCTGGGTGGCACCGCTGATGGCTTTGCCGGCGGCATACCATTGGTAGTTGATTTTAGAAGGCACACCGTTGCCGTCGCTCACGGTGGCCGTTAATACCTGGCCCACTTCCGCTTTGCCGCTGATGCGCACTTGTGCGCTTTGGTTGGGCGTCGGGTAGTTGGGATCATCCTGTACCTGTACGGTAAAGGCTTTGCTGTATTTGGCGCCGGCGCTGTCGGTGGTGGTGACAATGAGTTTTACCGATTGCTCCTTGGCATAATCGATTTTTTGTCCGGCTTTGAGTTTCAGGTAGCCGTTGACCACTTCAAAGCGGGCATCGCTGACCTGATAGCTATGCGTGTCGCCGATATCCCGGTCAATCACGCTCAACTTGCCTACCGTGGCCCCGGCGCTGTTTTCCGCAAGAGCAGTACCCTGCAAAATCAGATCTGTGGGCGCATGGTTGCTGTTCACCGTGCCGACGGGCTGGCTGGGCGTACTCACGGCGCTTTCGCGGTGACCGGCCAAGTCGGTGAATTCCACCTTCACGGTCAACACCTTGTTTTTATCCGTGGCCACAGGTGTGTAACTGGCGCCGGTGGCACCGGCAATTTTCACGCCGTTGGCAAACCATTGGTATTCAATCTGGCTGCTGCCAGGCACGCGGTCGCCGTCATAGACTTGTGCGGTGAGTTTTTCGCCTTTTTGCGCATCGCCGCGGATATAGACTTGTGATTTGTAAATATTGTTTTCAATGCTGTTGCCGCTGGTATTGCGGTCGATGATATTGCCGCCGTAAATGGTGTTGCCGCTGATTTCCACATCTTTGGACGGGCGGATGCCGTCTTGAATGGAAATGCCGTACAACGCTTCATTGGTGCCTTCGCGGTGGTCGTGATGGATGGTGTTGCCGCTCACCTCGCCGCCTTCCAGGCCCCGCAGCAAAATGCCGCGCTTGTTGTCAACAAAGGTGTTGTCGCGGATGGTGACATCGCTGATGGCGCTGGAGGGGTATTTATGGTTGATCACCAATACACCGATGCGGTTATTGCCGAACACATTGCCGCTGATTTCCACATCGCGGACCTGCTGCCCCTCGTTGGGCTCCAAATCGATACCGGCGCGCGGATCGGTGCCGTCGGTGTTCTTAAATTCCGAATTGAGAATTTTGATGCCCTTGCCATGCACCACCGAGATACCTTGGCGGCGGTTGTGGTCGGCAGTGACCTGGTAAATGGTGATGTCTTCGTTTTGCGATGCACGGGTGGAGCCTTGGCCCAGATAAATGCCGTCACCCCACATTTTTTTCACGGTCACACCTTCGATGACCACCTTGCTGGAATCGAGCACGCGCACACCCATGCCCCACTCGCCGCCACTACCGGTGTGCTCATCGCGGTCGCCCACAATCGTGCCGCCGATAATATGGGTGTTGTCCACCTTATTCAGATTGAAAACGGCGTAGCGATGGGCGTCATTGGGGATCACTTTGACTACGGTGTCATCACCCATGCGCACAATCACATTGCTGCCCAGCCGTATGCTTTGCAATGCGTCCACCGCAAAGGTGCCGGCAGGAATATCCACGATACCGCCACCTTTGGCGACCACCGCATCTACGGCTGCCTGAATGGCTTTGGTGTCGTCGGTTTTACCGTCGCCCTTGGCACCGTAATCTTTGACATTGGCCACAAAATCCGTAGCTGCTGCGGGCACATACACACCGACCGGCGCTTTGGCGATTTGCTCGGTGGCCTGGCTGGCCGGGTTTTCGGCATAGCCGTCCTTATCGGTAAACGTGGCTTTGACGGTAATGGTCTTACCGGCATCGGTGGGCGCCAAGGTGTATTTGGCCGCGATGGCGCCGCTGATGGCTTGGCCGTCGGCATACCACTGGTAGTTGATTTTGCCGGGCACACCGTTGCCGTCGCTTACCGTGGCGGTGAGCTCTTGACCCACTTCCGCTTTGCCGCTGATGCGGATTTGTGCGGCTTGGTTGGGTGTCGGATAGTTGGGATCATCCTGTACCTGTACGGTAAAGGCTTTGCTGTATTTCGCTCCGGCACTGTCAGTGGTGGTGACGGTGAGTTTGACCGATTGCTCGTTGGCGTAATCGATCTTTTGTCCGGCTTTGAGTTTCAGATAGCCGTTCACCACTTCAAAGCGCTTGTCGCTGACGGTATAGGTATGGGTATCGTTGGTATCGGCGTCGGTGGTTGTTAAACGGCCGATACGGGCACCCACGGTGTTTTCAGGCAGCGTGCTGGCGCTGAGGGTAATATTGGTGGGCGCATTATTGATGATGTCCGGGTCAATCACCGGCGGGATCGGTGTGTCGTTACCACCGTTATTGTCTTTGCGTCCGCTGCTGCTGCCCTTATCACTGCCGCCACGCAGGGCGATACCGCCGGCCAGCAATGCGGCAGCGCCTGCCGTCGGCCATACCCACGCCGGTGTGGCATTCTCGGCGGCGAGAATTTGTTCGGCCTGCAATGCGGCAGGGGCGGTTGCGGCAGCTTCTGCGGCTGCTTGGACATAAACCGTTTGTGTACCGGTATTAACAGGTGCCAGCTCGGTACCTTCGGCCAGCACTGCTGTTTCCGCTGTCAGAGTGCTTTCAGGCAGCCACAGCAGATCCTCCTGCCGGGTATTGACGGGTTTCAGTACCTGTTCACCCGGCAGAACGGTTTCAGTCTGATTGATCGGTAAAATATCGGCGGCTTGGCGCTGTGCCATTGGTATCTCCCTATTCTATTCAGTATCGGCGGTGCGCCTGCTTGAGACGCACCACCGTTCATCCCTATCTGCCTTACAGTAACTGGATGCTCAAATCATTGTCCAACCATAAGGTGCTGCCTTGATAGGTGTAGGCAGTGTGACTGTCGGTTTGACCACTGTTTTGCCAGTGTTGATTCAGCAGTACACTGTCGCCCTCGCTGTCGGCATGCACCCACACCGTCAGCGGTTTATCCGTTGTCAGCAGGTCTTCATGTTTCAAATTCAGGGTTTGCGGACTGTTTTGGCGCAAATCAATCACTGCCGTATCGCTCACTTGGCTGAAGTCCAGTGACACCTCGGTGTCGCCGCTCAATTTGCCCAGCTCCTCGCCACCGGCACGCAGCTTGCCTGCACTGCGGGGTGCAGCCGGATAATTGGGATCATCCTGCACGGCAATGGTAAAGGCTTCTTTATAAGTGGCACCGGCTTGGTCTTTGGCGGTTACGGTCAGGCGGATGGATTTTTCGCTGGCAAAATCCACTTTCTGACCGGCTTTCAGTTTCAGCAAACCGTAGGCATCGATTTCAAAGCGGCTGTCGCTGACGCTGTAGGTATGATCGTCGTTCCAATCCGCATCGGTCACTTTGAGGCGGCCGACTTGGGCGCCGTTTTTGCCTTCCATCAGGGTGTTATTGCTGATGGAAAGATCGGTCGGCGCCTGATTTTGGGTGATGCTGCCTATGGGCAAAGTGGCTTTGCTGGTGGCGGTTTCGGCAGTGTCGGCCCGGTCGGTGAAGGAAACGGCAACCGTCATGGCTTTACCGGAGTCGGCCTGTTTGACCACATAACTGGAACCTGTGGCGCCGCTGATGGCTTTGCCATTGGCGTACCACTGATACTTGACCGTATTACTGCGCACGCCGTCACCATCTTCGACCACGGCTTTCAATGTTTCACCCACCACCAAGGCGCCGCGGATATATACCGCTGCTTTGGTAGCATTGTTTTGGACGGTGATGTTGTGGTTGTCCACCAGGGCATTTTGCTCGTCGGTACGGATACGGCCGCCATAGAGTGTGTTGTCGTGAATATGGATATCGCTGCTGCGGCCCAGTTCGATGTCGAAATAGGGAATGTGCTTGCCGCTGTCGCGCATGGTATTGCCGGCCACTTCACCGCCCTTCACGCCGTTGAAGCGGATGGCGCTTTGATTGTCGAAGAGCTGGTTGTTGATCAGGCGCACGTTTGCAACTACCGAGTCGCCGTTGGCGGAAGCAACCACGCCATACGCGGCATTGTTTTCAAACACGGAATCAATGATTTCCACATTGGTGACTTTGCCCGCCACTTTGGTGCCGTCCGGTTTGATGACCGGCGAATGATGGCTGGGATTGGGTTCGATATCGATGCCGGATTCGGGGCTGTGACCGTTGGTATTTTTGAATACGGATTTGATCACTTTGATATTGTTGCCGTCGGTAATCGACATCCCCTGGCGGCGGTTGTTATCGGCGGTTACATTGTAGAACACCACATTTTCCGGGCTGCGCTCATTGTAGTTATAGCGCATCACGATAAAGCCGTCGCCCCAGAAATCTTTCGCAGTGACGTTCTCAATCACCACATTGTGCGAAGACTGCACCCGCACGCCAAAACCGCCCTGACCCGTGGTGCCCTGATGTTCATCGCGCTCACCAATAATGGTGCCGCCGATGATATGGGCATTATCGGCATTGTGGATGCGGAACACGGTATAGCTGGTTTTATCGTTGGGAATGGCTTTCATCACCGTGTCATCGGTCATGCGTATGGTCACATTGCTGCGCACGTTGATACCGCCTTTGCTCACGCCGTCCACCATATAGATACCGGCGGGAATATCCACAATACCGCCGCCTTTGGCCGCCACGGCATCAATGGCTTTTTGGATGGCTGCCGTATCATCGGTTTTGCCGTCACCTTTGGCACCGTAGCTTTTGGCATTGGCAACAAAATCGGTGGCGGCTTCCGGCACATACATACCGAGTTTGCCTTGGGCGCCGACCGGCTGTGTGGCGGCACTGACTGCGGTTTCGTTTTGCCCGCTCTGGTCTTTAAATGCCACCTTCACACTGATGGCTTTGCCGCGCTCGGCGGCGGTAACGGTAAAGCTGCTGCCGGTGGCTCCGGCAATGTCCGCGCCGTCCGCCTGCCATTGGTAACGGATGGCTCCAGCGGCAGGCAGGCCGTCGTGGTCGTACACATAGCTGGTCAGCGTCTTGCCGACTTGTGCTTCGCCGCGAATCACAATGCCCGCCTTGTAGGTATTGTCGCCTATGGTGTTGTTTTGCAGCAGCGTCGGCCAAGTGCGGATGCCGCTGCCGTAAATGGTATTGTCTTCTACGGTCACACCCTCGGTCGGGCGGCTGTCTGCCGCAAAGAAAATACCCATGCGCGGCTTATCGGTGTCGGCATTGGCGCCCGGATAGGCAAAATTGTCGTGGTAAATGGTATTGCCGCTGACCAGCCCGCCTTTGAGGCCGGTGATATAAATGCTGTGGCCGTTGTGTTCAAAACGGTTGTCGGCAATGGTGACATCAAAAATGGAATCGTAAGACTGCTGATTACCGCCCACCTGCACACCGTGCCCGGTGTTGTTCACAAAACTGTTGCCGCGGATTTCCACACCGGTCACTTTTTCCTGCCGACTGCTGTTGGGCTCGATATCAATGCCTGCTTGCGGCTTGATACCGTGGGTATTCTCGAAAGTCGAATCCAATACTTTGATGTTTTTGCCGTCTGATATGGTAATACCCTGGCGGCGGTTGTTGTCGGCCGTCACGTTGTAGAAAACCACGTTTTCCGTATGGGCTGCCTGCGCCGTAGATTTGCCGGTGTAGAAACCGTCGCCCCAAAAATCTTTGGCAGTGACATTTTCAATCACCACATTGCTGGCCGAACGCACCAACACGCCCATGCCGTATTCGCCACTGCTGCCGCTGTGTTCGTTGCGGTCGCCGAGTAAGGTGCCGCCGATAATATGCGCATTATCGACATCACGCAGCGTCAGCAAGGCATAACTGCCGCTGTCGTTGGGAATGACTTTGAGCACGGTGTCATCGCTCATGCGCATAATGACATTGCTTTTCACGCGGATGCTTTTGACTGCGTCGACCATATAGGTACCGGCAGGAATATCCACGATACCGCCGCCTTTGGCGGCCACGGCATCCACGGCTGCCTGAAGGGCTTTGGTGTCGTCGGTTTTGCCGTCGCCTTTGGCGCCGTAGCTTTTGGCATTAACCGTAACATTGGTGGCCGCGGCGGGTACATATACACCCAGCGGCGCTTTGGCGATTTGTTCTGTGGCTTTGCTGGCCGGATTTTCGGCATAACCGGCATTGTCGGTAAAGCTGGCTTTCACGGTGATGTTTTTACCGGCATCGGTGGGCGCCAGCGTGTATTTGGCCGTGGTGGCGCCGCTGATGGCTTTGCCGTCGGCATACCATTGGTAGTTGATTTTAGAAGGCACACCGTTGCCGTCGCTCACGGTGGCCGTTAATACCTGGCCCACTTCCGCTTTGCCGCTGATGCGCACTTGTGCGCTTTGGTTGGGCGTCGGGTAGTTGGGATCATCCTGTACCTGTACGGTAAAGGCTTTGCTGTACTTCGCTCCGGCACTGTCGGTGGTGGTGACGGTTAACTTGACCGACTGCTCTTTGGCGTAATCGATTTTTTGTCCGGCTTTGAGTTTCAGGTAGCCGTTCACCACCTCAAAGCGGCTGTCGCTGACGGTATAGCTGTGGGTATCGTTGGCGTCCAAATCTGTGGTGCTCAAACGGCCGATACGCGCACCCACAGTATTTTCAGGCAGCGTATTGGCGCTGAGGGTGATATTGGTGGGGGCGTTATTGCCGGGTACGGGATTAACCGGTGTCGGGTAATTGGTATCATCCTGTACCTGTACGATAAAGGCTTTGCTGTATTTCGCTCCGGCACTGTCGGTGGTGGTGACGGTGAGTTTGACCGATTGCTCGTCGGCGTAATCAATCTTTTGTCCGGCTTTGAGTTTCAAATAGCCGTTGACTACTTCAAAGCGGGCATCGCTGACGGTGTAGCTGTGGGTATCGTTGGTATCGGCATCCGTGGTGCTCAAACGGCCGATACGCGCACCGACAGTATTTTCAGGCAGGGTGTTGGCGCTGAGGGTGATATTGGTGGGGGCGTTATTGATGATGTCCGGGTCAATCACCGGCGGCGTGGGTGTGTCGCTGCCGCCGTTATTGTTGTCTTTGCGTCCGCTGCTGCCGTTGTCGCTGCTGCTACCGCGCAGGGCAATACCGCCGGCGAGCAAAGCGGCGGCACCGCCCACGGTCGGCCATACCCAGGCGGGGGTGGCATTTTCGGCGGCGAGGATTTGTTCGGCCTGCAATGCGGCGGGGGCAGTTTCGGCAGTGGTTCCCGGCAGTATTTGTACCGGGTAGGCCGGTGCGGCATCGCTTAGCGGCAGCAAATCGGCAGCAGCCAAGCGTTCGCCGGCTTGGGCCACCGATTCTTCAGGCAGCCACAGCAGGTCTTCCGGTTGTATATTAACGGGGGTGAGAACTTGCTCGCCGGGCAGGGCGGCGGAAGGTGTGGCTTGCAAAACATCGGCAGACGGTGCGCGCTGGGCCATGATGTATTCCTTAAGCGAAGGTGTGTTTTAGAATCGGATAGGGAGCACGGTATGACTGTAATGAAACGCTAAGACTGATTTGTGTTGCTGCAGGATACAGCGAGTATTTTTGTTTTATCGTGTGTACGGTTTGGGGCTGAGCCTGCCGTATCAATATGACATGATACCTGTAAAGATTGCGTTAAGGAAGTATGCTGCTCCATTATTTTTACATTTTTGTTGCAGCAAAAAAACACCGCACGGTTTTGAACGGGCCGGCGGTGTTGGAAACAGGAAATATGTGTTCAAGCAGCCTGAATCAGGCTGCTTGAGCAAACGGTCTTTCGGGCTTAGACATGGCGGCCGAACCACACCACTTTACCGATAATGGCGACCTCGTCCTGCATGGTGGCCGGATTGATTTCAAAGCTGGCATAGGCTTCGTTGGCCGAAATCACATTGATGAGTCCGCCGGGCATCAGTTGCAGGCGTTTGACCAAAAGGCTGTCGTGGATGCGCAAAACATACAGGCCGTCGCGGCGGATGTGGTCGGTCAGCGTAATCAGAATGGTATCGCCGTCATTGAGTACGCCCTCCATGGAATCGCCTTTGACCGCAATCACGGCCAAATCACCGAGCCTGCCGAAAGCGGAAACCCAGTCGCTGCGGAAAGGGACGGCATACACCGGTGTCTCGTCACCGGCCAGGCGGCCGTGTCCGGCGGCGGCTTCGATATCGTAACGCGGGACAAAGACAAACTCTTCGGCGGCTACCGGATTGCCCAAGGTGTCGTAGAGCTTGGGCGGGGCTGCCTCGGCATCGGCAAACGGAGCCCCTTCTCCGGTCAGCAACCAGTCCAAGTTGCAGCCTTTGAGCTGTTTGATTTTCTTTAAGGTTTCCGCCTTGGGCAGGCCGCCTTCATGCCAGATGCGGCTGAAACCGGCCAGTGTCATGTCAATGTCGGCGGCAATTTTGGCTTGCTTTTCGTTGGGCCATAAAAATGCCAGACGCTCTTTGAAGGTATCCATTGTTCGTTCCGTAGGGTAGTTCCCGTTTCAGGCAGCCTGAAACCGCTGTGTTTAAAGTAAAAATAATGATTGCATGGTTTACTCAGTTTATATTGTAGTACAAATTCAAATTTATACAACAAAAATTAAAAAATAATAAAACAAAACTTGATTTATTAGATTTATATAAGTAATATGGCGCCATAACTTAGATAAATCTAAAAAAGGAGTTGTGCCATGACCATTCTGCGTCATCTTGTTTCTGCCTGTGTTTTGGCCGCCGCCGCCATGGCTTTTCTGGTGCCGGATGATTCCGCCGACACACAGACAGCGGCTGCTGCCCAAACATGGCAGTGCGCCGATCTGAGCCATATCAGTTGGCAGGAAATGGATGCCCGGCAACGTTATCTGGCGGAAGCCTGCGACCGGGCCGAAGCGGACCAGAACTGGGTGATGGCTTATGGTGCCATGAACAGCGAAACCATGGCTGCGGCCGTGGTGCATGACCCCTATTAATCCTTATCATCGTCGGTTTGCCCAAGGGCAGGTACTGACTTGAGACTTGTGCAAAACTGCTTTCAGGCAGCCTAAAACCGTAATTGTCGTCATTCCTGCGAACGCGGGAATCCATTCATCCACTCTAAAATACATTGTTTTAAAAGTGGTTTCTTAAAACGTTCCTATGGATTCCCGCGTTCGCGGGAATGACGTCGGTTTTATGTTTGTGGTGGCACACAAGGTTTCGCAAAAGTCTCCGATTATTTAAAGGTGATGAATGGGCAAGAATGCCCACCTTACGGCTTGAATAATATATTGTCCGAGATTTTGCAAAGGTTTCGGGCTGTTCGGGCTTCTTCGGAGTGCTGACTTACTACAGCACGGAATATATAAAAAACCGGTAGGGCACAGGGCCATACCGGTTTTTTGTTTGGGCTTGAAACGGTATTAAGGCTGTTTCAGACCTTTTTGTTTCAGCGTGGCAATGGTACCGTCGATGCCTTCCTTCTGGATTAATTCGGCAAACTGGTTGCGGTAAACGGTCACCAGGCTGCTGCCACCGACTTTGAAATCATAGGTTTTGTAGACCGAGCCGACTTTATAAAGGCTGTAGCCGACGGTGTATTTCTGCCCGCCGGGGGTGGTGATTTCGGTAAAGGCTTCCACACGGTTGTTTTGTCCGGCCACCACTTTGGGCAGTACTTTGACTTGGGCGTCGTTGGCACCCATCAGCGCCGAGCGGGCGTACATGCGGATCATCATGTCTTTGAACGAACGGATAAATTCGTTTTTCTGTTCCGGGCTGAATTGCTGCCATGGGCGGCCGACGGCCAGGGCGGCAATGCGCTGGTAATCCAGATAGCCGTCCGCATAGCGTTCGATTTGGCGGATTTTTTGTTGGTCGCTCAGGCTGCGGTTGCGGGCGATTTTTAAAACGGCATCGACATTTTGTTGCAGCTGTACTTGTGCCGGATGCTCGGCAACGGATTGGGCGGCCGCATAAGGGGCTGCCATCACCATGGGGGCAATCAGGGCGGTACTCAGCAAACGGTTCATTGTTTTTACGCTTTCATGATGTGGATGATAAAGGCCGACGAGCGCAAGCGGACGACGACGGCGCGCATCATAACACCGTGCGCGGCGGCAGGCTGCCGTACTTACAAAGCATTGACGGTTTTGCAATTGTTAAGACAGTCATGCAGCGCTGCCGTTACAGCCAAAACCAAGGCAAAGGCTGCCTGAAAATATTTTCAGGCAGCCTTTTTGATATGGGGCGGTGTTTTAACTGAAGGTGTGTTCCGCTGCGGGAAAGCTTTGGTCTTTTACCGCAGCCACATAGGCGGCTACGGCGTCTTGGATGCTGCTCTGGCCCTGCATAAAGTTGCGCACGAATTTGGCGGTTTTGCCGGGGAAAACGCCGAGCATATCGTGCATCACCAATACCTGGCCGCTGCAATCGACCCCGGCACCGATGCCGATGGTGGGGCAGGCAATACTGTCGTTTACTTCTTTACCCAATTCGGCGGGCACGCATTCCATCAGCACCAAATCGGCACCGGCCTCGGCATGGGCGCGGGCGTCGGCCAAGAGGGCTTGTGCGGCCGTATCGCCGCGGCCCTGCACTTTATAGCCGCCAAAGGCATTGACCGATTGCGGGGTCAGGCCGATGTGGGCGCACACGGGTATGCCGCGTTGTTGCAGGAAATGGGTGGTTTCCGCCATCCACACGCCGCCTTCGAGTTTGACCATATGCGCACCGGCGGCCATCAGTTCCACCGAGGCGGCAAATGCCTGTTCCTTGCTTTGCTGATAGGCGCCGAAGGGCAGGTCGGTGACGATCATGGCACGGCTGTTGCCGCGGGCCACGGCGCGGGTGTGGTACACCATGTCGGCCAGGGTCACGGGCAGGGTGGAGCTTTGCCCTTGCACGGCCATGCCGAGGGAGTCGCCCACCAAGAGGACATCGACGCCGGCTTCGTTCATCAGCGCGGCAAAGCTGGCCTCATAACAGGTGAGCATGGCGATTTTCTCGCCTTCGGCCTTCATTTTGCGCAAGGTATTGACGGTAATCATGTGTATTCCTGATTGGTATTTCATGTTGACACATAGCAAAACATCAAAGTTTTGATGTGAGGCTGCTTATTTTAATCGTGCTGCAATTTCTGGGGATCTGAAAAGAAGGATTTTTAAATGATCTTTCAGGCCCTGAGGTGCTTTGGTAAATTGTATTGCCACATGGAATTTCATGGCCTCACTATCGATTGCGTCCAGTACAATTTCATTTGATTCTAAGTTTATGAACTCAATTTTTCCGAATGTGGATGTTTGCCGGGTTTCAATGCCTATTTCTATATTCTCTTCCGGGTTATCCGGTTCTGAATCAAACAAAGTTTGAGAAAGTATCAGATATTGTTCGGGATCTGGATCTTGAGAGTCGGCGAAAGCAACAACGCATACCTCGTCTTCTATGTAGAATTGAATGTTTTCTGCCTTAAATTTTATATTTGTTATTTTCATATTTTCCTCTTGCAGGCTGCCTGAAGGTGCAACATAAACATCATTTACATTTTAACCTAAGGACATGGTTTACATCTTTGCATACAAATTCAAGTCCCGGGTTGGTTAATTTTGCGCCAT
>NZ_JALJZY010000024.1 GCF_024171525.1 Neisseriaceae bacterium HSC-16F19
AGGTATTGCCAGCCCTCACCCAGCCAACGGGCGGCATGACCTGCGGGAATGTCCGGTACGGGCGCATCAATGCAGCCTGCGGGGATTAGCCACATACCCGGCTCCAAGGGGTCGGCATCGGCGGTGTCGGTGCCGATAAAGAGGTTTTCTTGGTCTATGGTGCAAACGGTTTTGTATTGAGACATGGTTTTTTCCTTTCAGGCAGCCTAGATTTTGATGCAGGCCAACAAGGCCACGTTACGCGGGCGGGTGGAGCCGATGGACCCGGCATTCCAGCCTTGTTTTGTAAACATGTTTGATCTGCTTGTCCCTACTACACCGTACACGCCGGGGTAGTCAGAATTGTTGATGTTATCAACCCCCATTTTTTCGTTATAGGTCAGATGATTAAGTGTGTCATTTCGACCCAATGGAGCATATGTCGCCGCCGAACTGCTTTGGCAGTCTGCCGCAGTGTAGGTACCGCGTTGCCAACTGCCCAGATCACGCCCGCCATCAATCCCGCGCCCGTCATCCCAGCCGCGCACAAACTCGCCGCGCAGGTCGGGCAGGTTAAATGTGGTGCTGCCGTTGCCCGCGCCGTAGGTGGTGCCGATGGCGGCAAACAGCGGTGCATAAGTGGTGCGCGATACTGCGGCGCCGTTGGCTTTGAGCCAGCCCGCGGGGGCGGTATTGCCCGCGAAAAATGCAACAGCACCGCTGGATACGGCAGACTGCGCCGCCAGCATGGCTTCGCGTACGGCCTTGGGTGTGGCGGCCATGGTTTCGTCGGTGCTGTTGGTGGAGCTGGAGAGCCGCACAATGCCGGCGGCGGTCAAACCGGCCTTGTCGATTTCGTGGGTATGCGATGCTGCCGTCACCGTATTGGTGCTGGTGGCGGTTATTTTGCCGGGCGTACCCAAAGACAGGGTGTGGTTGGCCGTCAGGTTGCCGCCGCCGGTCAAGCCGTTGCCTGCGGTAATGGTGGTGGTTTTGTCCGCCTTGCCCGCCAGCACATCGGCGCTGCTCCACACCGCCCATTTGCCGTTGATATTAACCGTGCTAACGTTGAAATTGGCGGTATTGCCGTCAATCAGGCTGATGTATTCCGCCGTACCGGCATTGTTCATCAATACCGCGCCTTTGGGATAACCGCCGATGGCCGTACAGAAATCAGCATCAAAACGGTAACGGCTGCCTTGGTTGAGATACACCGTGTGTGCGCTCAATTCGTACAGCACACCATTCATGTCTTTGCCGCTGGGCGGTTTGCCGCCCATGGCAATCGGGGTCATGGTGATGCTGGGGAAGCCTTCGGTGTAGGTGGCGGCTTCCTGTGCCACGCTGGTGCTGCGGTTGGCCGGAATTTCGTTTTTCAGGCCGTCCACCGCCCAAGGTTTGGTTAACAATTTCGGTTGAGACATGGATTAAGCTCCCATAAAAAAGACGCCCTCTCCAAAGGGCGTCAGGTTGGCTTCGGTAAAGCCGAAAGTGGCATCGGTTTCCGGTTCGTAAAAATCCAGCAGCACACCGCACGGGCGCGGCAGCAAATCGCTCTGACGGATAATCGAGCGCTCCACCGGCAACAGAAAAAACTCAAACACATAGCGCGCGGCCATGGTGCCGTTTTTGACATAATAGGCGCGCCCGCGTTTGCCGAACATGGACCTCAGCAATTGGTTGATGTGCGGTGCAGTGGCATAGATGATATTGCTCATGGCTTTGAGCATAATTACACGCCGGTAAGCATCATCGTCGAGACGGTAACTGATGTCGTTGCCGTCTCCCGTACTCCATACGCCGCTGTCAAACGGGGTGAAACCTTCGGTAAAGCCGATAAACTCGTCTTCCGCGCGCATACGCACTTCACGCTCGATGCCGACAATGCGCCCCCATACATCCAAGCCGAAGCCCTCGGCGGTTTCCACATTCCACACCATGTCGTAAAAGCGCCTTATATCCGCCCTCGGGTCTATGCAGTCGTTGAAATGACGGATGATGTTCAGCAATACCGGACTGTGTGCGTATTGGCTGATAACGGTGTCTTGTACATTAATCATCGCTCACCACCTCGATATTCCCGGCAGCAATGGTGGGCAATTGGTCTATGCCTACGGCCACGGTAGTACCCATATTCCCCGCCGATGTGCCGATTTCCACATCCAAGATGTGCGCCTGCGGCACGCTTTGCACGATGGGTGTGACAAAGCGGATGGCGTAGATATTGGCACCGATGCGCGCTTTCTGTTCGCCGTTGAAAGCCTTAATCACTGCCTGTTTGACCGCATCCTGATAGCCCAAGGGCGCACCGCGCTCTACCTTGACGCGGAAATACACCGGCAAGGGCTGCGGCCGCATAAAGCTGACTTCATAGGCGGGTTTGGGGTCGGTGTAATTGTCGTCATACACCGTCACTTCGGTATTGCCGTTGAAATCGCAGCCGCTGCCTGCGTAGCGCAGCAGGGTTTGCGCGATTTCGGTATCATCGCCGCCCACCACCGCAGCATAGATGCTATGAGGTTTTAGGCTGTAATTGCTCGCCCCCACCGTCACCGCCTCTCCTTTGGGATTGTCCGCTACATACACATCGCTCACGCCGTCAAGCGCAAACACATTGGCGTACACCGCCTGCGGTGTGCCGTGGGCATTGATGGCCACCGAGCGTTGACGGCGGTCACGGAAATCGGCACGACTTTCCACCAGGCGCCCGGGCACGGCATCTTGCGGATTGCTCACGCGGTCCAAGCCGACGATGGTCTGATACATCTGCGACACGGTACCGGCACGCGCTTCTACACGGCCGGGCAAGACCAATGTGCCGTTGACCCTGCCGCTTTCCAGAATGCTCACTTCCCGTTGCAGGCGCCAATCATTGCCCGCAGCATCTTTAACGATAAAGCCTTGCGGAATGGTGGTGCCCGCCAAGCCGACAAATTCGCACACCACCACCGAATCGGCGGCCTGTTTGCGTTCCAAGAAATAAATCTTGGCAACCGCATCCTGCATGATGCCGTCTGCGTAGTCGGGATGTACCTGATTGACCAGCTCGGCAATCAGATTGTTTTTGTCGGCAATAATGGCCGCCATGGATGAGGCCAGCTGGCCCTGCGGCGTTTCCAAATTCAGGTTCAGATTGCCGCCGAAAGCGTTGTTGAAATCGGCCAGCACACCGTTGAGGATTTCGGTTTCCGTAGGAATGCGCAGACCGGCTGCGGTGATTTCGATATTCGGCACCTGCGTGCTCATAGGCCTACCTCGTATTGTTTGTGGTCCTGGTCGGTGAATTTCAGGCTGCCTGAAAGCAGGCGGCCGTCTTTGTGTTCAATATGGGCATCGGCGCCCGCCACGCCGGGCACACTCAAGGCGGCCTGTACCAGACGATAACGGTAGAGGGCAAACGACTGCTTGCGCCCCAGCGTTTCTTCAAAATAGGGAATGCCCTTTTCGGTGTCGTAATACAGCTCACCGGCAAACAGCCGTGCGGCGCTGGCCACATCCTGTGCCTTGCTGTACGGGTCTTTGGCCATGGCGATATTGCCGCCGTTGTCCAAAACCAAATCCCATGACTGCGGATCCAGATAGAGTGTGTGCATTATTGCGGTTCCCCCGAAGTATCCGGCCCGCGCGTGACTTGGCGGTGGACGTGGTGTTGCAGGCTGATGGTTTCGGCCACCACATCGCCGTCGGCATGAATGCCGCCACCGCCTTCAAATTCGGCCGTGGTCAGTGAGTTGATCTGAAAGGTGGCGGATGTGCTGCGGAAACCCTGCGCAGACTTCAGCAGGATGTTTTGCGCTTCCATTTCGATATCGCCGGGCGAAAAAATCTTGATGCCGTTTTCTTTGAAATGAATGTATTGCTGCGGCGTGCCGTTGAGGAAACCGCCGAAATACAGGCCGTCCGACCAGTCAAAACGCCGTCTGCTTTGCGGTGCGGACGGCGTTTTGTTGTTTTTCACGCTGGATATGTCGCGGCTGCAAAAGCCGCACATGCCGATATCGCCCGGCTCGGGGTCGATAATCACCGCATTGCTGCCGCCTTGCAGGCGGAAATACGGCACGTTGTGGATAATGCCGTGCGGCATGACATTGCCGGAGCCGTCCAGCTGCGCCACCATGGGGCGTACATCTGCCAAGCCCACCGGCGCCAGACCGCCGCTGCGGGTCTGTACGATTTGTACCAGCATCACCGTCTGGATGCGGCTGATGATGTTTTCCACGATAAAGCGCATTTCGCCGCTGCCGCCCTGGGCCTCGTGCGGGCGGAAATGGGCGTAATCATGTTGCGATTTTGACATTCGTATCCTCCACATTGGCCGCTTTGATGTCGGCAAACCATTTGCCGCCGGGCGTTTTGGCTTCCAAATCGATGCTGATGCCGAACACGCGCCAGCGGCCGTTGCACTGGGCGATTTGGCTGCCTGAAATTTCAATCAGGCCGCCGAAACGCAGGGCCTTGTCGTACAGGCAGCGCAGCTTCACGCCCTGCAAATCGGGTATCGGATAGCCTATCATGCCCGTGCTCGGGCTGAGTACCGGCACATCGATGGCACGCGGCTGCCCTTTTTCGGCAATGGCCACGGTTTCGTTGTCGATATACACATCGATATCGGCATGGGCGGCGAGGCGGCGGATTTTTTCCAACTCGGTGCCGTCCAGATATTGATTGCTGATGCGCTTGTTGACGCCGTTGTTTTCAAAGCGGCGGCCCATGCGCTTGCACACGGTTTCGATGGCGGCGGCCACATCCACTTCGCCGTCATGGCTTAAAGGTTCCGCCGGCTTCAGCTGCCACAGCACGGCGGTATGGCTTTCAATCACCAGACACACATCCGGCGCACCGCCCATTTCCGGGTAGGCAAAGGTGATATTGCCGGTATACACCACCGCCATATCATCCGCCGTACCCGCCTCCACCTGCACCAGATTGAGCATGGCCTGTTCGGTATTCCACTTCACCCGCAACAGCTTCATCATGCTTTCCAGCTTAAGGCCGTAGATTTTGATTTTGGCCGAGGGCATCAGGGCGCCGTTGCCGTAGTTGATTTGGCAGGAGGTGCGCAAACCTTCGGCCACCAGCGTATCGTTGCCTTTGGCGTCCCAGCTGTCGTTTTCCTGCCCTAGCCTGATGCTGACGCGGATGATTTTTTCGGCAATGCTCATGCGTACACCAATCGGTAACGGCTGCCCAATTCGGGCCATGCCGGGTCTTCTTCCCCGGCAGTGTCGATAAAGTACAGCTCACCGGCCAAGCCGCGGTAGGCTTCGCGTACCAAGGGCTCGCCGTGGCGGCACAGCCGTTCGCGTATCAGCACGCGCCGGTCTGCGGATACGGTGGCATAGAGTCTGCCCAAACGCGGTATCAATGAGATTTCCAATAACACACCGTTGATTTCGGTGGCCGTGCGCTGTACCGGCACGGGTTTCAATGGGATTTCGTACATACTGCTAGCCTCCGCCTCCGAGCATTCCGCGCACGGCATTGACGCCTTTGTCTATGGTGCCTTTGGCCTTGGACAGCAGCGATTCGTTTTCCACCGGCTTGGCCTGCACCTTGCCGTTATCCGCCTGCGCTTGTGCGCCCTCGGACTTGGTTTGGGTGTATTTCACCTTCACCTGCCGCACCTCGGTCAGGCGGATGTTCACTTTCAGCAAACGGGCGCCGTCCGAGGCTTCGCGGGCGTAGTCGTAACCGATAATGGCGCAGTTCGGATACACCGCTTCCGGGGTAATCACCATAAACAGCTGATGGCTTTTGGCCAAGCCTTCCACCAAGGCCAGAAAGGCGCCACGCTGAAACACGCTGCCGCTGCCTTTGGTCATTTGCACGGTCACATTGAAGGGGTCGCCCACTTTGTTGTAACTGGCGAACGAGCCTTGCTCCACCGGCGCATTGGCCACTTTAGACGTGTTTTCATGACGCACGGCGGTCACATTGTCGGCCAGCAGCAAAGGGATGCCGTTTTGCCCGAAAATGCCCCAATAATTGCCGAAAACGGCATTAATCAACGCGGCACCGCCAAACTGGATGACGGCGCCGCTGACGCTGGTCGGAATATTGGGGATATTCGGAATGCCGATTGAGTTCCACATTCTTTGCTCCTTTCAGGCAGCCTTACACCAGACCTGTTGCCAGCTGATACACATGGTCGCGGGCAGCGCTGGCGGCATCGGCCATGGTGCCGTCTATGCTGTTGGCAGATGATTGCACATGAATGCCGCCGTTAATCGCCACTTCCACATGACGCTGGTTGTTGTGGGTGATGTTTTGATGGCGCAAATCTTCGCCCTGCTGTACAAAGCCTTGCGCCTGACGCGCTCCGGCGGCCACGGCCTGCCCGGCAATCGGCTCGGCGGTGTTGCCCAGCATACGCAAGTACTGGCTGCGGTTGCGCAGACCTGCGGCGCGGTATTTGGGGTCGTTGATGCGCCAGCGGATAAAGTCCTTGCCGATAATATCCATGCCGGTTTGGGCATCGATATTCGGGTCGGCAAGGAAACGCTGAATGGCTTCATTACCCGCGCGCGAACCGCCGTGGCTGTTGTTGCGCATTTCCGCCACCGCAAAGCGCGCCTGTGCGTCCAAGGCCGCTTGGGAGCGCAGGATTTGGCCGTTGACCATATGGCCTTCGCGTTGCAGCATTTTTTCCACCTCACGGCCGCGCTGGCCTTGCCAAGACAGCATGCCCACATTCACACCCTTATGCGGGTCTTGGTGATAGCCAAAAACGGTATCGGCGCGCCAGCCGTTTTCACGGCCGACTTCCGCCGCCATCACCCGCGCCTGTGCATCGGACAGTCCGGCATTGCGGAAAGACTGATACACCATCTGCCCCATATGCTTCTGATTGTTCATGTTCATATTGCCGCCTGCCGCCAAGGTGGAAGTGCGCGCCATTTGCGGTGCGCCGCCTTTGCGCGCAATGGTCACGCGTGAAGGGTCTGCCATGATTTTTTTATAATCGGCTGCATTGGTGGCCGCGGTATTGCCAAAAGTATTGTGCTGCACATAGTCGGAAATCCACTTGCCCAGCTTGGCGTTGTAGATGGCAACATGACCATAACCGTGACGGCCGTGATTGATGCTCATAATATCGCCGTCTTGCGGCTGATAATTCGCATCGTATTTCACCTTCTCAAAGCCCTGATTGCTGCGCAACAGGTTACCGGCCACGTCTTTGCCGTGTCCGTAAGACTTGATGCCTTGTGCGCGCAAAGCATTGTTGACGTACAAGGCACATTTTCTTGCGCTGCCCGGCAAGGCTTTTTCCAGAGCATGCTGCGCGGCGCGCGTGGTTTCCTGTGACGCCCGCACCGCAACTTGGCTGGTATCTTTAATCATTTGCGCCGCAATGGCACCGGGTGCTTTACCCGCCACCGCATGACTGGCGGTACCCGCTGCGCCGGGCGTGTAGCCTGCGGCGAGGTCCAGCGCTCCGGCGGCACGATCCAAGCCTGCCTGTTGCGCTCCGGTGATAAAGTTCACCGGCCGCATCACCAAGCGCTTGGCCGCTTCTGTGGCGCGGTCAAAATCGCGGTTCCACAAGGAGCGGAATACTTCGCCCAAATCCTGAAACGCCGGGGCCACGATTTCGATAATGTCTTTGGCCAGATTTTTAAAACCGGTGGCCAAAGAGCGCAGCGATACGCCGTTTTCGTCGATAAAGCCTTTCAGGCGCAGCCAGTCGATGGCGGCATTGAAGGCGGAGGCCAAATCGGTATAGCCGGTCAAGAGATAGACAAAGGCTTTCTTGAGGTTGTCCACCGAGAAGTTGGCGCCCTTAATCCACTTGATAAAGCCGCCCCAGTCAAACAGGCTTTTGCCGCCGTCTGCCCAGGTCTTGTAATCGTCGTAGAGCAGGATAAAGGCCGCACCCAGCGCCGCCACCACGGCAATGGCCACTTTGAACGGCAGGATAAAGGCTGCCATGGCCGTCACGGCTTTGACCAGCACCGGCAGCAGTACCAGACCGATGGCAATGGCTGCGCCTTCAAACACGTTTTTCACGGTTTTTTCGTGGCGCATCAGGAAATCCACCCAGCCGGTGACGGTTTTCACCACTTTGAGCAGCACCGGCGCCAGCGCATCGGCGAGCATGGTGCGCAAAGCACCCCATTGCTGGTTCAAATAGCCGCGTGCCTGCGTCAGTTCGCGCGCCAGACGCACTTCTTTGTCGCCGGAACGGTAGAGACGCTGTTGCAGCGCCAGCATGCGCTCCATTTCGGCACGGCCCAAGAGCAGGGTGTTGATGGTGCCTTCGTCCAAACCCATAGACTTGGCGAGGTTATAGGCCTGCACGCGGTCCATGGTGCTGAAGCGGTCGGCCAAATCCAGCATGATGCTGTCCAGATCGCGCGCTTTGCCGTCGGCATTGAGCAGGGCCACACCGAAAGCGTTGAAAAACGGCACGATGCCGGTATCACCCATGGTGGTCAGGCGGGTAATGCCCATGCTCAGGTTTTGCAGCGAAGAGCGCATACCGTCGGCACTGCCGCCCGCCATGGCCGCCATACCGCTCCATTGCGCCAGCGCCTGACGGCTCATGCCCAGATTGCGCGACAGGTTGTCCAGTTCGGTATTGGCCTGGGCGATTTCCATGGTGAGTTTGTCAAACGCGTTGGAACCCAGCACCAAAGATCCGAAAGCGGCAAAGCCCTTGGCCAGGCGGCTAAAGGCTTCGGTCAGGTTTTTGGCTTGGCGGGCGCTATTGGCACCGGCGCGCGCCTGTCGGTCCAAACCTCTGCCGCTGCGGCCTGCCTGCGCCTCTGTGCGCTCAAACGCATCGGTCATGCGCTCCAGCGTATCCGCCGCATTGCGCGCTTCGGCACTGAAACGGGACGTGTCTATGCCCAGTTCCAGAAACAGGGTGTCAATAACGTTGGCCATGGTTTTGATTCCGGTTGTAATTGTCCACGTTGACCACTTCCAGCATGTTCAGGGCGTCTTCCAGCCCGTACAGGGTTTGCAGTTCGTAGAGGGTGCACAGGCGGCTGGAAACCAGCGCGCCTACGGTGTTGCTCAGGTTCAGGTAGCCTGCCCGGCCCCCGCCTCTGCCAACGCCGAGGTCGGGCCAAGCACGCTGTGCAAAAAATCGATGTGTAGGGCAAACACCTCCTTTCGCAACAGCCACAAGGTGGTGAAATCGGACACATCGTTAAAGTCGAGGTTCAAGGGCCGCGGCTGGCCGCCGTCCGGCACAATCTGCACGCAGTCGAGCAGCTCGTTCAACAGCGGCATGGCGGTATCGGCATCTACTTTGCCCAAGGCGTCCAGTGTGGTGCCGATCATGCCCAACATGCCCGCCTGCGGGTCGGGCACGTTGAAACCGCTGCCTGCCAGCGCCAAAAGCGCCTTCATGGCCCAGGCATCGGCACGGGCCACCGGCATTTCGGTAATCAGAAAGCGGCGGCCTGCGTCGCGGCCTTTGTCTATGGTGATTTCTTTGGTTTTCAGCATCAGATTTCCTCCGGCTGTACCACGATGCGGAAGCTGTAGGTCGAAGCTTCCAACACTTTCTTGGCGGTGGTGCCGCCGGGAATTTCCACCAAAAAGCCGGTGGCTTTATAGCGTTTTTTCACGGCCGGAATTTCCACGGAAAATTCCACCATGCGCGTTTCCTGATGGGTGAGGATGTCGTTGGTGAATTTGTCGAAGTAATCGCGGGAAATACTGGTGGGCGCCAGCTGGATATTGAAATCCACCTCATAGGGCGTGAAGCCGCCCGATTGCTGGCCGTCCACGCCCATGGTGGTTTCGCCGATTTTGCCCTGACCGAAGTCAAAAGCATTGTCGGCGGCATAGCCTTCAATCTGTACGAAGTTGTCGTTAAAGCCTTTCACACGCATCAGCAAAATGCTGTTGGCGGAAGTGAGGGTGCGTTCTGAAATGGTCTGCATTTTTTATGCTCCGAAAAAAGACCCGCGCAAGGCGGGCCGGTTGGTTAACGGGGTGTCGGCGGCACTTTGCCGCATTGCTGTGCGTATTCGGCAAGCTGCTGTTCTTTGGTCGAGATTTCGGCCAAGACTTCCTCCAGCGCGTCCAAACAGGTTTGTGCGTCGAGGATGTCGCTGTCGGGGCGGTAAGGCACACCGGCGGTGCGCATATTGGCAAAGCCGGTGTTGAGACTGCTGCTGGCGCGGCCCAGATTGTGCAAATACAAATCCCGCTTGCACAACAGGGCCTGCCATTGCTCTGCCGCCTCCGTGTAGCGGCCCAGGGCTTCGTAATTCATCTAAACCTCCTTAGGGTTATTACCGGTTGATTTGAAATAAGCTTTACTTCGCGGCTATGAAGCATCGGCCTCTTTCAGGCAGCCTGTTTCCACGCCCAAACCAATAGGGCTATTGCAGAAATCACTGCCGACAGCGCAATTCCCCAAGCCAGCACCAAACCCGCTTTGTCCGCTCCGTGTTTGCTCATTTTGCCACCTACCTTTAGTCTGTGTTTTCGTTTATACTTCACCTATGATTTTTCCTTATCCGTTCTAAGGTTAAATACAGAAACCCCGCAGAGTGCCAGCCCTGCGGGGTTTTGCTTTTCAGGTCATCTGAAGCTTACTGCACGTTGATGGAACCGAGGTTGATGTTGTGCACGCTGCCGCCGTCGGTGTACCACAGCTTCATGGGCATGGATTCGCGGTTGCCGCGGGTTTGCGCGCTGGCATTCTGGATCAGCAGGAAATAGCCGGTGCTTTCGATTTTGGAGGCCGCATCCACACGGGCCTGATTGTTGATCAGGGCGCGCTGCTGTTCGCTCAGGGGCACGCCCGGCTGGATGGAGCCGAAATTAAGCGCCTCGTTAATCGGGTCTTGGCAGGCGGCGCGCTGCAAGGCAATGCCCACTTGGTTGTAGGGGATGGAACGTGCGGAAGTCAGCAGCGTCATCAGCGCCAGTTGCAGCTGGCTGTTCAAGCGGATTTGGTTGACATAGGCGTCTATCCATTTCCATTTGCCCGGCAGCTGGCCGGGGTACATAAACAGGAATCGGTCGTTGGCCGTGGCCCAAGCGCCGTAGTAGTTGTAGCCGTTGGCTTCCAAGTTCTTGGCTTCCGTGGCATCAGTAATGTCCACTTCCAAGCCGGACTGGTTCTTGAAGGCCAAAGTAATACGGCCCTGGGTTTCGGTGAAGTCTATGGAAGCGATGGCGCCGCATACAAACGCGGCCTTGTCCAAACCGCCCCATACCGCCGCCGTGCCGTCGTAAGCCGCTTCTTTCAGTTGCGCGCCGAAACAGCTGGTATTGCCGGTCTGTTTGGCGGCTTCTTCCTTGCCCCAGGCCACATACAGGAAGCGGTTGTTTTGGGCATTGCTCCATTGCGCCAGTGCCAGCTTGTCTTCGATTTCCGGCTCAAACACGGTGGTGAAGGTGGCAAAGTTGAGCGTGGATTTGAGCACGCCTTCCATGACATGGGCGGCATTGTCCGGGGCGCTGCCGCGGGAAATCACCGCGCCTTTGGCTTCGGTGAGCTTCAGGGCATCGGCCAGTGTGCCGGTGGCAAAGCTGATTTCGGACTGCGTGCCGGTGCTGCCGGATTCAATCTCAAACGCCTGCAATTGTTCGTCGAAGCGTACGGTAACGGACATGGCCGTAGCAATGCGGTTGGCAGCATCGGAGAAGCTGGTGGCTTCTTCCAGATTGATGGCCGGGTCTGTCTTTTCCACACCGTCGATGTACACGCTCAGGCTGCCTGAAAGGGCTTTGAGTGCGGCCAAAGACATGCGTTTCACGCTGCCGCCGCGCAGATAGGCGGCTTCGGCGCTGCTGTTGTAGGGGAAGAAATACAGATTGCCGGGCTTGATTTGCGAATTGTCGAAGCCTTTGAAATACACTTGGGCTGCTTTGAACTCAGCGGATGCCAGGCCGAAAAACTCGCCCACGGCGGAAGCATCGGGAAAGGCCAGATGCTGGCCGGTGGGGATATTGTCGTCTTTGCTCAAAAACACGGCATTCATGGACAGCGGCGAGCCGCCGGAACTGAGCACCGCAGGATTGACACTGACGATTTGGGTTGCGGGAATAGACTGGAACATGTTGTTTCCTTTTTACAGTTGGGTAAGTTCGATTTCAAAAGTACGGACATATTCCTGTCCGTGGGTCACGGTCGGGCAGTAGGCCAGATAAGCGGTCACTGTCCAACGTTCTTCAAAGTCCGCTTCTTCATTGCTCAGCGGCATAAAGCGGGCATCATCGGTATACAGCGGCTGGCATTGCTGCAAGTGTTCGCAGGCGTAGAAATCGCGCCACAAATGGGTGAATATCCGGCAGCGCTCTTCTGCGCCTGCGCCGTAGAAATCCAGCTGCATGCGCACGGTGGTGGCACGGCCCACGCCGGCTGTGCCTGCGGCTTTGTCGTAGGCGTGCTCGTTGGTGGCGGCATCCGCCGTGCCGAGGATATTCATCAGCACAAACGGCGCTTGCGGCAGCGGCACGTTATTGCTGTAGCCGCGGATAATCTCGCATGAAAAAAGCCCGCGCAAAAATGCACGGACTTCGGTGTAAATATCGGCCTCACCGATGTTTAATGTTGTCGCCATACCACCACCTTGCACCAATCGGGCCAGCTTTCCACCAGCGATTTGACCAGCCATTCGGTGGGGCCGGTTTCACCGTAGGCGGCGAATATCAGTTTTTCCGCACCTTTGCCTTCGATGCGGCGCAATACGTGCAGCTGGCCGGTGATATACACATTCAGATACTGCCCCTGCTGCAACAGGCCGCCTTCCAGCTCCAAACGCTCCTGTGCGGACAGGCTCTGTGTCTGGATGGTGACTTGGGTATCGCTGAAGGATGCGCTGCGGCGGCCGCTGTCGTCTGTGGTGTAGCCGTCATTGAGGCGCAGCACGGCGGGCATATTGGGATTGACCGCCACGGTGATGCTGTTGGCTAGGGCTCTTAGGTTCATGCTTTTCCTTTGCAATACCAAATGGGTAGCTTTATAATTCCTTATCCCGCAACGCTCCCATGCCTGACGCTGACGTGTAGGCAAGTATGCGTAGGCTCTGCTGTGTCGTTACTCACACTTTGACCACCGTTGCGGGATTTTCTGTTGGCATTGCCTATTGGAAAGAGTACAATTCTTCTCAAAGCCGTTTTCAGGCTTCGGCACGTTTCGGACGTTTGGCATACGCGGAATAGAGAGTAAGCACCGAAGTAGATTACGGCTTTTTCTTTCTTTTGATCCACATGGTTTTAACCACCATCTTTTTTCGGCCTGCCCATATTTCTTGGGCGCAATACACTTCATCACCGATTTGTTTCCGAATCAAAAAAATTTCATTTCCTACTTCATTTACGCCGCTATACTGTATATCGTCGAAATTACCCAAAATTTCAGGCAATCTTTCAATATCTTTCTGCGTAACGGCTCGTTGGCCTCTTTGCTGTTCGGTTTTATCATTACCGTGATGCTTCAAGATATGCCTTATATCGGATTCTCCGATACTGTGTACCCAGCCTGTTATATCCCGTCCTACCTCAGCTCTGACAGCATCGGCTGCTTCTTTACTGACTGTTGCAAAATCAGAATAAACAGAATTTCCGCTGCTATTGGAGATGGCTGTCTGAAACAGATTTTTTAAATCGGTTTTGCCTTTCGATACCGCTTTTACCGATTTCATGGCCGACTGGCCGCCACTGCCAAACTGCCCGTTGGCCGCGCGCGGGTGCTTGCTTTCGTCCCATTCCGCATCCATGGCCTGCCGTACCCGCTGGCGGATATAGTGCTCCGTCAGCAGCCGCTGTGCCCTGTCCCAAATGGCCTGTTGCCGGGGTGTCCAATTGATGCTCATTCGTCGCTCACTTCATAACCGATACTGCGCCACAGGGTGCCGCTATCAATCAGCGGCTTGTCAAAGCCTTTGCGCTTGACGGTAGATGCGGCGTTGGCCGGGTCGGTGAATTGCTGGATGCTCTCCACCAAATCGCCTTGTATGCCCTCGCCCATCTGCGCCAAAGTAGCCTGAATGTCGTAATCATTGTTCTGCAACAGCTGTGCGGCTTTTTGCGGCCATACGTCTTTGTTCTCGGCTATGGTGTTGCGGAAAAACGGCCGTGGCGGGATATGGGCGGTGCCGTATTCGTTCCAAAAGGCCACTTGCGCCACGCTCTGGCCGTTTTCGTAGGTAGCCTGTTCGACAATGCCCACGCGCACTTTGGTATTGCGTGCTTGGGCGGCGATTTCGCGCAGGCGGCGCCGGAATTTATCGCCGCCGCGCATATCGGCACCCCGGCACATAACGGAAAACACGGTATTTGGCCGTCAGCTGCCAGTAGGTGGCGCCGAACGGGGTCTGCATATACCACGCTGCCGACCCCGGTACGGCACCCATATCGGCGCTGACCGACACGCTGCCCTCGGTGGCGGAGCCTATGCGCCCCACCAAACCGCCTTGGGCGGCACGTTCGGCCAGGGCGGCAAAATGGCGCACCAAAAGCCACAGCAGCATTTCCCGTTCGGCCAGGTCTTTCACCACGCTGCAAGCGTTATTGGCCAGCAGGCTTTCGGCCTGTTTGAACCACAGGACCAGCTGTGCGTTTTCGGCCTGCACTTCGGGATAGGCGGCGCGGAAACGGGCGGTGTCAAAGAGGACGGTATCCACGGCGCTTACTCGTCTGCGGTGGCCACGCCGTTTTCTTTGGCATCGGGCGACAGCGGTTCGAGCTTGGTTTTGTTGCGGCTCTTGTCTTTGGCCTCGGCTTTGGTGTCGGCGGTTTTGTCATGGGCGAACACAAAGCCGTTTTTGACCATGGCGCGGTCGCGGTGGCGCTCCAGCCATGCGGCCCACAGTTCGGCATCGACATCATGGGTGATGCCGTGGCCGCCGATAAGGTGTGCGCTGTTGGCGCCGTTGAGGGTGACGGCACGGCCGCCCACTTCCAATACCAAACCGTTGGGCAGTTTGCAGCCGACGGTAACAGTGTTTTTAGACATCATTGCTCCTTGCGGGTAATAAATCCGCACAACACGGACACAAAAAACCTGCCGCAAGGCAGGTAACTCAAAGCGGCCATCAACGCAGATGTCTGCGCATTGGCCGCTTATTCTTTCAGGCAGCCTTGCAGCCGAACAATCCGGCTACGATTTGCAGAATTTCCGGCTTCCAAATCAACAGGCACAGCAATACAAAAAGATAGGTCGCCAACAAACGCCATGCAGACATTCCCATAACACATTCCTTGATTGCCGCCGGAATATCGGCTAAACTTTGTTTCATGATTTAATCCTTAATCCTGCTAAGGTTTAGATACAGAAACCCCGTGAAGTTCGCCGCTTCGCGGGGTTTTGCTTTGAATAAAAAAGCCCCGCTTGTGCGGGGCTGGCTGAAAAGAGTTTATCGGTGTGCCAAACAGGGAATTTGCGCATCCCAGTGCGGCATAGTCATATAAGCAATGGCGTGGCGGTAGATTTTGCCGCCGCGCACGGTAACCATATAGGTTTCGTTGCGTTCAAGGTCGAAAGGAATATTGGCCTGCTGCGCGAACAGCTTGGGCACGGTTTCCAATTCGAGGGGGGCGGCTTCGCGGTATTGTGCGCCTTTTTCCACCGCCACACGCGCCATCAGGCTGAGGACTTCGGGGAACTGTTCGGCAGGCACGTCTTTGTAGCCCACTTTGAATTTCGCTTTGACGGCGCTCCACAGCGTAATCGCCAAGCCTTTCTGCTTCTCAAAGGGTACGGACTGCACCAGCAGATTATGCAGGGCTTTCACTTCGGTTTGCTGTTCGGCAGTCAGGCCGGGTAGGGCTTTGCGCGGTTTTTGCGGTTTCAGGTAGCCTGAAACAACCGCGTCAAATGTGCGGATAACCTGTAAAAAGAACTTTGCGCTAATCCAAGTAGCGTAGGCGTAGACAAGTTCTTTGCAAGCATAGGTGCCACGGTTTTTCCCACCGCGAATTACTTTGATAACCTGTTGATTTTCATTCAAACCTGAAATTTCAGGTTTGGAAAGTTCTTCAATTAATTCATTGGTTTGCTGCAATTTAAGCCAGTTGGTTAATTCGTGGCGCTTTTCACCACCGCTAGCGCGGTGCAGATCATTCAGGCTGTAAAGGTTATCTGATTGATGGATAGTAATACTGGAAATTTGAATCGCGTTCATTTCTGAACTCCTGTAAGTTAAAAGGATTTTAGGAACCGCCGAAATAGGCGGGGGTGTCCTAACGCACTTACAGTAGCGTCCGAGCCGTTGCCGGTACTCGCACCCCCATAAACTTGAAATCTTGCCACAGGAGAGAGAGCGGGCAGATCGGAGAATTAGGGGATATAGATGCAAAAAATCGCGCAGCAGGCGCGGTTATCTGCTGTAAGTTTTGTTAGGAAACTCCAATATACCCAAACTCTTCATTTCTCGCAAGCATAAAAAATCCGCTTGGTGCGGATTGAGGCTACCTGAAAGGCAAAATATTTTCATCAAAAGGGCTTGACTTTGATTGTATAGTACCATACAATTACCCCTGTTGAGTGGTTCAACAAACGGAAATGCCCACCGTTTCCGATGGGCACTCACAGAGGAAAATGAAATGAATAGGCTCATTATTCAAATCATTGTCTTTCTGGTTTTGCTGTTGGTAAGCGAAGCGGCTTACTAAAAACCTGAAAGATGGGGTGGCGGTAGCAGCCGCTGCCCCAGTTCCTCAATCTTACAAAACCTTTTTGCAAAAATCAAGGAAAAAATCATGGCGCAATCGCAAGCCGAACGCAGCAAGGCTTATTTTGAAAAACACGGCATCGTGCAGAAAAAGTTCAACCTTGACCCGGAAACGGTTGCCCTACTGGAACGCTTGGCCGCAGAGCGCGGCGAAAGCCAGACAGCGGTATTGAAAGCGGCGCTGGTGGCGCTGGCGGGAAAGTAAAATCCCTGCGGAACCAATCGCGATTCTTTCAGCCTACTTCAAAGCCGAAGCCAGCATAAATACCATCGCGCCAAATGAAAGCATCAACAGGGATGCCCCCACTGCAAAGCGGATAAACGGGCTTGCATAGATTTCCATAACCAAACCTTTCAAAGGATGCAAAATCACTTTGGTTTTGCTATACTTTCTTGTATCCATTGACTTACTCATTCTAAGTTAATGAAGAAACCCCGTGAAGTTGTCCGCTTCACGGGGTTTTGCTTTTCAGGCAGCCTCAGCTTACCGTCATCTGTGCGATACAGAAGGGGCGGTAGATGATGGCGCCCCAAGTGCCTTGCGACTTCTTCTGCTCGATGGAAGAGGCTTTGAGCACCATATTGTGCGCGCGCAGTTTTTCGGTAAAGCCCAGCTCCAGTGTGCGCTGGCCGTCCAGCTCTTCCACAATCAGCTGCACCACTTCGCCGCTGGCGGCAGAGTATTCCGGCACGGTTTCGATGCGCAGATTGGGGAAGTTCTTTTTCAGCTGGTCGTACACGTTGACGTTGTACTGGTTGGTTTTGGTCAGTTCCACGCTGGCGGTGGGCGAGCATACCAACAGCAAAGCGGTGTTCATGTCGATCAGGCCGCCGGTCTGCGCCAAGAGTTTTTGGAACAGCACGCGGATGGATTCGTACACTTCTTCGCCGCTGGCGGCGGCCCATGTCTGCGCAGCTGCGGATGCGGGCGGCAGACTGGGGTCGTTCAGGATGCCGTAGTTTTGCAGACCTTCGATACCGTAGAGGTAGGATTTGTTCTGAAAACGGTTCAGGGCATTTACGCTGGCCTGATTGACGCGGTTTACATAGTCGATTTTGGCTTCACCGGCACGCGCTACTTCGCGTTCGCCCCAGCGGGTAAACACTTGGTAATGGTAGCTCTGGCGTTGCGGGAAGTTGACGTTGGCACCGGATACGCCGTTGTTGTTGTAGTCGCCGTAGGTGGATACTTCACCGGTGGGCTCTACCATCATGAACATGGCGGTTTCGCTGGTCCAATCGCCTTTTTTCACCTCGCCGAAGATTTCGGCGGCCTTCATCGGTTGCAGGGCCACTTCAATCAGTTTCGGGTCGACATAGGTCAGCATCCAGGCGGGAATACCGCTGTTACCGACGGTGGTCAGGCCGGGCTGTGCGTCCATCGCCAGGGCGGCGCGGACATCATCGGTCAGCAGCTTTTTGCCGCCGCCCATAAAAACAATGCCCGCATCTTGTGCGAGCTGGTTAAAGGTGTGGTTCATACGGTTTACTCCCATGTGGTGATTTTGGCCAATTCGCCCGCTTCGGCTTTGGAGGCCACTTTAAAGCGGGTGGCGGTGTGTCCGGCTTCACTGGCGGCAGACGATGCTTTCAGTGTGCCGTCGGTATCGTTGGCAAACACGGTCTGGCCGATGTCGGCACCGTCGGCAAAATGCGCCCAGAAATCGCCTGCCACCGCCAAGGTGATGATGTGGCCGGGCAGAATCCGGTTGCCGTGCTCTTGCAGGTAGCCGGTAATGCTGGCCTGCATTTCGCGGTGTACGAAGCCGATACGGCCACCGGAACCTTTGGCATTGCTTACTTTGCCCTCGGCATCGGCCCAGGCAAATACGCCTACGGTCACACCGTCATCGCCCGAAATCAGGCGGCCTTCACCGGCGAGCATGGAAGCATTGGGGTTGGCGGATGCAAAATCCCCGGCAACGGCGGGGGCTTGGTGGTTTTTTACAGTAGTTTGGAACGGCATGGTTTAGCCCTTTCGAATACGTTTCAGACCGGGGAACTGCCGGGATGCGCCGCTGTCGGCACCGTCCATGGCAACGGCCTTGGGTTTGTTCAACATGCCCACCATGGCGCGGTAGGCAGACGGATGTACGCCACCCACGTCTACGCCGTTTTGCTCCAGGGCAAAGCGGTAAACGTCTTCGGCGCTGTCCATGGCGACTTCGCCCACCAGATGGGCAACTTCGCGCTGGGCCGTGCTCAATGCCTGTGTGCGTTTGCGCTCGGCGGCCACGGCTTTTTGAATGGCCGCATCCATGGCCACACGGGAAATGGCGCGGTCTTGTGCCGGTTTTTCGGCACCGCCTTCAGGGGCTTCGGGCGCATCGGCATCGCCTTCGTCCTCTGCGGTTTCGGCCTCGTCTTCCGGCGCTTCGTCTGCGGCGGTTTCTTCTTCCTCACTGTCGGAACCGACAGTCTCGGTAGGCTGCTCGACGTTTTCGCCGTCATCCTGCGCCGTTTCGACTCCCTGGGTTAAAGAACCGATGACTTCCAAAAGCTCACCGGGGCTCAGCTCGGCATCTTGTGCCAGTTTGGCTTGCGCCACGGCCAAGGCTGCCTGAATGCGCCGCTTGGCGCTGTGATTCAGTTTTTTCATAACTGTCCTTTCTGTGAATGGGTCTGCATCGCTTACTACTACATCGCGCCCCGCCCGACCCACATCGACAAGGGCAACATGGTTACCGACAATATCCCGCATTACGCCGTCGTAATGTCGGCCGTCAAATTCCCCCGGCGTCATGTCCGGGGTGTAGTGGTAGGCACTGGACAATTCCATCTGCTCGCCACTCTCTATGCCTGCAATCGCTTCCGCGTCCCACACCGACAGCGAGCATTTCAGGTAGCCGTCGGCAAACACCACATCGGAGCCGGTACTGCCCACCACCACATCTTTCTGCGGGTCGTCTGCCGATACCGGAATATGACGGCTCAGCAGGGGCAGATTGCGGAAACTGTCGGCGGCACGGGCCAGCTCGTCCGGGTGGCGCAGCAGGTAATACACCTTGTCGGCCTGCAATCCCAATTCGCTACAACCGGGGATTTCGCTCCCGTAGTAGGGATTGACCACGGCTTTGCTGATATTGGACACCGCCACATGCAAACGCCCGTCCTTGTCATAGGTACGGGCGCTGCGGTCTTGGGCTAAGGGGTGTTTTTCCTTGTGTTTCATATTGTATTGCTCTACGGTCTTTGCTAGACTGCGTATATCCCCTGCGGAGCGGATTGAAGTCGGGTCAAGCCCATCAGCTTGAACAGTCGAGTCAACCCATTGAGCCGCAGGGGATTTTTCATTGTAACTGTCTGTTACATCTTGGCCTTTGGCATCCACAATGCGCAGGATACGCAGCAGCTCATATTTCTCTTGCGCTGCATCTGAAGTAAGCGTAATATTTCCTTCAGCAGGAAACAAACCCGCCGCTTGGCTGCTATCCTTAGCAGTTTCAATTCTTGCAGGTGCGTTTCCTGCTTTTCTTTCTTGCGCCGGTTCGGTGGCAGGAGTAAGATTTCCATCGGGCAGCCGTTCCAGAACGCGGATAGTCTTCTGACTGTCGTCTGTGTAGGAGGTGCTGCCCGGTTTCTTTAGCAGCAAATAATGAATCTGGTATCCGGGTACTGTCTTCAGTAATGGCCGTGGAAGAGTAGTTATTTGCTGCTTTTCTTTTCAGGCAGCCTGTTTGAACACTACCGCCAGTATTTCAGGCAGCCGCCAATAAGCAATCAGCAACAAAACCGCATACAGTAAACGGCGCACGTTTTTGGATTGGTCAATTATTTCAAACATCTTGCGTACCTCTTTGTTTATGTGCCCCAGCCTTTCAGCACTGACCTGCTCGCACACCTGCAATTGATCTCCTCCCCCGGCTGCACCCATTTGCCGTCCAGATACATGCCTTTGGCCACTTCAAAGCGCTTGCCGTTGGCAGCAACATGGCTGGGGCGCGGCTCTTTCCCGGCATGGGAGTGCAGCCATATGGCCTCGGTAATGCCCATTTCCTGCCGCCGGGCTTTCTCTATAGCGGCTTTGGCCTTATTGGTTTGGTCGCGGGCGATAAAGGCGGCGCGGCGCTGGCTGATGCCGAAATCGCGGCGCAGCTCCTGCGCCAGACGCCCCATGTCGTAACCGGCATTCACACTGCGCCAGACGCTGTTTTCCACGCGGCTCAGGTATTGCTGGCCGATGGAGCGTATCAGCCCCACATTGCCGCCCAATGCCGCCTCAAATGCGGTTTGTGTGGCGGTGGTGTGGCGGAAACGCACGGTAAACCCGGCATCGCGCAAGGCTGCCTGAAAAGCGCGGTCTGTGTGGCGCATGGACTGTGTGGCAAAGGTTTCGGCGATGTGCGGTGCCAGCTTGTCCAAACGCGCCAGCCACAGGCGGATCAGCCGCGACAGGGCCGCTTGCAGGCCGTCGGCAATGCCGTCTTGTGCCAAGCCTTGCGGGTAGTGCTGTGCCAGCATGGCATCCACATCGCGGCGCATATCGCGCAGCAGGCGTTTCAGGCTTTTGCGGTAGGCCGCTTCTACGCCCAAATTGGGGTGTATGGCTTTGAGCAGGATTTCGTTAGGCTGGGGTTTCATGGTTTATTTCAACGTGCTCACCAAAGGTGTCACCATCAGTGCCAACAGGCCGATGGAAATCAGCAATATGGCAATGCCGATACATGCCCGAATAAAAGGACTGGCGTACATTTCCAATTTCATGCCCTCCTTGGGATGCAACTCCATTTTGGTTTTGTTATACTTCATGCAATGTTCAATCTTTCTGTTGCAAAGTTTGAATACAGAAAACCCCGAAAGTTTGCGGCTTCCGGGGTTTTCGCTTTTTCAGTCTTGAGGTTTGGGTGTAGTATATATGCCATCCCACCGGCACGCTTCGGGCGTTTGGCAGTACGGCTTTTGCAGTATGCCCCCGGTGGGTTTTTCTATACCGGATTTGAGCGTAGAATACGTATTAACGGTGTTTGTTGAACGTTGCGAGGTGCCGGCTTTTCAGCAGGGAGGCGCAACAGACAAACACCGTTTTTTTTTATGTATGGCACATTGAAACAGATACCGTGTGGGGGTAAAATTTCCGCGAAGGCAGCGGCGGTTCAATAACCCAGTCCTGGTAACTGGCGATATACCGTTCTTAAACGCTGCCTTTTCCAGTCATCTTTCATCATGATAGAATACAACCAAAGCCCTTGATTTGCAGGCTGGGTTAAATGCTTGGTATCCAAGCTATCCCAGAGGTACCGGATCAGGGGCTTTTTCCGTGATGTTGTTGAAACATACGCAGCACAGAGGTAGAATTTCACCGAAGGCAGCGGCGGTTCAATAACCCAGTCCCGGTAACTGGCGATATACCGTAGTTTAAACGCTGCCTTTCCCTTTTTCTTCTTTCCCCTTCGCCCAAAAGCCGTGATCGTAATAGCGGCGGCCGTCGGTGTGATGCTTCACAGTAATCAACATCTTTCGCGGCTCATCCGCAATCTTGACCGTTACCGTATATTTTTCAACCTCCAATATGTTCTTATCCCCGTCTTTAGGCGGCTCTGTTTTTAATAGGCGCGCAGTACTCAGCATTCCCGGGATGGCCACAACAGTTTTTACCAAATCGATATTTCCATTTGCAATGGTGTGTTTAACCCCACTCATAGAAACAAATATCTTGTTGCCGGTACTGTGATTGGTAATAGGCCTGTCTTTGAACTTATCGCCAGCGAAATGCTCTCTGGCATAATTCTTGGCCTTATCCCGCAGCTCTTTCATGCTGCTCCAGCTGCCCAGCTCATCCCCTTTAACGGAAACAACAGTCTGCTTGGCTGCTGCGGCCTCCGCTTCCTGCTTCGTTCCGCCGCTGCCAAACTGCCCGTTCTCCGCCCGGGGATGCTTGCTTTCGTCCCATTCGGCATCCTGGGCGGGTTCAGGCTTTGGGTCGGGGTCGTCCTCCGCGTCATCGTTCAGGCTGCCTGAAAAACCGTCATCCGGCATTTCCGGCACGTCTTCCACGTCTATGCCGCTGTAACCGCTGTCCGGCTCGCTGGCCAGGCGGTTGCGCACTTCTTCGGCACTCACCACACCCGCCTGAATATAGGCGACATCGCGGTCGGAATCGGATTTGCGGATGGCGGCCAAATCGCTCTCGTCCATCTGTGCCAGCGGTCGGAAGTCGAAGGTAATGGCATCGTTCACTGTACCGAACAGGTGCAGCTGTACCAGCTTCAACAGCTTGTCCAAGGGGTCGCGCAGGATGTTTTCCTGCATGGCGCGGATATAGTCGTAATACACGGCTATCTCGCCCTCGCTGCTGGCATTAAGACCGCTGGGGGTGATGCCCAAGAGTTTGACCAGGGGCGTATGGCTGGGTGCGGCCATCTGCTCCTGTGCCTGCGCCAGCAGGGTATCGAGACCGGATAAGGGCGTGTTGAACTGGAAGAATTCTTCCATGTCTTTGTCCAACAACATCAGGCCGCGGTTGTCGCGCAGGCGGTTGTACATCTCGGCCCGCAGCTGCACGCTCACATCGTCGCAGCCACCGGCCAGCACGGCGCTCATATCGGTTTTGATGCCGGAGAGCGAAAAGCTGTGCAGCAAATCGCTCACGGAATCCACGGTACGCAGCCAGCGTTCCACATAGGGCATCATCAGCTGGCTCATGCTGACGCCGCCGAAGTTGTAGGCGGCCTTGAGCATATCGGGTACGGGCCGCGCAATCAGGGTAAACAGGCGGCTGGCGTGGATTTCCTGCCCCATCACATACCATGATTTGGGTTTGTAGAAATCGGGGGCCGTGGGGTCGGTGGCGTTGTACACCGCCGGGGTACTCCACATGGGCTCAATTGAGGTCAGCCCTTTCAGGCAGCCTTTGGCGATGGTTTTTTCCGTCAACAGCAGCGGATTGGCCAGTTTGTGGCCGTCATGGCCTTTGATGTGGACGATGATTTGCCCGCGGCCGAAAAAGCCGTCGGTCTCAATGGCCTTGCGGAAAATATCGCGCACATTCAGGCGCTCGTAGCATTCCTCAATCGCCTTGATGGTTTCGCTGTTGTCTTCTTCGCCCACGGATTTGATTTCAATCCACTGGCGCGTCATTTCGTTGGCGGTGGTTTCGGTCACGCTGCGGTATTCCGCAATCTGCGCCAGTTCGGCCAGGCGGGGATAACCGGCAAAGCCGGTGCCGAAAAAACAATCAGCCCCAAAGTTTCCTAAGGGGCTGTGGTCCATGGCGATGCTGTTTTTGGGCCGCACACCGGGCGGCAGTTCGGGCGCACCCAGTCCGTATATCGGCGGACCGGCAGGCGCATCCATACGGCTGACGGCGCGGCGCAGGGCTTTGCCGTTCAGCTTGCGTTTGTGCTTTTTGCTCATAGTCCGTTCAATACCTTGGGGTTGATGTTGAGGCCGCCCTGTACCGGGGCAAAGGCCATAATCAGCGCGTCTGCCCGGTTGGGGCTGGGAATGCCGCGCTTTTTCATGTCTTTCTTACTTTCGGCTTTAACCTTGCCGTTTTGGTCGTAATCCACCTGCGGACGGCTCAATTCGGCCTTGAGGTAATCCAAATCGGGCAGGCTGCCTGAAAGGCTGATCAGTTCGGTTTCGGGATAGACATCGCCATGTTTGACCGCGCGCCATGTCTTGTAAAAACGGTCGCGCACCATCCACCAGGCCTGCGCCTTGATGTTGGCAAACATATCCTTGTTCTTCTTGCCCTCGGTGTAGAGATTGTCGGGCTTGTACACCGCGCCGCCGGCATTAAAACCGAGGGTCTGCACACGGCCGCTTTTACGCCGAAATTGCGCTTTCACACCCGCACCCACACCGATATTGTCGTAAACAATGCGGTCTATGGCTGCGTCTTGGGCATACAGATACACCTTGTCGGCGGAATAAATCACGTCTTGGCCGCGCCATTGCTGCATATCCGACACCAGCGAACCGTGGCGCAATACCGTGGCATTGGCATCATCGCCTTCATCGGCCACGTCAAAGCCCAAAATGCGCTGTCCGGCTGCCTGAAAGCCTAATTTGATATGGGCATCCACCGCAGCTTCAATCCACACGGGCTTGATAATGGCCAGCTCGCTGTCGGCCACCGGCTCGCCTTCCCAGATATGCCGGTACAGGTCGTAATCCCGCACCTTGCAGTCTTCCATTTCCTGCCGCAGCACTTCGGGGAAGTTCGGGTTGTGGTTCCAGTTGGCTTTAATCACCACCGCGTTATGCGGCTCGTGGATGACAAAACGCTGATGGGTGGCATCGAGTATGTTTTTCGGGTTGTAGGAAATCCAGATTTCCGAGCCGGGTGTGCGGATGGTGGGTATCAGTGTGTCCCACATATCGGCGGTAATGCTCTCCGCCTCTTCCACCCAGCACACCCCGGCGCCTTCCAGCGATTTCATTTTCTTGGGGTCGTTCTTGATGCCGAAGAAAATAAAATTGGTGCCCGTGCCTTTATGGACGATGGTCGATTTCAGAATATCGAACTCACCGGCATAGCCCAAACGCTCGATGGTATTGGCAATCAGCTTGTGCACGGAATCGCTGATACTCAGTTGCAGCTCGCGCACACACACCACCGTGGTTTTCACCCGCCGCGCCACCTCCACGGACATTTCTGCAAACGCCCATGATTTACCGCTGCCCCGGCCGCCATAAGCCACCTTGTAACGGGCAGGCTGCGCAAAGGGGCGGAAATGCTTGCTAATCATCGCTTTCAAAAATACTGCTGAAAGGCCGTGCCTCTACCGCCACCGTACCGGACAATACCTGCTCCACCTTGTCGCCGTACTTCTTCGGCGCCAGCTTGGACGCCTTCCACTTGCGCGCGTCAATCTGTAACTTGGCTTTGGCCACCGATGCGGCATCCGGCTCTACCGTATCGGCAATTTCGATAATCTGATCGGTGTAGAAGTCTGCCTGGTCTTCCCGCGCGCGGGCGTATTGGTCGGAAAAATCAGGCTTTTCGCATAACCAACTGGCTACGGTGTCACGATGCGGCATCGTGCTGTCTTCACAAATGGCCCGTAAGCTCATACCTTCTGCAATCAGGCGGCAAATCTTATCTGCCAATTCTTGTGTGTATTTACTCGGCCGCCCGACACGGGCGGTTTTCTTCACACCCATATCAAGTCTCCGAAAACACAAAAGGCCGCCCGCAGGCAGCCTGAAAACAAAAGGAAGAAACCGCCATTGCGCAGTTTCTTCCAGAAGATAGCATATTTTTATCAAAATTCCCCAGCCCCGTCAAGCCCTCACCACCACACCCGCACCCACAAATTCCGGCATGGTACAGTTAAGCCCCTATCAACCCTTATCGTGAGGAATAGTCATGGCTTTAATCAAAATTGATAAGGATTCTAACGTATTATCCGCACAACAATACGTTAGAGCCACTGCCGACCATACATGCCCGTGTGGGCACCAAATATCGTTTCAAATTGACTGGCCGCAAAATGTTTCGATGAACACGCAAATATCTGTCAGCGACCTGGCTTGCCCCCGCTGCCATTCTCCCGTGGTTCTTCCTCGTGCCCACTATTTTGTTGAGGATTACCGTCTGTTGTCGAAACCGATTGAGACGAAGTAACGCTCTCTACCACCAAGGTATCGCAAGTAAGGGTAACCCCGCCTTTGCTTGCGACAACCGAAACAGGGCCTATCGCCTTCATACCAACACCTCCTCTTTCAAAATAATTCCAGCCGCCACAAACTCCGGCTCCAAACGCATTACCGCATTGTCCAACAGCGCGGCCAGGCTGCCTGAAACGAGCTTACGGCTGCGGTACAGCGCCCCTTTGCTCAGGTCGGAGCGGTCCTGTATCTCCGTCTGCTTCGGCCTTCCTGTGAGCACATGCGCCACCAAGGCATCGCACAGCAGCGCATCCAGCTGCGGATGCTGTGCCGTGATACAGGCCGTCAAATCCACCACCCGCGACAGATTGGCGCCGTATTGCGCTTCCACCGCCGCCAGTTCGGCCAAGGGCAGTATGCGCTCCACCCTCGCCCGCAGCATGGCACCGTTGGCGTGCCAGTCGTGCTGCGTCATGCCGCTGCCGCCACCCGACACACCCCGGTGCAGCATCCAGCGGCAGATTTGCTGCGTGTTGTTCTGCGGCTCGATGCGCAAGCCGGCCAAGCGGTAGGCATCCCGCAATGCCTCGTCTACGTTTTGGTACATCCATCCCCCCTTTGTTTGAAAACCACCCCGTTATCTGCCGCCCATGCGTCCACATACTCAATCAGGCTGGCCAAGCGGCGCACGCTCATCTTGGCCGTGCTCTCGCGCAGATTAATCACCTCGCCCTCAAGACCGATGGCCATTTCCGCCTGTTCGCCCGTAGCGATTTTGTGGCCGGATACAAAAACCATTTTCCACTGGTCTATACTCAGCTTGCGCCCGTTGAATGTTTTCTGCTTGGCAATATCACCCAGCATCGCGTGCAGCTTGGCATTCTGATCGTCCGTGCGCGTTTTTTCCCGCACCTCGATACACACTGAATCGTTACAGGCCAAAAGCTCGCCCACCCTGTCCCACGCCAGGCGCATCACATCGCGTTTGTTGTGCGCCGTCACAAAGCGTTTGAATTTATCCACGCTCAAGCTCCCGTGCTTTTTTGCGGTACAAGGCCGCCAGTTCGCGCAGCTCTTCCTTGCCCCACCGCTTGACCTCGTAATCCGTTTCCATTTCGATCACACGCTTTTCACCTATGCGGTGGATCAAACCGATACGGTAGCCTCTCAAGTTTCCGCTTTCGTATAAATTGCAGCGCACGCAACCGCCATGTACGTTATCTTCGTCAAACCGCAGCTTGCTGCTACGTCCGGCAGGCACATAATGGCAGGCTTGAAAATTATCCTTCCACGCAGCGCCGCAACTGATGCACGGCTTGCCCGCATCTCTCAAGCGGATATAGCGGTTAAACGCCGCCTGTGCCTTCTTCGTCAATTCCGGCACCGTTTCCAGCTTGCGCCGCAGCGCCAGTGTTTTCACCCGCTCCTTGGCCTTCGCCTCCCGCTTGGCCTTCGCCGCCTGCTTTGCCCGCTGCGCCTTGGCGTATTCCGCACCACAGGCCGGAGAGCAGACAAACTGCAAAGGCCGCAGCTTCTCAAACACCACACCGCACACCTTGCACTTGCGCTTAGCCATGGGCCTTAGCCTCCAGCCACGCCACCCGCTTTTGTACATCGCTTGCAGGCAGCCCCGAAAATTGACCGTTACCGCACACATTGCGCCCCGGCAGCGCCTCCCACGGCAGACCTTGAGCGCATGAGGCCATACCGTGGCGTATCATCCAGCCCGGCACACGCTCGCCCGCTTGGTTGGTTTCGGAGAATTGCCAGTGCTCGCAGTGCAGACAGGTATTAACCACGGCTGCTGCCCCAATCAAACACCAACACCTCGCCGCCGTCCTCCTTCACCCGGTCGGCAATACGATCACCCACCGCCGCCTTGAAACCGTCCGCGTCCAGATTGGAAATCAGCACCGTCGGTTTCAGGTTCTGGTAACGCTCGTTGAACACATCGAACAAGGCCCGGCTCTCCGCTTCCGTGCCGCTCTGCACGCCCACCTCGTCGATGATCAGCAAGTCATAACCGCCGAAAGCCTCGATCACATCCGTTTCCGTGTACTCGCTCTCAAAGCTCTTGGCCTCACGCACCAAGCGGTTAATCTCCGCCACACTGGTAAAACGCGCCACGCCGTTGCAATTGCGGATTACATGGCGGCCAATGGCGCAGGCCAAATGCGTTTTGCCCGTGCCCGCATTGCCCAGGAAGGTCATGCAGCGGCCTGAGTGACTGCCGTCGTTAAACTCCGTGGCATAGGCTTTCACCCGCTCCACGATGTAACGCTGCTGCTCGTTCTCCACCCGGTAGCCGCCCACGGTTTTTTCCCGGAAGCGCAGCGGAATACGTGAATCGCCGATCCGCTCGGCAATTTGTTTCTGATACCACTCACGCTCAGCCAACTTGCGCTTTTCCGCCTCATCCAGCTTGCGCGCCTCTTCCGCCTCAGCCGCACACTGCGGACAGCCGCGGGTAAAGCGCTTGAATACCTGCTCCGTGTAGTCGATGCCGTGCTTCTCGCAATGTTTTTCCGCCGTGGAAAGCGGCGTAAACAAATCATTCAAAACCGAACCAATGCTCTGCATCACAAAATATCCTTGGCCAAATGCACCCCGCCGTTCGTGTGTTGCGGAATGCGGTTAATCGAATTTTGACGCGGCGGCTTGGATCCTCCCGGCGGATGATGGTCAGCATCACGCAACAGCCATTCCGCCTTGAAACCACGCCAGCCCCGTTCACAGCAAACCGTAATCGCCTGCGTCAACGACAACCCCGCACTGTTCGCCTCCCGCTCAATCCCCGCCAAAGCCGTTTTCGTCAGCGGCGCCTTGTGCAGATTGCGCAAAGCCATGTAGTCCGCAGCCAGCTGCCCGTCTATGCCCCGGTCTGCCAGCAGGTTGTATGCGGCCAGTTCCAAAGCCGCCGCCGACGGCTGCCGTTTTTTCGGCTTGGCAGGTTTGGTCTGTTCGGCAGTGCAATCAGGCGCAGACGCGCCAGCGTGTGCGTCACTGTATTGGTTCATTGACTGATTCATTGACTGGTTTTTATTGACTGGTTCGGGTGTAGCAGTTACACCACCCCCTGGTGTAGCAGTTACACTAGGTGGTGTAGCAGTTACACTAGGTGGTGTAGCAGTTACACTAGGTGGTGTAGCAGTTACACTAGGTGGTGTAGCAG
>NZ_JALJZY010000025.1 GCF_024171525.1 Neisseriaceae bacterium HSC-16F19
TGCAAAGTCTCCATCGTCGGCCTGGGCATGCGCTCCCATGTGGGCGTGGCTTCCACCATGTTCCGCACTTTGGCGGAAGAAGGCATCAATATCCAAATGATTTCCACTTCCGAAATCAAGGTATCGGTGCTGATTGACGAAAAATACATGGAACTGGCCACCCGCGTGCTGCACAAGGCGTTTAAGCTGGATAAAGCTTAATACCAATCCATAAAAATATAGTCGAATAAAATCAGAACGAGACAAGGCAGCAAGCCGCTTTGTTATCTTATTTTTCTGAATGGGTATAATTCTTGTTGGTTTTCGTATAAAAGGCTGCCTGAAAATGTTTCAGGCAGCCTTTTGATTTAGGCGGCAGTATTGTTTACACCTCCTGTCCCAAAATCATGGAGCCGACGCCGCTGTCGGTAAAGATTTCCAAGAGCAGGGCGTGGGGTACGCGGCCGTCGATGATGTGGATGGCTTTCACGCCGTTGACCGCCGCATCCAGTGCCGAGCTGATTTTGGGCAGCATGCCGCCGTGCAGGGTGCCGTCGGCCACCAGGTCGTCGATGTTTTGCGGGGTGAGGTTGGTGAGCAGGCGGCCTTCTTTGTCGAGTACGCCGGTGATATTGGTCATCATCACCAGTTTTTCCGCATCCAGGGCTTCGGCCAGTTTGCCCGCCACCAAATCGGCATTGATATTGAAGGCTTCGCCCTGGCGGCCGACGCCGATGGGCGCTACCACCGGGATATAGCCGTCTTTGATGATGTTGCGGATCAGGCCGACATCAATGCTTTCCACCTGGCCGACTTGGCCGATGTCGACGCCGTTGCGCTCCGGCGTGTTGATAAACAGTTTTTTGGCGCGGATAAAATGGCCGTCGCGGCCGCTGATGCCCACGGCCTTGCCGCCATGCTGGTTGAGCAGCGAGGTGATTTCTTTATTGACGTGGCCGCCGAGCACCATTTCCACAATGTCCATGGTTTCGCTGTCGGTCACGCGCATGCCCTGCACAAATTCGCCTTCCTTGCCCACACGTTGCAGGAGGTCGTTGATTTGCGGGCCGCCGCCGTGCACCACCACGGGGTGGATGCCCACCAGTTTCAGCAATACCACGTCTTTGGCAAAGCCTTCTTTTAATGCCGGGTCTATCATGGCGTTGCCGCCGTATTTGATCACCACAATGCTGCCGGAAAAACGGCGGATATAGGGCAGGGCTTCGGCCAGAATACCGGCCTTGATATTGGCATCGACTTCGGAATGGGTGGCGGCAACAGTGCTCATAAGAGGGTTCTTTCGCTATGGGGTTTAATGGAATGTTTTTCAGGCAGCCTGGGGCTTTTGCAAAACCTGATGTGCCAACACAAACGTAAAACCGGCGTCATTCCCGCGCAGGCGCACTGCTGTCCGGAAAGAACAACAGGCAGCCTTGAAAGGCTTATCCGGCTTTATTTTCAAGTCCCAGAGCTTGTTTTGAACTCGAAAAGGCTGCCTGAAACGATAACGGCGTCAGTGTTCCCTCTCCCGCGGGAGAGGGTTAGGGAGAGGGCTGTGAACGGCTGCTGACATCTTGAATGGCTTGCAGCAACATCAAACGTTTAGCCCTCTCCCCAACCCCTCTCCCACTGGGCGAGGGGCTTACGTTGCCGACGCTGTTTACATCGCCGGATGTAACCCAGAGATTTTCCCCGGACAGTAGTGCGCGTTCGCGGGAATGACGGCAGTTCAAGTTTAGGCTGCCTGAGGGCAGTTTTGCAAAGGTTTTAGCCTGTAAGCGGATAAAACACAGGTAGGGCAAGGGCTGCTATCATATCAAAACGGCTGCCTTTCAGGCAGCCGTTTGCAGGGTAAAACCGTTTATTTGAACAGATTTTTCAGCAGCGAACCGCCGATTTGGCCCAAATCCAGGTTTTGCAAATCAATATTGCCGTTGCCGCTGACCTGGTCGATGACCTGCGGCAGGTATTGGGCCAGCAGATTACCGGCCTGGCCTTGGTCTACACCGGCTTTGGCGGCTGCCTGACCAATCAGGTCGCTGCCGAGTGCAGACTGGATTTGTTCGGCGGAAACCGGCAGATTGCTGCCGCTGCCGAGCCAGGATTGCAAAATCTCGCCCAAGCCGCCTTTTTGCAGTTTTTCCACCAGCGCACCCACGCCGCCGGACTGTTCCACCAGCTGCATCACCAGCTGCATGGCATTGCCTTGTTGTTGGCCGCTGCCCATGGCCGCACCCAGTACCGAATCCAACAGACCCATAATGTCTTTCCTTATATCGTATTAAAGTATCGGCAGACGAACCCGCCTGCCGCGCGGCATGATACAGACTTGGATTTTGCCAAACAATATGCACCGCAGCCGCATAACCTGTTTTAACAAAACCTGTGGCGGGGCGTATAATGGCGGCCGTTTGTATTTGGGAATGTTTTTCTATGTTGCAGCAATTCAAAACCGCCGTGGCGGGGGCGCAAATCCTGTTTGTTGCCTTTGGTGCCATGGTGCTGGTACCGCTACTCACCGGCCTGAATCCGGCGCTGGCGCTTTTGGGCGCGGGCATCGGCACTTTGTTGTTCCAAGCCTGTACCGGCCGCAAAGTGCCGATTTTTTTGGGCTCTTCGTTTGCCTTTATCGCGCCGATTATTTATTCCATACAGGAATGGGGCTTGCCCAGCACCATGTTCGGCCTGTTCGCGGCCGGTTTTATGTATTTTATTTTTGCCGCACTGATCCGCTGGCGCGGTTTGGCGGCGGTGCACCGCTTGCTGCCGCCGGTGGTGATTGGTCCGGTGATTATGGTGATTGGTCTGTCGGTGGCGGTGGTGGCCAGCAATATGGCCATGGGCAAGGCCGGGGACGAACAGGTGGTGGAATATGGCCGCGCCTTGCTCTTGTCCGGCTTTACCTTTGCAGTCACTGTGATCGTGGCGGTATTCGGCCGCAAAATGATGAAGCTGATTCCGATTTTAATCGGCGTGGCCGCCGGTTATGCCGCCGCGTGGATGATGGGCATGGTCGATACCGGCGGTATTGCCGCTGCGCCGTGGTTTGCGGTGCCGCATTTTGAAACGCCGGAAGTCAATTGGCAGGCGGCACTGTTTATGCTGCCGGTGGCGATTGCCCCGGCCATCGAGCACATCGGCGGCATTATGGCCATCGGCACGGTCACCGGCAAAGACTACGCCAAAGACCCCGGCCTCGACAAAACCCTGGCCGGTGACGGCTTGGGCGTGTGTGTGGCCGGTTTGATCGGCGGCCCGCCGGTGACCACTTACGGTGAAGTCACCGGCGCGGTGATGATTACCAAAAACAGCAATCCGGCCATCATGACCTGGGCGGCAATCTTTGCCATTGCCATGGCTTTTTTCGGCAAGTTCAACGCCTTTTTGGCTTCCATTCCCATGCCGGTGATGGGCGGCATTATGATTCTCCTGTTCGGCACCATTGCTTCTTTGGGTCTGAAAACGCTGATTGATGCGCAAGTGGATTTGATGAAACCGAAAAACCTGGTGATTGTCAGCTCGGTGCTGACCGTAGGCGTGGGCGGCATGGTGGTGAAATTCGGCAGCATGGCTTTTGCCGGTGTGGGCCTGTGCGCCTTGCTGGCTTTGCTGCTTAACTGGGTGCTGCCGGAAAAAGTGCGTGACTAAACCGGCTGCCTGAAACACACAAAGCCCCGCATTGCGGGGCTTTGTTTTATGGCTTATGGCTCAGTCGGCATCCAGCATATGGCCCATTTTCACCGCCTTGGTATGCAGATAATGGGCGTTTTCAAGATTGTGGCCGACTTGCAGCGGCACGCGCTCGACAATATCGATGCCCACTTGGCTGAGGGTGGCGACTTTTTGCGGGTTATTGGTCATCAGCCGCAGCTGGCGCACGCCGAGGTGGTCGAGCATGTATTTGGCGAGTACGAAATCGCGCGCATCCACCGGCAGGCCCAGCGCCACATTGGCTTCCACGGTGTCCAAGCCCTGGTCTTGCAGCTGGTAGGCGCGGATTTTGTTGATGAGGCCGATGCCGCGGCCTTCCTGGCGCAAATACATCACCAGGCCGCGGCCTGCCGCCTGTACCGCCTGCAAGGCTGCCTGAAGCTGGGGGCCGCAGTCGCAGCGTTGTGAAAACAGCGCGTCGCCGGTGAGGCATTCGGAATGCACGCGGGCCAGCACCGGGCGGCCGTCGGCGATGTCGCCCATGCTCAGGGCCACATGTTCCTGGCCGCTGCGGGTATCTTCAAAGCCGTGCATGGTGAATTCGCCCCATTCGGTGGGCAGGCGGCAGGCGGCAACAAATTGCAGAGGGATGGCGGGATTACTCATGATGTTCTTCTGTGGGTGGGTGCGTGTGGTGCCATTGCTGCAACAGCGGCAACAGCGCAAAGGCAAGGCCGACCCAGGCGCTTTGGCGCTCGGCATCGAAGGCCTGGGTGTCGGCATGTTCGGCATAGAGTACGCCGAGCACGCGGCCGTCTTCGCCGTATACCGGCAGGGCGATGCAGCTTTGCGCGCCGTTGTCGTGTCCGGTAGGCCAGTCGCCCCAGCCGCGCCACAGGCCGATATTGTCCACCAAGCCCAGCCAGCCGGTCTGCGCGCTGCGTACGGCCGGATGCAGGGGTTCGGTTTGTTCGGGGGCGAACACGGCGGGCAGGGGCAGACCTTGGGCGGCCAGGCGCACGAGGCCGTGTTCGGGGTGCAGCAGATAGACGGCGGCGGTGGCCGGATAGCGGCTCAAGAGTGCATCCAGCGCCAGATAGGCGGCGCGCAGCAGGGTGTGGTTGTCGGCGTTTTCAGGCAGCCTGTCGGCCAGTGCGCCCGCGGCATCGGCATACCACAGCACGCTGCGGTCGATTTCGGCCTCGGCCATGCGGATGACGGTTTCCAGCCACAAACGGGCGGCCTGCACATCGCCGTGCGGCAGTTTCAGACCCTGGGTGTGGAGGTAGTCGGAAAGGGAATCGGCAGACATGGGTGTTCGCAAAAGACAAAGCCCTGAACATGAGTTCAGGGCCGGAAAATGTGGCTCCCCGAGCTGGGCTCGAACCAGCGACCTGCGGATTAACAGTCCGTCGCTCTACCGACTGAGCTATCAGGGAGTGGTGCCGGCACCAAGAGTCGAACTCGGGACCTTCTGATTACAAGTCAGCTGCTCTACCAACTGAGCTATACCGGCGAAGACGCGCATTATGCGGACATCGGCTTTTTTTGGCAAGCCTTGCGCGTGTATGCTGCGGCTGCCTGAATTTAATTATTTGTTTTTAAAACAGACAAAATGCAACGTTTGCTGCTTTATCCTGTTTTCAGGCAGCCTCAATCGGCTTCGGACTGACCAAAATACCGTCTTCGTCGCTGTAAAGATAATGCCCCGGCACAAAGGCGATTTCGCCGAAATACACCGTCACATCGCAGGCACCGGCGCCGTCTTTGGCACTTTTCTTGGGATTGGTGCCCAAGGCTTTGATGCCGAAATCCATATCATTGATGGCGGCACTGTCGCGGATGACGCCGTGCACCACTACCCCGGCCCAGCCGTTTTTCTGTGCCGCAGTGGCAATCAGGTCGCCCACCAGGGCGGAATAGCGCGAGCCGCCGCCGTCCACCACCAGCACTTCGCCTTCAGACGGGGTGTTGAGGATTTGCTTGACCAAGCCGTTGTCTTGCAGGCAGCGCACGGTGCGGATGCGGCCGCAAAAACGCTGGCGGCGGCCGAAAGACAGAAAAGGCGTTTGGCAGGAGGGCGTGTCGGGGGCGATGTCGATTAAGTCGGCGGTGGCAAAGGGCTGCATGATGATTCCTTATAATAAAGAGAGTAAATCCAGCGGGGCCTGAATATGCGCGTCGGCCGGCCATTCGTCCACTTTGTCTTCGGCGGCAATATAGCCCCAGGCGGCCAAGACGGTGCGCATGCCGGCGTTTTTGCCCGCTTCCATATCGCGTTCGGCATCGCCCACATAAATGCATTGCGCCGGGTCCACGCCGATTTGTTCGCAGGCGTAGAGCATGGGTTTGGTGCTGGGTTTGGGCTCGCCGGTGGTGTCGCCGCTGACCACCACCGCGGGCGGGGACACAAAGCCCAGTTGCGGCACCAGACGGTGGGTGAAGATATGCGGTTTGTTGGTGATGATGCCCCAAGTTACACCACGGCGGTCGAGTTCGGCCAAAAGCGTGTTGATGTCGGCAAACAGCACGGTCTGGTCGGCAAAGCCGTTTTCGTATTCGGCCAGAAAATCGGCGCGCCAATAAGCATGGTCGGCATGGTCTTTGTCTATGCCCGCGCCCAAAAAAATCAGCCCGTTGGCACCGTGGCTGGCGATGGGACGGATGTCGTCCATGCTTTTTTCAGGCAGCCCTTTGCGCTTGAGCAGGCGGTTGAGTGCGCCGCCCAAATCGAGGGCGGTGTCGGCAAGCGTGCCGTCCAAATCAAATAATACGGCTTGTGTGTTCATGGTGTGTTTTTCACTTTAAACAGGGAGCGGTAACGACCGCCATTATAACCCAGGCTGCCTGAAAAAATGTGTGGCAGGGCGGGGATTATGCCGCACTGCCGTGGCGGCGGTCGTGCTCGAACTGTTCCAGCATGGCCAGTTCAAACGCGGAAAAACCGGCGCGTTCGCGCGCTTCCAGATTGACATAGCCACGGAATACAAACAAATCGTAGCGTCCCATCAGACGGCGGAACAGCGCCACCGCGTCCAGGCCGCGCGCATCGCACAGGTATTGGTACCAGCGGTTACCCACCGCCACATGGCCGACTTCGTCGCGGTAGATAATATCCAGCACCGCACAGGTGTCTTCATCACCGCGGGCGGCCACTTTGGCGCGGATGCCGGGGGTGACGTCCAAGCCGCGCGCTTCCAGCACCCGCGGCACCAGCGCCATGCGCAGCAGCGGGTCGAAGGCGGTTTTGTCGGCCATGTCCCACAAATGGTTGTGGGCGGGGAAATCGCCGTAATCAAAGCCGAAATGTCGCAAACGCGCCTGCATCAGCTGAAAATGCTGCGCCTCTTCCGCCGCCACGCGCACCCAGTCGCGCACAAAGGCTTCGGGCAGGGTACGGAAGCGGTAGGCGGCGTCCAGCGCCAGATTGATGGCATTGAATTCGATGTGGGCGATGGCGTGCAGCAGCGCGGCATAACCTTCGGCGGTGTGCGGACTGCGGGTTTTGAGTGCCTGCGGCGGTACCAGTGGCGGCTTCGGCGGATGTCCGGCCGGGCGGATGTCCAAGGGCGCCGGGGCACGCCAGTCCAAAATGCCGCTCTCGGCACACAAGGCTGCGGCTTTAAGGGTGAGACGGCATTTTTCGGCAGGGCTTTCAGCCAAGAGGGCGGCTTCCAGCAGGGGATAAATCGGCATCACGGGGCGGCGGAGCTTAAAGAAATGTCAAAGCAGGCGCATTATACGCATAAATATACGTTAAAATAGCGCCGAAACCGGAGAACAAAGCGCCGTATTGCAAATAACTTAGCCGATATGGCGCTCTTTACATTCAGGCAGCCCGGTCGGCGCTGATGTTTTTTAACAGCAAAAACGCCTATGATGGCGCCGCTTTTGCCCTGAACACAGAAAGGAAAAAACATGTTGTTGCAAAACGCCCGTGTGTGGACCCGCACTGCCGCCATCGCGGTTTTGGCCGGCGCCATCGGCCTGAGTCAGGCGGCCGCCATCGACGCGCTCAAACAATTCAATGCCGACACCGACGGTATCAGCGGCAATTTCAGCCAAACCGTACAGAGCAAGAAGAAAACCCAAACCACCTCCGGCAGCTTCCAGATTCTGCGTCCGGGCCTGTTCCGCTGGGAATACACTAAGCCCTACAAGCAGACCATCGTCGGCGACGGCAAAAACATCTGGCTCTACGACCATGATTTGGCGCAAGTGACCAAGAGCGAACAAAACCAGACCATCGGCGACAGCCCGGCGGCAATTTTGTCGAATAAAGACGCACTCGATGCCAGTTACAGCCTCAAAGAAGACGGCAGCAAAGACGGCATCGACTATGTGCTGGCCACGCCGAAGCGCAACAACGCCGGTTACCAGTACATCCGCATCGGCTTTAAGGGCGACACCCTCGCGGCCATGCAGCTGCGCGACAGCTTCGGCAACAATACCACCATCCGTTTTAATAATGTGAACACCAAGCCCTCGCTCTCGCGCGGCCAATTCACCTTTACCCCGCCCAAGGGGGTGGATGTGCTGACACAGTAAGTGTTTTATTCAAAAAAACAGGCTGCCTGAAAACCTTTCAGGCAGCCTGTTTTGTTTGAATGTGGCTTTACCAAATCCGTTTTTGCGCGCGCAGATAACGCTCGTCGCTGAAGGTGGCCAGCATCTGCGGCAGCAGGGCAACGAAGATGGCGCACAAGAGGCCGGTGAGAAAAGCCTCGCCCCAAGCCATAAACAAAAACACCGGCAGGGCGTCCTGCCACATGGCTTTGGGCGGAAAAGCGCCCGATAAGTCCAGCGCGGCCACGATGCACACCCCGGCCAGCATCATGCCCACGGCGGCGGCGATAAAGCCGTTGATAAAGATATAGACAAACAGCTGCGGCGGCAGCACGCGTTGGGTCAGCCACAACAGCGCGCTGCTCACCGCTACCGGCGGCACCACGCTGCACCACACATTCAGCCCGGCTACCGGCAGACTGGATACGCCGTTGAATACCGCCGTAGCACCCAGCATCAGCAATGACGACAGCCACAGCGCCGCCGCAGGGCCCAGCATCAGCGTCAGCAGGGCGGCGCCCATGAGGTGATAGCTCATGCCGCCCAAATGGCCCGCCCCGATATGGGTGCGCAAACTCCAGCACAGTACCAGAATCAACAGCGCCACCGCATGGCGGCGCGGCGCGGCATCGCGCAGGGCGTGCGGCAGCAAAACGGCCAACAATACGGCCAAGAGGATATTGGCCGTCCACAGCACGGTGGGTGAAAACCAGTTCAAATAGAAATTCATGGCAGACGGCGCCAGTGGCTGTAGTTTTGCGCCAGATGGAACAACATGCCGGCGGTGGCACCCCAGATGCGGCGGTCGGGATAGGGCAGATTGTATACGGTGAAGCGCCGCTGCCCGTGTTCGACCCGTTCGCTGCGGTAGCGGGACGCATCCAGCGCGTAGGCGAGCGGCACGGCAAACACATCGGCCACTTCCGCCGGATTGGGCTGCCACGGCTGCCGCCCCCGGCGCAAGGCCACCACCGGTTTGACCACAAAACCGCTGGGCAAAAAGCAGTCGTCGAGCAGGCCGACGATGTGCCAGTTGTCGGCGGACACGCCCAATTCTTCTTCGGTTTCGCGCAAGGCCGTGGCCACGGCATCCGCATCCTCCGGGTCGGCCTTGCCGCCGGGAAAAGCCACCTGGCCGCTGTGCCGGCGCAAAGCCTCGCTGCGCTGGGTGAGCCACACACAGGCTTCACCGTCATGCCATTCAAAAGGCAGCAGCACCGCCGAAGGCACAAAATCCGCACCCCAATCCGCCAAAGCCTGCGCCCGTTCGCGCAAGGCGGAAACGGGCGGGCGGTGGCAGGCGAAATGCAAAAACGCCGTGAGTTCTTCTGCGGTATTCATTGTGTGCAGCCGTTTGTGCGCCTCTGTATGCGGTATCTTTGGAATTATAGCCCAAATGCTGCTACACAGCGGCGCAATATCGGTTACAATCCGCCGTACATTGCCGCCGCATCCGCGGCGCAGTTTATGTTAATGGTCATGATTCCTAAGGAGAAAACATGAAAGAAGTGGTGATTGTGGCAGCCAAGCGTACTGCCATCGGTAATTTTGGCGGTTCCCTGGCCTCCCTGAACGCCCCGGATTTGGGCGCAACCGTGATTGAGGCGCTGTTGGCCGAAACCGGCGTGAAAAAAGAAGACGTGAGTGAAGTGATCATGGGTCAGGTGCTCACTGCCGGTGCGGGTCAGAACCCGGCGCGTCAGGCGGCGCTGAAAGCCGGTCTGCCGGTCACCGTGCCGTGTCTGACCATCAACCAGGTGTGCGGTTCCGGCCTCAAAGTCACCCATTTGGCCGCGCAGGCGATTGCCAACGGCGATGCCGATATTGTGATTGCCGGCGGTCAGGAATCCATGTCCAACGCGCCTTATCTCTTGCCGGGCATGCGCAACGGCCAGCGCATGGGCGACGGCAAAGTGGTGGACAGCATGGTGGCCGACGGTCTGACCGATGTGTACAACCAATACCATATGGGCATTACCGCCGAGAACATCGCTGAGAAATACGGCATCAGCCGTGAGGCGCAGGACCAACTGGCCGTGGCTTCGCAAAACAAGGCCGAAGCAGCGCAGGCCGCAGGCAAGTTCAAAGACGAAATCACCCCGGTGAGCATTCCGCAGCGCAAGGGCGACCCGATTGTGTTCGATACCGACGAATTCATCAAAAAAGGCGCCAATCTGGAAAGCATCAGCAAACCGCGTCCGGCCTTCAAGAAAGACGGTACCGTAACCGCCGCCAACGCTTCCGGCATTAACGACGGCGCTGCTGCGGTGCTGATGATGTCTGCCGAAAAAGCACAAGAATTGGGCCTGAAACCGCTGGCGAAAATCAAAGCCTACGCTTCTACCGGCGTGGAGCCGGAAATCATGGGCATGGGCCCGGTGCGTGCCGTGACCAAAACCTTGGAGCGCGCCGGTTGGAATCTGGCCGATGTGGACCTGGTGGAAGCCAATGAAGCCTTTGCCGCCCAAGCGCTGGGTGTGGCCGGTGAACTCAAATTCGACATGGACAAAGTCAATGTCAACGGCGGTGCCATCGCCTTGGGCCACCCCATCGGTGCTTCCGGCTGCCGTATTCTGGTGACCCTGCTGCACGAAATGCAACGCCGCGACGCCAAAAAAGGCGTGGCCACGCTGTGTATCGGCGGCGGCATGGGTGTTGCCTTGGCAGTAGAGCGCGCTTAAGCGTTGATGTATTGCCAATAAAAAAACCGGGCTGAATGCCCGGTTTTTTTATGGGTGATGTATAGTCGAATAAAAAAACGCGACAAGGCAGCAAAAAAGTCGCGAGCGCAGCGAAGTCCCGCGGGAAAGACAGTACAAGTAGTACGGAACTGATTTTGTTGCCGCTTTAGCGGCTTACAAAATCGTTCTCTTCGAGCCTGGCGCAGCAACGCCGTATCGCTTTTATTTTACATGACGATATTTTTCAGGCAGCCTGAAACAGGTCTGCCACTTGATCCACCGCCACGGTTTGCGCTTCGCTGTCGGTGCGGCGGGCGTATTCCACCACGCCTTCTTTCAGACCGCGGTCGCCGATGACGATGCGGTGGGGGATGCCCAGCAATTCGCTGTCATTGAGCAATACACCGGCGCGCTCGTCGCGGTCGTCCAGCAACACATCCACACCGGCAGCCAAAAGTTGTGCATAGAGTTGGTCGGCGGCTTCGCGCACGGCTTCGGATTTTTTGTAGTTCATGGGCACAATCACCGCTTGGAAGGGTGCCATGGCTTCGGTCCAGATGATGCCGCGCTCGTCGTGGTTTTGCTCGATGGCGGCGGCAACAATACGGGTGACGCCGATGCCGTAGCAGCCCATTTCCATCACCTGTGCCTTGCCGTTATTGTCGAGGAAGGTGGCGTTCATGGCGGCGGAGTATTTGTCGCGCAGCTGGAACACATGGCCCACTTCGATGCCGCGCACCAGTTTCAGGCAGCCTTTACCGTCCGGGCTGGGGTCGCCTTCGACCACATTGCGCAAGTCCACGAATTCCGGTTCGGCGGCATCGCGGCCGAAATTAAAACCGGTATAGTGGTAGTCGTCTTCATTGGCGCCAATCACGGTATCGGCCAGTTTTTCCACCGCATAATCGGCATAGACTTTGCCTTTGAAACCCACGGGGCCCAACGAGCCGCCGTTGGCACCGAATTGCGCTTGAATCAGCGCCGGGTCGGCCATGGTCAGCGGGGTTTTCACACCGGCCAGTTTTTCGGCTTTGATGTCGTTAAACTCGTGGTCGCCGCGCAGTAACAACAGCACGATTTCGCCTTCTTCTTCGCCTTCGACCACAATGGATTTCAAGGTGCGCTCAATCGGAATATTGAGAAATTCCACCAGCGCGGCGATGGTTTTCACATTCGGGGTATGCACTTTGGTCAAAGTTTCCTGTGCCGCCGCACGCTCGCCGCTTTGCGGCAGTGTGGGCGCCAGCTCGATATTGGCGGCGAAATCGGAGCCGTCGCTGTAGGCAATCACGTCTTCCCCGCTGTCGGCCAGCACTTGGAATTCGTGCGAGCCGGTGCCGCCGATGCTGCCGGTATCCGCCGCCACCGGGCGGTAGTTCAGACCCAGACGGTCGAAGATGCGGCAATAGGCGTCGTACATGGGCTGGTAGCCGTCGCGCACCAGCGATTCGTAATCGGCGTGGAAGGAGTAGGCGTCTTTCATCACGAATTCGCGCGCGCGCATCACGCCGAAGCGCGGGCGAACTTCGTCGCGGAATTTGGTGTTGATGTGGTAGAAGTTTTTCGGCAGCTGTTTGTAGCTGTTGACTTCCTTGCGCACGATGTCGGTGATGACTTCTTCACAGGTCGGGCCCATGCAGAAATCGCGCTCGTGGCGGTCGCGGATGCGCAGCAATTCCTTGCCGTAAAATTCCCAGCGGCCGGATTCCTGCCACAATTCCGCCGGCTGAATTACCGGCATCAGCAATTCCACCGCACCGGCGCGGTTCATTTCTTCACGGACGATGTTTTCCACTTTGCGCAACACGCGCAGGCCCATGGGCATCCAGGTGTAGAGGCCGCTGGCGGCGGCCTTGATCAGGCCCGCGCGTATCATCAGGCTGTGGCTGGGCAAAACCGCTTCGGCGGGGGCTTCTTTTAAGGTGGAGATAAAAAACTGGCTGGCTTTCATGGTGTGCTTTGCGAAAGTAAAGAAGGAATTAAAGATAAGCGGCGGATTGTAGCAGGCTTTCAGGCAGCCTGAAATGTAAGGGCTGCCTGAAAAACGGGGTGTTTATAGGGCAAGCGGGTGGCTGTGCACGCCGTCGGCATCCACGCTCACGTAGCCGCCCGCTTCGCCGTACCAGTCTTGCAATACGTGGCGGGCAAAGGGCAGGCCGTTGGTCTGGCAGATGTGTTCGTGCACCGCCGGGCGGTGGGTGTGGCCGTGTATCAGCGTGGGCATGGGGTCTGCCGCATGGTGCTGCATCAGCGCCTGCACACCGTCTTCGGTGGCATCCGACATTTCGCTTTTGCCCTCGGCGGTTTTGCGCTGCTCGCTGATGTGGCGGATTTGCCCGGCCAACAGGCGGCGCTCGGCCAAAGGCTTGGCGAGTACGGCCTGCTGCCACAGGGGATTGTGCGATTGCAGGCGGAAAGCCTGATAGGCGGTGTCGTCGGTGCACAGGCTGTCGCCGTGGGCGAGTACATAGCGGCGTCCGTAGAGTTCCACGGCCACGGTTTCAGGCAGCAACCGGATGCCGGTTTCCTGCGCAAACTGTGCGCCCAGGAGGAAATCACGGTTGCCGTGCAGGAAATACACCGGCGTGTGGCGGGTGAATTCGGCCAGGCGGGTTTTGATGCGGCGGATAAACTCGCTGTCGTCGTCATCGCCCACCCAGGCATCGAAAAAATCGCCCAAAACATAGAGCGCGTCTATCTGCCCCTGCCAAGTGTCGAGACAGCGTTCGAACAGGCGGTTGAGCGCCACGCTCTCTTCGGACAAATGCAGGTCGGCCACAAACACGGTGCGGCTCATGCGGCACTCCCGAATACGGCGGCGTATTGTTCTGCCTTAAAGCCGACATAAACCCGGCCCCCATGTTCCAAGACCGGGCGCTTGATTAAAGACGGCTGGGCGCAGAGCAGGGCGGTGAGGCCCTCAGTGCTGTCGGCCTGCGCCTGGGCAGCGGCATCGAGCTTGCGCCAGGTGGTGCCTTTGCGGTTGAGCAGGGTGTCGGCGGGAATATCGTTCAGCCAGCGGGCGATGTCTTCTGCCGTAGGCGGGGTTTTCTTGAAGTCGGTAAAAGCAGCGTCTATGCCGTGCTCCGCCAGCCACTGGCGGGCATTTTTGACCGTGCTGCAATTGGGAATGCCGAAGATGCGGGTCATGCTGTATTCCTAGGGAAAAATAGAGGCGCATTATAACAAACAACGCGCCACTCCCTTGAAGTATAGTTGGGCTCAGTAAGGATGAGACAAGGCAGCAAAAAAGTCGCGAGCGCAGCGAAGTCCCGCGGGAAAGGCAGTACAGATAGTACGGAGCTGATGTTGTTGCCGCTTTAGCGGCTTACAAAAATCGCTCTCTTTGAGCCGGGCGCGACTATAGGGAGTCCCCGCAGGACAGCAACGCCGTATCATTCTTACTGGGCCCGACTATGGGTGTTGCCAAGCGGCGGTTGCGGCAGTATGCTTCGCCCTGTTGCCAAGCAAACCAACCACCATGGAAGGGAAAACATGAACAGTATCAAACAGCCTGCCCTGGCGCTGAGCGCCCTGTTGCTGCTGGCTGCCTGCGGCGGCGGCCATCAGGCCGACAAAGGCCGTTTCAAAAAAGCCATCACCGAATACGCCAAGCAGGAAAAAGTCTGTCTTCCGGTATCGCTGGCGGTGGATTCGCTGCCCGGCGGCGAGGCTGTGGGCGGGCTTTTGGGTGCGCCGCAAATCCGCGTGGTGACCGAAAACATCCAGGGCGACCGCATCAACAAACAGGCGCTGAAACAAATGGATACCCTGGTGCGTGCCGGTTTGTACCACAAAGGTGAAAAAGAAACCCAGCCCGTGGGGGTGGACGGCACTTCCGTACCGGTCACCATATTCAAACTGAGCGAAAAAGGCCAGGCACAGGTCGAGCCCGGTGCGCACGGTCCGGCCTTGTGCCTGGGCACGCAGAAAGTGGCCGACATCGAAATGTTTACCGAGCCGACACCAGCCAACGGTGTCACCGTATCGCGCGTGGTGTACACCACCACACTGGTGCCGGAAAAATGGGTATCCCGCTTGGCGCGCGACAGCAGCGACACACTAACACAGCGCATCAAAGAGCCGCAGCGCCGCCAAACCACCTTGGTGCTGACCAATAAAGGCTGGCGCGATTTGCGCGAACTGCGCTAAAGCGTGTTGAAATCAGTGTGAATCAGGCTGCCTGAAAGTTTTTCAGGCAGCCTGTTGCTTGGGCCGCACATATGTGCGGATATGGTTGTCATTGGAGTTGCCATGTTTACGGAACTGTCTTACCCCGCGGTAGCGGCGTATTATAAAGAACAGCGCGCCCACCACCCCGAAGCCTTCCGCCTGCGCATTCACCGTGCCTTGAGCTGGCTGGCCAAGGCCGAGACGGCGGGTGATGATTGGGATGTGCGTTTTCTGGCTTTGTGGATAGCCTTTAATGCCGTCTACGCCAAAGAAATGGACCGCCTGCCCTCCGACCGCCAGGATTTCCGCGATTTTCTGCAACAGGTGTGCCGCCTCGACAAAGAGAGACGCTTGTATGAGCTGGTGTGGCGGCAGTTTCCAAGCAGCCTGCGCCTGTTGTTGGACAACCGCTATGTGTTTCAGCCGTTTTGGGATTACCACAACGGCCGCATCAGCGAAGCGGCATGGTGCGAAGACTTTGCCAAGGCCAAAGCCAAAGCGCATGCGGCCTTGGCGGCGCAGGACACCGATACGGTGCTGGCGGTGGTGTTCGACCGCCTCTACACCTTGCGCAACCAGATGGTGCGCGGCGGTGCCACCTATGGCAGCGGCGCCAACCGCAGCCAGTTGAAAGACGGCTGCGCCTTTTTGTCGGCCTGTTTGTTGCAGATGGTGTGGATTATGCTGCAACATCCGCAGGAAACCCTGTGGGGCAAACCGTTTTATCCTTTTGTGAAAGAGGCTTAGACAGATTTGAGATAGAAAACAGGCTGCCTGAATGCTTTCAGGCAGCCTGTTTTCTATTCAAGACAGATGCGGCGCAATAATCTGCAACATTTGCGCCAGTACTTTGGGGTTGGCGGCCACAATATCGCCGCTGGCGAGCCAGTCGTTCTCGCCGCGCATATCGGTGACGATGGCACCGGCTTCTTTGGCAATCAGCGCACCGGCGGCAATGTCCCAGGGCTTGAGGTTGAATTCGAAGAATCCGTCCACACGGCCGCAGGCGACATTGCACAAATCCAGGGCAGCGGAGCCTTCGCGGCGGGCGCCGGCGGTTTTGGCAAGCATGTCTTTGAGGATGGCCAGATAGCGGTCCATCATGCTTTGGTCCACCACCGGGAAACCGGTAGCAATCAGGCAGCGCGGCAATTCGATGCGGCTGCTGACGCGGATGCGCTTGTCGTTAAGCAGGGCGCCCTGGCCGCGGCTGGCGGTATAGAGGTCGTTGTGCTCCGGCGCAAATACCAGCGCTTCGGTGAGGGTGCCGCGGTGCATCAGCGCCATGGAAATGGCGTATTGCTTGTGGCCGTGCAGATAATTGGTGGTGCCGTCCAAGGGGTCGATAATCCACTCGTATTCGGGCACGGCAGGCACCTCGGCGGCGTCCAGCTGGCGGATTTCCAAGCCGTCGCGGCTTTTGCGGGCGGTGAAATAGCCGCCTTCTTCGCTGCGGACAATGTGGTCGGGATAGCTGTACAAGAGGGTGTCCACCAGCAGGGCTTCGGACTGGCGGTCGACATCGGAAACAAAATCGTTAAAGGCTTTGCTGTCGATTTTGACAGTGTCCAGCTGGCTGTTGGCGCGCAGCATCATCTGCCCGGCTTTGCGGGCGGCTTTGAAGGCGGTGGTAAGGATTGGATTCATCATGAACTCGCAGGGTGGTCAGTGGCCGTTGGTGTGTCTGTCATTAAACCAACCGGCAAACGGCATGGATTTTAAAGAACAAAAGCCGCAAAGGCGGCAGGGGTATCGGGCGCGGATTATACGCCACAATCCACGCGCACCATAGCTTTTTGTTACAATGCGTGCTTTTTGCCGCCTTGCCCGTATGAACAAACCCGTTTTGCCCGATTATCTGCACCGCATCCGCGTGGTGCTGGCGCGCACCAGCCATCCGGCCAATATCGGTGCCGCCGCCCGCGCCATGAAAACCATGGGGCTGACTTCCCTGACCCTGGTGGCGCCCAATCTGATGGCCACGCCGATGACGGCCGAGCCGCCGGTTTTCGATGCCGCTTGTCCGCAAGATTTCAGGCTGCCTGAAGAGAGCTTTATCCTCGCTTCCGGCGCCCGTGACGTGTTGGAAAACGCGCGCATCGTCGCCGATTTGCCCGCCGCATTGGCCGACACAACCATCAGTTGCGCGCTCACCAGCCGCAAGCGCGAACTGACCGCGCCCATGCACACCCCGCGCCAACTGGCGCCCGAACTCTTGCACGCCGCCCAAAACGGCCAGCAGGTGGCGCTGGTGTTTGGCAATGAAACCTTTGGTTTGAGCATAGAAGAGGTGCAAAGCTGCAACCGCCTGCTCACCATCAACGGCAATCCGGATTATTTTTCCCTCAATCTGGCGCAGGCGGTGCAGGTGGTGAGTTATGAATTGTTCAGCCACACCGATGTCAGCATGGCGCATTTGCAGCAAAACGTGAACCGCGCCACCCACGCCCAAGTGGCCGGATTGGTGGGACATTGCCGCGAGGTGATGGCCGAGAGCGGTTTTTTCGAGCGTCGCAACGAAGAGCGGCTGATGCGCCGCGTGGCCGCCTTATTCGACCGCGCCGATTTGAGCAGCGAAGATATTGATATTCTGCGCGGCTTTCTCAAAACCGTAAGTAGTACCCATCCAGCAAAATAATCTAACCGCGTTGTCTCGCTTTGTCGTACTACTTGTACTGCCTTCAGCTCGCCGCCTTGTTAGCTTATTTTCCTGAATGGGTATACAGCGCTTCCTTAAATAGGTCAATTTCCGTTAAAATACCGCTTCTTCGCGCCTTATTCAGGGCGCGTTTCCCCTTTTTATGAGCCTGCCCATGCACAATGTAGATCAAATCACCGCCAACGGCATTGACGCCGTGGCCGCCGCCGCCGACCTCAATGCCCTAGAACTGGTCAAAGCCCAATACATGGGCAAAAGCGGCGAATTGAACGCCTTATTGAAACAGCTCGGCCAAATGTCGCCGGAAGAGCGCAAAACCGCCGGCGCCCATATCAACGAATGCAAAAACCGTTTTCAGGCAGCCTATAACGCACGCCGTGATGCTCTGAATGCGGCCAAATTGCAGGCACAGCTGGCCGCCGAGGCGCTGGACGTGACCCTGCCCGGCCGCGGTCAGGAAAACGGCGGTCTGCATCCGGTCACGCTGACCCTGCACCGCATTGTCGAACTCTTCCACGGCATGGGCTTCGATGTGGCCGACGGCCCCGAAATCGAAGACGATTTCCACAACTTCCAGGCGCTCAATATTCCGCAAAACCATCCCGCACGCGCCATGCAGGATACCTTTTATGTGGAAAACGGCGACGTCTTGCGCACCCACACCTCGCCCATCCAAATCCGCTATATGCTGGACAAAAAGAACCCGCCCATCCGCATCATCGCCCCCGGCCGCGTGTATCGTGTGGACAGCGATGCCACCCACTCGCCCATGTTCCACCAGGCCGAAGGTTTGTGGGTGGAAGAGGGCGTGAGCATGGCCGACCTCAAAGCCGTGTTTACCGACTTTATCCGCCGCTTCTTCGAGCGCGACGATTTGCAAGTGCGCTTCCGCCCCTCCTTCTTCCCCTTTACCGAACCTTCCGCCGAAATCGACATCATGGCGGACAACGGTAAATGGCTGGAAGTGGGCGGCTGCGGCATGGTGCATCCCAATGTCTTGCAAAACGTGAACATCGACCCGGAAAAATACACCGGCTTCGCCTTCGGCATCGGCCTCGACCGCTTTGCCATGTTGCGCTACGGCATCAACGACCTGCGTCTGTTTTTCGACAACGATTTGGGCTTTTTGAAGCAGTTTAAATAAGCCGTGGGGCGTGTATCTGCCGTCTTGTTTGCCGTTTCGGTTGTCTTGTGGCTGGGCGGGCACTACTGCGGCTATCGTGTCGGCTTGTTGTTCGACGGCAAAAGCGGTCTCGGCGACCTTGAAGCCGCACGCATATGGATGGATAGCCAGGGCATATTGCTTTATGGCGGACTGATAGTCGGGCTGTCGGCCTGTATGTGGGTAAACCGTTTCAGCCGGATGGAAAGAGTGGGCGCGGCGCTGGTGTTCGGCTGTGCTTACGCCATCGTCACCGTGATGGCGCCGTGGATGTTTCAGGCAGCCTGATAAACAGAATGGGAAACCGATGATAAGCAACAAGCCCAATATCCAGTCGCTGGGCAATGCCGTATTGCGTTTGCAGGAAGGCTGGCAGCGTTATTTGCAAGACATCAGCGACACGCAAATCCGTGACGGCTTGATCCAGCGTTTTGAGTTTACTTATGAAATCAGCCATAAAATGCTCAAACGCTATCTGGAATACGCCTCAGCCGACCCCAGCCAGTTTGATTGGATGCATTTCCAAGACCTGATCCGCACTGCCAACGAACAAGACCTGTTGCTCGGCAACTGGACGGACTGGAAGCAATACCGCGATATGCGCAGCCGCACCAGCCATACCTATGACGAACAAACCGCCTTGGCGGTGGTGCAGGGCATAGAGAAATTTTTGGCAGAAGCACAGTTCTTACACGCCAGACTGCAAGAAAAACTAGATGAATCCGACTGATTTGGATATGGCGCCGGAAGCGCTGCACATTGTGCGGCAGATTCTGCAACAGCATATACCGCAATACGAAGTGCGTGCGTTCGGCTCGCGGGTCAAAGGCAGTGCCAAGCCTTATTCCGATTTGGATTTGGCCGTTATGACCACCGACCGCCCTTTGTCTTTACAGGAACACGCCGATTTGACAGAGGCTTTTTCCGCATCCGATTTGCCGTGGAAGGTGGATTTGGTCGATTGGCAGCTCTTGGATGAAGCCTTTCGGCAGGTGATTGCAGAGCGCTATATTGTGTTGCAGGCTGCCTGAAACGAAGAATTTATGACTTATAAACCTTTTCTAAAATGGGCGGGAGGCAAAGCCAAGCTGGTGCCGTTTATTATGGGTAATTTACCCGTAGGGCGGAGCAAACGCTTGGTTGAGCCATTTGCAGGTTCGGCGGCCTTGTCTTTGGCTGTGGATTTTGATGCTTATCTGTTGAATGACACCAATGCGGATTTAATCGGCCTGTTTCAGATGCTCCAATCGGAGAAGCAAGCGTTTATCGATTATGTCCGTTCGTTTTTTATTGCGGATAACAACCAAGAAGCCCGCTTTTACGAATTGCGCGAACAATTCAATGCTGCGGACGACAGTGCAGAGCGGGCAGCTTTGTTTGTTTACTTAAACCGGCATGCTTTCAACGGCTTGTGCCGTTACAACAGCAAGGGTGCATTTAATGTGCCTTTTGGGCGTTACAGTGCGCCGTATTTTCCTGAAGCGGAGATGCAAGGCTTTATTGCCAAATCAAACCGCATTGAACTGATGTGCGGTGATTTTCAGGCAGCCTTGGCTCGTGTGGGGCACGATGACGTGGTGTATTGTGACCCGCCTTATGTTCCCTTAAGTGAAACCGCTTCTTTTACTGCGTATGCCAAAGGGGGGTTTGATTTGAATGAACAAATCCGCTTGGCGCAGGCAGCCCAAGAGGCGGCCGAACCGTCAAAAGGAGTGTTGATTTCCAACCACGATACCGCCTTTACGCGTGAAATCTATAAAGAAGCGCGCTTGGAAACGGTATCGGTACAGCGCAATATTGCAGCAAAAAGCAGCAGCCGACAGAAAGTCGGCGAATTATTGGCGATTTATGGCGAGTGAATTTAACAGGCTGTGTGAAGAGGCAGCCGCCTATCATGCCCATCTGAACAAATATGTTGCAGACAGCATGGTGGTGTACAACGAAGATGCCTTAACGGTGATGCGCCGTATTTTGGACAAACATCCCAACGGCTGTTTTGACATGATTTTTGCCGACCCGCCTTATCTGCTTTCCAACGATGGTTTTACCTGCCAAAACGGGAAAATGGTTTCCGTCAATAAAGGCGGTTGGGACAAATCCCAAGGCTTGGCTGCCGATTTGGCGTTTTACGAGGAATGGCTGCGCCTGTGTTACGCCTTGTTAAAGCCCAACGGCACGATTTGGGTGTGTGGCACTCACCATAATATTTATCTGGTCGGCTATTTGATGCAAACCATTGGCTACCACATCCTGAACAACATTACTTGGGAAAAGCCTAACCCTCCGCCCAATTTGTCTTGCCGCTTTTTTACCCATTCAACAGAAACCTTGCTGTGGGCGAAGAAAAATAAGAAAGCCAAACACACGTTTCACTATGATGTGATGAAAGCACAAAATGGCGATAAGCAAATGAAATGTGTGTGGCAGATAACGCCGCCGGGTAAGGCGGAAAAAGCCTTGGGAAAGCACCCGACACAAAAACCCTTGGCCTTGCTTGAGCGTTGTATTCAGGCAGCCTCCAATGAGGGTGATTTGATTTTTGACCCGTTTATGGGTAGCGGCACGACAGGGGTGGCAGCCTTGCAGCATGGGCGCTATTTTTGTGGTTGTGAGATGGATGAGACATTTTTTGAGTTGGCGAGAAAGAGATTAATGGCAGAATAATCTGCCGTTAACCTAGTTAAACGATTTTATTCACTACCCATGTACCAGAACGAATGGCTTCCATGAATTCCTTTTTGAAATAAAAGGCGTGATTTTTATTGGAAATATGGCGATTGTAAGTAGTTGAAAAAATTGGATTGTAAGTGCCATCTGAACGTTTGGAATCTTTGGAACGAATTTGGATGAATGTTCCATTTGATGTATGGATAAAGCCATCGTTTGATTCTTGTATATGTTGATTTAACAGTTGACGAATTTTTAAAAAATCGTTCTTAAGCTGTTGATGAACCAATGGGTTGCGATCTAAGCAAAGATGGTATGCAGAGTGGATAAACCAATTGTCAGGATTATCGCCAACCTTGCAAATAGGTACATACAACATATTGTGGATTTTTTGGTAAACCCAACTGTTTTCAAAGGTTAGATCATTATTGATTAAGTCATCAAATGACTTAGAGATTTGTGAGATAAACATCGTTTCCAACGGTTTGCCCGAAGCATCCGATTTATTGGTTTTCAGCTCGCCGTCTGAAAAATCAGTAAGCGAAGAAGTGTTTTTTAATCCAATCAGTTTTTCGAGAAATTGACCTACGCCGCCTTTATTGATTTTCATATCAAAGGGCAGATATTCAGGGAAGCGGTTTTGATATTCTGTTTTTAAGTCAATCAGCGGACGACCTTGGTTTTCTTGTAAAAATGGATAAGCATCAATCAGCTTCATGATTTTCCTTAAAATTAACGAGTGTAGGTAAAGGTACATTTAACGCATCAGATAATCTGATGAGATTTAACAGGGCAGGATTACGTTCTCCCCGTTCAATCATTCCGATGTAAGTACGATGCATATTGGCTCTTTCAGCCAGGCTTTCTTGACTTAGCCCTTGGTTTTGTCTGATTTGGCGAATATGCATACCAAAAAGTTTGAGATAATTTGTTTCCATGACAGGCATTTTGATGATTTTGAAAAGGCTTTCCACATACAATAAGTATCTGTTCTTATGTTCGACATGCACCATGTCAGCGCTTAATTTTTGAAAAATACAATCCATTGATATATTTATAGAATAGAAAGAGACCATGCAATTTTCCTACAACTGGCTCAAAACCCAAGCCGACCCCAATCTGAGTGCCGAGGCATTCGCGCATTTGCTCACCATGTCCGGCCTGGAGGTGGAAGAGGCCGAAACCGCTGCGCCTGCGTTTAATAATGTGGTGGTGGCGGAAGTAAAAACTGTGGAAAAACACCCCGATGCCGACCGTCTGAATATCACCCAAGTCGATGCGGGCACCGGCGAGCTGATCCAGATTGTCTGCGGTGCGCCCAATGTGCGTGCGGGTGTGAAAGTGCCTTGCGCCCTGCCGGGTGCGGTGCTGCCGGGCAATTTCAAAATCAAACCCACCAAAATGCGCGGCCAGGCTTCCAACGGCATGCTGTGCTCTACCAACGAGCTGGGCCTGCCCGATGACGGTGTGGACGGTCTGCACATCCTGAGCGCCGATGCGCCGGTGGGGCAAAACATCCGCGACTATCTGGATTTGGACGACACCGTTTTCACCCTGAAAATCACCCCCAACCGCGCCGACTGCCTGAGTATCAAAGGTTTGGCGCGGGAAGTGGCGGCTTTGACCCAATGCGCCAATACTCCGGTGGCGATTCAGGCAGCCGCGGTAACCAGCAGCAAAAAACAGCCGGTGCGCATTGATGCGCCCGCCGATTGCGGCCGTTTCTTAAGCCGGGTGATTGAGGGTGTGAATGCCCGTGCCGCGTCTCCGGCTTGGATGCAGCAGCGTCTGGCACGCAGCGGCGTGCGCAGCATTTCCGCACTGGTGGACATCGGCAATTATGTGATGCTGGAACTGGGCCAGCCCATGCATGTGTTCGATGCCGACAAACTCACCGGCAGCATTATCGTGCGCCGTGCCGCCGCGGGCGAAACCTTGGCCTGTTTGAATGAAAAAACCGTCACCCTGGCCGACAACACCCTGTTGATTGCCGATGAAGCCGGTGCCTTGAGCATGGCCGGTATGATGGGTGGCGAAGCCAGTGCGGTAACCGACGACACGCAAAACATCGTCTTGGAAGCGGCCTGGTTTGCGCCGGAAGTGATTGCCGGTAAGGCGCGCCAATACGGTTTCGGCTCCGATTCGTCTTTCCGTTTCGAGCGCGGTGTCGATTTTGCCTTGCAGCGCGATGCCATCGAACGCGCCACCGAGTTGGTATTGCAGATTTGCGGCGGTGCCGCCGGTGAGGTGGTGGAGGCCGTGGGCCAATTACCCGAACGCGGACGCGTGGCCGTGCGCACCGAGCGCGTGCAAAAACTGATGGGCGTGCCGGTGGATGAAGTGCGCATGGAAAGCATTTTGCAGGCCTTGGGTTTGGCGCCACAAAAAACCGACGGCGGCTTGGAAGCCACGGCTCCGTCTTTCCGTTTCGATATCGAAATCGAAGCCGATTTGATTGAAGAAATCGCCCGCGTGTACGGCTACGAAAACATTCCCGATAACCACACCGCAGGCTGCCTGAATATGCTGCCGCTGCCGGAAACCCGTCGCAACCGCTTTGCGGTGTACAGCCATATGGCGGCGCGCGGCTATCAGGAAGTGGTGAGCTACGCCTTTGTGAACGAGCAATGGGAGCAGGATTTCGCCGCCAACATCCAGCCCATCCGCCTGCAAAACCCACTGGCGGCACAATACAGCGTGATGCGTTCTACTTTGATTGGCGGTCTGGTGGAAATCCTGCAAAACAACCTCAACCGCAAGCAAAACCGCGTGCGCGTATTTGAAATTGCGCGTGTGTTCAGCAAGGATGCCGACGGCGCCTTTGTCCAAAACGAGCGCATCGGCGGCTTGGCTTACGGCAGCGCCGTGCCCGAACAATGGGGCGAAAAAGCACGCGCAGTCGATTTTTACGATGTCAAAGGCGATATCGAAAGCCTGTTGGCGGGTAAAAATGCGGTATTCGTGAAAGCGGAACATCCGGCGCTGCATCCGGGACGTACCGCCGAAATCCACATCGACGGCCACAGCGTGGGCTTTGTCGGCGAACTGCATCCGCAATGGCTGCAAAAATACGATTTGCCGCAAGCGCCGCTGGTGTTTGAAATCGATATGGACGCCGTGCTCGGCCGCGAAAAAACCGTGTACCGCCCGGTGTCGAAATTCCAGCCTGCGCGCCGCGACTTGGCCTTTGTGCTGCCTGAAAACACCAGCCACGACCAATTGCTGGCCGCCTTGCGCGCAGTACGCAGCAAACTGGTGCAGGAAATCGCCGTCTTCGACGTATACCGTGGCAGCGGCCTGCCCGAAGGCATGAAGAGCATCGCGGTGAAAGTGGTGTTGCAGGACGCCGAAGCCACACTCACCGACGAGGCCGTAGAGCCGGTGGTGCAGGCGTTGGTGGAAGCGGCCGCCGCAGTGGGCGCCAAATTGCGTTAAACCGCTGCGGGCCGCCGTGCCCGCAGCATAAAAGCTGCACATTTAGTATGAATATTCGGGAAAATTGTTTTTATTTTCTTGAATGCACAGAATTTTTTAGCGATAATAAGCGCTTTCGTTAACGAGAAGACCCGTATGACACTTACCAAAGCAGAACTGGCCGATATTTTGGTCGACAAAGTCGGCGGCATGACCAAGCATGACGCCAAAGAAATCGTAGAACTGTTTTTCGAAGAAATCCGCAGCACCCTGGAGCGTGGCGAAGAAATCAAAATTTCCGGCTTCGGCAATTTCCAATTGCGCGACAAACCGCAACGCCCCGGCCGCAACCCCAAAACCGGCGAAGAAGTACCCATTTCCGCCCGTCGTGTGGTAACCTTCCATGCATCGCAAAAACTCAAAGGCATGGTGGATCACTTCTATGGCAAACAATCTTAAACCCATTCCCGCCAAACGCTATTTCAGCCTCGACGAATTGTGCCGCCTGGCCGACATCAGTCCGGCGCAATTCGAGGCTTGGCAGCATGAAAACGGTGTCGTAGTGGGCTACGGCGGCGACCGCTATACCCGCCAGGACGTTTTGAAAGTGCGGCAATTGAGCCAAACCTTCAGCCCCTACATCAACCCGTTTACCCGCAATCAGACCGATGCCAACGGCAACCCGGCCATCGATGCCGACGAAGTGCGCAGCCAGTTGCAGGATGTGTTAAAAAATATCGAAAACACCCTTGCCAAATAACGAAAGCCTGCTATAATCCCGCTTCTTTCGAGTCGGAGTGTGGCGCAGTCTGGTAGCGCACTTGCATGGGGTGCAAGGGGTCGAAGGTTCGAATCCTTTCACTCCGACCATTAAAGCCTTAAAAATCAGCTATTCACAGTAGCTGATTTTTTTATGCCTGTATGGTTTGTGTCAAATTTGTGTCAATCCGGGAAACGTTGCCCGCGTGCAGGTGCAAATGTTCCACGCTCAGGTGGGCGTATTTGCGCAGCATGGTGATGTCGTTCCAGCCGCCTAGCTCTTGCAGGACGTGCAGCGGGGTGCCGTTCATGACGTGACGGGTGGCCCATGTGTGGCGCAGGTCGTGAAAATGGAAGTCTTCAATGCCTGCACGCTTGAGGGCCTGCCGCCATGCGTTGCCGTTGACGCGCAGCATGGGTTTGCCGCGAAACACGAAAACGTGTTTTTTGTCTTCTCCCAAACAGGCGGCCAACACGGCCATGGCGTCTGCGTTGAGCGGTACGCCGATGGACTTGCCCGCTTTGGCTTGGTCTGCGTGTATCCATGCTTGGCGGCGGTTCAGGTCTATCTGCTTCCACTCCAGGCCGAGGATGTTGCTCATGCGCAGACCTGTGGCCAGGGCGAACACCACGATGCGCTGCATGTGGGCGGGCAGTTCCTGCAACAGGCGCTGCTCTTCGTCTTCGCTCAGCCAGCGTATGCGGCGGTCGGGCTCTTGCAGCAGTTTGATTTGCGGGATTTTGTCCAGCCATTCCCACGCGAGGGCGGCGCGCAGGATGACGCGGGTTTGCTGCAATACCATGTTGACCGTGCGCGGTTTGACACCCTCCGCCTGTTTGGCGTGCTGGATGGCTTTAATCACGTGCCGGTCTACTTCCGACAGTTTCAAATGACCGAGGTGGGCATCCAGCCATTTCAGCGGTATCAGATAGTTTGGGTTGCCTGCCCGTTTCGGGTCTTCCTGCAACCATTCCACCACGGCTTCCTGCCATGTGTAGTCGGGCCTTTCTCCCAGTTGTTGCTGTCGCCAGCATTCTTCATAGTGGCGTGACGCTAGTTCGCGCGCTTGCCGTTCGTTTTCAGTCCGAGCAGTTCGGCGTATGCGCTTGCCGTTGGGCGCGGTGAATGCGTAGTGCCAGATTTTGTTTCGGCGCTGTAGTTGGATAAGGGTTTTGGACATAATGCCTCCTCTCCGGCTGCACCGTTTTGCGCGGGCAGATTGTCGGACGATTTGATAAAAGCAACAAGCTCATCTTCAAAGAAATACCATCGACCCATTTTCTTGTAGCCGGGCACTTCACCTGTTTTTGCTTTGTAGCGCAGGGTTTCTGTGTGGATGTGCAGAAAGGCTGCGGCTGCCTGTAAATTCATCATGGCGGTTTTCCAAATAAAAAACCGTGACGCGGGTCACGGTTTGGGGGTGGTTTTCGATACGCTATGCTGTTTGCGGCTCGGATGGCGGGGGATTTGAGGCGCTAGGCGGCTCTGGGATGGGCTGCCAGTGGGTGACGGTGCCCAGGCCAATATCAAACGAATCGGCGCGCCAGTCTTTGGCTGCGGCAAATTGCCGAATACATCTGCGGCTATGGCTGCCATAATCTACGCAAACCAAATATGAGTTGCCAGGTTCAGGCAGCCTGTCGTTGACGTTAATCCATTCTGTCATTTCTGTCTCCTCTCACGCCGCCGCAGCGGTCTCAATCTCTACCAGCTTGCTCCGGAATTGATGGTAGTCAATCAGGGTGATGCCGGTGCTGTTTTCAAACGGGATTAACCACGTCTCTGTCATCTGCCTTATGCGTGTCTGCACATAGGCGGGATTGCCCCATTGTTTCCACGCTGCCTGCCGCAGTGCGGGGATGCTGTCGGCCTGTTCGGGGTGCGGGTCGTAGCATTCGGCGATGCGGTACAGACACCATGCGGCATCCAATACGGCTTGGCGCACTTCGGTTTCTTTCACGCCGTGGCGTTTGGCCAATGTGCGGATGCTCCCGCCGTTGATAACGGCATTCAGGGCTTCGATGTGCCAAAGCTGGCGGTCGTATAGCGCGGTGGTGTACAGGGCTACCTGCACGGCGGCGCAGTATTCGGCAATGATGATGCCGGTCTGTTCGGGGCAGATGGCGCCGTAGGC
>NZ_JALJZY010000026.1 GCF_024171525.1 Neisseriaceae bacterium HSC-16F19
GCTGTTGCAGCTCGCTGTTGCAGCTCGCTGTTGCAGCTCGCTGTTGCAGCTCGCTGTTGCAGCTCGCTGTTGCAGCTCGCTGTTGCAGCTCGCTGTTGCAGCTCGCTGATTTGAGCTTCGCTTCGCTCGCTCAAATCAGCGGGAGAACAGCCAAAACCGACAATAATGCAATGCACGGCGGCTTTGCCTGCGGCGGCGGATGTCCATTGGAAGGTGCGGTGGGCAAAACGGATGCGGATGCCCTGTTTGAACAAATGCCCCCATAGGGCTTCCACCTGCTGGCCTTGGCAGATGGAGTTGGTGGAAACAAAGGCCGTCTGAACATGGGGCTGCGCCTGCATGATTTGGGCGGCTTTGATATACCAGTTGGCCACATAATCCAAAACACCCGCGCCTTTAATGCCGCTGCAAATCTCTTTGACATCGGCTTTTTGCTCTTTGTTCTGAAAGGTAGAACCGATAAACGGCGGATTGCCAAAAATAAAATCCGCCTGCGGCCAACCGATACGCAAGGCGTTGCCGCAGATGATTTCGGCGCTGTCGTTGAGCGGAATACTGGCGCGGGTGTTGCCGAAACGGTCGGCGGTGCGGCGGTTGCATTGGTGGTCGGTGAGCCACATGGCCACTTTGGCGATTTGGGCGGGGTATTCGTCGATTTCGATGCCGTGGAATTGGCCGATATGGCAGCGCTGCATGGTGGAAATATCCAAAAGCTGCCCTTCGGCAAACAATTCGCCGATGATTTCGTCTTCGAGTTTGCGCAGTTCGCGGTAGGCGACCACGAGAAAGTTGCCGCAGCCGCAGGCGGGGTCGAGAAAGTTGAGGCGGGCTATTTCTTCGTGCAATGCGTTCACAACCTGGCGGCGTTTGCTTTTGGGCTGGCTGCGGGCTGCCTGAAAACGGGCGCGCAAGTCGTCCATAAACAGGCCGTTAATCACTTTGAGGATATTGGCTTCTTCGGTGTAGTGCGCGCCCAGTTCGCGCCGTTCTACGTTGTCCATCACGCTTTGAAACAGGCTGCCGAAGATTTCGGGGCTGATTTTTGCCCAGTCGCGGTGGCTGCATTCAAACAACAATTCGCGCAGTTCGCTGTTGAAATAAAACTCGCACAAATTATCGGCAAAGAGTTTGCCGTTGACATAGGGAAAGTCTTTCAGCTCTTGGTTCATGCCCTGCGGGCGGCGCTCGGGCGGGGTGTTGAGCACGCTGAATATGCGGTTGAGCGTGCCGCCGAGGTCTTCGCCGTCGGCGCGGGTGTATTTAGCGAGATAATCTTGAAACTGGTCTTTGGCGAAAATCAGTGTGTCGTCGGCAAAAAAGCAGAACAAGAGGCGGATGATGAATTGTTTGAGGTCGGCTTCGGGGTAATTGCCGTCGGCGCGAAAGGCGGCGTAGAGATTGCCCACGCTGGCGGCGGCGTCGATATTGGCCTGCTCTTCGGCAGCTTTGAGCGCGTGGCTGATGCCGTCCATAAAGTCGAAATTGCGCAGATGGATTTGTTCGGGCAATTCTTCCAGCGGGAAGGCAAGACGGGTGTTGTCTTTTAAGTCGTAAAGTTCGATATGGGCAAAATCGCTCACAATGATATGGCGCGGCACGTCGTCGGCATTGTGACGGCGGATTTCTTCCACATATTCCAGCGCTTGGCGATAGGCGGCTTCGAGGTCTTTGCCGGCGGATTTGTGCTCGCACAACAAGCGCCCCGCCCAGAACACGTCGGCAAATTTGGTGCTGCCTTGGCGGTGTTTGACGGCGTATTCGGTGGTGGCGGTTTTGTAGCGGTCGAGCTTGAAGATGGCGAAAAACTCGTTCCAAAAGGTGTCTTTTTCGGCGCGCTCGCGCGTTTCGTTTTTAAAGCGTTTGGCGAAGGCTTGGGCGAGGCGGTATTTGTGTTCGTAGGTGTAGGCGGTCATGATGGGGGCAGGCAGCGGATAAAAACGAGGGGATTTTAGCAGCCCGAATCATCAGGCCACAATGTTAAAACCGGGGAGGTCGGATTCTTGAATCCGACATAATCAACGCGCAGTAACGGCGGGGATGTCGGATACAAGTATCCGACCTACGCAAGCTGCGCGCAGGATGACACATTAGGGCAAACTGAAGCGCAGGCGGGATAGGGGCACACAGTCAAAAGCTCTCAGGCAGCCGCCATGACTTTCGGTTACAATGCGCCGCTTGTTCCAACCTTCCGCACTGATTCATGAGCACCCCGCCCGTCAATTACATCACTCCCGGCGGCCATCAGGCCCTGAAAGACGAACTCTACCAACTGGTACACAAGGAGCGCCCGGAAGTGGTGCAGGTGGTCAACTGGGCCGCCGGCAACGGCGACCGCAGCGAAAACGGCGATTACCTCTACGGCAAGCGCCGTTTGCGCGAAATCGACCGCCGCATCCGTTTTCTGACCAAGCGCCTGGAAGCGGCGCAGGTGGTGGACCCGGAAACGCGCGAAGCCACCGACCAGGTGTTTTTCGGCGCCACGGTGGAGATTTTGCGCGGCGACGGGCGCGAGCAGACGGTGTGCATCGTCGGCACCGATGAAATCGACACCGCGCGCAATAAAATCTCCTGGGTATCGCCCTTGGCACGCAGCCTGCTTAAAGCACGCGAGGGCGACGAAGTGCGCCTGCACGGCCCGGAAGGTACGGAAACCATAGAAATCCTCGCCGTGACCTATCAACGTATTGATTAACCCGCCTTATTTAAAGTACAGCACCGCAAGCCCCTCTCCCGTGGGAGAGGGGTTGGGGAGAGGGCCAAACAGTTACCGCTCGGAAATCTATTTTCAGGCAGCCCAAACAGCCCTCTCCCTAACCCTCTCCCGCGGGAGAGGGGACACGACCGCTATTTATTTCAAGTTGCTTTTTTCAAATTGAAAACCGGCCCGAAATCTTGAAACAAACCTAAGCAGGCTGCCTGAAAAACCAAACACACCCAAAGTTTTAATATGAATCCCCAACTGACCCTTATTTTCAAACAGCTCAACGCCCTGATTCTGGGCAAAGAAACCGTGATGAAACAGCTTTTGGCCTGCGTGCTGGCACGCGGCCATGTGTTGTTGGAAGACGTGCCCGGTGTCGGCAAAACCACGCTCGCCCACGGGGTGGCCGCGGTGCTGGGCTTAAGCTACCGCCGCGTGCAGTTCACCAACGACATGCTGCCCTCCGACCTCTTGGGCATCAATGTGTTCCAGCCCGCCGACGGCCGTTTTGAGTTTCATCCGGGGCCGATTTTCCATTCCTTTTTGCTCGCCGACGAAATCAACCGCGCCTCGCCCAAGCTGCAATCGGCGCTGCTGGAGGCCATGGAGGAGCGTCAGGTATCCATAGACGGCCAGACCTATCCCCTGCCCAAGCCGTTTCTGGTGGTGGCCACGCAAAACCCCGGCGAACAGCTGGGTACGTTCCCGCTGCCGGAATCCCAGCTCGACCGCTTTATGATGCGTTTGAGCATGGGCTATCCCACCGCCGAAGCGGAATTGCAGCTTTATGCCGGTGGCGACCGCCGCCGCTTCCTCGGCAAGCTGCAGGCAGCCTGCAATGCCGAAACCCTGCAGCAATGGCAGGCACAGGTGGCGGACATCCAATTGTCCGAAGCGGCGGTGCGCTATGTGTACCGCCTGGTGCAGGCCACGCGCGCGCCGGGGCGCTTTGCCGTGGGCTTGAGCCCGCGCGCCGGTTTGGCGGTGGTGTCCGCCGCCAAGGCATGGGCGTTTCTGGAAGGCCGCAACCATGTGCTGCCGGAAGACATTAAAGCCGTCTGGGTGGCCGTGGCCGCCCACCGCGTGCAAACCCTGCAGGCGCACGGCAACAGCGCGGAACTGATGGCGGAGATGCTGGGCAATGTGGCCGTGGCCTAAAACACCGGAGGCGCTGGCCGCCGACGGCAGCCGCGGCCTCAGCTGGTCGCTCATCCGCAGCCACCCCACCCGCCTGGGCTGGGGCATTTTGCTGGCCTGCCTGTTGTTGTGGGTGATGGCGGTCAACTACCAGGTCAATGTGGCCTATATTCTGGTCTTTTGGCTGTTCGGCGTGTTGCTGGCCGGGGTGCTGATGTGCTGGCGCCAGCTTTTGGGTCTGTCTTTGCAGGCCGAAGTGGCGGGCGAATGCTTTGCCGGCGAACCGGTGCCGCTGCATCTGCGTGCCGGCGGCCGCGGCCGTCAGCGCCGCTGGCTGTGGCTGTTTCTCGGTCATGGCAATGACGACGAACACGGCCATTGGCAGCCGTGGACGGTGCACAGTGCCGACACGGATGCCGCAGCGCTCGAATGGCTGCTGCCGCCGCAGCCGCGCGGCTATCTGCAGGTGCCGCTGCTGCGCTGCATCAGCACCGCCCCTTTCGGGGTCATCATGGCCGAATCGCTGTGGCAGTACAACGGCGAGGCCGTGGTCTATCCCGCGCCGCTGCCGCACGCCCTGCCGCAATTGAGCCACGGCGACGAGACCGAGCGCCACCGCCGCACCCTCGCCAGCGGCGAAGACATCGCCTATTTGCAGGAACACCAGCCCGGCGCCTCTTTGCAGCAGGTGGCGTGGAAGCAGTACGCCAAAACTGGGCAATTGTTGGACAAACGTTTTGAAGAAGGTTCGGTCACCGTGGACCAAGACTGGATTTCCTACCGCGATTATCCGCCGCACACCCCGCGCGAACAGCTGGCGGGCTATCTGTGCTACCGCGTGCTGCAAGCCGAACAGCAGCGCCGTGTCTATACTCTGGAACTGCCGCACCAGACCATTGCCCCCGGCAACGGCCAGCGCACGCAGTGTCTGACCGCATTGGGGCTGTGGTGATGTGGCTGGCCGATCCCGCTTTCCTCAACCGCCCGCCCGCCAAGCCGGTGCAGCTGGTGCTGCTCTCAGCCTTGTTGTGGACTTCGCTGCCCTTGTTGTGGGCGCTGCCCTTGGGCGTGAGCACCGTATTCGGCGTGATGTGGCTGCTGCGTCTGGTGTTGTGGCAGCGGCAAACGCCGCCGCTGCCGCGTTTGGCGCTGTTGGGTCTGTTGGTATTGGTGCTGGCACTGGTGTGGCAGCAGCTGGGCACGCTCATCGGCCGCGAAGGCGGACTGGCGTTTTTGCTGCTTTTGAGCGTGCTCAAAGCCTATGAAAGCCGCCAGTTGCGCGACTGGCAGGTCTTGCTGCTGGTGATGCTGCTGGTGATGGGTGGCGGCATTTTGTTCAACCAAAACATCGCCATTTTGCTGTGGCTGGTGGCCGGATTGTGTCTGCTCTCCGCCGCCATGGCCATGCTCGGCGGGCTGAACTTTGCCGCGGCCTGGCGCCAGGGCGCGGCCGCATTGGGACTGGCCCTGCCCTTGGCGGCAGTGCTGTTTGTGGCGGTGCCGCGCATGGCCGAGCCTTTGTGGCGTATTCCCCAGCCGGACAACAAACAGGCCACCACCGGCCTTTCCGACACGCTGGAGCCGGGCAGCATCAGCAATCTGGTGCAGAGCAACGAACCGGCTTTCAATGCCGTGTTTACCGAGGGCACGCCGCAGCAGCAGGATTTGTACTGGCGCGTGATTGTGATGGGCGACAACGAGCAGGGCCAATGGCGTGCCATCGACGAGCAATACACCGACGACGCCCGTCCGCGCCGCAACGGCCCAACCCTGCTCTCCTACCACCTGATACTGGAAGACCAAAAAGGCCGCGTTCCGGCGCTGGACTACCCCATCCTCACCGACGAACGTTATTTCAGCTACCGTGTCGGCGCGGTGGTGCGTGCCAACCGCAGCCGCGAAGGCTACCGCCGCATCAGCCTGCAATCGGCAGTCAGCCCCTATTTGGCGCAAACCCTCGGTGCCGGTGAACGCGATTACTACACCCGCCTGCCCGCAAACGGCAATCCGCGCACCCGCGCACTGGCGCAAACCCTGCGCCAGCAGCATCCCGACGACCGCCGCCTCGCCGAAGCGGTGCTGGCGCATTTCCGCAACCAGCGCTTTGTCTATACCCTGCAACCGGCACGCAACGACGGCGCCGATGTCACCGATTACTTTTTGTTTCAAGGGCGGGAAGGTTTTTGCGAAGACTATGCCAATGCCTTTGTGTGGCTGATGCGCGCCGCCGGTGTGCCCGCACGCATTGTCACCGGCTATCAGGGCGGCGAATATGTGAGCCAGGGCAATTTCTGGCAGGTACGCAGCAAAGACGCCCATGCCTGGGCGGAAATCTGGCTGGCCTCGGAAAACGCCTGGCTGCGCATAGACCCCACCACCGCCGTGGCCGAAGTGCGGGCCAGCCAGGGCTTGAGCGCCGCGCTGCCGGAAAACGAACAGCCGGCCTTTGCCGACAAGGACGGCTGGCTCTACCGCCTGGGCCAGAGCAGCCAGTTTTACTGGCAGCAATGGGTGGTGAATTTCGATGCCAACCGCCAGCAAAACCTGTTTCAGCGCCTGGGTCTGGGCAGTGTCAATATCGGCAGCATCAGCCTGCTGTTATTGGTCGGCGGCGCACTGGCTGCCGTGCCCTTGTGGCTGTGGTGGCGGCGCGTGCGCCGACGCAGCAGCGATTATCTGCGCGAGGGACTGTGGCTGATTCAGCAGCAGTTTGACGACGGCCGCCACGATAATCCCGCCGCCGCCGGACCGCTGGAATTGCAACAGCACCCGGATATGCCGGAAACCGTGAAAGCCCTGCTGGACGACTATATCCGCCACGTCTATGCCGGCAATCTGCCTGCCGCAGCGGTGCAGAAACGCTGGTACCGCGCGGTGAAAAAGGCTTTGCGGCAAGTGCGTGCCGGTATTGAAAAATAGTAAAAAACCGTTTCAGGCTGCCTGAAACGGTTTTTTGTTTTGAGGGGAATAAATGCAAAACACCCCGTTCAGGCTGCCTGAACGGGGTGTATGTCTTGAAGGTGGCGCGGCGGACGGGGCTCGAACCCGCGACCCTCGGCGTGACAGGCCGATACTCTAACCAACTGAGCTACCACCGCGCAGATTTTTGTGTGCACAAAAATCAAAAAACTTGGTGGGTGATGACGGAGTCGAACCGCCGACATTCTGCTTGTAAGGCAGACGCTCTACCAACTGAGCTAATCACCCGTGCTTCGGAAAGACGCGCATTAAAACAGTTCTGGCCGGGTTTGGCAAGAATTTGTGCGGTTTATTTTTTAGTATACTGTTTATTAAAGATATATTTATTGTTCTTTACAAGGTGTGCAGGCTGCCTGAAATTTGCACGCTAATGTGTTGAATTTCCCCTATTCTGCATTAAATACCGTTAAAATACGCCCTTTGCTGTGCCCGGCGGTGCTGTGTGCCGCCCGGCCTGATTTCCCCACACACTGTTTGAGACAAAGAAAGAGACGCACCATGCTCGACAATATGCAGATATTTTTTCTGATAGCCGGTTTGCTGCTGTTTGTGAGCGTGATGGCCACCCGTTTGTCGGCGCGCATGGGCTTCCCGCTGTTGTTGGTGTTTCTCGGTGTGGGCATGCTGGCGGGGGAAGAGGGCGTAGGCGGCATCCGCTTTAACAGCGTCAGCGGTGCGTTTATGATCGGCCAGCTGGCACTGGCGGTGATTCTGCTCGACGGCGGTTTGCGCACGCGCATGTCCACCATCCGTTTGTCGTGGAAGCCTTCGGCGGTGCTGGCCAGCTGGGGCGTATTGGCCACGGTGCTCTTGGTGGGGGTGTTTGCCACGCTGGTGCTGAATGTGGATTGGCGTTTGGGTCTTTTGATGGCGGCGATTGTCGGCTCCACCGATGCGGCGGCGGTATTTTCCCTCTTGCGCAACAGCGGCGTGCGCCTGAATGAGCGGGTGCAGTCCACGCTGGAAGTGGAATCCGGCGCCAACGACCCGATGGCCATCTTCTTGGTCAGCGCCTTTATCGCCATGCTGATGGAGCCGGAAGAGGCAGGGGTGTTGTCGTTTATCACCATGCTGCTGCAACAGCTGGGCTTGGGCTTGGTGGCGGGTATTCTCGGCGGCAAGATTCTGGCGCGGCTGATGCACCGCCTGCATTTGGCCGAAGGTTTGTATGCGCTGCTGATTCTCTCCGGCGGTATCCTGATGTTTGCCGCCACCAACCTGATTGGCGGCAGCGGCTTTTTGGCGGTGTACATCACCGGCATCTTTATCGGCAACCAGCGCAGCCATGCCACCGAGCATGTGCTGCGGGTGATGGACGGTTTGGCATGGCTGGCACAGGCGAGCATGTTTGTGGTGTTGGGTCTGTTGGTGATGCCCTCGCAGCTGCTGGAGCACGCCTGGCAGGCGCTCTTGATTGCCCTGTTCCTGATGCTGGTGGCGCGGCCTTTGGCGGTGTATTCCAGCATCTTGTGGTTCCATTACCGCAAGCGCGAGCTGGCCTATATCAGCTGGGTGGGTCTGCGCGGTGCGGTGCCGATTACACTGGCGATGATGCCCTTGATGATGGGCGTGAGCGAGTCCAATCTGCTGTTTAATGTGGCTTTTGCGGTGGTGATTTTGTCGCTCTTGGTGCAGGGCGCCAGTATTCCGTGGATGGCGCACCGTCTGAAGGTGAGCCTGCCGCCCATGCCGGAAGCCAAGGAAGAGCGCGAAATCTGGCTGGACGAAGAAGTGAGTCTGGAATTTTCCGCTTACGAAGTGCAAAGTGGTGCCGATGTGGAAGGCGCGCACCCGGATGCGGTGGCCGCAGACATCGACCCGGTGGCGGTGCGCTGTTTTGCGCTGGTGCGCGAGGGCAAGCCGGTGCCGCTGGCGGCGGAAACCCGTTTGCAGCCGCAGGATGTGGCCTGGTATTTTGCCGGCGAAAAACATGTGGACGAATTGGCGCTGCGTTTTTACCAAAACGAAGCCAGTACGCGCACCAGCCAGCATTTCTTCGGCGAATTCGTGTTGCCGCCGCAGGCGCGTGCCGGCGATTTGGCCGCGGTCTACGGTTTGGCGCTGGAAGCGGACGAAGCCGGTTTGAGCCTGCGTGATTTGATGCACGCACGCTTGGAAAACACACCGGTGGAAGGCGACCGCGTGTGGGTGGGCGAGTTCGAGCTGATTGTCAAAGACACCGACGATCACGGCGAAATCAGCCAGATTGGTTTGAAAGTGCCGACCAAGAAGCCTGCGGCTGCCTGAACGCGCAGGGCCGGGATTTTGGAGTAATCTGTCGGTTTTTTGTCGTATTCTGATAAAAATTTACGCCATTTAGCAAACAGTGCTTGACGCTACCGGTTAACAACGGTAAAAAGGCCGACAGCAAGCAGGGCGAAGCTGTTTTAAGCTTGTTAACACGTCCAGCCGCGCTATTTTGTTTAATTTGTTTTTTGTATAGGAATTTCCATGGCGACTGGTACTGTTAAATGGTTTAACGACGCTAAAGGTTTTGGTTTTATCACTCCCGACGAGGGCGGCGAAGATTTGTTCGCACATTTCTCTGCCATCAATATGAACGGTTTTAAAACCCTGAAAGAAGGTCAGAAAGTGTCCTTCGACGTGACCACCGGCCCCAAAGGCAAACAAGCAGCCAATATCCAGGCCGTTTAACAGCGGACCACAGATTTGCAGCATGGCAGGTTTCGACCTGCCATTTATTTTGTCTGTTATCCAGGCTGCCTGAAAAAACTTTTTCACTAAAAACGGCTTCCTTTGCCCGGGGCCGCCTTTCAGGCAGCCCGAACTTCCCTTATGATACGGCCTGAGACCTGTGCAAAACCCCATGTGTCGGCACAAATATAAAACCGACGTCATTCCCGCGAACGCGGGAATCCATGGAAAATTTTAAGAAACCATTTTAAAACAATGGATTCATAAACGGATGGATGGATTCCCGCGTTCGCGGGAATGACGACAGTTAAGGTTTTAGGCTACCTGAAAACAGTTTTGCAAAGGTCTGGGCCTGTATTGTTCGATGTTGTTTTTCCGTATCTATGTCTTCCTGGTTTCCCTTTCCTGCGGTTGCCGCTTTTGAATGGCAGCCGTTTTTTGATGATTTGTTTGCCCGTCAGGCGTTTACTTCGCGCCTGTTGGAGCGCAGTTTTCACACCACCGCCGGCCTGATGGAGCTGGGGCTGTGCGTGCTGATTTTCGCCGCCACGCTGTGGCTGGCGCGCAGGCTGGAGCGCCGTTGGCAAAACCGTGACGACAGCCGCCGTTTTATGTTGCAGCACATCGTGCTGCGCATGATTTGGCCGACCCTGCTGCTGTTGGCATCGGTGTCGGCGCTGCTGTTGTGGCAGCAGGCCGGTTATAGCGCGCTGTGGTTGCAGCTCTTGGCGATGGCTGCACGCTGGATGATGCTTATCCGCCTGTGTCTGGCGGTGTTGCGCAGCATTATTCCCGACCACCGTTTAAGCTGCCAGATTGAGCGCAGCCTCTCCATGCTGTTGTGGGTGGCCTTTGTATTGTGGGTGAGCGGGGTGGACGATTTGCTGCTGGAAGCCTTGCAGCGGGTGGTGATTCCGCTGGGCAGCAAGGGGATTTCGCTGTATGCCGTCCTCACCGGCCTGCTGTCGGTGTGCGTGGTGGTGGTGGCGGCCTTGTGGCTGGCGCAATTGCTGGAAAACCGGCTGATGCAGATGGGCAGCGTGGACATCAATGTGCGCCTGGTGCTGTCGAAAATCCTCAAAACCCTCATGGTGGCGCTGGCGGTAATTCTGGCCCTGCCCATGGTGGGCATAGACCTGACGGTGCTGTCGGTTTTCGGCGGTGCGCTGGGTGTGGGCTTGGGCTTTGGTTTGCAGAAGATTGCCAGCAATTATATTTCCGGCTTTATCATTCTTTCCGACCGTTCCATCCGCTTGGGCGACCGCCTCAAAACCGGCGACTTTACCGGCTATGTCACCAAAATCACCTCGCGCTTTGTGGTGTTGCGCAGCGGTAGTGGCGTGGAGGCACTGATTCCCAACGACAATTTCATCACCTCCACCGTGATTAACGAGTCTTATACCAGCAAATCCCTGTGGACCAGCCTGGATGTGCAGGTCGCCTATGCCACCGATTTGCCGCAGGCCATGGCCATCTTGCAGGAGGCCGCGGCGGCGCAGGAACGGGTGGCTGCCGAGCCGCCGCCCAAAGCCTATGTAACCGCCTTTGCCGATTCCGGCATCAATCTGCGCGTGGGCTTTTGGGTCAACGACCCGGAAAACGGTTTTTTGGGTTTGCAGTCGGAAATCCTGCTGGCCATTTGGCGCGAGTTCAATGCGGCCGGGATTGAATTTCCCTTCCCGCAACGCGAAATCCGCATCCTTAACGAGCCCGAAACCCCGGTACAGGACAGCGCAGATGCAACGCGCGTATAAACAGCCGGTGTCGGTGCTGGTGGTGATTCACAATCCGGCGGGCGGGATTTTGCTGCTGGAGCGTGCCGACCGTGCCGGTTTCTGGCAATCGGTGACCGGCAGCTTGGAAGAGGGCGAAAGCCCGTTTCAGGCAGCCTTGCGCGAAGTGGCGGAAGAAACCGGTGTGGCCGCAAGCGCAGACGCCTTGTACGACTGGCATTACAGCAGCGAATACGAAATCTACGCCTATTGGCGCCACCGCTATGCCCCCGGCGTGACCCACAACCGCGAACATGTGTTTTCCCTGTGCATTGCAGCCGATACGGCGGTAAAATTAGCCATAGGCGAACACCTTGCCTGGGGCTGGTTTGCACCGGAAGCCGCCGCAGAGCGTGTGTTTTCGCCTTCCAACCGCGAAGCCATTTTGGCACTGCCCCAGCGGCGTGCCTGCCGGGATCATAGTCGAACCAAATCAGAATGAGACCAGGCAGCAAGCCGCAGACAGTACAGATAGTACGGCAAGGCGCAGCAACGACGTATCATTCTGATTTGGAATGACTATAAGCCATGAACCAGATTACCGTAGCCACCTACAATATGCACAAAGGCATGTCGGCGCTCAACCGCCATGTACAGCTGGCACAGATGACCGAGGCCCTGCGCCATCTGGGTGCCGATGTGCTGTTTTTGCAGGAAGTGCAGGGCGAAAACCGCCCGCGCTTGGAAAAACGCAACGATTTTCCCGCCGAGCCGCATTACCATATCCTCGGCGATGCGCTCACCTATCACCAAAGCTACGGCAAAAACGCCGTTTATCCGCGCCGCCACCACGGCAATGCCATCCTCAGCCACCTGCCCATAGACACCAAGCACAACCTCGATATCAGCGTTAACAAACTGGAGCAGCGCGGCGTGCTGCATTGCGAAATCCAGCCGGACGACTGGGCGCTGCCCTTGGTGTGTTTGTGCGTCCACCTCAATCTGCGCGAGCCTGACCGCATCAAGCAATACCAGGCCATACACGATTATGTGCGCGAACATGTGCACCCGGACAGCCCGCTGGTGCTGGCCGGCGATTTCAACGACTGGCGCCACCGTTCCTGCGAAAATCTGGGCGAAAACCTGGGCATGAGCGAAGTGTTTTCCGGCCGCGGCAGCCGCCCGAAAACCTTTCCCGCGCGCATGCCCGTGCTGAGCCTCGACCGCATTTACACCCGCAATCTGGATGTCTTGCAGGCACGCAGCCACCGCCAGGCACCGTGGCGGCATTTGTCCGACCATCTGCCTTTAAGCGCTACGCTGGCGCCGAGACGGCACATTATCAAACAACCGCGCCCAACCTCGCTGCCACGGTGATTGGGAATAAAAACAGGCTGCCTAAAAACTTTTGTGATGCAGAAACTTACTGCGTGTGTTTTCAGGCAGCCTGTTTTTATAGTCGAATAAAATAAGAACGAGACAAGGCAGTAAGCCGCAGACAGTACAAGTAGTACGGAACAGATTTTGTTGCCGCTTTAGCGGCTTACTAAATCGTTCTCTTTGAGCTTGGCGCAGCAACGCCGTATCGTTCTGTGTTAAATGACTATATCGGCACAATCTTGAATACTGTGATGAAAAATGTTTCAATAGCGCTCTTTTGTCATCATCAGGAAAATAACAGCATGAAAAAAATACACGGTTTTGCGGGATTGTTGGCGGTTTTTGCAGCCACTTCGGCACTGGCAGAAATCCATATTGCCGAAAGAATTCCTTATCAGGATGAAAGCAGGGTGGATAACCGGATTGTTTCCGAATGTACGGAAATCGGCCGCATCATGTCGGAGTCGGTTGCCCAAAACGGCAAGGCACGCAAACTCGATATTGTGCGGGATGGCGCCCAGAGTGGCGATTATGTCAATATCACCATCGAAGGCGTGCTCAGTGCCGGTAATGCTTTTATCGGCCACGCAAAAGGCATGAGCATTTATGCCGAGTACTATCGCGACAATGCCTTGGTGGAGAAAACAACTTTTAACCGCGGCTCGTCGGGCGGTGCCTTTGGCGTCTTCAAGAATTCCTGCAGTGTACTTTACCGCACGGCCAATGTATTGGGACGTGATGTGGCCGGATGGTTGGCCAAAAAAGAAGCCGGGCAGGTACAGTAGGCTCATCGGCTGCCTGAAAACAAAAAACCGCATTGCTTTTGCAATGCGGTTTTTTGCGGCTGCCGATTTAGCCTTGGGCTTTGCGGGCCGGCAGTTTTTCTTTAATACGGGCGGCTTTACCGGTACGGCCGCGCAGGTAGTACAGTTTGGCGCGACGCACGTCACCGCGGCGTTTTACTTCGATTTTTTCCACGGTGGGGGCGTACAGTTGGAAGGTACGCTCAACGCCTTCGCCGCTGGAGATTTTGCGCACGATAAAGCTGCTGTTCAGACCGCGGTTGCGGCGGGCAATCACCACGCCTTCGTAAGCCTGCAGACGGGTACGGCTGCCCTCGGTCACGCGCACGGATACCACCACGGTGTCGCCGGGAGCGAATTCGGGGATGGTTTTGTTCAAACGGGCAATTTCTTCTTGCTCGAGTTGTTGGATCAAGTTCATGGGTTTATTCCTGTTCTAATGGGATGGCCCGTTCCTCTTGGCGGATTTCCTGCAAGAGACTGGCTTCCTGTGGGGTTAATATGCGGTCGGCCAATAATTCGGGCCGCCGCGCCAAAGTGCGTTGCAGTGCCTGTTTCAGGCGCCACCGCGCAATCAAACCATGGTTGCCGCTGCGTAATACGGCGGGCACGGCCATGTTTTGAAATTCGACCGGCCGCGTGTAATGCGGACAATCGAGTAAACCGTGTGCAAACGAGTCTTCGGCTGCCGAACGTGCATCGCCCAAAACGCCGGGAAGCAGGCGCAAGACCGCGTCCATCAGCATCATGGCGGGCAACTCACCGCCGGAGACCACAAAATCGCCGACGGCGATTTCACGGATGGGATTGTGTTGCAATACGCGCTCGTCCACGCCTTCATAACGACCGCACAGCAAAATCAGACCGCTTTCACCAGCCAACGCCTCCGCCAAACGGTGGGTGAGCGGCTCGCCCTGCGGGCTGAGGTAAATCATCTGTGCCGCGGGGCATTGGCTGCGGGCCAGATCCAAGGCTGCCTGCAAGGGCGGGGCCATCATTATCATGCCGGGGCCGCCGCCGAAAGGGCGGTCGTCGATATAACCCAGGGGGTTGTCGGCGAATTGGCGCGGGTTGATGCTGTCGAAACGCCACACACCATCGCGCAAGGCGCGGCCGGTGACGCCGTGGCCGGTGACGGCATCAAACATCCCGCCAAACAGGGTAACGGCCTGAATGTGCATCAGTAGTCCGTGCCCCAATCGACAATAATGCCTTGGGCGGTATCGACGGCATCGATGTAGTGGGCGACAAAGGGAATCAGCTTTTGGCCGTAGTCGCCGTCCACCACCAGCACATCGTGGGCGCCGGTTTCCATCAGTTTGCTCACCGCACCCAGCACCACGCCGTCGCGGTTGGTCACGGTAAGGCCGACGAGATCGGCCCAGTAATATTCATCGTCTTCGGTGTCGCCGAAGTCGGCGCGGTCGATTTCGATGGTGTAGCCGCGCAGGGCAAAGGCTTGATCGCGGTCGTCTATGCCTTCCAGCTTGACGTGCAATTCGTCGCCGACCACTTTGCCGGTGGCAATTTCCACATTCAAGATATCGTGCTCTTTGCGCAGCCGCCACACGGGATAGTCCAGGAGGCTGTCGGTGTACTCGGTGCTGACGGCGGCCTTAAGCCAGCCTTTCACGCCGAATACGCCTTTGATGTAGCCCATGGCCACCCATTGCGGCTTGTTTTCGCTCATGGGAATTAAGCGGCGGCTTTCTGTTCTTTAACCAGTTTGGCTACGGCGTCGCTCAGTTGGGCGCCTTGGCTGACCCAGTGGTTGAGGCGGTCGGCGTTCAGGCGCACGCGCTCTTGTTTTTCATTGGCCACGGGGTTGTAAAAGCCCACGCGTTCGATAAAGCGGCCGTCGCGGCGGTTGCGGGAATCGGCCACCACGATGTTGTAGAAAGGACGGTGTTTGGAACCACCACGGGCCAAGCGGATTACTACCATTGTTGATATTCCTTTTAATTTAAGCCGGTATCGGCCTGCGCCCGACGGGCGCAATACGGTCTGTAAGAAAACCGCGCATTGTAGGCGATAAGGTGCGGGTTAGGCAAGTTTTTGCAGCGCTTTTTATGCCCCGTCCGCTTCGATAAGTGGTTTTTCTACCAAGCAGATGCTGTTGTCGTCCGGGTCTTTGCGGATGGAAAAGCCCAGCTTGCGGGTGAGCTTCTGCATGCCGGTGTTGGCGGTGAGGATTTCGCCGCGCATGGTTTTCAGACCCTGCTGGCGGGCAACGTCGAAAAGGGCATTCATCATGATGTAGCCGATGCCGCGCCCCTGCCAGTCGTCGGAAATGGAAATGGCAAATTCGCACACTTCGTTGTCCGGGTCGGTGGTGTAGCGGGAAATGCCCAGCATTTCGTCTGCGCCGCCGGGGTGCTCTTTAATCATCACCAAGGCCATTTCGCGGTCGTAGTCGAGCTGGGTGAAACGCACCAGCACCGATTGCGACAGCTGCTTGATGCTGGACATAAAGCGGTTGTAGCGGCTCTCGTCGGAGAGGTTGCGCACAAAAGCCTGCACCATGTCCGCGTCTTCCGGGCGCAGCGGGCGGATATAAACCTCGGTGCCGTCTTTGAGGGTCATTTCTTTTTCGAGGAAATGCGGGTAGGGCATGATGGCCATATGGCCGTAACGGCCGGGCAGGGGCTCGTCGCCCTGTTGCAGCACCATGCGCGCATCCAGTGCCATCACGCCTTCGGGGGTGGCGAGGAAGGGGTCGATTTCCAATTCGGCAATTTCAGGCAGCTCGCACACCATTTCGGAAATGCGCAGCAGGGCGTGGCGCAGGGCGATGTGGTCTACCGGCGGCATGTTTTTGAACTGCCCCAGGGTGTGGCCGATGGCGGTGTGCGCCAGCATGTCGTCCACCAGCATTTCGTTGAGCGGCGGCAGGGCAATGGCGCGGCGCTGGTGCAGATTACCCGCCCAACCGCCGGCGCCCAGGGTAATCACCGGGCCGAACACCGGGTCGCGGGTCACGCTCACCGACAATTCGCGCGCGTGTTTGGGCTGGTACATGGGCTGCACGGTGATGCCGTTGATGTGGATTTTCGGCTTCACTTTTTGTGCGGTTTCGATGATTTGGCGGTAGGTGGCGCGCACTTCTTCTTCGTTGTTGATGTTCAGGCGCACGCCGTCGATGTCGGATTTGTAAAACAAATCCGGCGAGTCGATTTTCAGCACCACCGGATAGCCGATGCTGTTGGCCATTTCGCAGGCAGCCTCTTCGCTGTAGGCGAGCATGGTGCGGTTGGTGTGGATGCCGAACAGGCCCAGAAGCTGTTTGGAAACGTTTTCCGGCACGATGCGGGTTTGGCTTTCGCGCAACAGCGCCAAGAGTTTGTGGGCATTGTCGTAATCCGGTTCCAGCTGGGTGTCGGTGAGCGGCGCCGGGGTTTGCAGCAGCAGCTGCTGGTTGCGGTGGTAGCGGCCCAGGCGCTGGAATACTTCGATGGCCTGGTCGGGCGAATTGAAATGCACGCGGCGCGAGCGCGCAAACAGGGCACGGCTCTCCTGCACCTTGGTGTCGCCCATCCACGAGAGCAGCAGCGGTTTTTGCGTTTCGCTTTGCAGCTGCACCATCATTTGCGCGGTAGCGAGGTGGTCGGTGCCGTTTTGCGGCGAAAACAGCACCAGCACGCCGTCGACATTGGGGTCGTCCAAACACAGTTTGACCGCGGTGCGGAAACGCAGCGGACTGGCGTCGCCGATGATGTCCACCGGATTGCCGTGCGACCAGTTTTCAGGCAGCGCGTCGTTGAGTGCGGCTACGGTTTCCGGCGTCAGTTGCGCCAGCGGCACATGCATGTCATAGGCGGTATCCGCTGCCAAAATGCCCAAGCCCAAACCGTTGCAGACAATGGCCAGGCGCTCGCCTTCGGCGCGGTAATTGGCGGCCAGAATCTTCACCGCCACAAACATTTGCGAAATGCTGCGCACTTCCAGCACACCGGCGCGCGCCAGCACGCTGGAGAACACTTCGCTGTTATTCAGTGCACGGCTGGCCTGGGTGTAGCCGATGACCTCGTCTTCGGCGTGGCCGGATTTGATGACCAGCACCGGCTTGGCGCGTGCCGCCGCACGCAGCGCACTCATAAAGCGGCGGCCGTGGGTGACCTGGTTGATGTGCAGCAAAATCGCCTGGGTGGCGCGGTCGTTGACCAAGAAGTCCAGAATCTCGCCAAAATCGATGTCCCAAGTGTGTTCGCCCAAAGACAATACGGTGGAGAAACCGATATCGCGGCTGCTGGCCCAATCAAGCATGGCGGTACACAGCGCGCTCGACTGGCTCACCACCGCCAGATTGCCCGCGTGCATCTGGCCGTTGTAAATACTGGCATTGAGGCCGACATTGGAGCGGATCAGCCCCAAGAGGCTGGGACCCAGCACGCGTATGCCCAGCTGCTTGGCTTTGTCCACGGCACGTTTGAGCGTGGCGCGGTCGCGCGCCTGCACGTCTTCCAGGGTTTTCACCAGCATTACAAAGCGGATGCCGCTTTTGGCGCATTGTTTGAAGATGGTGTTCAAGGTGCTGATGCGCGTGAGCACAATGGCCACGTCCACCGGTTCGGGAATTTTGGTGACATCGGCATAGGCGGTGAGTCCGCCGACCACTTTGTGGCGGTTGTTGACCGGGGTGATTTTGCCGTTGAAGGAGCCGGCCAGAAGATTGGTGAGCAGGCGCTGTCCGGCGCTGTCGGAGCGGTCGCTGGCGCCGATGACGGCGATGTGTTTGGGGGAGAACAGACTGTGCAGGGGATGCGGTTTCATCAGGCGGCTCCATAGAGTGTGAATATATTGATTTTACCCGAAATCGGCCGCTTACGGGAGACAGTGGTTTGAGTGAAAAGGAGAAAATACAGGCTGCCTGAAAGTTTCAGGCAGCCTGCATATCAAACAATAATGCGTTAACGATGTGTTGTTCAGCGGCCCAGTGCCGCCACCGCGGGCAGGGTTTTGCCTTCCAGAAACTCCAGGAAAGCGCCGCCGCCGGTGCTGATGTAGCCGATGCGTTCGGTGATGCCGAATTGGGCAATGGCCGCCAAAGTGTCGCCGCCACCGGCAATGGAGAAGCCTTGGCTCTCGGCAATGGCGTGGGCAACCACGCGGGTGCCTTCGGCAAAGGCGGGAAACTCAAACACACCCACCGGGCCGTTCCAGACAATGGTACCGGCGTTTTTCAGCAATTCGGCCAAGGCGGCGGCCGATTGCGGGCCGATGTCCAAAATCAGGTCGTCTTCAGCCACATCGGCCAGCGCTTTCACCGTGGCCGGGGCATCGGCGGCAAAGGATTTGGCGGTCACCACATCGGTGGGCAGGGGCACGCTGCCGCCTTGGGCGGCGATTTTGGCGATGATTTTTTTCGATTCCTCCACCAAATCGGCCTCGGCCAGCGACTGACCGACGGCATGGCCTTGTGCCAGCAAAAAGGTGTTGGCAATGCCGCCGCCGACAATCAGCTGGTCCACCTTGTCGGCCAGGCTTTCCAGAATGGTGAGCTTGGTGGAGACCTTGCTGCCGGCCACAATCGCCACCAGCGGGCGTTTGGGATTGCTCAGCGCCTGGCCCAGCGCGTCCAGTTCGGCGGCCATGAGCATACCGGCACAAGCCTGCGGCGCGGCCTTGGCCACGGCTTCGGTGGAGGCTTCGGCGCGGTGGGCGGTGCCGAAGGCATCGTTGACATAGACATCGCACAGTGCCGCATAGGCCGCGCCCAGTTCGGCATGGTTTTTCTTTTCACCCACATTCAGGCGCACATTGGGCAGCATGGCCACTTCGCCCGGCGCCAGCTGCGGCTTGCCCGCGCGCCAGTTGTCCAGCACCGCCACCGGCTGCTGCAATAAAGCGCCCAAACGTTGGGCAATGGGGGCGATGTCGTCTTCGGGTTTGGGTTCGCCTTCGGTGGGACGGCCCAGATGGGTCATCACAATCACGGCGGCGCCGTGTTCCACGGCGTGGCGGATGGAGGGCAGGGAGGCGCGGATGCGGGTGTCGTCGCCGATGACCCCGTTTTTAATCGGCACGTTCAAATCGGCGCGGATAAGCACGGTTTTGCCTTTTAAATCGAGGTCGGTGAGTTTGGTAAAGGACATGGCTGGATTCCTGCGGGTATTGTTGTTCTGAAAAGCGCGCGCATTATCCTATAAAGCGCAATAAAATGCTAACCTTTTGTTTTGTTGGATTCTATTGCTGTATTTTTTCCGCAAAATCAAAAAGCGTTCCGCAATCACTTCAGCGGCTTCAATGTTTTGTCTTTGCGCAGATACGCCTTGGTCATGTCGGGGGAAGCGTGGCCAAGCTGTCTTTGGGCGGCTTCCACGCTGCCGGAATTGAGGTAGGCGTCTGTTCCCGATTTGGCGCGCAGGTCGCGGAATTGGAATTGCTTTAGGTCTTCGGCCATCTCCGGATGTTTGGCGGCGAGGGTATCTCTTAGTTCGGCAAAGCGTTGCGCCAATCTGTCACGGGTCATTTTGCCGCCGTTGGTGTTGCGAAACAGATAGCCGCCACCGGCAGGGGTGTTGCGCTCTATGATTTCGGCCAAGAGTCCGATGATTTCAAAGCGCAGCTTGGCTTTGGTCTTTTGCTGGGTGATGTGCAACACGCCGTCCAGTATGTGGTTGCTGTGGATTTTGACTACATCGGACGGGCGCTGGCCGGTGATGTAGGCCAAGTCCATCATGTCGCGCATTTGGGTATCGGCTGCCTGATACACGAGGCGGTAAACGTGGTCTTCTATGTAGACGCTGCGGCGGGCGGTGGGGAATTTCTTCACGCCTTGGCAGGGGTTGGGCTTGTCGGTGTAGCCCCACTCGCGCGCTTTGTTCCACATGGCCGACAACAGGGCTATCTCGTTGTTGGCCGCGCCGGGGTGGGCGCTGCGCCAGTCGAGGTATTGGCGGATGTGCTGCGGGGTGATTTCGTCCAGCGGAGCATCCGGGTTGCCGAAAAATTTATCCAGACTGCGCGCAAAAACGCGGTGGTTTCTTTGCGTGCCTGCGGATTTGCCGGGGCTGATTTCGGCCAGATAGCGGCTGACCATGGCGCTGTAGGTGGCGCGCTGGCCTTTGGGTGCAGCGGCGGCTTCGTGCTTGGCCCATTGCTGTACGGCGCTGATGTAGTCTTTGCCCAAGGGGATTTCTGTGCGCTTGCCGTTGACGTAGCCTGCGTCATAGTAATAGTAAGTGACGGGCTGGCCGCGCTTGCGTTGGCGGGTACGGGCGCGCATGCCTTTGGGCAGGTTGAGGTTGGTGCTTGGTTTTCTGCCCATGTCGATCTCCTTCCGTTACTGTGATTTCTCTACGGCATGAACCAGCTCCCGCAAATCGTTTATGTGAAGCGTCAGGGTGCGGCTGCTGGCACGGCGTTCCAGAAAAATTTTCACTTTGCCGGAACATACTTGATAGCCTAATGTGCCGTTCGGGGTGAACGGTTTATTGCGGGGTTTGTGGCTTTTCCCCGGAATTTCGGCTTGGCTTTGCGGTAATGTCAGGCCTTTGCCGCGGTATTCCTCCCTGCCGTTTGTCCGAACCGCTTCAACCAGGCCTTGGCGTTTCAGTTCGTCGATTGCGGCAATCACGGCCTTGCCGTCAATGGCGATGCCTTCCGCAATGTCACGGATTCCCAAGGTGGTTGTTTTTGGGAATCCATCCAAGTAGTCCAAAATTTGTTTCTTCACTTTTTTCTCCATTCAGGTGTCAATGTTTCAGCACGGCGGGTTGCCATGCGGGTTTGTCGGGTTTGGCTTTGGCGCTACCGCCGTTGATAATATCGCGGCTGACGACGGGTTTGCCTCTGGCGTTGGGGAAAAACGGGATGCCGACTTTGCGGCAGTGCTCGGCCTGTTTCTTGGGCTGCCTGTACCCGGTGAGCTGGTACAGCTCTTCATCTGTCAGGAACTGTTCCATCATTATTCTCCAAATAAAAAACCGTGACGCGGATCACGGTTTGGGGTGTTTGTGTTCCATTTGGGTTTTTGCAGAACCCAAATAGGTTTGTGTCCGATATTGGATTTGCTCAAACCAATATTGGTTTGTGGTTCGGTTTTGGCGTTTTATGCGTCACAAGGCGGCTCCGGGATGGGCTGCCAGTGGGTGACGGTGCCCAGGCCAATATCAAACGAATCGGCGCGCCAGTCTTTGACTGCGGCAAATTGCCGAATACATCTGCGGCTATGGCTGCCATAATCTACGCAAACCAAATATGAGCTGCCGGGTTCAGGCAGCCTGTCGTTAACGTTAATCCATTCTGTCATTTCGTTTCCTCTCACGCCGCCGCAGCGGTCTCAATCTCTACCAGCTTGCCCCGGAATTGATGGTAGTCAATCAGGGTGATGCCGGTGCTGTTTTCAAACGGGATTAACCACGTCTCTGTCATCTGCCGTATGCGTGTCTGCACATAGGCGGGATTGCCCCATTGTTTCCACGCTGCCTGCCGCAGTGCGGGGATGCTTTCCGCGGCCTGTTCGGGGTGCGGGTCGTAGCATTCGGCGATGCGGTACAGACACCATGCGGCATCCAATACGGCTTGGCGCACTTCGGTTTCTTTCACG
>NZ_JALJZY010000027.1 GCF_024171525.1 Neisseriaceae bacterium HSC-16F19
AAAGATTATTTCTCGTACAAATGAAGCGTATAGCGCCTTTTTTGTCCCTTAGGCGCTATTGTCTTAAAAATAGCTCCTTTTTTGTCCCTTACGCCCGTATTTGCAACACAAGGCTGCCTGAAAACCCGTCAACCGGTTTTCAGGCAGCCTTTTTTCTCACTTGGCATTATTCGACCTGCTGCAAGCCGTCCAACAATGCGGCACAAGCCGCGCTGAGTATGCGCCGGGTCTCGTCGAAATCGCCGCTATACCAAGGGTCGGGCACATGGTCGTAACCCAGCTCGGGCACGAGGTCGGTGATTTTGAACACATGTGCATGCGCGCCGCCAAACAAGCGCTGCAAGGCGGCCAGATTGTCATCGTCCATGGCAATGATGTGACTGTAATGGTGCAGGTCGGCGGCCTGCACCTGGCTGCTGCAAAAACCGCCTGCATCTATGCCCAAGCCTTGCAATACCGCACGGGTGCCATGATGCATGTCTTCGCCGTTGTGCCAGCCGGAAGTACCGGCGCTGGCTATTGCTATCTGCGACAAACCGCGCTCGGCGGCCAGATGGCGGCACAGGTATTCGGCCATGGGAGAGCGGCAGATATTGCCCAGGCACACAAACAAAATGCGCGTCATCAGTGCGTATCCGCAAACAAGGGATTGTGGCCGGGCAGATTGAGTGCCTGCGCATAGCCGGGCAATTCCGCCTGCTCCGGCAAAGCCTCGTGCAGCAGACGAATATGATCGACCTGGCATTCGGCCAAGAGGTCGATGAAGTTTTGCACCACACTATCAATATCATCCAGTGGCGACAAGGGCCAGGCAAAGACTTGCGCCACGGTCTCGAAGGCGCTGTCGGTGGCATTAAAGCCAAACAGCAGGCGGCCGCCTTCCTGCGCCGCAATCACCACCCCCGCACGCGGACTTTGCAGGCGGATGGCGCGCAGGGCATTGGTGGCGAAGACGTCCGAGGCCATGCGCAAACGCAGGGCGCTGCCCTCGTGTATGGCCGCCAAGGGCGCCAAAGGCGGCAGCGGATTGGTAAACAGGGTGGCGCCGGGGGTGGCCAGATGGTTTTGCCACACCTGCATCAGCGGCAGCGCAGCCTCGCCCAAAGCCTGACGCAGCAAGGGCTGCACGGCTTGCGGGCCGTAGCCCAAGGCATAAAACACCTGCACGCTTTGTCCGGCGGGAATGTGCAGCGGTGTGGCGTGGATTTCGGCAGCCAGGGCGGCCGCGGCTTCCGGGTTTTGCTTGGCGGCAAACCAAGCATCGGCCTTGATATGGCCCAAATCGGCGGCATTGAGCAGCTGCGGCAGCCAGGTCACTTGCGGCAAGACATCCGCGCCTGCTTGTTGTGCCAGCACTTGGTTGATGGCCGCGATCGGCACGGTATCCGGCAGGGTGAGGTCTTGATTGCTTCCGGCCACCACAATCACCGGCAGCGCCAGCCATTGGCATTCTGCTTCGTTTTCCGCTTCCAAAACCTTGGCCAGGCTTTGCCACAGGGCACGGTAAACCGGCATGTCCGGCGCCATGCTCAGGGCCACGGAAAGGGCGGTGTAATGATGGCGTGCCAGCATGGCGCGGATATTTTGTTCGACCCAGCGGGCGGCAGGGGCACGGTGTTCGGCATCGCGGCCGTACACCATTTGTGTGGCATTGGCGAGCAACTCGCCTTTGACCAAGCCTTCAGGATAGGCGCGGGTGTCGGGCAGGCGGTGGTGTGTGGACATAATCGGACTGTCAATCAAAGAAAGCGGCATTGTAACAAAGCCGCTGCTGCCCTGCACAAAGCGCTGCTTTGTCCATTAGTAATAAAACTACCAAATCAACTCCGCCATATTACATCGGTTATTTGAAAAAATGTCGATGAATATGATTACGGCACTAAAAATTGAATACATCGGTTAATTATTTTTTTATCGATGGAATATATTTATATAAAAATGACAAATTGAAAAATATATATGCAGTTAATCAGGCAATAAACGTCAATAAATTGCTTATTCATTCACATGTTGATGAATTTGCCCAAATGATGTTGCAGTGCGGAACTTGCTTGTAGTAAATTAACAGCTCGATACCGGTCGTCGAATTCCAAACAATAGCTTGCGGGATGGGCGGTGCTGCTTTCAGGCAGCCTGCGAGCAGCACCGCCCATAGCCGTATTGTGTGTGTTATCAGGTTTTTACCTGTATATCTGTGAAAAAGGAGTACGGCTGATGAAACAGATCACTGCCATGATTAAACCGTTCAAACTCGATGATGTGCGCGAAGCACTCACCGAGGCCGGCATACACGGCATGACCGTGTGTGAAGTCAAAGGTTTTGGCCGCCAGCGCGGTCATACCGAAATCTACCGCGGCGCCGAATACGCCGTGGACTTCCTGCCTAAAATCCGCATCGATCTGGTGCTCGCCGATGCCCAGGTGGAACAGGCGGTGGACATCATTGTAGCGGCTGCCCGCACCGGCAAGGTCGGCGACGGCAAGGTGTTTGTCACACCGGTGGAAGAAGTGGTGCGCATCCGCACCGGTGAAACCGGCGATGCCGCCATTTAATCCAGCAAGGGAGTATCAATCATGAAAGCCATATACAAACTGCCTGTTGCCGCAGCCGCCGCGCTGCTGCCCGTATCCGTTTATGCCGAAGGCGGCATTGCCGACTGGTGGCAGCCTTACAGCGTACTCAATAGCGGCGACACCGCTTGGGTGATGACTGCCGCCGTATTGGTGTTGTTTATGACCGTGCCCGGCCTGGCCTTGTTTTACGGCGGCATGGTGCGCAAGAAAAACATTCTCTCCACCATGATGCACAGCTTTTCCGTAGCGGCTTTGGTGAGCCTGTTGTGGGTGGCCGTGGGTTACAGCCTTGCCTTTGCCCCCGGCAGCGCCTTTATTGGCGGTTTTGACCGCCTCTTTTTGAGCGGCGTGGGTGTGGACCCGGCGCGGGAAATGCTCACCGTGGCGCCCAATGCGGGCACGGTACCGGAAAGCGTATTTGTGTTTTTCCAAATGACGTTTGCGGTGATTTCCACGGCGATTATCAGCGGCGCCTTTGCCGAGCGCATGAAGTTCTCCGCCATGATGCTGTTTTCCGGCCTGTGGTTTTTGCTGGTCTATGTACCGGTCTGCCACTGGGTATGGGGCGGCGGCTTTATGGGTGAGGGCGGCGTGCTCGATTATGCCGGCGGTACCGTGGTACACATCAATGCCGGTGTGGCCGGTCTGGTGGCCTGTATTATGCTCGGCAAACGCGTGGGCTATGGCAAAGAGGCGATGCCGCCGCACAATATGGCGCTGACCCTCACCGGTGCCGCCATGCTGTGGGTGGGCTGGTTCGGTTTCAACGCCGGTTCCGCCGTGGCCGCCGACGCTTCCGCCGGTATGGCCATGCTGGTGACCCAAGTAGCCGCTGCCGCCGGTGCCCTGGCCTGGCCCTTGTGTGAAAAACTGGCCGGACACCGCCCCTCTGCCTTGGGCTTGGCCTCCGGTGCCGTAGCCGGCTTGGTCGGCATCACCCCCGCCGCCGGTTTTGTGGATCCGCAAGCGGCACTGATTATCGGCCTGCTGACTTCCGCCGGTTGCTATATCGGTGTCACCGTCATCAAACGCAAACTCGGCTACGACGACAGCCTCGACGCCTTCGGCATCCACGGCTTCGGCGGCATGATAGGCGCAATACTGACCGGCATCCTGTTTAACAATACCGTATTCGGCGGCGAGGCCGTCATCGGCAGCCAAGTGCTGATTCAGCTCAAAGACGTGGTGATTACCACTTTCTACAGCGGCATCATCAGCGCCATCCTGCTGTTTGTGATCGCCAAAGTCTGCGGCGGTCTGCGTGTGGATCAAGACACCGAGCGCGAAGGTTTGGACATCAATATCCACGGCGAGCGTGTCGAATAAAATACTGTAATAAAAAAGGCAGCTTGTGGCTGCCTTTTTTATTACATTGAAGATAAGACCGGATGCTGCTTTTGTTACAATGCGCAGTCTAAATAATCAACACCACAGGCTGCCTGAAAACATTCAGGCAGCCCGCGCTCCAGCTTATGCACACACGTCCGCCCCTACTCGTCACCCTGCGCCGCGTCCTTTTGACCGGTGTCCTGTTTTACATCAGCTATCTGTCTGCCAACTGGGCGGCGGGCCTGCGCATGCCGCTGCCGGAAATTGTTTTTGCATGGGAGTACGCCATCCCCTTCTGGCCCGCCAGCATCCTGCCTTACTGGACACTGAATTTTGCCTATACCCTGGGTTTCTTCCTGTGCCGCAACGACGGCGAACAACGCCGCTATATGGCGCAGCTGTGGCTGGTACAGCTGATTTCCGTGGCCTGCTTCTTTATTTTTCCGCTGCAAATCAGTTGGGAAAAACCGGTCACCGAGGGCTGGTTCGGGCAGATGTTTGCCTCTTTGGCCGCATTTGACGCGCCTTATAACCAAGCACCCTCGCTGCACATCAGCCTGGCGCTGATTGTCGGCCGCTTCTATTGGTACCGGCTGCCTGAACCATGGCGCCCGCTGTGGGCGCTGTGGATGCTGATGGTGGGTCTGTCGGTCCTGACCACCTGGCAGCACCATTTTATCGACATCCCCACCGGCTTGATGGCCGGCTGCGCGGTTTTGTGGGCCTTGCCGTGGCACAGAAACGAACCGGCAAGCCGACCGCAATGGCAGTCCCGCCTGCACACCCCCGCCGCACGGCGCTGGGTGGCGGTTTATAGCGGCGCAGCCCTGCTGTGTACCGCAGCCGCAGCCCTCGGCCAAGGCGCTTGGCTGTGGCTGCTGTGGTCGGCACTGGCGTGGGGGCTGTTGGCACTAATGTATGCCGGTCTCGGCGCCGACGCCTGGCAAAAACAACACGGCCGCCACACCCTCGCCGTCACCCTGTGGATGTGGCCGGTGTATGTACAGGCTTGGCTGAATATGCGCCTGTGGCTGCGCGGCAAAGAACACAGCAGCGCCGTATGCGGACAAGTTCATATCGGCAGTATTCTCGCAGCCAAACACTACCGCTGCGTGCTGGACTTGTGTGCCGAATGGCCGCTCACCCCGCCGCCGCATTACGCCGCCGTGCCCATGCTGGACATGGCCGCCCCCACACCGGCACAACTCAAGCGGGCAGTGGCCGAACTGGAACGGCTGGCCGCCACCGGACAGCCTGTACTGGTGTGCTGCGGCCTCGGTTACGGGCGCAGCGCCGCCGTCATCATCACCTGGCTCGTCACCAGCGGTCGTGCGGCCGATATGGACAGTGCGCTGCAACAATTACACACCGTGCGCCCGGTACACCTCTCGGCGGCTGCGCTGATACGTATTCGTGAAGTTGTGTCGGAGTCCGGGTCATGAGTCAAGAAAGTGTTTCACCCTACACCACCACAGCGTCGTTGTTAGCCACGACATGGCTGTGTCTGCCGTTTAATATCCTGCTGGCGGCGGCGGCTTTGTGGCAGGGTGCGGGTTTGTGGCAGACGGGCATTACCGTGGTGCTGGCTTTGGCGGTGTTGTGGCTGCATATCCGTGTGGATTTCGACCGCCGTGTGTTTGCTGCCTGGCAGGCAGGGCAGGGTGATGCGGATCGTTTTGATGCCGATTTGCAGTTATTGGGCTTGGGACGTCCGGGCGGAAGGACAGCAACGGAGCGCTGCCGTGGTGCACTGCGGTGGTGGAAGCGTTTGTTGTGGGCTACGGTGGCGCAGGGTGTGTGGCTGTTGGTGCTGTGTATTTAAATCAAACTGGCTTTCAGGCAGCCTGAGACCTTTGCAAAATCCAAAAAGAAAAAAATCCTGATGTTTGGGATTGCGGGTAGGGTGTGTGCCGCAGGCACGCACGCATTTTTAAGCCATTGTTTTATCAAAGAACGCGTGCGTGGCGTACCGCCACACACCCTACGTGGTATCGTTTATTTTTGCTTGAGTAACATTCTGTCCGAGGTTTTGCACAGGTCTCAGCCTGAAAAATAACAGGGGCGGGTGATTAACCCGCCCCTGTTGTGTTGTCACGGTACGGCGTTTAGCCCTGAGCCATTTCGGCAAACACGGTCGCGGCAGCATCCACCGTGGCCTGAATATGGGCTTCGGTGTGGGCGGCGGAGACAAAGCAGGCTTCAAAGGCGGAGGGGCCGAAGGCGACTTGGCGTTTGAGCATGCCGTGGAAGAAGCGTTTGAATTGGTCGGTATGGCTGGCGAGCATATCGGCATAGCTGGCGGGCACGCGCTCGGCAAAATACAGGCCGAACATGCCGCCCAGGCTTTGGCTGCTGAAGGTGATGCCGGCTTGTTGTGCCGCGGCTTCCAGTCCGGCACACAACAGGCGGGTGTGCTGCGACAGCTGTTCGTAAAAACCGGGGCGCTGGATGATTTCCAGGGTTTTCAGACCGGCGGCCACGGCCACGGGGTTGCCGGAGAGGGTGCCGGCCTGATAGACGCCGCCCAAGGGCGAAATGCAGGCCATGATGTCTTTGCGGCCGCCAAAGGCCGCCAGCGGCATGCCGCCGCCGATGACCTTGCCCATGGTGGTCAGGTCGGGGGTGATGCCGTGCAGGGATTGCGCGCCGCCCAAGGCCACGCGAAAGCCGGTCATCACCTCATCGTAAATCAGCACGCTGCCGTGTTGTTGGGTGAGTGCGCGCAGTTGGCGGACAAATTCGGCGTCGGGCTGCACCATATTCATATTGCCGGCGATGGGTTCCAGAATCACGCAGGCAATGCGGTCGCCGATGCGGGCAAAGGTTTCGGTGAGCGCTGCGGTGTCATTAAAGGGCAGCACGAGGGTGTGTTTGCTGAAATCGGCGGGCACGCCGGCGGAACTGGGATTGCCGAAGGTGAGCAGGCCGCTGCCGGCTTTGACCAGCAGGCTGTCGGAATGGCCGTGGTAGCAGCCTTCGAATTTGATAATGGTGTCGCGGCCGGTAAAACCGCGTGCCAGGCGGATGGCGGACATGGTGGCTTCGGTGCCGGAGCTGACCAGGCGCACTTGTTCCACGCTGGGCATGAGTTTGACGATTTCTTCGGCAATCGCCACTTCGGCGGCGGTGGGGGCGCCAAACGAAAGGCCGTCGAGCGCGGCGGCACGCACGGCTTCCACCACTTCGGGATGGGCATGGCCGACGATGGCCGGGCCCCAGGAGCCGACATAGTCGATGTATTGCACGCCGTCTTCGTCCCATACATGGGCGCCTTCGGCACGGCGGATAAAGCGCGGCACGCCGCCGACGCTGCCAAAGGCGCGCACCGGCGAGTTGACGCCGCCGGGGATGACGGTTTTGGCTTGTTCGAATAATTGCTGATTACGCGTAGTCATGTTTCAGTCCTTGGGAATGGGGTTCGGTTGTGGCCAGCTGCCATAGGGGTGTTTGCTCAAATAGGCATTGCTGAAGCGGCCGTCGTGGGTGATTTCTTCGCCCAGCCAGTCGGGGCGCTCAAACGGGGTGTCTTCGGCGGGCAGTTCGATTTCGGCCACCACCAAAGGGGCGTTGGCACCGAAATATTCGTCCACGTCAAACACATGGCCTTGATAGGCAATGCTGTAGCGGTGTTTTTCCAGTGTGAAGGGGCACATTTCGGCGAGCATGGTTTGTGCATGGGTCAGTGGAACAGGATATTCGAATTCGTGGCGCGATACATCGGAAATAAAGCCTTTGATGGTAAGCCAGGCTTCATCGCCGACGATGCGCACACGGATGCTGCATTCCTTGTCCACCTTCATATAGCCTTGTTGCAGGGTTTGCGGTGCGGCTAGGGCGCGCCAGGCATCGCCTTGTACCAAAAAGCGGCGTTCGATTTCAACAGTCATAAGCATTAAATTATACCCATTCAGAAAGATAAGCTAACAAGGCGGCGAGCCGCAGACAGTACAGGTAGTACGGCAAGGCGAGACAACGCCGTTAGATTATTTTTATGGATGGGTATCAGAAGGGTTTGAATATCACCAGATACAGGGCCATAGCCAGAATCACCACCGGCAATTCGTTAAACACGCGGTACCAGCGGTGGCTGTAGCGGTTGCGGCCGTCCTGAAAATCTTGCAACAGCTTCCAGCAAAAGCCGTGGTAGCCCAAGAGGATGACACCGAGGGTGACTTTGGTGTGTACCCAGCCCATGCCCCACCATTGGTTGACAAAGGGGATGACCATACCGGCGATAAAGGCCAGTATGCCCAGCGGGGTCATAAAGCGCATGAGTTTTTCCGCCATCAGCAGCAGGCGCTGGTATTCGACGCTGCCGGGCTGCACCATGGCCATATTGACGAACAGGCGCGGCAGGTAAAACAGGCCGGCAAACCAGGCAATCACAAAAAACACATGCAAGAGCTTGAACCATAAATACATGGAGGGCTACCTGAAAAGGGAAAAGGTAAAGAAGTCGGATTGTAGCCGTTTGGGCGGGGTTTTTAAACCGTGTGCTATGCTTTCAGGCAGCCGTGCACGGTGAATGACTATCCATTTTGCAGGCGCTAATTGTGTGCTAAATCGGCCCGCCTAGAATGCACCCATCGGCAAACACACCCTGCCGCCGAATTTTTATAGTGAAGAAAGGCAATATATGAACATCCGCAACAAAACCATCGCCGCCACTGTAGCCGCCATGCTCGCTGCCGCCAGCTTGGGCGCTGCCGCCGCCGGTACGCAAGCCTATCCCACCAAGCTGGCCGCTTTCGAGCAAGCACCCGTCAGCGCCGCCCAAGCGGTACGCGCTGCCACCGCCCAAGTGCCGGGCCGGGCCACGGAAGTGGATTTCGAGCATAAAAACGGTCAGAGCTATTACACCGTGGAAGTGAAAGCCGGCGGTCAGGAGCACGATATCCGTGTCGATGCGGTCAGCGGCCAAGTCATCGGCAGCAAGGTTGATTACGATGACGACCAGCACAAAGCCAAACCGGCCATTTCGCTGGAGCGCGCCATGGAAATCGCACTGGCCAAAACCGGCGGCAAGGTGAAAGATGCCGGCTTGGACCATAAACGCGGCCGTGCGGTCTATGAAGTGGAAACCGTGGTCGGCGGCCAGAAATATGAAGTCAAAGTGGACGGCAGCAGCGGGCAGGTGTTGTCCAGCCGCATTGAATATTAATGAATATTGGGATTGATGAATTACACTGCCCGCCCAGCCCGCTCCTCAGGCTGTGCGGGCAGTGCTGTGCTGATTGGGTAATACCAATTCAAAAAATAATTTAAGCATATGAGCTTGCTTTATCGTGTGCATTATTTTTAATCAAGATCCTGCGACTAAAGCGCAGGATGACAGTAGTCCGTCATTCTGCGCGTAGCGTAGCGAAGTCGCAGAATCTGTTTGAACTTCGCAACTGAGTTGCGCTACACAGATAACCGGCCACTAGCTTAGTCTTAATTTTTAAATTGGTATTAGCTTATTTTTGGAATTGGTATAAATATACTTCCGCTATAAACTGCCCACCGTTACCAAGGACACCTTATGCGCATCTTACTGGTAGAAGACGACACCATGATTGCCGAAGCGGTTTCAGGCAGCCTGAAAGACGAGCGCTATGCCGTCGATTGGGTCAACAACGGCCTCACCGCCGCCAGCGCCTTGGCCGCGCAAAGCTATGATTTGGTACTGCTGGATTTGGGTCTGCCCGGGCAGGACGGTTTGCAGGTGCTGCAACAGCTGCGCAGCCGTCACAATGCCACCCCGGTACTGATACTCACCGCCCGCGACGACATTGACAGCCGCTTGGCGGGTTTGGACGGCGGTGCTGACGATTACATTATCAAGCCCTTTGTCATGGCCGAACTGCATGCGCGTATGCGGGCGGTGTTGCGCCGCCGTGGCGGTCAGGCCGCGCCCAAACTCAGCAACGGCGTCATCAGCCTCGACCCGGCCACTTATCAAGCCGAAGTGGCCGGGCAGGCAGGGGTGATTCATTTGAGCAATAAGGAATTTGCCGTGTTGCAGGCTTTGCTGACGCGTCCGGGGCGGATTTTGTCGCGCGCGGATTTGGAAGACAAAATCTACGGCTGGGGCGAAGAAGTGGAAAGCAATGCCGTCGATTTTCTGATTCACGGCCTGCGCAAGAAAATCGGCAAGGAACACATCAAAAACATACGCGGCGTGGGTTGGATGATGGCGCAACAGGACATAAGCGGTCATGAAACGGAAATTTAGACACTCCATCCAGCTGCGCCTGAGCCTGGCATTTGCGCTGGTGGCCTTGCTGGTGGCGGCAGCGGCGGGCGGCATCGCTTTTTACGACACCTACCGCGAAACCCACGAACTGCAGGACGAGTTGTTGCGGCAGACGGCGGTGTATGTAGAGCCGGATCTGGATGTGGTGGACCCGGACGAGGGCGACGACGATTTGCGCATCTTTATCCAAACCCCGGCCACCCCGGCCAAAGACCTGATTGTGCCGCTGCCGCCGGGCATCGGCGAGGGTTTCCATACCTTGCGCGAGCCGGGCGATGACGACACCTACCGCGTTTTCGTCAAACACACGCCGCAAGGCCCGGTGGCGGTGTTGCAGGAAAACGAATACCGCGAAGAATTTGCCCTGCGTGCCGCTTGGGGCAGCGCCATTCCGCTGCTGGTGCTGGTGCCGCTGATGATAGTGCTCACCATGGTGGTTTTACGCCGCACCCTGCGCCCGGTGCGTGCCTTGTCGCATGAGGTGGAAAACCGGCGCGAACACGATATGGCGCCTTTGGACGACAGCGCCATTCCGGCGGAAATCCACGGTTTTGTGGTGGCCATCAACCGTCTGCTGGCGCGCACCGGTGCCGCCATGCAGCAACAACAGCGTTTTATCGCCGATGCCGCCCACGAGCTGCGCAGTCCCATGACCGCCTTGTCTTTACAGGCCGAGCGCCTGGCCAAACAGCCACTGCCGGAGGATGCGCGCGAACAAGTGGCCGCCTTGCAGCAAGGCATACGCCGCAATCATCAATTGCTGGAGCAATTATTGTCCTTGGCGCGCGCGCAAGCGGCGGAAAACCGCGTGTACACAGCGCAGGCGCTGCAACCCCTGTTGGCGCGGGTGATTGCCGATGTGCTGCCGCTGGCCGAAGTCAAAGGGCAGGACATCGGCGTGGTATCGGACGGCAATCCGAGCATCTGTGCCGATGAAACCGACCTTTACACCTTAATCAAGACCCTCGCCGACAATGCCATCCGCTACACCCCCGCAGGCAGCCGCATCGATTTGTCGGCCCAAGTGCAGCACGGTCAGCTGCTGCTGTGTGTGGAAGACAACGGCCCCGGCATTCCCGCCGCCGAACGCCGCCGCGTGCTCGATCCGTTTTACCGCATACTCGGCAGCGGCGAGCAGGGCACGGGCTTAGGGCTGTCGATTGCGCAAACCATCGCCCAACGCTACGGCGGGCGCATCGAGCTGGCCGACAGCCGGCAATTTGCCAGCGGCCTGCGGGTGACGGTTTATTTGCCGCTGAGTTGAGTAGGGTGGGCATTTATGCCCACCGTTTTAAGCCTCTGATTGTTGTTTACATGAGGTTTTTGCAGAGGTCTCAAGCTGCCTGAAACCGTATGCAGAAATCAAAACACCGCCCTTTCGGGCGGTGTTCTAGTTTGAACATGGCTTAAAAGACATTCTTCAGCCAACGCCACAGCGCCTGACTGTTTTCCACCCAATAATACACACTGAGCGCATAGCTTTCTTGGGCGACAAAACGGGCGCGCGCCTGCCATTCGGCAGAGTTGTAGCGGCTGGTGGGGGTGGGCGAGGCTTGGGCTTGCAAACCCAAATCGCGGGCCATGGCCAGGGCGCGGGCCATATGGTAGGGGTCGCTTACCAGAATCACCGTGTCAATATCGTTGTCGGCGGCCACCTGTTTGGCATTGACCAGATTTTGATAGGTGTCGCGCGAGGTGTTTTCATAAAACAGCACCTCGGCGGGCACACCCTGTTGCAGGGCGTAGCGGCGGCCGACTTCGGCCTCGGTCATAAAGCCGGGCTTGGGCGTGCCGCCGGTGAAAATCAGCTTGGCCACATGGCGTTGGCGGTAGAGCTCGATGGCATGGTTGAGGCGCTCGCGGAATACCGGCGAGGGGCGTTTGTCCCAAGTGGCGGCACCGAGCACAATGGCGGCATCCGCCGGTGCGGTGGCGGTGCTTTGGCTGTAGTAATACACTTGACCCGCACTGAACAGCAGACTCAGCAGCACCAGCAGCAGCCCGATTTGGAATCCGAGCTTCAGTGAGCGCAGCAGTCTCTTCAGTGCGGTCATGGCTACAGCAGTGCCTCGATATTTTCCAGCGGCCGGCCGATGGCGGCCTTGTCGCCGATGACCGCAATCGGCCGCTCAATCAGCTTGGGATGGGCGGCCATGGCGGCAATCAGCGCCTCATCGTCGGCCTCGGACAGATTGAGTTCGGCATAGAGCGCTTCTTTGGTGCGCATCATCGCGCGCGGCGAGTCTATGCCCAGTTGGCGCACCAAGGTGCGCAGGGTATCGGCGCTGGGCGGGTTGGCTTGGTAATCAATGATTTGGGTTTTAATATCGCGCAGTTGCAGCAGCGTCAGTGCGGCGCGGGATTTGGAACAGCGCGGATTGTGGTAGAGTATGGCGTTTTTGGACATGGCAGGCAGCCCGTTAATGAAGATGGAAACAATAGAGCAAGTGTGGCCGATTGCGCGCCGGTGTGCAAGTTTTTTGTTGCGCTGCGGAAGGCATCTGCGCGGCGTGCCGGCCGTGGCGGCCTTGTTCAGCGCTCCTGTGGCGGCAGCCGAACTCCATAGCTGGCCGGACAACCGGCCGGTCAGCCTGCCCGCCGGCGGTCACGAGATACAGGTGGTCAATGTATGGGCCAGCTGGTGCGTGCCCTGCCGCCGCGAAATGCCGCTGTTATCGCGCTGGCATGAGCAGCAGCAGCGCAGCAGTACCCGCCCGAAAGTGAAACTCACCGGCATCTCGCTGGACAAGCCCGAGGCCATGAAGCAGTTTTTGCAGCAGACGCCGGTGCGCTACACCCAATGGCGCTACGGCGGCCAAGACAGCCGCGCGTGGATGCGCAGCATCGGCAACCCCGTGGGCGCACTACCGTTTACCCTGATTCAGGCACCGCAATGCGGTTTTAAAACCACGCTCTTGGGCGAAGTGGATGCCGCCAAACTGGATGCGGCGGTGGCGGCGGCCAGACAAAAGTGTGCCCAAGCGGGTTAGTACGTAGGTCGGGCATTTATGCCCGACAAGATTTTAAAACGCGAAGCAATGTCGGGCATAAATGCCCGACCTACCCGCTGAATTGGGCAATATGGACGCGTGGGTGCAAGCACCCGCCCTACCCATAACCCATACCCGACAAGGAACCCCACCACCGTGCAACCTTTAGACTACTGCCGCGACAAAGCCGCTGCCAGCGGCTCCAGTTTTTTGGCCGGATTCCGTTTTCTGCCGCCCGAGAAGCGCGATGCCATGACCGCGCTCTATGCCTATTGCCGCGAGCTCGACGATGTGGTGGACGATTGCACCGATACCGGGGTGGCGGCGGTCACGCTCAATTGGTGGCGGCTGGAGCTGGGCAAGGTGTTTGCCGCAGACGGTGTGCCCGAGCATCCGGTGATGCAGGCGCTCAAGCCTTGTGTGCACACTTTCGGGCTGCCTGAAAACGAATTGGCGCAGATTATCGACGGCATGGACATGGACTTGACCCGCGCCCGTTACAACAGCTTTGCCGAATTGCAGACCTACTGCCAGTGCGTGGCCGGGGTGGTGGGGCGGCTGATTGCGCGCATTCTCGGTTTTCAAAATCCGGCCACGCTGGATTACGCCGACACAATGGGCCTGGCGCTGCAACTGACCAATATCATCCGCGATGTCGGCGAAGACGCGCGCATGGGGCGCATTTATCTGCCCATCGAGGATTTGCAGCGTTTTGAGGTTCCGGCGGCGGATATTCTGCACGGCCGCAGCAGTGAGGCTTTTGCGCGGCTGATGGCTTTTCAAATCGAACGCGCACGCCAAACTTATCGCGAGGCCGTGGCCTTGCTGCCTGCGGAAGACCGCCGCAGCCAGAAAAGCGGCCTGGTGATGGCGGCGATTTACTATGCCTTGCTGCGGGAAATCGAGCTTGACGGCGGCGGCAATGTGCTCAAATACAAACTCGCTATTCCCAAGCCGCGCAAACTGCGCATTGCCTTGAAAACCTGGATAGGGGGGTTCAGACCATGACACGTCCGACGGTAGCGGTAATCGGTGGCGGCTGGGCCGGGTTGGCGGCGGCGGCGGCCTTGGCCGAAAGCGCCGATGTCACCCTGTTTGAAGCCGGAAAAGTATTGGGCGGCCGCGCCCGCAGCGTGTCGCCCGCCGACAGCGGCTTCGACTTTCTCGACAACGGCCAGCATTTGCTGGTGGGCGCTTACCACCGCATCCTCGCCTTGCTGCAACGCGCCGGTGTGGCCGAAAACGACGCCTTTTTGCGCCTGCCGCTGACCTGGTATCTGGCCGACGGCATCCGTTTTCAGGCAGCCCGCCTCAAGGCGCCCTGGCATTTGCTCGCCGGCATTGCCCGCGGCGAACACATGGGCTGGCGCGACAAACTGGATTTGCTGCGGCAGATGCAGGCCCTGCAAAGATGGCACCGCAAAGCCGAGGCCGACATCAGCGTGGCCGAATGGCTGGCGGCGCACAAAGTGGATGCGCGCTGGCAGCAGCAATTCTGGCAGCCCTTGGTGTGGGGCGCGCTGAATACGCCCTTGGCGCAGGCCAGCACTTGGCGTTTGGGCAATGTGCTGGCCGACGGCGTGTGGCGGCAGCGCGAAGACAGCGATATGCTGATTGCGCGCCGCGATTTGGGTGAAAGCTGGGTGGAGCCGGTGGCCGGGCTGTTGCGCTATCTGGGTGTGGACATCCGTTGCGGCCACCGCGTGCAGCAGCTGCACAGCGGTGAACACGGCGTGTTGGTGGACGGCGAAGTGTTTCACCGCGTGATTGTGGCGCTGGCGCCGTATCATGTCGCCGCCCTGCTGCCACAGGCGGCTGCTTTTAACAGCCTGGTTTATCACGCCATCACCACCGTGTATTTGCGCTATGCCCAGCCCTTGCCGCTGCCGCAACCCTTGGTCGGTTTTGCCACGGGCACGGCGCAATGGCTGATTGGCCGCGGCGCTTTGGGCGGCGATGCGCGCGAAGTGGCGGCGGTGATTTCCCTGTCCGACCAACTGCCGCCCTATACCTCGGCGCAATGGGCCGAAGCCGTCCACCGCGATATACAGCGCCTGTTTCCCGCCCTGCCGCCGCCACTGGCCGCGCGCACCATCACCGAAAAACGCGCCACCGTGGCCTGCACCCCCGGCTACACCCCGCCGCCGCAGGATGCGCTGGCGGCACAGCATGTCTATCTGGCCGGCGACTATCTGCACCCGCGCTATCCCGCCACGCTGGAAGCGGCGGTGCAAAGCGGCGAAAGCGCAGCGACACTGTGTTTGCGCTCGTTTTGATTTGATGAAATTGAAAAAAGGCTGCCTGAAAAACCTTTCAGGCAGCCTTTTTATGTGTGTGCACGGCTAAATCAGTCATCTCCGGCCAGCGACAGCAAAATGCGCAGCAGGCTGCTGAAGATGTTGTAGATGGAGATAAAGATGGTCAGCGCGGCGCTGATGTGGCTGTCTTCGCCGCCGTCAATCACGGTGCGGATTTGCCACATAATCAGCAGCGAGCTGAAAATCACGAAGCCGCCGGCAATGGTGAGCGAGAGGACGGGCAGGCGCAAAAACAGATTGGCGACCACACCCACCATCAGCACCACGGCGCCGACCATGAGGAAGCGGCCCAGCGCATTCATATCCATGCGGGTACGGCGTGCGGCGGCGGCCATGGCGAGGAATACGCCCGCGGTCATGGCGGCGGCCATCAGCACCAGTTTGCCGCCGTTGGCCAGCGAGGCGCTGTATTGCAGAATCGGGCCGAGCATAAAGCCCATGCCGAAGGTGAATACCATCAGCAAAATCACGCCGGTCTGGCTGTAACGGTTTTTCTGGATGGCAAAGCTCATGCCGTAGAAAAAGGCGAAAAAGGCGATGATGGCCACCCAGTAATTACTGAACAGCGGCGCAAAATTAAACTGGCTGCCGAAAAACGCCCCGGCCATACAGGGCAGAAAAGCCAAGCCCAAGAGGCCGTAGGTTTTGCGCAGCACCACTTCCTGCGGCTGGGTATGGCTGCCCAAGCCGGTGTAGTCGCGGGTGTCGGGGGATTGGTTCATACATACTCCTTGTAATGGAAAGGGTTGGAATTGGGGATGGCGGATTGTAACACGGTCTGTGTTTCAGGCAGCCTGCCGCTGCAACACAGGCTTATTCCGTGCCGCCAAAAGATTCAAACAGGGTTTTCTGTTGTGCCAGCAGCGCTTTTTGCGCCTGCACGGCCTGCAATTGGAAATTCAGCCACATTTCCACGCTGTCGAGTTCCGCCAGGCGTTTTTCCACTTCGGCCAGATTGGTGGGCGGCAGAAAGGGCAGGTTGTGCGCCGGGGTTTGCTGCCAAAACTGTTGCCAGATGGCGAAGGGATTGTTGCTGTCGTTCATGCTGTGCCTCTATTTGCTCTGTAGGGTGGTGGTGTGCGCCATGTTGCCATAAAAGCGGGCACTTGTGAAAAAAGGTTTTACACCGCCGCCAGCAAGACCACGGCCTGCGCCTCAATCGCTTCCATGCGCCCCAGATAACCCAGTTTTTCGTTGGTTTTGCCTTTGACATTTACCGCGGCTATGTCCAGCTCCAAATCGGCGGCAATATTGGCGCGCATGGCATCGATGTACGGGCGCAGCTTGGGCTGTTGGGCAATCAGGGTGCTGTCCACATTCACCACCCGCCAACCGGCCTGTTTGACTGCGGCATAGGCCAGGCGCAGCAGCACGCGGCTGTCGGCGTCTTTGTGTTCGGCGGCGGTGTCGGGAAACAGCTTGCCGATGTCGCCCAAGGCCGCGGCACCGAGCAGGGCGTCGGTGATGGCGTGCAACAGGGCGTCGGCGTCGGAATGGCCGAGCAGGCCGAGTTCGAAGGGTATGGTTACCCCGCCCAAAATCAGCGGGCGTCCGGCCACCAGTTGGTGGACATCGTAACCTTGTCCGATACGGAAATTCATATTGTCTCCCTTAATTAATCAGGCTTTCAGGCAGCCTGCATATTTATTCTGCCTGTAACAGCAAACGGACGATGTAGGCGTCTTGCGGCAGGGTCATTTTGAGGTTGCGGCTGTCACCCAAGACCAATAAAGGCTGCAAGCCCAGTTGTTCGATGGCGCTGGCTTCATCGGTGATGTGGTCACGCCCGCCGCTGTGCAAAGCGCGTTGTAATAAGGCCGCGGGAAAGAGCTGCGGTGTTTGCGCCTGCCACAGCCCTGCGCGTGCTACGGTGGCATCGATGTGTTGCGTGCCGTTGCTGCGTTTGAGGGTGTCGGCCACCGGCAAAGCCAAAATACCGCCAACGGGATGGGCGGCGGCTTCGTCTATCAGCCTTTGCAAGGCGTCGGCGGGCAGGCAGCAACGGGCGGCATCGTGTACCAGTATGCGGTCTTCAGCTTGCACCAACCCGGTATTCAATAAAGCATCCAAGCCGTTGGCCACGCTGTCGGCGCGGCTGTCGCCGCCGCAACGCAGGATGTGCAGTTTTTCAGGCAGCCTCTCGGGCGGGTAAATCTCATCAATATATGCGTCTTGCGGCGACACCACCACGGCCACTGCGGCTATGTGCGCATGGGCGGCGAGGCGGGTAACGCTGTGCTCCAACACCGTGCAGCCGGCTATGTTGGTGTATTGCTTGGGGCTGCTGCTGCCGAAACGGCTGCCGACACCGGCGGCAGGCACCAGGGCAATCAGGCGGCTCATGCGCCGCCGTCCGTTTTCGGCTGCCATTGGCGCCACAGGCAATCGCCGCCGGCCGCCTTGTCCAATTCGTTCAAATAGGCGGCGTGCGCGGCCAATTCGTCTGCGGAAGCGGGCAAAACGCTGAGGCGGCGGGTTTTGGCGGGTGTGCTGTGCGCGCTTGGTGCGGCGGTGGCGGCGGTTTCGGTGTCCGGGGTATCAAAAGCATCCGTCAGGCTGAACTGGCTGCGGGTCATGCCCAGATACACTTCGGCCAAGAGTTCGCAGTCAATCAGGGCGCCGTGGAAAACGCGGCGGCTGCGGTCGACATCGAGGCGGGTACACAGGGCATCAAGAGAGTTTTTCTGGCCGGGATAGCGCTCCTTGGCCATTTTCAGGGTGTCGGTAACGCGCCCGGCCAGCTGTTCCACCGGCGGCAGCCCCATGCGCTTGAATTCCATATTCAGAAAACCGACATCGAAGGGGGCGTTGTGGATGATGAGTTCGGCATCGCGGATAAAATCGGCGATTTCTGTGCCCACCTTGGCAAACACGGGGGCGTTTTTTTCTTCCAGCACCGCCAGTGTGAGGCCGTGCACCCGCACCGCGTCTTCGGGCACGTCGCGTTCGGGATGGACATACAGATGCAGATATTGGCCGGTAAGACGGCGGTCTATCATTTCCAGACCGGCAAATTCAATCAGGCGGTCGCCGTCGTTGGCGTTAAAACCGGTGGTTTCGGTATCGAGGATGATTTGGCGCATAGACTGTGGAATAGGGCAGTGGGCAGGTTTTCAGGCAGCCTGAATACAGGATAAAGATTCTGCGACTTTGCTGCCGCTGCGCGCAGAATGACGGATTATGGTCATCCTGCGCGTCAGTCGCAGGATCCGGATTGGGCATCTGTAATACCAATCCATAAACACATCTAACCGCGTTGTCTCGCCTTGCCGTACTACCCGTACAGTCTTCGGCTCGCCGCCTTGTTAGCTGTGTTTCTGAATGGGTATCAAGGTGTGTCAATATCTGTGGTCTCTGGCTGCCTGAAAAAACAAGGCGGGGATAAACCCCGCCAGATTTATCCGGCAAACAGCCACGGTTGGGCAGCCTTGCGTTGCGCTTCAAACGCGCGGATGTCATCGGCGTGTTGCAGGGTGAGGCCGATTTCGTCCAAGCCGTTGAGCAGGCAGTGTTTGCGGTGTTCGGTGATATCGAAGGCAAAGCTTTGTCCGCCGGGGGTGGTCACGGTTTGCTGTGCCAAATCCACTTCCAGGCAATAGCCTTCCTCGGCTTCGACTTCGTTAAACAGCTGGTCGACCACGGCTTCGTCCAGCACGATGGGCAAGAGGCCGTTTTTATAGCAGTTGTTGAAGAAAATATCGGCAAACGAGGGCGCAATCACCGCGCGGAAGCCGTAATCGTCCAGTGCCCACGGGGCGTGTTCGCGCGAAGAGCCGCAGCCGAAGTTTTTGCGGGTGAGCAGAATCTGCGCGCCCTGATAACGCGGCTGGTTGAGGGAGAAATCGGGATTGAGCGGACGCTGGCTGTTGTCCATGCCCGGCTCGCCGTGGTCCAGATAACGCCATTCGTCAAAGGCATTGGGGCCGAAGCCGGAACGTTTGATGGATTTCAAAAACTGTTTGGGGATGATGGCGTCGGTATCGACATTGCTGCGGTCCAGCGGGGCCACCAGACCGTTCAGGGTGGTAAAGGCTTTCATAATGTTCGCGGGTGTTTGTTTGGTGATGGTCGGAATAATGGATTTTTAAATACAGCCGCCTGCTGATGCAGGCGGCCTTGATGATTCATTACTGGGTGGCTTCTTGTAAGCGTTCACCGGCATTGCTCAGGCCGCGGCCGACGGCATTGCCGCCTGCTTTAACGGCGTCACCGGCTTTTTCGACATTGCGCGAGGTATCGTGTTTGGCACCTTTCCAAGTATTGGCACAGGCAGAGAGAGACAGGGCAGCGACAAGCAATAAAGCAAATTTCTTCATGGTTTTGACTCCTATCGTTAAACATCAAACAAACACACGAGTAACATCATGTACTGCATGTGTCACGCAATTATGGCAAAAAATGCACGGTGATTGGCCGATTTGGCTTAACTTAGCGTGTTTTTACAGTTAGTGCAGGCTGCCTGAAAAGTTTTCAGGCAGCCTGTTCACCAAGTTCAGGCCAAGGTACGCACATCGGTGAAATGTCCGGCCACGGCGGCGGCGGCGGCCATGGCGGGGCTCACCAGATGGGTGCGGCCGCCGTTGCCCTGACGGCCTTCGAAATTGCGGTTGGAGGTGGAGGCGCAACGCTCGCCCGGTTCCAGGCGGTCGGCATTCATGGCCAAGCACATGGAGCAGCCCGGCTCGCGCCATTCAAAACCGGCCTCGGTAAAGATTTTGTCCAAGCCTTCGCGTTCTGCCTGCGCTTTCACCAAGCCGGAGCCGGGCACCACCAGCACGCGGTTGACATTGGCGGCCTTGTGGCGGCCTTTGGCCACGGCGGCGGCTTCGCGCAAATCTTCGATGCGGCTGTTGGTGCAGGAGCCGATAAACACCACGTCCACGGGGATTTCCTGCACCGGTGTGTCGGCGGTAAGACCCATGTATTTGAGCGCGCGTTCCATGCCTTCGCGTTTGACCGGATCGCTTTCCTGTGCCGGATTGGGCACGCGGCCGTTCACATCCAGCACCATTTCCGGCGAAGTGCCCCAAGTCACTTGCGGCTCGATATCGGCGGCGTTGAGGCGCACCACGTGGTCGAATTCGGCACCTTCGTCAGACACCAGTGTGCGCCAATAGGCCACGGCGGCGTCCCAATCGGCGCCTTTGGGGGCAAAAGGCTTGTCTTTAACATAGTCTATGGTGGTTTGGTCCACCGCCACCAGGCCGGAGCGGGCGCCGGCTTCGATGGCCATATTGCACAAGGTCATGCGGCCTTCCATGCTCAGCGAGCGGATGGCTTCGCCGCCAAATTCGACGGCATAACCGGTGCCGCCGGCGGTGCCGATTTGGCCGATGATGTAGAGCGCCACGTCTTTGGCGGTGACGCCCGGTTTGAGGCTGCCTGAAACTTCAATCAACATGGATTTGGATTTTTTGGCGGTGATGCACTGGGTGGCCATCACGTGTTCCACTTCGGAGGTGCCGATGCCGTGCGCCAAGGCGCCGAAAGCGCCGTGGGTGGAGGTGTGCGAGTCGCCGCACACCACGGTCATGCCGGGCAGGGTGGCGCCCTGTTCCGGGCCCATCACATGCACAATGCCCTGGCCCCGGTCTTTAAACGGGAAATAGGCCAAGGCGCCGAATTCTTTGATATTGCTGTCCAAAGTGTCGACTTGCAGCTTGGAAATCGGGTCTTTGATGCCTTCGTCCCAATGGTCGGTGGGGGTGTTGTGGTCGGCGGTGGAGACCACGCTGTCGATGCGCCACAGCTTGCGTCCGGCCAGTTTCAGGCCCTCGAAGGCTTGCGGGCTGGTGACTTCGTGCACCAGATGGCGGTCGATATAGAGCAGTACGGTGCCGTCTTCTTCTTGGCGGACGACGTGGCTGTACCAGAGTTTGTCATACAGGGTTTGCGGTTTCATGGCAGGTGTTCGCGGCAGGGAAAACAAAGGG
>NZ_JALJZY010000028.1 GCF_024171525.1 Neisseriaceae bacterium HSC-16F19
TTAAAGCACATTTACCCAAATGGATTAAAAATTAGCCGAAACATCATAAAAGATGCTTCGGCTTATTTGTCGGTTGGGGTTTTGCAAAGGTTTCACATTGTGATTGTGATGGACAGCATAGACCAAGCCTATCCGATGTTGGAGGCGATTAAGGCGGAGCTGGCGTTTAATCCGCGGCTGCTGGCGGATTTCCCGGAAGCCTGCGGCCAAGGACGGGTGTGGCAGGCGGGTACAGTGGTCACCACCAACGACATCAAGGTACAGGTGGCGGGCAGCGGCAAAAAGCTGCGCGGTCTGCGCCACGGGCCTTACCGTCCGGACCTGACCATTTTGGACGACATCGAGAACGACGAGCAGGTGCGCAGTCCGGAACAACGCGACAAGCTGCATGCCTGGCTCACCAAAACCGTGCTGCCTTTGGGCGGTGTGGGGCAGAAATACGATGTGGTGTATATCGGCACCATTCTGCACTACGACAGCGTACTTGCCCGCACCTTGAAAAACCCGTTTTGGACCACGGTGAAGTTTAAAGCCATGCCCGCCTGGCCGGAGCGTATGGATTTGTGGGAGCGCTGGGAAGCCTTGTACCGCAATGAGGGTGAAGCGGTGGCGGATGCGTTTTATCAGGCCCATCAGGCTTTGATGGATGCGGGTGCGCAGACTTCGTGGGCAGCCCGCGGGGTGTTGGCCTTGATGAAAATCCGTGCCCGCGACGGCCATGCCACTTTTGACAGCGAATATCAAAACGACCCGGTATCGGGCGATGCGGCGCCGTTTGCGGAAAGCCTGGCATTTTGGGTGCAACGCGACGACCAATGGGTGTTTTACGGTGCCTGCGATCCGTCTTTGGGCAAGGCCGGTGCCGGACGTGATCCCTCCGCCTTGCTGGTGGGCGGTTTCAACCGCAAAACCGGGGTGCTGGATGTGGTGGAGGCCAGCATACGCAAGCGTCTGCCCGACCGCATTATTGAAGATGTGATTGCCTTGCAACGGCAATACCGCTGTTTGTTGTGGGGCATTGAAACGGTGCAGTTTCAGGAATTTTTGAAAACCGAGCTGGTGAAACGCGGTGCGGCGGCGGGTGTGCCGATACCGGCACGCGGCATCAAGCCCAACAGTGACAAGGCATTGCGTATTGAAAGCCTGCAACCGCATATGGCCAACGGTCTGATCCGCCTGCATCCGGGGCAAAGTACGCTGATCAGGCAGCTGCGGCATTTCCCGATGGCCGACCACGACGACGGTCCGGACGCGCTGCATATGTTGTGGATGTTGGCCACCAGCGGTTTTGGTGCGGTGGATTATATTCCGGTGCCGCGCCGGGAAGGTGGCGGTGACGGCGGGCTGTCTTTGGGTGGCGGTGCGTGGTAAAGCATGTGCCGCAATGCCTGCTGAAGGTGCTCAAACGGTTTCAGGCTGCCTGAAAACAGACAATCACGGTAAGAACCCTCTTGCCGTGATTTTTTTATGTCTATTACCCGCCAATTAAAAGCCGCTTTAGCAGCGGTAACCGGTGTCAAAACGCCACCCAAGCACAATCAGAGCGCCTTGCTGGCCAAAAGCCGCGGCACCTTTGCCGAACATCCGAGCAAAGGACTGACGCCGCAACGGCTGCACCAGATACTGGAGGCCGCCGAAGACGGCGATGTGACGGCGCAAGCGGCGCTGTTTGCGGATATGGAAGAAAAGGACGGCCATATCTTTGCAGAAATGAGCAAACGCAAACGGGCGGTGATGGGCTTGGACTGGCATGTGACGCCGCCGAAAAACGCCAGCGCGGCAGAACGCGCTTTGGCCGAAGAGGTGGGCGCGTGGCTGTATGCGCTGGATGATTTTGAAACCCTGCTGTTTGACCTGCTCGACGCTCTGGGTCACGGCTTTGCCGCGGTGGAGATTGCCTGGCGGCAGACAGACGGCTTGTGGCTGCCGGAAAAGTTTGTGCACCGGCCGCAAGGCTGGTTTGTGCTGAAAGACGACCATATCCGCTTGGCCGGAGTCAACGGTGCGCCACCGCAGGATTTGTGGCCTTTGGGTTGGATGGTGCACCGCCATCAGGCACGCAGCGGACTGACTGCCCGCGGCGGTTTGATGCGTACCCTGGCATGGCCGTATCTGTTTAAGAATTATGCGGTGCGCGATTTGGCCGAATTCTTGGAAATCTACGGTCTGCCGGTGCGGGTGGGCAAATATCCCGCCGGTGCCAGCGACGAGGACAAACGCACGCTGCTGCGTGCCCTGACAGGCATCGGCCACAATGCGGCGGGGATTATCCCGGAAACCATGATGCTGGAGCTGCTGCATGCGGCCTCGGGCGGCGGCGATACCTTTATGACCATGACGGACTGGTGCGAGCGCACGCAGTCCAAGGTGATTTTGGGCGGCACGCTTACCAGCCAGGCAGACGGCAAAACCAGCACCCATGCTTTGGGTGCCATCCACAACGAGGTACGGCATGATTTGCTGGTATCCGATGCGCGGCAGCTGGCGGCCACGATTACCCGGCAGCTGATTTGGCCGCTGTTGGCGGTAAACAAAGGCATTACCGACCCGGCACGCGCACCTTATCTGGAATTTGACACCCGCGAGCCGGAAGACATGCGGGCGTATGCGGAAAGCCTGCCGGAACTGGTGGGCTTGGGCATGCAGATTCCTTTGGAATGGGCGCACGAAAAGCTGGCCATTCCGCAAGCGGCGGAAGGCGAAACGGTATTGGCCGTGCCGCGTCCGGAAATGACGCCGCCGTCGTCGGTACGGCAAGCGGCTACGGCCGCCCGTTACCGGCAGGTGGCCCTGAACCGGCGCGGCGAACTGGTGTATCCGGATCAGGCCGCCGTGGATGCCGGTGCGGATGCCTATCTGGCACAGGCAGACCTGCCCGCGCAGTTGGAACCGCTGATCAAGGCTCTGGGCCAAGCCGTGGCCCGCGGCCAGAGCTATGAGGAGGCGGCAGCACAATTGGAAGCCGCCTGGCCGGGACTGGATACGCGCCAGTTGCAGGAAGCTTTGGGCCGGGTGTTGTTTGTGGCGGATTTGTGGGGGCAGATCGGTGGCCGGTAAGGCGGATTTGGGTTTTGCCTTTACGCTGACCCCGGAAAAGGCGGTGCGCTATTTTGAAAGCCTGGGCTATGCGGTACCGGACAACTGGCCGCAACAGGCCCGCGAGGCCGCGGCCAAGGGACAGAGCATTGCCGGTATTTACCGGCAGGACATTGTGGGCGAAATGTACCGCAGCATGACAGACGCAGCGCGTGAGGGCGTGCCGTTTGCGCAATGGCGGCAAAACATGCTGCAACGCTTCGGCACCATGGGTCTGCATTGGGATAAAGCCGGAGACTTGGCCGACACCACCAGCGGCGAGGTGTTGGGTACGGGGCTGACCCAGGCACGCTTGGAAACCGTTTACCGCACCAATATGCAGAATGCCTTTATGGCGGGACGTTGGCAGGAGTTGCAAAACACCAAAGCCTATATGCCCTATCTGCAATATACGGCGGTGATGGACAGCCGCACCCGTCCGCGCCACCGCGAACTGCACGGACTGATTTACCATATCGACGATGTGTTTTGGGATTATTTCTATCCGCCCAACGGCTTTAACTGCCGTTGCACGGTCACGGCGTACAGCGCCCGCGACTTGGAAAAACGCGGTTTGGCGGTGAGTGAAGGCGGCGGACAGATAGAAGACGTGCACCGGGTGGTGAACAAACGTGGCGATACCGTACCCGCCAAGGCACTGCGCCTGCCGGACGGACGCAGTTTCTCGGCGGATGCCGGATTTGAAGGCAATGTGGGCAAGCGCCATTTGGCACAGCTGGGACAACTGCAATTGCAGCGGGCGGTGGATTTGCCGCCCAGAGTAGCCAGCATGGCAGTGGGCGAGGCTTTGAAACAGCCGACTTTTTTTAAAGCACTCAGTGACCAATTCAAACAGCGTTTTGATTATTTGCAAGCCGGTAATCATGGTACTAACCAAATCATGCATGTGGGTGTTTTACCGCTGGCGTTACTAGAAGCTTTGGAAAGACGGAATATCCTGCCGCAATCCGCTGTCATCAGCATGGGCGATGCCGATATTACCCACGCGCTGAGAGAGCTTAAGACAAATGCAGGTAAAGCCCTACCTAAGGACACAATCAGGAATGTTCCGGAATTGTTGATGAATCCGGACGCGGTTTATCTGCAAAAAAAGGACAGTCCGCCGACGTTATGGTTTATTTATGAAACAGAGCAGGGAAAGTTGGTTTTGCTTGTGGACAAGCCGAATCGAAAAACCAAAGAGGTAATGAATATTGTCAGAACCGGTGGGAAAATCAGGAATTGGAAAGAGGCGTTAAGCCAGCATGAGTTGATTTGGGGCAATGCGCCAACCGATATGTAATAGAGTTTGGGAGTGAAATAAGCAAGGGCGTCGGGATTCGAACCCGCATAATATGGGAAACCCATAACCGTTACCAGTTGGAAACTACCCTTGCTTATTTTGATAACAGTATAAATATGATTGAAATCGAAATCAACTGTGACGCGGTGCAAAAGCTGCTAAACCAAGCTGCGGAGGGCTTGCAGAACAGCGCTCCGCTGATGGCGGTGGTGGCGGCACGGATGCGGCGGGCGGTGGACGACAATTTCAATGCCCAAGGCCGTCCGGCCTGGGCGGGCATCAAACGCCCCGGCACCATCCTGCAAGACAGCGGCCGTTTGCGCAACAGCATTACCGAGCAGAGCGATGCCGACAGCGCGGTGGTGGGTACCAATCTGGCCTATGCTCCTTACCATCAGTTCGGCACCCGCGCTTATACCATACGCCCGAAAAACAAAAAACGGCTGTATTGGCAAGGCGCCCGCCATCCGGCACGGGCGGTGAGCCACCCCGGTTTGAAAGCACGCCCGTTTCTGGTACTGACACCGGCAGACGAAGAAGATTTGGTGGAGAGTGTACGCGATTATCTGGCCACCGTATGCGGCTTGCCGCCGGAGTAAAACGCCATCCGCCCAAAAACGCCTCTTAGGGCGTTTTTCTTGTTTGGGCAGGCTTGGGTATTACCCAAGGCCAAACCCCCTCTAAAAACGGCGCTTAACAGGCTTTTAACAGCACTCGCGCTTATCCCGCCCGTACCCCGTGCCGACCATCTGAAATGCTTCAGTGTTTTTTGCGCTTTGCGGAGCCGCACAATGGCGCCATGAATACGAAAGCATCCGCCCCTCTGATTGCCGCCTGTGCCGTGGAACTTTCCGGCACGGCCGACCGCATCCAGCTGTTTCCGGCCGGGGAGTTCCGCGCCAATGACGGCCGCCCGGCCGATGCACCCTGCTGGCGCATGACGGCAGCACTGGCGGCGCCTTTGGTGACGGCGCTGAACAGCCGTCCGGTAAGGCTGATGGTGGATTACGAACACCAGACGCTGTATGCGGCCAGCAACGGCCAACCCAACCCGGCTTCGGGCTGGCTGGGCCGTTTCGAGTGGGTGGAAGGCCGCGGTCTGTTTGCCGAGGTGGAATGGACGGCGGCGGCGAAAAAGCGCATTGCCGAAGGCGAATACCGCTATATCTCGCCGATGTTCCAATATCTGCCCAACGGTGACATTACCGCCCTGCTGCCGCCCGCGCTGACCAATACCCCCGCTTTGGACGATCTGGACCCGGTGGCTCTGGCCGCTGCGTCCAGACTGTTTATGACCCCCGAACCTGAAAAGGAAACCCCCATGAATGAAGCATTAAAGCAGATGCTGGCACTGCTGGGCCTGCCTGAATCCGCCACCGAGGCGGAGCAGCTGGCGGCGGTGCAACAGCTGGCCCAAACCGCCGACGGTAAGCCTTTGGACGAGCTGTTGGCCGCCCAAACCGCCGACAAAGCGGAAGGCGGCGCCGAGGCGGACAAAGACGCGAAGCCTGCCGCCGAAGCCGCCGCTGCGGCGAATGATGCCGAAGCCTTGGCCGCGGCATCGGCACAAACCGTGCCCTTGGACGTGCTCAAAGGCCTGCAACAGCAAGTGGCGGCCCTGAGCCGGCAGCTGGCACAACGGGAAGCCGACAAAACCCGGCAACTGATTACGGCGGCTTTGTCCGACGGCCGTTTGCTGCCCGCACAGAAAGCTTGGGCGGAAGGTTTGGGCAAGACCCACCCGCAAGCCCTGGCCGATTTTCTGGCCACCGCGCAACCGGTGGCAGCCTTGAGCGGCATGCAGAGTGCCGGTCTGTCTGCCGCAACGGCGCAAAACGGCCTGACGGCAGAAGAAGCCGAGGTGGCGGCCGCGCTGAATATCAGCCCCGCCGATTATGTGAAAGCAAAGGAGTAATCCATGATTATCACCCCCGCCAGCCTTAAAGCCCTGATGACCGGCTTTAAGAAAAACTACCAGGACGGTCTGCAGATTGCCGACAGCCAATACCGCGACATTGCCACTGTGGTGCCGTCTTCCACCGCCAGCAATACCTATGGTTGGCTGGGCCAGTGGCCGGGCTTTCGCGAATGGGTGGGCGACCGTGTGTTTAACGACATGCAGGCGCACGCTTATTCGATTGCCAACAAGCACTACGAAAGCTCGATCAAGGTCGGCCGCAACGATATTGAAGACGACAATATCGGCATTTACGCACCCCTGTTTACCGAAATGGGCCGTGCCGCCGCGGTGCATCCGGACGAGCTGGTTTTCGGTCTGCTCAAAAACGCACACAACACTTTGTGCTACGACGGCCAGAACTTTTTCGATACCGACCATCCGGTGGCCGAAAAAGTGGACGGCACCGGCAACAGCACTACGGTGAGCAATGTGTATTCCGGCGCGGGTGCCGCATGGTATCTCTTGGATACCAGCCGTGCGTTAAAGCCGTTTATCTTCCAAGAACGCAAGGCGATGAATTTCACCGCCATGACCCGCGATGACGACGAGAGCGTATTTATGCGCAACGAGTTCCGCTACGGCGTGGACGGTCGTCACAACGTGGGCTTGGGTTTCTGGCAGATGGCGGCCAAATCCACCGAAGAGCTGAATGCGGCCAATTTCGCCAAGGTGTACACCGGCATGGTGAGCCAAAAAGCCGACGGTGGCCGTCCGCTGGCCATCCGCCCGACCCTGCTGGTGGTGCCGCCCACGCTGGAAGACGCCGCCCGCCAGATTCTGGAAGCGGAACGCACTGCGGCAGGCCAAAGCAATATCCACAAAGGCAAAGCCAAGGTGCTGGTATCGCCCTGGTTGCTTTAATCCGGCTTGAACAGGCTTTTAAAAGACGGTGGCGGACCCGCCCGCCACCGCCAAGGAGTGCGAAATGACGCGTAAGAGAAGCACTAAAACCACGACCGCCGATGCGGCGAACGAAACCGCGCCGGTATGGGCCGCCAGTGGCGAGGCACCGCCGGAGGATGCCACAGCGGTGGCGGTGCAAACCCGCAGTGCCGAACGCTTTTTCCGTTGCGGTTTGCAGTTTAGCCGTGAATGGCGTTTTGTGAGCCGCGACAGCCTGAGCGCGACGGATTGGCAACGGCTGCTGGCCGAGCCGCATCTGCGTGTGCAAGGCGTGACGCGGACAGCCGCACCGTCCGAAACCGATGAGGGTGTGCCGCAATGAGCTATGCCACCGTTGAAGATATGGCCGCCCGTTTCGGCGAAAGCGTGCTGATCCAACTGACGGATCTTGCCCGCCGCGGCCAAGTGGATACGGCGGCGGCACAGATGGCTTTGGATGACGCTACGGCGGAAATGGACGGTTATCTGGCCCGTTATACCCGCCCCTTCGCCACGGTGCCGCGCATCCTCACGGTGTATTGCTGCGACATTGCCCGTTACCGTCTGGCCACCGGCATGCGCCAACTGACCGACGATGTGCAGAGCCGTTATGACGCGGCTGTGGCCTATCTGCGGCTGGTGGCCAAAGGCCAGGCCGGTTTGAGCGGGCTGCCTGAAAACAGTGCCCCGGCAGCCGACAGCACGGTGGTGTTTGCGGAGCCGCAACAAAAGGTGTTTGGCCGTGATCGCCCGTATTGAAGCCGCCCTGATCGAACGCCTGCGCCAAGGCTTGGGCGAATTGGTGACCGGCGTACATGCCTACGGCGGCGAGTTGGATGACGAAGGTTTGTACCAAGTGGTGCAGCAGATGCCCGCCGTGTGGGTGACCTTTGGCGGCATAGGCAAAACCGAACCGGTAAAAACCAACCGCAACAAGCATACGGCGCACGCCAAGTTTGTGGTGATGGTGGCAGCGAAATCCTACCGCAGCGAAGCGGCCAGCCGTGCAGGCGGCGTATCGCGTTGGGAAATCGGCAGTTACGACTTGCTCTATGCGGTGCGGCGTTTGTTGGCCAATCAGGATTTGGGCTTGAGCATGGACGCTTTGCAACCGGGGGCGGTGCGTACTTTGTTCAACGGCCGCTTGGAACGTGCCGAAGCCATGAGTGTGTTTGCCTGCGAATTTTCCACGCACTGGATTGAGGAAGCCCTGCCCAACGGCCGCTGGCCGGAAATCCCGCAACGGGTGCAGACCGACCCGGCAAGCGGTGCGGTGCTGACCGATGCCGAAGGCCAACCCTTAACCCTGCCGGATGTGCAACACCCCGATTATGTGTTTGCAGACTACAGCGGCGCCACGAGCGCGGCAGAACCGTATCTGACCGGCGTGCGGCTGCATGTACACCGCCACCCCGGCCCGAAAACCGAGGCGGAATTAAGCGCCGAAGTCCCTACACAGTTTTAAGGAGTATGAGATGCCCACCCTGTATGTGAAAGCCGCGCCCGGACTGCGGGTGCCGATGGAAGACAAGGCACGCCGCCATATCGGCGATACGCCGGTGACCGTGCCGGAAAGCGCTTATTACCTGCGCTGTATCGAATACGGCGATTTGATCCGCGTCTCCCCCGAGGCGCCGAAAGCTAAAGGAGCGAAATAATGGCCAGTGCCAATATCACCTTTGACAAAATCCCCGCCAGCACCCGCAAACCGGGTGTGTACGCGGAGTGGAACCTCAAGCTGGCAGTACGCAACCTGCCTACCAACCGCCAACGTGTGGTGCTGATTGCCCAGCATACCGCGGCCGATTTGGGCGGGGTGTCCGAATTGGCAGACGTGTACAGCGCTGCCGATGTGGCCGAGCGTTGCGGTGCGGGCAGCCAGGCGCACTTGATGGCCGCCGCCGCGATTAAGGCTTACCCCTATGCGGCCTTGAGCATGATTACCCTGGGCGACCATGCCGGCGGTGTGGCGGCCTCGGGCAGCATTGCCTTTACAGGTCCCGCCACCACGCAAGGGGTGTTGCGGCTGAGCATTGCCAACCACGACACGCTGATGATCGGCGTGGCCGCAGCCGATACCGGCGCTACGGTGGCCGCGGCGGTGAAAGCCGCGGTGGATGCCAAACCGGATTTGCCGGTTGCGGCCACCGTAAGCGGCGGTACGGTGACGCTGACCGCCAAAAACAAGGGCACCGAAGGCAACCATATCCGCATCCGCGCCACCGCCACCGCCGCGGGCTTGGGCATGGCCGTGACGCCTTTGAGCGGCGGCGACGCCAATCCGGACATTGCCCCGGCATTGGCGGCGATTGTGGCTGAGGGACACGACATTATTGCCTGCGGCATCCGTGATGCGGCCAATTTGGCCAAGCTGCGCGACCATTTGGAAACCGTGGGCTCGCCCATGGAAAAACGCTGGGCGGTGGCGGTTTACGGCGACACCGGTACTTTGGCGCAAGCCACCACCCAAGCGGGACAACTGAACCACGGCCATATGTTGTGTGCCTGGTATCGCGGTACACCCAGCCTGCCGTGTGAATTGGCCGCGGCCTATGCGGCGGTGATGGCCAGCGAGGAAGATCCGGCACGTCCGCTGAACACCCTGGCGCTGTCCGGCATCGGCGTGTGCGACAGCCGCGACAAAACCATGCGCACCGAGCAGGAAAACGCCCTTTATAACGGTGTGGCACCGGTGGAGACCAGTCCGGACGGCAGCCGCGCCCAAATTGTGCGCGCCATTACCACCTATACGCAAACCGCCAACGGCGCCGCCGATGAAAGCCTGCTGGATGTCACCACGGTGCGCACGCTGATTTATGTGTCCAAGGCCTGCGTGCAACGCATCCAATTGCGTTTCCCGCGCGAAAAGCTCTCCGACAAAACGCCGCCGCGGGTACGCAGCGAGCTGATCGACGTGCTGATGCGTTGCGAAGAGCTGGAAATCTTGGAACAGGTGGAAGCCAATCTGCCGCGTCTGATTGTGGAGCGCGACTTGCAGAATGTGGGCATGCTCAATGCACGCATCCCCGCCGATGTGGTCAACGGCCTGCATGTGGTGGGCATGGTGATGGATTTGTATTTGTAAGGGACTGAAACATGGCAACCGAATATGTGGGCAGCGTAACGCTGTATGTGGATGCGGCCGAGGTGGAAATCACCAAGATCGACGTGAAGGACAATACCGGCCGCAAACCGGTGAAAACCATGAACCGCACCCGCCGCACCAAGGGCTTTACCCGCGGCGTGGGCCAATACGACATCAGTGCCACGGCGGTGGTGCCGACCGACGGCAGCGCACCGAACTGGGGCGATATCGACGACGCCAAGATTACCCTGGTGCCGGACGTGCCCGGCGCGGCGCCGGAAAGCTATCTGGGCTTTTGCGTGACCGAGGTGGGCAAAAGCTATACGGTGGACAACGAGCTGGTGGTGGACATTAGCGGCTTTGCGGTGCGCAAGGTGTTGGAATAGGCTGCCTGAAAGCCGGTGCAATAAATACTTGCACCGGTTTTTGCATCGGTAGTATTATACAGACAGGGTCTCAAAAGCCCTTATCGAAACCGGCGCCACAGTCGTCAATGTGGATTTTTTGTGCCTGCCGTATGCGCTCCCACGCCGTGCGGCACAAAAAAGGCAGTACCTTTCTTTCCATGGCCGGGGGTGTAGCTAATACAACACCCTGTGGGAAATACGCTCGGGCGAGTTTCGACGCCTTTTGAGCCCCCGGCCGCCCGCCCCAAGGCGGGCCTCCCTCAAAAGGAATCGAAACATGTCTCACCTGATTCAAAGTGCCCGTTTCCGGGACAATATCGTTGTTTCCATCCACGACCACCACAACCAGTTCTGGCTGACCGCCGAAGATGTCGGCCGTTGCCTGGGTTATGCCCCGGGTAATGAGCGTGTTGGCATCACCCGTGTCTATAACCGCCATGCGGACGAGTTTCTGCCGGAAGATTCAACTGTGGTCAAATTGACCACAGTTGATGAAAAACAAAGGGATGTGCGTGTTTTCTCCAAAACCGGCTGCATCAAGCTGGGCTTTTTCTCCGCCACCCAAACCGCCAAGGAGTTCCGCACTTGGGCGGCGCGGGTATTGGCGGGCGGCAGTGCCGATGCGGCCATGTTGGAAAAATACAAAGCCGCCTTTATCCAAGCCGCGCCGCAAGAGGCCAAGCTGATCGAGTATTACCGCAAGGGGCTGACGCTGAGCGAAATCGGCAAGCTCTTGGATTTGGCGCCGGGCAGTGTGGCGCACCGCCTGAAAAAGCTGGCGGAGCTGGATTTGGTGGATTACCGTCCGGATCCGGTTTTGAGCGCGCGCGGCAAACGCGGCCGTGCGCAAATGCTGGCCAACCGCGCCCAACACACTTTGAATCTGGAGGATTAAGCCATGCTGACCCCGGAACAAGATTTGGCCGTGGAACTGTTTACCACCCGCGACGCGCTGCGCTATGTGGCGGAAAACCTCACCGCCTACAACTACCGCCCCGATTTGGCCGCCTGCAACCTGCTGCTGATTGCCGAGCAGCTTTCCCGCCAAATCGAGCAGTTTGAATCTTTAAGCGGCCATACCTCCTGAAGCGCCTCAAGCGGCTGCCTGAAAGCCTTTAAACGACAATAAAACCTCTTTTATTGGTTTTATCCGTTTAAAGGCTTTTTTTATGTCCGCAAAAAACACCCCCGATTTGTCCGCAGAACTGGCCGCCGCTGTGGCGGAGTACGGTTTGGCCGTGGCCGAAGACCGGCGCACGGTTTCAGGCAGCCTGGCTTTCGGCGTCGAGCACGAGGGCGCATGGCATTTTGATTTTGTGATGCGTCTGCCGACGGTACGCGACGATATGGCTTTGGATCCTGCGCTGGAAGGTGTGCCGCGCATGCTGGCGGTCTATGCCCTGTGCCTGGAACGGCTGGGCGGTATGCCGCCGGAGGCACTGGATGCCGATGCCTTGGCCGATGCCCTGCATCCGTCTGATTTGGATGTGCTGTTTTTTGCCCAGGAGCTGCTGGCAAAAAAGCGGCGCCGCCCGAGCGCTATTGCCACGCCGTGCTGATGTTGGGGCAATACGGCCTGCCGGAGAGCCGGGTGCTGGCCATGCCCCTGCCGGAGTTGGACGCGTTTATGCGCCAGGCACGGCAGCTACAGGCGGGCTTGTTGCTGCCGCGGTTGCCGCTTGTCCGCACCACCGCCACCCCGTCTTCCCCGGTTACCGCCGCCAAAGGCGGTACCACCTATATCAGTAAGAGACGCAAAACATGAGTCGTAATCTGATTGAGCTGGTGGCCCGGTTTCAGGACCGGGCATCGCAAGGTTTGCGCCGTTTGTCGACGGAGACACAACGCGCGGCACAGGCACAGGCACGCTCGGCTGCCGTTTCCGTGCGCCAGCAATCTGCGGCACGGGCGGCCTATGCCCGCATCGGTATCCGTTCGGAACGCGAAATCCAGCGCGAAATCGAGCGTACCCAGCGGGCTTACCGGCATTTGGCCCAATCCGGCGTATTGTCGCAACGCGAGTTGGCACGGGCGGCACAAGCCACACGCGGCCGTATCCGTGAGCTGAATAATGAGATGGGGCGCCAAAGCGGTGCACAACGGATTGCGGGTTTGGGACGCGGTCTGGCGGCAGGTGCGGCATCGGTCACCGCCGGCGGCATGGTATTGGCCCGCCCCGTCAGCCGTACCATGGATTACGACACCGAGCTGCGTCACGCGGTCAATACCCTGTATGCGGGCAAAAGCCTGGCCGAAAAACGCGCCGGTATGGCGGAGGTCAACCAAGCGGTGAGTGACGCCGCACATTTGGGCGGCCGCAGCCGCTCGGAAGCCTTGGCCGCCATGAACACCATGGCCGCCAGTGGCGCCATGAGCGACGAGGCGGTGCGTTCTTTGTTGCCGACGGTGATGAAAACAGCTGCCGCGGCCAATGCCGACGGCAACGAGATCGCCACTTTGGTGAGCAAGGCCCTGCAGGCGGGTTTCCGGGAAAGCGACATCCCGGCACTGCTGGATCGTGCGGTGCAATCGGGCGTGGACGGCGGTTTTGAGTTGCGCGACATGGCACGTTGGCTGCCGCAACAAATGGCCGCCATGAAAAACGCCGGTATGGCCGCCACGTTGGATAATTTTTCCGCCATCCTCAGTGCCAACCAATTGTCGTTTATGACTGCGGGCAGCGCCGACGAAGCAGGCAATAATCTGGTCAACCTGCTGGCGAAAATCAACAGTCAGGACACGATTACCAAAGCCAAAAAAATCAAGATTAACGGCAAAGAAGGTTTTGATTTTACTGCCTCCATGACCAAACGGCAGGCAGAGGGCATGAACTCGCTGGATGCCATTGTGGACATTGTGCGCGAGCTGGTGGGCAAAGACGAGAAAAGCCGGGCTTTGATGGCGCAGCTGGCCGCGGCGCAAGGCGACGAAGCCAAGATGGCCATACTGGAGAGCCAGAAAGCCCTGGTGGACGGTACGGCGGTGGGACAGTTGGTATCCGACCGCCAGGCGCTGATGGCCTTGCTGTCGTTGGTCAACAATGCCGAAGCCGCCGAACGTCTGCGCGAGGGCCAGAGCAAGGCGGAAGGTGCGGTACAGGCGAATTACGACTTTCTGGCCGAAGGTTCGGGATTTCGGGTGGCACAAGCCAAGGCCACGGCGGAATCCGCCGAATACGCTGCCTTTAACGAAGGCGCGCACAAGTTGGGCGAAGCCGCCGAAGCACTGACCAATTGGGCGCGGGGCAACCCGGACGGCGCGGCCACGGCCGTGGGCGGCGGCTATGTGGGCGCGGCTGCCGCAGCTGCTTGGGGCGGCTGGTCTGTTTTTGGCGGCAAGGGTTTGTTCGGCGGCTTGTTGGGCGGCAGTAAGGGTTTGGCCGGTGGCGGCGTCGGTGGCGCCGCGGGTGGCGCGGGTGGCGGTATAGCCGCGGGTTCTCTGGCCGCGGCGGCCGCGCCCTTGGCCGTGATGGGCGGTGTGACTTTGTGGGCGGGTAAGAAAGACAAATCCGCGGAAACAAGCGCTTTGCGCAGCGTGAGCCATTATCTCAGCAATTTGCTGCCGGATTTCGGCGGTGACGCCCGCCGCGGGGAGTTGTTGCGCCAACGGGCGGAATTGGGCGGCGAACACGCCCGCAATTACGAAAACTATTTGCGTGCCCAAGGCAAAAACCCTTTGGACAGTCCCGAGCTGCAACAGAGTATGCAGCAGATGCAGCAGTCGGCACAGACCTATCAGCAGGCGGGTGACCAATACGCGCAAGCAGTGTCAGACAACCATCAGGCGGCGGTGCAGCTGACCGCGGCAGCGGGTACCATGCAGACGGCGGCGGCGCAGTTTCAGGCAGCCGCAGGTCGGCCGATACCGGTGACGGTTACGGTGCAGAACGGCCATATTGCCGCCTATATCAACCAAGCGGCGGCACGCGACAATCGGAGAAATTAGATGTCTTGGCAACATACTTTGCTGGATGCCAGTTTTAAAGGTGTGCCCTTTGAGGTGACGGGCGACAGCCTCAAGGGGCAGCACGCTTTGGCGGAGCACGAGTATCCGTATGTGGACGGCGCGGATATTGAAGACACGGGCAGCACGGCTTTGGAAATGAGTCTGACGGCGGTGTTGTACGGTGGGGATTACGAGGGCCGGCTGCAAAGCCTGATCAAAGTGTTGCGCGAGACGGGTGCGGGCGAGCTGGTGCATCCGGTTTACGGCAGTGTACCCGATTGTGTGGTGACGGATTTTGAGGTGCGCCACCATGAAGACAGCCCTGATTTCGCCGAAATCAGCATGGGCTTCAAGCAGTCTGTGGCCGCGGCGCCGTTTTTTGAGCGCGAGTTGCCGCTGGCTTTGGCCGACGAGTTGGATTTTTTGGCGGATTTGGCCACATGGCAGGGTTTTGCGGTGTTCGAGCAGGCCCTGGCGGGCATAGGCCGGGCCAGCCGTCGTTGGAACGCATTTCATGCGGCGGTGCTGAATGTGGTGGGCGTGTTGTACGCCCAAACGGGCCGGATATACGGCGGGGTGTTGGATTTGGCCAATGCGCCGCGGGTGCTGGTGGCGGAGCTGCGTGCGGTCTGCGGTGCGTGGACGCAGATGCACCGGCGCGGCGGCAGCGGTTTGGCCGCCTGGCGTGATACGGTGGCCGGTGTCCGCGGTGCGGCGGATACGCCGCGACAGGTGTATGCGGGTTTGGCGGGCGGGGCTCATGATGCGGATGTGCGCGATATGGCGGCCTTGTGTGCTTTGCTTACCACGGTGGCGGCCACGGAAACCGCGGCGGAAGCAGCCGATATTCTGGCGGCCGAAACCCGGCAGGCGCTACTGACGCCGGACGAGCTGGCCCGTTTGCTGGCAGACGCACGTCTGTTGTTGCGGCGTGCTTTGGCCGCCAACCGGATTTTGGCGCTGATGCTGGCGGCACCCCATTTGGCGCAGGCTTTGGCACAGCGTTTGTTGGATTTGGACGATGATACGGACACGCTGTATGCGGATTTGGCCGCAGCCGGATTGCTGCCGCGAGTGCCGTATCTGCACATTACCGGCGATTTGGGCGCACACATCCGCACCATGGCGCATACTTTGCAGAAACAGACCATGGCAGTCATCAATCTGCGGCCGCCGCTGGTGAAAAAAACGGTGCGCACAGATACCAGTCTGCATTTGCTGGCGTTTGCCTGGTACGGCGACCACAACCGCCAAGCGGAATTGCTGCGGCTCAATCCGCAGATACGCCATCCGAATTTTATTGCCCGTGGGAGTGTTTTGAATGCCTACGCCCGATAATACGGTGTCGCTGCTGATTAACGGCAAGACGCATGCGCAATGGCACGATTACGATATCGACAGCGATCTGCTCACACCGGCAGACGATTTTGCAGTGACCTTGGGCCGCCCGGTGGATGCCAAACCGGATGCGGTGCAGGCGGGAGACGCGGTACAGGTGCGGGTGGGTGAAGACACCGTGTTGTCCGGCCGTATCGACCGGGTGGAAACCCGTACGGAAAAAGGCGAAAAAACGCTCTCCATCAGTGGCCGGGATGACGCGGCGGTGCTGCTGGACTGCTCCTGCCCCGTTTTTGATGCACAGCAGATGGATTTGGCGCAAATCATCGACCAAATCGTGAAGCCTTTGGGTTTGTCCAAAATCCGTATTGATGCAGCCAAAACGGCCAAGACGCACAAGGTGCAGATTGAGCCGGGCACACGGGCTTGGGACGCTTTGGTGCAATATGCGGAAGCCAACGGTTTGTGGCCGTGGCTGGAACCGGACGGTACTTTGGTGGTGGGCGGTCCGGACTATACGGCGCCGCCGGTGGCGGATTTGATTGTGTGCTTGTCCGGTGAGGGCAACAATGTATCAGCGCTGTCGGTCGCCCGCGATATGGCGTCCCGCTACAGTGAAATCACGGTTTTGGGGCAGAGCCACGGCGGCCGGCACAATATCCGTGTCACGGTGAAAGACGAAGCGGTGAAGGTGCACCGGCCTTTGATTGTGGTGGAAGCGGATGTAGACGACCGGGCGGCGGCGGAGCGCAAGGCGAAAAAGCGTCTGGCGGACAGCCGTTTGGACGGCCTGACCATCACGGCCACGGTGAAGGGACACCGCAATGATGAGGGGGTGTTGTGGCAACCGGGACAGCGCATCCGTGTGTTGAGCGAGCCGGACGGCTTGGATGCGGTGTATTTTTTGATGGCGCGCAAGTTTACCGGCGGCCGCGGGCAGCCGACACAAACGGTGCTGACACTGAAAGAAGACGGCGCTTGGGTGTTGGACGCGGAAACGCCCAAGAAAACGGTGGGCGGCCAAAGCGGCGGTAAGCGCAGCCGTGGCGGCCGCCGTCGTGACAAAGGCAGTGCGAAAGAAGAGTTACAGGTCATTTAAACGGGGTTTATATGGACGCTAAATCGGTAGACGGCCGCATTGCCCGTGCCCTGGGCGCGGTGCGGCAGGCATTTCGCGGCAAAATCAGCCGCACGCAGTCGGGCGGCGGCGTGCAACGCATACAGCTGGAAGGCTTGGCCGGAGAAACGGTGCAGGATTTGGAGCATGCCGAGCAGTTCGGCTTTACGGCGCACCCGCCCGCGGGCAGCGATTGCGTGGTGGTGCCTTTGGGCGGCAAGACCTCCCACGGGATTATTGTCACCACCACCAACGGTGCCTACCGCATTACCGGCTTGGCCGAGGGCGAGACGGCGGTGTACAACCAAGACGGTGCGAAAATCGTACTCAAACAAGGCAAAATCATCGAAATCGACTGCAGCCAACTGGTGATCCGGGCGGAGCAAGGCATCAGTATGAGTGCGCCCGCCGGTATGGAAATTGACGCACCCAATGTGCGGTGCACCGCCGAGATAACCGCCCAAGGCCAAATCAACGGCAACGGCGGCCTCAGTATCCAAGGCGGCAACGGTGCGGTATTTACGGGGCCGGTGCGGCAGACCGGCGGCAGCTATACCACAGATCAGGATGTGGTGGCATCGGGCATCAGCCTGAGCGGTCACGACCACACCGCGGGTGTCGGCCCGCCCCAATAAGCGCTGAAGCGCGTCAAGGGCTTTACAGAGCGTCCATATCCCACAATGGGGGTATGGACGCTTTGCTTAATCCCTATACCGCAGACTACCTCCCCAACCGCAGTGCCGCCGGTCTGCAAAACGAGGTGTATATCCGCCTGATGACGCCCTTGGGCAGTTATTGGGGCGACCCGACTCTGGGCAGCCGTCTGCACGAATTGCGCCGCCAAAAGCATGTGCCGCGCATGGCGGTGCTGGCACGGCAATACGCCGAACAGGCTTTGCAGGTGGTGCAGGACAAAGGGCGGGCACGCAGTATTGCGGTAAGCGCGGTTTTGCCGCGCACCGGCCGGTTGCGCTTGGATGTGGAGGCGGTAGACCCCGGCGGGGAGCGGGTGAGCCTGGCTTATGAGGTGGCGCTGGCATGAAAAATTTTGAAGAAATCCGCGCGGATTATCTGCGCGACCTGCAAAACCGTGTACCGGCCGCGCATGTGCACCCGGGCAGCGACAACCATGCTCGCGCGACAGCCTTGGCCGCCTTGGCGGAAGGCCAATACCGCCACCAAGAGTGGGTATTGCGCCAGGCATTCGCGGATACGGCAGACAGCGCCTATTTGGAAAAACACGCGGCCATATACCGGATTGTGCGCAAACCGGGTGTGGCGGCATCGGGCAGTGTGCGAATCAGCGGCCGTCCGGGCACGGTTTTGCCCGCCGGACTGACGCTCAGTTGCGGGGACAGTCTGTACCGTACTGCAGACGGGGTGCTGATCGGCCCCGGCGGCAGTGCGGATGTGGTCTGCCACGCGGTGGCCGTCGGCACGGCACACAACCAGGCGGACAACAGTGCGGCTCTGTTGCAGAGCGCGCCGGCCGGGGCGGACAGTGCGGCGGTGCTGTTGTCGGCTGCGGGCGGTACGGATGCGGAGGACGATGCCGCATTGCTGGCCCGTCTGCTCGACCATCTGCGACGCCCGCCCGCGGGCGGGAACGCACACGATTACTATCGTTGGGCCATGGAAGTGCCGGGGGTGACACGGGCATTTGTGTATCCGCTGCGCCGGGGCTTGGGTACGGTGGATATTGCGATATTGGCACAGGCGGGTCTGCCCGGCCCGGGGGTGGTGGCCGCGGTGCAGGATTATATCGACGAGCGGCGGCCGGTGACCGCCAAAAATGCCTTGGTATTGGCGCCGACCGCTGTGCGGGTGGATGTGCAAGCGCAAGTGCGCTTGTTGCCCGGGGCGGTATTGGCCGAGGTAACCGCGGCGGTACGGACCATGCTGGAAGCCTATTTTGCCCGCCTGCAACCGGGTGAAACGGTGTACCGCAGCCAAATTGAAGGCCTGATCAGCCAGGCGGCTGGCGTGCAGGACCGTATTGTGTCCGCACCCGCGGCGAATGTGGCGGCCACGGTGACACCCGAGCTGCAATGGGCGGTTTTAGGCGATGTGGAGTTGACGGCGGTATGAGCACTTATGCACAGCTGATCCGCGATTATTTTCCGCCGGTCAGTTACGACCTTGCCGCAGGCGGCCAGGCGGCGGAACGTGCCGCCGAGGCGGCGGTATTGGATGCCGTCAACGGCCAAGCCGGGCGGGTAACGGGTGCGTTTTATCCGCCGACGGCGGCAGCGTATATCACCCGCTGGGAAACCGTGTTGGACATCGAACCGCCGGAGCCCGGCAATTACGCCCGCCGGGTGGCGGACGTATTGGCGCGGCTCAATGCGGTCGGCGGCTTGAGCATACCTTATTTTATCGGTCTGGCCGCAGCCGCAGGCTACAGTATCACCATTGCCGAACCCCAACCTTTCCGCGCGGGTGTGAATCGTGCGGGAGACCGTTTGGCGGCGGAGGACATTATGTGGGTGTGGCGTGTGGATGTGGCGGCGGCCAGCCAGACCGTGTGGTATTTCCGCGCCGGTGCGGGCGGCGCGGGCGGCCGCCTGAGCAGTTACAGTGATGCGGTGATTGAAGCGCTGTTTAAGCGCTTGAAACCCGCACATACCGCCGTCCGATTTACTTACCGATGAGGGTTTGACAATGTATCCGATTGATACGCAAGACAATGTATTTCACGACGGCGACGGGGTGGCCGAGCCGGGCACGATATTGCCGGCATGGTGGCTGAATATGATGCAGGCCGAGCAGTTGGCTTTGTTGTCGGCGGCCAATATCACCCCCGACCGGGGTCAGAACAATCAGGTACTGGCGGCTTTGAACGCGCTGTACGGATCACCGGCGGCGGCCAGTTTGTCCGCAGCCGGCATTGTGCGGCTGTCCAGCTCCACCAACAGCACCGACGAAACCATGGCCGCCACACCCAAGGCCGTACGCGAAGCCATGCTGGCGGCGCAGTCTGCCGTATCCAGCGG
>NZ_JALJZY010000029.1 GCF_024171525.1 Neisseriaceae bacterium HSC-16F19
CAGCGGCAGCCGTTTGCAGGAATTTGGCTACATTATCACATTCGGCTTTTCTATCAAACAGACAAGAAGCCCTAAACAGCTTATCTGCCTCATCAGATTCGCCTGCCAGCACCAACAAATTCGCCTGTTTCATCATTAAAGAAACATCCAAATATTTTGCAAGTACACGTTCACCCACCTGAATATGAGATGATAAGTATTCCATATTGGGCGGCTGCAGTATAAAAAACATCAACTCTTTATATTCACTGAAACCAAAAACCGGTGGCGTATTTTGAAGCGCCTGCATTTTTTCCTCATCTGTAGGTCGGTCATCTTGAACCATATAAGCGACATCTCTATAAATACCATATTGCTTTACATAAAAAATGCTTCCTAATAATAAAAAAACCGACAATACGACTACCAACCACCTGGGGACCCGAACAATTTGCACAAAATGTTCATCAATTACCGCTACAAACACTGCGGCCAGTAATAAAAAGCGCATAAACCATAATGGATATTCACTCAAAGAATACATACCTAATAAAACCAATACCGAGTACGCAAAATAATGGTGTGTTGGCATATCCAAGCGTATTTGCCGCAATAATAGCCATATGAATCCACATAAGATTGCCAAACCAAGTACCCCCAATTCTGCTGCAATTTGTGCAAATACATTATGTGAGTGATCGGCCACTGTAAACCATGTAATAGATTCAGCATGTGACAAGCCAAACTGTTTGAAATTCCCCCAACCTATACCTGTCAGCCAATTCTGAGAAAAGGCCAGCCATGCCTCCTCCAGCAAATATTTGCGAAACAATAAACTGTTCTCACCCACCATTCGGCTGACAGCGGTCGTTGATGATGTCTTAACAGCTAAAAGCAGCTCCGTGCCGATTTGATAACCCAACCACAGCACCGCCCCAATAACAATACAGTATACGAAGCGCAGCCAAAGATTAGGTGCTCGATAGCAGAAGCCCAGTCCCATAACCGCAACCGCCATCAATAATGCACCCCGACTGATTGAAAGACCCACCCCCATACCCAGTACACACAGCACTAAAAAATATGCCCATCGCCAATACTGCCTGTGCGCATGGGAGAAAAATAAATATAGCGCGGCAGCCATACCCAATATACTGGCGAAAGCTGCTTGATTAACTTGTGCTATATTGCCAATCAAGCTGTTATCATCGCTTTTAAACACCCAAAAACCCAATAACTCATCTATGGCGAATAGTTGTACCAACTGACTCATCACTGTTAATACGCCGGCGCATAATAAAGCCCAAGCCATTCCTTGGCAAAAAAACACTTTCTCCCGTACAGAAAACCGATTCACTACCGAGGCCAGCAAACAACACAAAACCACACAAGCCACAGGGAAAAGTAATGCATCAACATACACTATCGAATTAAGCAGGGGTTGGCATAACAGCAACAGCGATAACAACGCCCACAATAATGTAGTCTTAGCCGTAGCATTGGACCAATAACCGGCCAAGCCGATCACCGCTGCTAAAGCCAAAATGCCCACAACTTGAGCATTAACATAAAAGTCCATACTGCTGGGTATATAGTGCTGTACACTCAACACACCCCACATATAAGCAACAGCAACCAGAACAGTAAATAGTCTCAAATAAGCTGATTGTTGGTGGTTCATCATAGAAAAATTCAATCAATAATCATTTAAGGCAATAAAAAATATTCAGTCCACTTTAGTGGAATAATTTACTTCAACTAAAGTGGACTGCGTGGAAAATTTAGACAATTCAGACTACCTGCCCTATCTGCATGATGATGGCATATGCAGGCCGACCAAATCATTGGAAAAACAACGCCATTGTTCAGCACCTGCAACCATACTCATTTCCAAGGAAACGGTTTTTCCTTGCAGCGGCTCCGCTACACCACTTCCCTTAAATGTAGCCGTAAGTTGGCAATGAGATCCGACAGCTTGAGCCCTCACCGCCTGTACATAACGTCCGGTTATCTGGGTATGGACACCCAAACCAAAACGGCCATCCAGCTGATTATCAGGACAAACAGCATGTGCACTGTAATTTTCAGAGATAGCACTTTTCAAGCCGGACATCAAAGAAACAGCCTCGGCTACTTGCGCCCTCGCCGTAAATAACTGATATGCGGGTAAAGCTATTGCAGCCAAAATACCGATAATCGCAATTACAATCATCAGCTCAATCAGAGTAAAGCCGTGCTGCAAGCCACGGTTATAGTGCATACTTGCCATCTTTATTGATTCCTCCCCTGATCACAATCCGTAGACTCTTATGGCAACAGAGGCCACACACTTTCGTGTGCGGCCCCTTCTTAATTGTACTGCATATTAGCGGCAAGCAGCCGGCAGATATTTGGCATTGGTACCAGTCAGAGAGGAAGAGCAAACCCAGTCATAAGAACCGTCATTCTTGATGGGAGACAAAGTCAGAGTGGCTCCACGGATCGGAGTGGCAATACCGCTATTCTGCATGGTAGCAATAATGCGGCCCGGAGTAGCGCCTTGGCCTGTACCAGCAGCAGAGCCTACGCCCACAGAGGCAACATATTTGCCAGTAATATCAGTGGCGTTAGCAATACCGGCAGACAGGTTATTGGCAGGCCATGCGCCTTTGTCAGAATGGTATTCGGAAACCGCACCTTTTTGACCGCCGGCCAAGCTGAAGGCTTCAGACATTTGAGAACGGGCAACATAGTCTTGGTAAGCCGGCAGGGCGATGGCGGCCAAGATGCCGATAATGGCGATAACGATCATCAGCTCGATCAGGGTAAAACCTTTTTGAATTGCTTTCATGGTAAATCTCCAGAGGGAAAAGTGTAAAAATACAGTTTAAAAATACTACTTCGTGGGTAAGCACATTTTCCGGCTTGTTGTTGGTTTGCACCGGCGTTTGTGTGTTCGAAATAGTTTGAGCATTTGAAATGCCAACAATGGAAAAACATTTAATTTGTTGTTTTAAATAATCTAAATATAAAAATGACAATTATGGTCACCCGGCACTGCGGCTGTTTTGCCTGCCCAAACTGACACTTTTTGTTAGGTTTCGCCCTGCACTTACCCCAAACAGGGCAGTTGGCATTTTCAGGCAGCCCGAATAGGCCGGATAAATATATCGGGCTATAATAAACGCCTTCCCGAACCACTGCTTTTCATCATGCCGCATCAGCACCGTATCCGTTTTGCCCTGAAAACCGCCTCCGCACACCTGGGTGTGAATATCCTGGTTGCCGCCGCTGTGGCGGCGCTGATTTTTTGGGTATGGTATCCCTTCCCCTACCACCAGCTGATGGGCAGCCTGGATTTAATGTGGCTGATTATTGCGGTAGACGTGGTCTGCGGCCCGGTGCTGACTTTGGTTCTGGCCGACCCGCGCAAACGCCGTGCGGTTTTGCTGCGCGATTTGTCTTGGGTGGTGCTGATTCAGCTGGCGGCGCTGGTTTACGGCATACACACGGTGGCCGTGGTGCGCCCGGTGGTGGTGGTTTTTGAGCAAGACCGTTTCAATGTGGTCAGCGCCCTGGAAGTACAACAGGAAGAGCTGGCCTCGGCTCCGGCAGGCCTGCAATCGCTGTCCTGGTCCGGCCCCAAGCGGATCGCCTTGCGCGAGGCGCAAGACCTTAAAGAGCGTGATACCACGCTGGATTTGTCTTTGCAGGGCATAGAGCCGAGTATGCGTCCGAGCCGCTGGCTGCCGGACAATGAGGCCACCCATACCGCTATTCGCGCCAAAATGCAGCCTTTGGGCAAACTTCTGGCACGCTATCCCAATGATGCGGATTTGCAGGTAGCGGTGGCCGCCAGCGGGCTGCCTGAAAACCGGCTGTATTATCTGCCGTTGACCAGTTGGAAAAACAAAGATTGGACGGTATTGCTGGATGAAGACACGCAATTTCGCGGTTTTGTGCCGCTGGATGCGTTCTTTTAATGTGCATCTGCAGACGGTTTAAAAGCCAAGGCGGGCATTATGCCCGCCTTGGCTTTTATAGCCGAACCAAATAGGAATGAGACAAGGCAGCAAAAAGCCGCGAGCGCAGCGAAGTCCCGCGGGACAGACAGTACAACCAGTACGGAGCTGATTTTGTTGCCGCTTTAGCGGCTTACAAAACCGTTCTCTTCGAGCTTGGCGCGACCGTAGGAAGTCCCTGTGGGACAGCAACGCCGTATCATTCCTATTTGGCATGGCTATATTCATATGGCCGCCCTGCTCAGTCCTTGCCTTCGCGGCTGTGGTGCTCTACGGTAAAACCGGCTTCGCGGTAGGCGCGGAAGCGGTTGCGGGCGGCGGCGAGCTCATCGAGATTATTGCCGATGATTTCCAGCACCCGCGCGGGTGGCTGCGGGGCATCGCACCAATAGGCATCGGCCAGATTGAGCACCACGGTGTCGGCGGCCACGGCCACCGGCGTGTCGCCGCAGGCGAGGGCCACGCCGGAGTGCGTGTCCGGCTGCGCCGCGCCCTGCTGCCAGATGCCGTGCGGTACAAAGGCGCTGGCTTCATAAGTCCACAGCAAGGCGTCCATGCGGTTGAGTTCGCCTTCATCCTCCAGCCACAGCAGCACGCGGCTGCCTGAAGACCAGGCTTTGTGCGCCAGGCGGCAGGCGAATACGGGCACATCGGCCACATGGGTATAAAAAGTGGTGGTCGGCATATCGCTTATACGTTTTCGGCAGAATCAAAACCGCGGCGGCCTTGTTGCAGCCAGCGCGCCAAGGGCAGTTCGGGGTTCAGCAGGCCGTAACGCCCGAAGGCATCCAGAGTCACCAACAGGGCATCGTTCATAAAACGGCCTTCCAGAATGGCGGCGGTGATTTCATCCACACTCATGATGTGGAAGGCGGCCACTTCGCCGTCCTGATTTTCCGGGGTGTAACCCGGCGGCAACACGGCATCAAACACATACAGGCGTTCGCGGTGCAGGCCGCGGCTGACGGCACGCAGACTGTGCTGCACGCCGGCCACATTCAAGCCGGACAACAGGTTGGCGGGCAGTCCGGCTTCTTCAAAACCTTCGCGCAACAAAGCCTCTGCCGGATCTTCGCCGCGGGCGATGCCGCCGCCGACGATATTGTCCAGCTTGTCCGGATCCACGGCCTTAAACGGACTGCGGCGGGCAATCCAGAAGCGCCAGCCCTCATGTGTTTGTACCAGGCCGTTGATGTGCACGGCGCGGCTGGTCAGACCCAGCGGGCGGAAGGCGGCGCGCTCCAGCGCAAAACGCACGGCGCCGTCGCTGCCGTACACATCAAACCACTCGTCGCGCCAGCCGCCGAGCAGGCCGCTTTTGTGCCAATGCCGCGCGGTGTCTTGCAGGCTGTCGGCCAGCGTGAGCCAGTCGGGATGGCGCAAATCGAGTACCCCGTCCCCGCCCTGCTGTGTGTGAGGCCAGTCCTGCTGCAACTGTACACGCCAGCGCTCATTCAAAAAAACCAAATGCTCGCCATTGAGATGCAAAGCCGTCCACGCGGACAGGTCTACGCTAAAGAGCGGGCGGATGTAGTGCCACAGGGCGTCTTGTGTGGCGGCGGAAAGCGGCGCAGGAAAAACCGGGGTTGCGGACATACGACAGGCTGCCTGAAAACCGAAAAACGCTATTTTATCGTCATTTGCAATCAATAGGTCGGATACGTGTATCCGACATTCATTGCGAAACCTTAGACATTGTGTCGGATACAAGTATCCGACCTACGCAACTGGAACAAAGGCGACAAAGGCATGAAACCGAATGCCGAAGGCGTAGCCGCCTACCTGAGCGAGTCCGCCGACAAGCTGTAAGCGCGTTTTGGCCGCTGTTGTCAGTGGAAATGAACAGCAACAGCCGCAGTGAACACTGCGGCTGTTTTGTTTTCAGGCAGCCTGAAAGCCCAAGACCATATAAACCAAGCCGTAGGTTGGGTCGCCAGACCCAACATTGCCTAAAATTTCCAAAAACGTTGGGTCTTGCGACCCAAGCTACGGAGCTGCCAGTGCCCGTGCCATATGCTCGATATCATCAGCACGGTACAAACAGGCCAGCCAGTCCGGCGGAATGGCCTCTAAGCCGTAAAACGCACCCGCGAGCTGGCCGCATATGGCGGCAGTGGTATCGGCATCGTCGCCGAGATTGGCTGCGGCCAGCAAAGCCGCGCGCAAACTGTCGGTTTGCCAAAACGCCCACAAGGCCGCTTCCAGACTTTCGACCACATAGCCGCTGCCTTGGATTTCGGCGGCGCTTTTGTATTTGAAGTCCTGGCGCACAATCTGTGTCAGATGCGGATAATCGGCCTCATCCATGCCTGCAAACACATCTGCCTTGGCCGCACCGCTCAAAGCACGGCGCAGGATTTCGGCAAAATAGCGGCAGGCTTGCAGGCATTCGGCAGAGGCATGGGTGGTTTTGGAACTCAGTTCGGCATATTCGGCCAATTGCGGGCTGTCGTAAAAATACAGTACCACCGGCGCCAGCCGCATCAGCGAACCGTTACCCGAATAGCGGCTGTCGGTCAGCGTGCTGTAGACAACGCCGCTGTCCTCGTAAGCAAACAAAGCGCGCACCGTCTGTTTGCCCACACCAAAAGCACGCCCGGTGCTGGACTGGTGGCCTTCATGCAGCCAACGCAGATAGCGCCGCATCTGGTCGTGGGCATCAAAGCCCCGGCAAGCCAACAAACTCTCGCCCAAACACAGGGCCATGGAGGTGTCGTCGGTCCACTGTCCTTTTTGCAGACGGAATTTGCCGCCGCCGACCATATCGGTCAGCGGTGCAAACCGGCCGCGCGGATAAAACTCCACCGCAGCGCCCAAGGCATCGCCGCAGGCCAAGCCCAACAAGCATGCGGCTGCTTTATCCGCAAACGGGGTCTGCATGGTGTATTCCTTATATATGCCTGCCTGAAAAACCAAAGCTGCTGTGCATGCACACGCAGCTTTGTACAGTCGCAGAATGGGTTTATGGCTTTCAGGCAGCCTGTTTAACCCGCCACGCCCAACGGCCGCAAATCAAGCTTGGTCATCAACTCGCGGTCGTGGTCTTGGTCGGGGTTTTCGGTGGTGAGCAGTTTGTCGCCGTAGAAAATGGAATTGGCACCGGCCATAAAACACAGCGCCTGCATGGCTTCGGGCATGTCGCTGCGTCCGGCAGACAGGCGCACATAGCTCTTGGGCATGGTGATGCGTGCCACGGCGATGGTGCGCACAAATTCGGTCCAGTCCAAATCGGCGGCATCGGCCAAGGGAGTGCCTTCCACTTTGACCAGCTGGTTGATGGGCACGCTCTCCGGCTGCGGGTCGAGGTTGGCGAGGCTGGCAATCAGGCCGGCGCGCTCGGCGCGGGTTTCGTTCATGCCGACAATGCCGCCGCAGCACACTTTCAGCCCGGCATGGCGCACTTTGGCCAGCGTATCCATGCGGTCTTCGTGGGCGCGGGTGTGGATGATGTCGTTGTAGCGTTCGGGGTCGGTGTCGAGATTGTGGTTGTAATAGTCCAGACCGGCCTGTTTCAGGTCTTCGGCCATGCCCTCTTGCAGCATGCCGAAAGTACCGCAGGTTTCCAGGCCCAAACCTTTCACGGCGGCGATGATTTCGCTCACCTGCGCCACGTCTTTGGGTTTGGGGCCCCGCCAGGCCGCACCCATGCAGAAACGGCTGGCACCGCGGCTTTTGGCGATTTGCGCTTTGGCGAGAATTTCTTCGATGTCCAGCAACTGCTGTTTTTCCACGCCGGTTTGGTAATGCGCCGACTGCGGACAGTATTCGCAATCTTCCGGGCAGCCGCCGGTTTTGATGGACATCAGCGTGGAGAGCTGGATTTCCTGCGGATTAAAATGCGCGCGGTGTACCTGGGCTGCCTGAAATACCAAATCCAGAAACGGCAGGTCAAACAGTTCTTCCACCTGGCATTTGCGCCAATAGGCGGCCACCGGATGGCTTTGCAGGGGTTTGAGGGGTTCTAGGGTTTGTACGAAAGCACTCATGGTTTTCTCTCTGTTTTGCAGCGGCGCAATGACGCTGACGGGATAAAAGCGGCAGTCGCAATGTCTGCCGCCACCGGGATGGTTTTCAGGCAGCCTGAAACCTTTAATCCGCCATCAGTGCCACCAGCACGGCTTTGATGGTGTGCATGCGGTTTTCCGCCTGGTCGAATACGATGCTGGCCGGGCTTTCAAACACGCCTTCGCTCACTTCCACACCGTCGAGGCCGAAGGTTTGGTATATCCATTCGCCGACTTTGGTTTCGCGGTTGTGGAAAGCAGGCAGACAGTGCATAAATTTCACCGCCGCATTGCCGCTGGCGGCCAGCAGGGCTTCGTCGACGCGGTAGGGGGTGAGCAGGTCTATGCGCTCCTGCCACACCGATTCGGGCTCGCCCATAGACACCCACACATCGGTGTGGATAAAGTCCACCCCGGCCACGGCCTGTTGCGGGTTTTCGGTGAGGGTAATGCGCGCGCCGGTGTCGGCGGCGATAACGCGGCATTGCTCGGTTAAGCCCTCCTCCGGCCACAAATGGCGCGGCGCGGCAATGCGCACGTCCATGCCCAGTTTGGCGCCCAACACCAGCAGGGAATGACCCATATTGTTGCGGGCGTCGCCCACATAGGCATAGGCGGTATCGCGCAGGGCCTTGCCCCCGTTGTGCTCCTGCATGGTGAGCGCATCGGCCAGCATTTGCGTGGGATGGAATTCGTCGGTAAGGCCGTTGAATACCGGCACACCGGCGTATTCAGCCAGGGTTTCGGCCACCGACTGGCCGTAACCGCGGTATTCGATGCCGTCGTACATGCGCCCCAGCACGCGTGCGGTGTCTTTAATGCTTTCCTTATGGCCGATTTGGCTGCCGGTGGGCTCCAGATAAGTCACCCCCACACCCTGGTCGTAGGCGGCCACTTCAAAGGCACAGCGGGTGCGGGTGCTGGTTTTTTCAAAAATCAGCGCCAGATTTTTACCGCGCAGGCGCGGCACTTCGCGTCCGGCTTTTTTATCCGCTTTCAGTTCCGCGGCCAAAGCCAGCAGGGCGAGAATGTCGTCGGCGGGGTAATCCAGCAGTTTTAAAAAATGTTTTTGGTTAATCAGGGGCATGATGTTCTTCTTTTCATAGAGGGCTGCCTGAAAAACGGCGGCGGCAAAATTGCAAGATTGCACCAAAGCAGCGGCGGATGCAATACGGGCCGTAGGTCGGATTCTTGAATCCGACATTCAAATACCTTGGATGAAAGCCGCATGATGTCGGATACGAGTATCCGACCTACGCCCGTGCCTGAAAGCGCAGCAAATGCTGCCGCGTCGCCAGCCAGGCGCCGAGCACGCCGAGGCCGCACACCACTGCCAAAACCATGGCGATTTCCAAGGGCGTAAAGAAACGCCATTGCACATGCACGCCATAGGGCTGGAAGATGGTGCTCACCAGAGGCTGGCTTTCCTGAATCAGCCATACGCACAGGCCCAGACTCAGGGCTGAGGCCAACAGGCTCTGCACAACCGCCAAATACAGAAAGGGGCGGCGAATAAAAGCCGCCGGTGCGCCCAAAAGCTTGGTAATTTCAATTTCTTCACGATGGCTGAGGATTTGCAAACGGATGGTATTGTGTGCCACCAGTACGAAAGCCACGCCCAAAGTCACCGCCAAAAACCAGAATACCTGATGCACAAAGGTATTGATTTGGTACAGAGTCTGCATCCATTCGGCATCCATTTGTGCGCTTTCCACCATCGGCAGAGCGCCCAAATCCTGACGCAAAGCCGCCACCGCATCCGGCTCGGCGGGCTGCGGTGTCACCACAAATACATCCGGCAAGGGGTTTTCGTCCAGCACCGACACCAAATCCTGGCCGCCCATATTTTGTTGCAGCTGTGCCAGACCTTGCTGTTTATCCACATAGGCGGCGGCGGCAATGCGGCCGTCTTCGGCCAGTGACGCCGCCACCGCCTGCACATCCACCTCATCGGCACTCAATTCCATATACAGGGTGATTTGCGGCACTTCGTCGAGCTTGCCCAGCACTTGGGCGCTGCTTTGCACCCCCAGATACAGGGCCAGCGGCAGGGTCATGGCAATGGCCAGCATCAGCAAAATCAGCAAAGTGGCCACCGGCTGTTTGAACAGGCTTTTCAGCGCTTTGGCGGCGGCATCGGTGTGGGCGGAGAAATAGCGGCTCATGCGTACAACCTGCCTTCCTGCAAGCGGATGATGCGGTGGCCGTAATCGGCCATCAGGGTTTCGTCGTGGGCGGCCACCAACACGGTGGTACCGGCTTCGTGGAAGGTTTTGAACAATTCCATAATATCGAGCGCATAAGCACGGTCAAGGTTGGCGGAAGGCTCGTCGGCAATCAGCAGGCCGGGCTGGTGCACCACCGCACGGGCAATGCACAGACGTTGCTGTTCGCCGCCGGACAGGCCGTTGGGGTCGGCCAGTTCGCGCCCGCCCAAGCCCACTTTTTCAATCGCAGTACGGGCGCGGTGCTCGGCCTCGCGGCTGTCGTAACCGATGATGCGCAAAGGCAGCAGCACGTTTTGCAGCACATTGCGGTCGAACAGGATTTTGTGGTCCTGAAACACGATGCCGATGTGCTGGCGCAAATAGCCCAGCTGGTTGTCGTTCAGGCTGCCCAAGTTTTGATTGTTGAGCCACACCTTGCCGGCGGTGGGTTTGATGATGCCGCTGATCAGCTTGAGAATGGTGGACTTGCCCGCACCGGAATGCCCGGCGATGAAAATCATCTCGCCTTTATTGATGGTAAAGCTGAGGTTTTTCAGCGCCTCAAAGCCGCCGGGATAGGTTTTGGAAACTTGTTCGAATCGAATCATAAGGTTTTACAGGGTATTAAAATCATCAGGCTGCCTGAAAAATTAAAGCATCCGCCGTAGGTCGGCTCTCCGAGCCGACACACAAACAGATAACGTCGGCTCGGAGAGCCGACCTACCCGTTGTCCGGGAAAGCTTTTCAGGCAGCCTCTTCATCCAAAAGCGCATCCACAAAGGCGCGCGCATCGAAGGGGCGCAAATCGTCTATGCCCTCGCCCACGCCGATATAGCGCACCGGAATCGGGCGGATGGCCGCCAGAGCCGCCAGAATGCCGCCTTTGGCGGTGCCGTCGAGTTTGGACACAATCAGGCCGGTCAGGCCCAGCGCATCGTCAAAAGCCACCACTTGGTTGACCGCGTTTTGGCCGATATTGGCATCCAGCACCAAAATCACCTCGTGCGGCGCTTCGGGCATGGCTTTTTGCAGCACGCGCTTCACTTTTTTGATTTCTTCCATCAGGTGCAGCTGCGTGGGCAGACGGCCGGCGGTATCGGCCAGCACCACATGGATGCCGCGCGCCTTGGCCGCTTCCACGGCGTCGAAACACACGGCGGCAGAATCGCCGGAAGCTTGGGCAATCACTGTTACCTGATTGCGCTCGCCCCATTGCTGCAATTGTTCGCGCGCGGCGGCGCGGAAGGTGTCGCCTGCGGCCAGCAAGACGCTGCGGCCTTCGTTTTGGAAATGCTTGGCCAGCTTGCCGATGGAAGTGGTTTTACCGGCACCGTTCACCCCGGCCATCATAATCACAAACGGCGCATCCGGGTTTTCAGGCAGCATGAGCGGCTGTTGCAGCGGCTTGAGCAGCTCGTACAGGGCGTCTTTGAGGGCGCCGCGCAATTCGTCGGCGTTTTTCAGGCCCTTGAGCGACACGCGGCGGCGCACGTCCTGCAACAGGCGCTCGGTGGCCTCGATGCCCATATCGCTGGTGAGCAACACGGTTTCCAGTTCTTCATACAAATCTTCATCGATTTGGCCGCCGCCAAACACCCCGGCCAGCGATTTGGCCATCTGATTGCGCGATTTGCTCAAACCGCGGCGCAAACGCGCCGCCCAGCTGAGTTTGGGCGGCTCGTCGACGGTTTGCGTTTCGGTTTTGCTTTCGTCGGCGGTTTCCGCATCATCAGCGGCATCAACAGCTTCAGTGTCGCTTGCGACATCGGCTTCCGGCGGTTCTGCTACGGCTTCAACTTCAACCTCTGCCTCCGCTTCTGCCGCCGCATCCGCTTCCGCCGCAGAAGCGGCAATATCGGCGCTGACGGCCCCGGCCATATCCGGCTCGGCCCATTCTTCCGCTGCCGCCGCAGCCACGGTTTCCGCCACCTGCGCGGCAACCGTTTCTTCTACCGTGCCGACCAGGGCAGAACCGTCTTCCGGCAGGGCGGTTTCCGTAACCGCTTCGACTACGGCATCCGTATCCGCATCCGCTGCGGCCTCTTCAGGCGCTCCGCCATCTTCTGCGGCTTCCTGTTGTTGCAGTTCGGCGGCCTCTTCCGCCGCGGCTTCTGCTTCCGCTTTTTTCTTGCGTTTGAAAAATCCGAACATATGCTTTCCTAAAACATATGCGGCGCGCTTGCCAGCCTCGCCGCCCTATCTTGTACAATAGCGGCTATTGTACCGCAAACCCGCAGAAAGCCGCTGAAATGAATACCGCATCCGCCCGTCTGCCGGCGCCGACCCTGTGCCTGGCACTGGCCCTGTGCCTGCCGCTGTTGCCCGTCCATGCCGAAACCCTGTCGGCCACGCTGGACAACGGCATGAAAGTGGTGGTGAAAGAAGACAAGCGCGCGCCGGTGGCGGTGTCGCAGCTGTGGTACCGCGTCGGCAGCCAGGACGAAGAGCCGGGCAAAACCGGTTTGAGCCATGCCCTGGAGCACATGATGTTCAAGGGCACGCACACGCTGGCGCCGGGCGAATTTTCGCGCCGCGTGTCCTCTTGGGGCGGCAACGACAATGCCTACACCAGCCGCCAGGTCACGGTATACCATCAAAACATTGCCGCCGGGCGCCTGCCCGACGTGCTGGCCATGGAAGCCGACCGCATGGTCAACCTCAATTTCAGCGATGCCGATTTCGACAATGAAATGAAGGTTATCCGCGAGGAGCGCCGCCAGACCACCGATGACAATCCGCAAGGCAAGCTGTGGGAAACCCTGCAAGCCACCGCCTACACCCGGGCACACAATCAGGCGCCGGTGATCGGCCATATGGCGGATTTGCACAATCTGCGAGCGGCGGATTTGCGCCAGTGGTATGACCGCTGGTATGCGCCCAATAATGCCACTTTGGTCATTGTGGGCGATGTGGATGCGCGCCAGACCCTGGAAACCGCACGGCGCCTGTTCGGCCCCATTGCCGCCAAAACGCTGCCTGAACGCAGCCGTGCCGCCGAACCGACGGCACAAACCGGCAAACGGGCGCAAACCAGCGCCCCCAGCGAGCTGCCCATGCTCGCCATTGCCTACAGCGCGCCCAAACTCAAACAGCTGGACGACACCCTGCCCTATGCGCTGGCGGTACTGCACGATGCGCTGGCGGGCGACCGCACCGCGCGGCTGCAAAAAAACTGGGTGCGGCAAAATCCGCTGGCGGTGGCGGTGGGCGCCGATTATGAATTGCTCGGCCGCAGCGACGGCCTGTTTGTGCTGATGGGCTATCCCGCCCAAGGGGTCAGCGTGGAGCGTCTGCAAGCGGCACTGGAGGGCGAAATCGCCACCATAGCCCGAGACGGCCTCAGCCACCGCGAATTGCGCCGCGTCCACACCCAGGCCGCCGCCGACCGCATTTACGCCAAAGACAGCATGCGCACCCAGGCCAATATCATCGGCACGTTGGAAAACGCCGGTTTTGAGTGGACGGCGGAAGACGAAATCCAGCGGCGCCTGCAAGCGGTGACCGTGGCCGACATCCGCGCCGCCGCCCGTTTCCTGCACGCGCAACAGCCCGCCGTGGTGGTGCTGCATCCCGAAAACCCCCAAACCGCAGGCACAGAATAATCATGAAACGTATTCCTTTGTTTTCAGGCAGCCTATTAGGGCGAACTGACCACTCGTTCACGGTCGCTTTTTTGTCAAAAATCGCCCGCTTCTGTGTTGGAAATGCGCGCAAGGTGTCCAACCTTGCTGTGCTTTCCGCCTTGAAGCGGACGTTTTTGCCTAAAAAATCAGCTACGCGCCCGAATGGTCAGTTCGCCCTAGCGCTACTGTTAACCGCGGCGGCTCCGACCGCGCACGCCATCGACATCCAGCGCTGGCCTTTAGCCTGCGGCGGCCAGGTGCTGCTGGTGGAACGCCATGACAATCCGATTGTGGACATCGACATCGCCTTTCATGCCGGCAGCGCCTACGACCACGTCCGCAAACCCGGTGTGGCGGATATGGCCAACGGCCTGTTGGACACCGGCACCGACCGCGACGATGAAGAAACCCTGCGCGCGCGCATCAGCGATTTGGCCGCCACCATCAGCAGTTACGGCGAACTGGAGCGCGGCGGCCTGCGCATCCGCAGCCTCAGCGAAAAAGCCACCCTCGGCCGCGTCACCACGCTCGCCAACCGCATCCTCAGCCGTCCGCGCTTTGACGACGCGGTATTGCAGCGTGAAAAACAGCGCGCCATTGCCGGGCTGAAACAGGGCCTGACCCAGCCGCGCTTTATCGCCTCGCGCCGTCTCAGCCTGCTCAACTATCCCGACGGCCATCCCTACGGCCTGACAGCGCTGGAAAGCGAAGACAGCATCGCCGCCATCAGCCGTGCCGATGTGCAGGATTTCCACCGTGAGCATTACCGCGCCCAAGAAGCGGTGGTGGCGGTGGTGGGCGACATCAACCGCGCCGATACCGAGAAACTGGTTAAAAAACTCTTGGCCGGGCTGCCTGAAAACTGCCGCGAAAACCCGCCGCATTCCATCCTCAATGCTACCGCCGCACGAGACGGCCAACACCAAAGCATCAGCCACCCCGCCAGCCAGGCGCACATTATGCTCGGCATGCCGCTGATCACCCGCAAGGACCCCGATTACTACGCCCTGATTGTCGGCAACTACATCCTCGGCGGCGGCGGTTTCGACAGCCGCCTGATGAAGGTATTACGCGATGACAAAGGCTATACCTACGGCGCCGGTAGCAGCCTCAGCCCGTTGCATGCCGCCGGGCCGCTGACCATAGGCTTTTCCACCCAAAAAGCCCAGGCCGCCGAAGCACTGGCGGCGAGCCGCCAAGTCATCGCCGACTTTATCGCCCAAGGCCCCACCGAGGCGGAACTGCAACAGGCCAAAGACAATATCATCGGCGGCTTCCCGCTGCGTTTTGACAGCAATGCCAAGCTGATCGGCTATTTGAGTGTAATGGGCATTTACGGCCTGCCGGATGATTTTCTCGACGCCTATCCCGAGCGCGTCCGCGCCTTAAGCCGCGAAGATATCCGCCGGGTATGGCAGCAACGTGTGGATACCAAGGCGCTTAACAGCGTGATTGTCGGCAGCACCAGCCCTACCCAATGAGCCGTAGGTCGGATACTTGTATCCGACAAAACCACAAATGCGACGACAATATTTGAAATCCCGCAGCGCATATCAAAATGTCGGATTCAAGAATCCGACCTACGACGATTGCGTAGCGGAAACAGATTCTGCGACTGCGCTACGCTGCGCGCAGAATGACGGATTACTGTCATCCTGCGCGCAGTCGCAGGATCTTGCTCAAGATAATGCGCATTATTCAACATCCAACCTTTCAGGCAGCCTGAAACCATGAAAAAAAACACCCCCAAAAACTTTGAAGACGCTTTAAGCCAGCTGGAAGCGATTACTGAAAACATGCAGCGCAGCGACCTGCCGCTGGAAGAGGCACTGGCCGCCTATCAGCGCGGTCAGGAATTGGTGCAGTTTTGCCAGCTCAAGCTCACCGAAGTCGAACAGAAACTGCAAGTCTTGGACCAAAACGGCCTGCAAGATTGGCAAACCAATGAAATAACAGAATAACACCAGGAGACCGCCATGAAATATCCTTTATACCTATTGACCCTACTCGCTCTTGCCGCCTGCAAACCGGCCTCTGAAAACAACACTGCTGCGGCAGAAAACCCGGCCCCGGCAGCCACTGCTTCCGCGCCTGCTCATGACAGCCACACCGAAGCGGCCATCCCCGAAGACGGCATACCCAAAGATATCATCAGCTTGTTCAACGCCTTAGCGCCGGTACTGGAGAGCAAGGCCAGTCCGCAAGAGGGTGATTTTATTTGGTGGTCGAGTGCCGAGGGCAACTCCATGGAAATGAACGGCTATGTAATAGAACACAGCTACCCGGGCCTGTCTGCCGCACAAATGACCGACAAAGTGAATGCCCTGCACACTTGGTTTGCTCAGCAAGGCTTTAGCAAAACCGGTGAAGCCGATGGCGAATTCACCGACCATGCCTATCAAAAAGACGGCTATATCGCCTGCGCCCTACTGGAGGGCGCCAAGGAAGATGCCCCCTCAGAACTGTATGTCAAAATCAGCTGTGGTTTACTGCCGCACTGATACGAACAGCTGTCGTAGCTTGGGTCGCAGACCCAACAAACCCTAACCGTTTCACAGGTGTTGGGTTTTCAACCCAAGCTACACAACTTTGTGAAAGCACACACCATGACCGAAACCGAATTTGCCGCCTGGCAAACCCGCGCCCAAGCGCATACCGAAGCCGTGTTGGCGCAACTGCTGCCGCCCGATACCGACACCCCGCAACGCCTGCACCAAGCCATGCGTTACAGCGCCTTGGACGGCGGCAAACGCCTGCGTCCGCTGCTGGCACTCGCCGCTGCCGAATTGGGCACGGCGGAACCGGCGGCACTGGATTACGCGCTGGCGGCGGTGGAGTGCATCCACGTCTATTCGCTGGTGCACGACGATATGCCGGAAATGGACAACGACAGTCTGCGCCGCGGCAAGCCCACCTGCCATGTGGCTTACGACACCGCCACCGCGCTGTTGGTGGGCGATGCCCTGCAAACCCTGGCTTTCGATGTATTAAGCCGTCCCACCGCCCTGCCGAGCGCACGCCAATTGCGTATGGTGCACACCCTGGCTCAAGCTTCAGGCAGCCTCGGCATGGCCGGCGGACAGGCGATTGACTTGGCCCATGTCGGCCTGCCCATGAACCAAAGCGAGCTGGAACAAATGCACCGCCTCAAAACCGGCGCCCTCATCCGCTGTGCTACCGCCTTGGGTGCACTGGCGTGTGCCGATATCGGCGACGACAGGCTGGCACGCTTGGATACCTATGCCGCCAAACTCGGCCTCGCCTTCCAAGTCATCGACGATGTGCTCGACTGCGAACAGGACACCGCCACCCTGGGCAAAACCGCCGGCAAAGACGCCGAAGCCGACAAACCCACCTATGTGCGCCTTTTGGGCTTGGACGCCGCCCGCAGCTATGCCGAAACGCTGGTGGCCGAAGCACAGGCCGCGCTGGATATTTTCGACCGGCGCGCCGACGCCCTGCGCCATCTGGCCGCCTTTGTCACCGCACGGAAGCATTGACGGTATACGGCTGCCCGATACAAAACAACAAGGCTGCCTGAAACGGTCAAACCGTTTCAGGCAGCCTGTTATGCAAAAAAGAAAAAACCCGCCGCAGCGGGTTTTTTTTAAACCAATCTCTTACAGATTAGAATACGTGTTTCAAGCCGGCACCGAATGCAGTGGTGGTTGCTTTACCGCGGGTCGGGTAGCCCAGAGCTGCATCATTTACACGACCGCGACCTTCACGCAACCAGCCGATTTGGGCATTGGCAGTGGTGCGTTTGGACAGGCTGTAATCCACACCGGCAACAACTTGGTCATAGCTGGTGTTTTGCAGTTGGGCATTATGATTCGCACGAATTGTGCCATTATCAGCGACTGTACTGCGGACATTCCAACCGTGTGCATAAGACAGTTTCGGGAACAGATTGCCAAAGTGGTAACCGCCGGTTACAACCACTTCGTTAGAGCGGGTACGACTAGTCAAACCCTGGGCAAAGTGATTGTGACTATCTGCCGCATTTGCGTTACGGGCGTGTTGGAATCCTACTGCTGCAAAGATATTGTTGGCATCATAACCGGCTTCCAAAGCATGGACATGTCCATTGTATTTGGGTGTATTAGGCGCATTGGTACGTCGGGCATGCTTTTGCATTTCGTAGCCGTATTTGGCAAAGAAACCGGAGTTTTCATAGGCCAGACCCAAACCATAAACATCACGACCACCATAAATACGGGAGTTGTTTACATTGTAGCGCGGGGTGTAATGCACAGCAAAAGAGAAGCCGGCAAAATCGGGAGAATCGTAGCGGATCATGCGACGGCGCTCACCGGTACGGGTGTATTTGCCCAAACCCAGAGCTTCGTTGTTGTATTCCCAAGCATCGGGCGTACCCATATCGCTGCCGATGTAGTTGTTCATATAACCGGCACGTACTTTACCGAAACCGCCTTCCAAACCGATGAAGGAATCACGGGTATTCCAACCGCGGCTTTCATTACCGTCCAAGCTTACGCGTTGTTCTACCTGCCAAATGGCTTTCAGGCCGTTACCCAGGTCTTCTTGACCTTTAAAACCGATACGGGAACCGTAATCGGTAATAGCATTATGCCAATAGCCGGTACCATTATCGCCCACAACAGAAGAGCCACTTACTTTGGTTTGAGCAAACTCGTAACCGGCTTTGATTTGGCCGTACAGAACCACTTCAGCCATAGCGGCAACCGGCAGAGTAGCCAGAGTCAGAGCAATCAGGGTTTTTTTCATTGCTGTATTCCTTTTCTATGTCAAAAAAACAAACCTGCAAATCGGGACTTGTTGATTTGCGGATTCTTGCGTCAATCGCCGCGTCAGCGATTCCATGGCTGCCAATATAATGGCTGCGTTGCGAAAAAACAAATTTAAATACCCTTACAATTCGGGCATCACAGGCCAAATCGTGATTAATATGAAAATATATTTAGTTTTTTCATATGGTTATTTAAAAATTTTTTGTTGTTGCAATAAACAGACGTTTTGAGAAAACTGTTGCACATTTGCACCAACTATTACCGTCATGTATATCCCGTCATAAAAAAGCCGCCCAAATACCCTGCCGCAGAAACCGCCCAAACAGGCTTTTGATGACTTCCCGCAAGCAAGAAGCCGCTTTCAGGCAGCCGTATCTTTTCCGCACCGCAGCATAAAACAGGCTTTTCAGGTAAAATCCAACCCGGCCCGCACCCCTTATCCAACCTTGTATGATACGGGTGTAAAAGAAAACCCTGCTTGTCTCTGACCAAACAGGGTTTCCAAAGCAAAACAGAGTTGGATCCGACCTAGTCGCGT
>NZ_JALJZY010000030.1 GCF_024171525.1 Neisseriaceae bacterium HSC-16F19
AGGGCAAATCTGTTTGAGCAGCGCAGCTGCGAGTTGTTGCCCGCCCGAAAAACCGTGTGCAGTGAGGGAAGTTTGCGCAGCAAACCTGCAACCGCAGCCGCTTTTCTTTGGCGGCGCAAAGAATACATCCGCGTGACCATAGGGAATCCCGTGGGACGGCCATGAAGCGCAAAGTTAAATTTTATGTAACTTGAAATACAAGATGATACCAATTTGTGTTTTCAGGCAGCCTTAATATTTGTGTAGATACCTATGGTCGTCAGACCCAACACTTCTGGAAATGTTGGCAAATGTTGGGTCTGGCGACCCAAGCTACGCAACCTGCAAGCACATACCACCCAACCCAACCCACCAAACCAAAACGCTGCCCTTTCAGGCAGCGTTTTGGTTTTTTCGGTTTTGAGTATTGTGATGTCAGGATGGCATATCTCGTTAGGCAATCTCCGCGGTCTGAAAGATAAGGATGGGATGAGGGGGCCTGGGGTGACCAAACCGTGAGCTCATTATACATATATGATAACGATTATCAATAATTTTATTAACTGAATGGCGGAATTTATATTAAAAATATGATTTTCATAAGAAATAAATTCACATTGCTGTCGCTATCTCCTTCATAGCGCGGACTTATGCCGTTACAGACAAAACCACAGAAGGGCGGCAGCCTTGTTATAATCCGTCTGTTTTAATCCCGGTACACACCCCCATGCACACCCTCGTCCAACAACAACTTTTGGCCGCCAACGGCTTGGCCGATGCCGATTTTGCCCGCGCGCTCGGTCTTATCGGCGCCCACACGGTGGATTACGCCGATATTTACTGCCAGCGCACCGCGTATGAAAGCTGGCATTTGGAAGAAGGCATGGTCAAATCCGGCAATTTCCATATCGAACAAGGCGTGGGTGTGCGTGCCGTCAGTGGTGAAAAAACCGCCTTTGCCTATGCCGACAGTCTCGATGTGCAAGCGCTGACCGATGCCGCTACCGCCGTGCGTGCCATTGGCCGTGCCGCGCAAGAACGCACGGTGGCGCTGACACCGGGTCGGCTTGCGCCGGCGCAATACGGCAGTGACAACCCCATTGCCAGCCTGGATGCCGCCGCCAAAGTGGCTTTGCTGCAAAAAATCGAAGCCCTGGCCAAGGCCGCCGACCCGCGCATTGTGCAGGTGATGGCCGGGCTGGTGTGCGAGCACGATTGGATTTATCTGGCGCGTCTCGATGGCCGCAGCCATGCCGACATCCGCCCGCTGGTGCGTTTGTCGCTCACGGTGATTGCCCAGCAGGGCACGCGCCGCGAACAGGGCAGCAGCGGCGGCGGCGGGCGTTTTGATTTGGCTTATTTTGATGATGCGCGTTTGCACGGCTATGTTCAGGCAGCCGTCTCCCAGGCGCTGACCAATTTGGAAGCCCGTCCGGCGCCCGCCGGTGCCATGACCGTGGTGCTGGGCAACGGTTGGCCGGGGGTATTGCTGCACGAAGCGGTGGGACACGGTTTGGAAGGCGATTTCAACCGCAAAGGCACTAGCGCCTTTTCCGGCCGCATCGGCGAGCAGGTGGCTGCCCGTGGTGTGACCGTGGTCGATCAGGGCAATATCGCCGGACGCCGCGGCTCTTTGAGCATGGACGATGAGGGCAATCCCACCGGCCGCACGGTGCTGATTGAAGACGGCATCCTCACCGGCTATCTGCAAGACGAAACCAATGCCCGCCTGATGGGTGTGCCGGTCACCGGCAACGGCCGCCGTGAAAACTACGCATCCGCGCCCATGCCGCGCATGACCAATACCTTTATGGAAAACGGCGGCTACGAGGCTGAAGAAATCATTGCCTCCATAGACCGCGGCCTGTATGCGGTCAATTTCGGCGGCGGCCAGGTGGACATTACCAGCGGCAAATTCGTCTTCAGCGCCTCGGAGGCGTGGTGGGTGGAAAACGGCCGCCGCCAGTATCCGGTCAAAGGCGCCACCATCATCGGCAACGGCCCGGAAGTGCTGAAATATGTGAGTATGATTGGCAACGACAGTGCGCTGGATACCGGCGTGGGCGTGTGCGGCAAAGACGGCCAGAGCGTGCCCGTGGGCGTGGGCCAGCCGACTTTGCGTATCGACAGCGGCCTTACTGTGGGCGGCAGTCAGGTGTAATCAACAGAGTATGGGTAGGGTGGGCAGGAATGGTCACCTTACTGCTGCCACAGCGGCAATAAACACAAGCGGCACCACGACAAGCTGGTTTAAGTTTAAAGAGGCTTATTGTGTATAAAAAGGCTGCCTGAAAACGCACACAGTGCGTTTTCAGGCAGCCTTTTGACTGTGTTTTATCCGGCGTTCATTATTCTCTGCCAGTTTCCTCCGCCGCATCATAGGCATCAACGATTTTCTGTACCAAGGGGTGGCGCACCACATCTTCGCTGGTAAAGGTGTGGAAATACAACCCTTCAATACCGGCCAGCTTTTCTTTGGCGTCTTTAAGTCCGGATTTGATGTTGCGCGGCAGGTCTATCTGGCTCAAGTCCCCGGTAATCACCGCCTTGGCGCCGAAGCCGATGCGGGTGAGGAACATCTTCATCTGCTCCGGCGTGGTGTTCTGCGCCTCGTCCAAAATCACATAAGCGCCGTTGAGCGTGCGGCCGCGCATATAGGCCAGCGGCGCAATCTCAATCAAGCCCTTTTCCAATAATTTGGTCACACGGTCAAAGCCCATCAGGTCGTATAAGGCATCGTAGAGCGGGCGCAGATAGGGGTCGACTTTTTGCGCCAAATCACCGGGCAGAAAGCCCAGTTTTTCGCCCGCCTCCACCGCCGGGCGCACCAATACGATGCGCTCCACCTGATGTTTTTCCATGGCATCCACTGCTGCCGCCACCGCCAGATAAGTCTTGCCGGTGCCCGCCGGACCCAAGCCGAACACCACATCATGATTGAGCAGTGCGCGGATATAACCGTTTTGGCGCGGTGTGCGTCCGCCCAGATTGCCGCGACGGGTGCGGAAATGGTATTGATGTCCGACCTCGGTTTTGGGCACAAAGGCCGCATCGGCGGTTTTTGCTTCCACGGCAGCCAAGCGGATGTCGTTATCGTCCACATCACGCATTTCGGCAATTTCGGCCAGCGCCAACAAAGCATCCCGCCCCGCATGTGCTGCCGCACCGAGAAAGGTGAAGTGGTCGAAACGGCGGCTGATCTGCAGCTCCAATGCTTTGCCCAAAGTAGCCAAATGGCTGTCCAAGGGGCCGCACAGACGTTGCAGCACGGTGTTGTCGATGTCTTCAAATTGCAAATGCACGGTGTGGCTCATAAGGGCGGATTCTCCTAAGAATAGTGCGGATATAGTGGTAGTGGAGGCGGGAAAGTCAAGGGTGTAGACGGAATGTAAGCCAAGACGGCAAATAAAGCCAGCATCAGTATGGTTTTGAATAAGCCACCTATAGGAATATTGGGTCAGTTGCTGATTTCGGTATGCAGTCGTGTACTTTAAAACCGGATTATCGGGCAGTCACCGCCCGCTTGCAGCTGCATATTTAAATAGCGAACTTGATTGTTTGCAGGCCGACTGCATGATTTTTATCCATACGGCGCTTGAAATTCATACCGCCATGCCCATTTACAGGCCGACTAAAGCGGTACTGTGCCGCAAAATTAACGCATCATTCTGTATTTAAATTATTTTTCAGGAGTATTGTTATGGCTAAAGTAATCGGTATCGACTTGGGTACCACCAATTCCTGTCTGTCCATTTCCGAAGGCGGACAAACCAAAGTGATTGAAAACGCCGAAGGCGCGCGCACCACGCCTTCCGTGATTGCCTATCTCGACGGCGGCGAAATTCTGGTCGGCGCACCGGCCAAACGCCAAGCGGTGACCAATGCCACCAACACCATTTATGCGGTGAAACGCCTCATCGGTCGTCGTTTTGAAGACAAAGAAGTGCAAAAAGACATCGACACCATGCCGTTTGACATCATCAAAGCCGCCAACGGCGATGCCTGGGTGAAAGCGCAAGGCAAAGAGCTGTCGCCGCCGCAAGTGTCTGCCGAAATCCTGCGCAAAATGAAGCAGGCCGCCGAAGCCTATCTGGGCGAGCCGGTGACCGAAGCGGTGATTACCGTACCCGCCTACTTCAACGACAGCCAGCGTCAAGCCACCAAAGACGCCGGCCGCATTGCCGGTTTGGAAGTCAAACGCATCATCAACGAGCCCACCGCTGCGGCTTTGGCCTTCGGTATGGACAAAGGCGAGAGCGGCGACCGCAAAATCGCCGTGTACGACTTGGGCGGCGGTACTTTCGATATTTCCATCATCGAAATTGCCGATGTAGACGGCGACAAACAGTTTGAAGTGCTGGCCACCAACGGCGACACCTTCTTGGGCGGCGAAGATTTCGACCAACGCCTCATCGATTACATCATTGCCGAGTTCAAAAAAGAGCAGGGCATTGATCTGAAAAACGATGTGATGGCGCTGCAACGCCTGAAAGAAGCGGCCGAAAAAGCCAAAATCGAGTTGTCCAGCGGCCAGCAGACCGAAATCAACCTGCCCTACATCACCATGGACGCCACCGGCCCCAAACACTTGGCCATGAAAATCACCCGCGCCAAGTTTGAGAGCCTGGTGGAAGACCTGATTGCCCGTTCCATCGAGCCTTGCCGCATCGCCATCAAAGATGCCGGCCTGAGCGTGAACGACATCAACGATGTGATTTTGGTCGGCGGTCAAAGCCGTATGCCCAAAGTGCAGGAAGCGGTCAAAGACTTCTTCGGCAAAGAGCCGCGCAAAGACGTGAACCCGGACGAAGCCGTGGCCGTGGGTGCCGCCATTCAGGGCGAAGTATTGGGCGGCGGCCGCAGCGACGTATTGCTCTTGGACGTAACCCCGCTGTCTTTGGGTATCGAGACCATGGGCGGTGTGATGACCAAACTCATCACCAAAAACACCACCATTCCCACCAAGGCCACGCAGGTGTTCTCTACTGCCGAAGACAACCAGAACGCCGTGACCATCCACGTCTTGCAGGGTGAGCGCGAAAAGGCTTCCGCCAACAAATCGCTGGGTCAGTTCAACCTGGGCGACATTCCGCCGGCCCCGCGCGGTATGCCGCAAATCGAAGTAACCTTCGACATTGACGCCAACGGTATTCTGCATGTGTCTGCCAAAGACAAAGGCACCGGTAAACAGGCCAACATCACTATTCAAGCTTCTTCCGGTCTGTCTGAGGAAGAAATCGAACGCATGGTGAAAGACGCCGAAGCCAACGCCGAGGAAGACCGCAAACTGACCGAGCTGGTGCAAAGCCGCAACCAAGCCGAAGCACTGATTCATTCGGTGAAAAAATCGCTGGCCGATTACGGCGACAAACTGGATGCCGCCGAGAAAGACAAAATCGAAGCCGCGATTAAAGAAGCCGAAGAAGCGGTGAAAGGCGACGACAAAGCCGACATTGACGCCAAGGCCGAAGCCTTGGGTGCCGCCGGCCAGAAACTGGGCGAAATGCTGTATGCCGACGCCCAAGCACAGGCCGAACAGGCCGGTGCCGCCGACAACGCCGCTTCCGGCAAGGCCGACGATGATGTTTTGGATGCCGAGTTTGAAGAAGTCAAAGACAAGAAAGACTGATTTAAGCCCGCAGTTAAAAAAGGATGCCCTGCGGCATCCTTTTTTATCTTTCAGGCAGCCTGAAAAACAATACCGCATTCTCTGTTAGAATGCGGCCCTGATATTCATTGCCACACCTTACGGAACCACCATGTTTCAACAATTCGATTTGGGCGTTTTCCTGTTGGCGGTGCTGCCTGTTTTGCTGGCCATCACCGTACACGAAGCCGCCCACGGTTATGCGGCGCGTCATTACGGCGACCGTACGGCGGAAATGATGGGCCGCCTCACCCTCAATCCCGTCAAGCACATCGACCCGATTGGTACCATTGTCGTGCCCTTGGTGATGTTTTTGTTTACCCCGTTTTTGTTCGGCTGGGCCAAACCCGTGCCGGTGAATACCCGCAACTTCAAAAACGTGCGCATCGGCATGCGCATGGTGGCGATTGCCGGCCCCTTGTCCAACCTGGCGATGGCCTTTGGCTGGGCGCTGGCCATGGTGGCGTCGCAATGGGTGCCGGAAAACTTCCAAGAGCCGCTGGCCATCATGAGCCGCTACGGCATCATCATTAATGCGGTGCTGTTTGTGCTCAATATGCTGCCCATCCTGCCCTTGGACGGCGGCCGTTTTGTGGACACTTTTCTGTCGGCGCGCGCGTCCGTGCAATACCGCAAAATCGAGCCTTACGGCACCTGGATTATCCTGTTGCTGCTGATGACCGGCCTGTTGGGCAAAATCATGTCCCCGTTTATCGGCATGGTGATGTATCTGGTGCAGCAGTTTGTGCGTTTGTTTATCTAGGCTATAATTCCGCCCGCACCAGTCGGCCAGACAGCCGCTGCGCCTTTGAGGGCGGAGAGGAAAGTCCGGGCTACACAGAGCAGGATGCCGGCTAACGGCCGGGCGCCGCGAGGCGACGGAAAGTGGAACAGAAAGCATGACCGCCGATGGCTGTGGCAACACGGCACAGGTAAGGGTGAAATGGTGCGGTAAGAGCGCACCGTGCCGCCGGTAACGGCGTGTAGCAGGCTAAACCCCATCCGTAGCAAGACCAAACAGAATGCACAGACGCTGCTCGCCGAGCATTCGGGTAGGTTGCTGGAGCCTGTCGGTAACGGCAGGCCTAGAGGAATGGCTGTCCCAGACAGAACCCGGCTTACCGGCCGACTGGCGCCCCAAAATACAACCCCGCCGTGTGTATGCACGGCGTTTTTTTATGGGTAATCAGGCAGCTTTTTAGGATACATAGGGTAAGTTCAAAAAACTGAATACTATGCATAGAGGCTTTGACGATTTTGTAGCTCCCCAAGGCCATTGAGCCAAAACAATGGTATCGGGAAAAATACCGGAGGTGTATTGGGCAGGGTCGGGGAGAAATGTCTGGCCGTACAAATTTGTTTGGGCACTATACGGGGCTGCTATAATTCTCGTTTTATATGGCAACCCGACCGGGTTGCCTTATCCGTAACGGACAAAATCATGAAGTTTATAGACGAAGCCAAAATCGATGTGGTGGCCGGACGCGGCGGTAATGGGGCGGTGAGTTTCCGCCGGGAGAAATTTGTGCCGCGCGGCGGCCCGGACGGCGGGGACGGCGGTCGCGGCGGCAGTGTGTTTGCCGTGGCGGATGAAAACATCAATACCTTGGTCGAATACCGTTTTGTCAAACGGTATCAGGCCAAAAATGGCGAAAAAGGGCACGGTTCCGACCGCTATGGTGCCGGTGCCGACGACATCGAATTGCGCATGCCGGTGGGTACTTTGATTCGCGATGCCGATACCGACGAGGTGGTGGCGGACCTGACCCACCACGGCCAGCGCGTCTGCCTGGCGCGCGGCGGCAAGGGCGGTTTGGGCAATATCCATTTCAAGTCTTCGGTCAACCGTGCGCCCAAACATGCCACGCCCGGCGAAGAAGGTGAGGCGCGCACTTTGCTGCTGGAATTGAAAGTTTTGGCAGATGTCGGTCTGTTAGGCATGCCGAATGCCGGTAAGTCGACGCTGATACGCGCGGTGTCTGCCGCCCGCCCCAAAGTGGCCGATTATCCGTTTACCACGCTGCATCCCAATCTGGGTGTGGTGCGTATGGATGAAAACCACAGCTTTGTGATGGCCGATATTCCCGGTCTGATTGAAGGTGCGGCCGAAGGTGCGGGCTTGGGACACCGTTTTCTGAAGCATTTGTCGCGCACCGGCCTGCTGCTGCATGTGGTGGACTTGGCGCCGTTTGACGACAGCGTTGAACCGGCGGCAGAAGCACAGGCGATTGTGGACGAGTTGCGCCGTTACGACGAGGCTTTGTACCACAAGCCGCGCTGGCTGGTGTTCAACAAGCTGGATATGCTTTCCGAAGAGGAACAGGTCGAGCGTATGGCGGCGTTTTTGACGGCCACCGGTTGGGATTATCCGGCGCCGGACGACCGTTTCGAATTCGATGCCGATGCGCCGCGGGTGTTTAAAATCAGTGCATTGACGCACCAGGGTACACAGGAGTTGGTGCATGCCATCCAGCGTTATCTGGATGTGCACAAGGTGCGGGCGGTAGAGGCGGACAGGCTGCCTGAAGCCGCAGCGGATAACCCGGTACTGCAGGCTGCAACCGATGATGCGGCTGCAGACGACAAAGCAGAATAACAAGCATACGGATCATGTATATAATAGGGAGCTAAAGCAATGGATATCGGCAGAATCGTAACATGGGCTGTGGTGGCAGCGATTGGCTATGGCGGCTACCAGTATTTGAGTACCGGCGATGTGAGCATTATGCCACCCACACAGCAGACGGTTTTGGAGCTCGTGAATCAGTCCAAAACCAAAAACAAGCCGAACGAAAAACTGCATTATGCCGCCGGTCAGGCGTGTACCCGTGTCGGGGGCGGCTATATTAAGGGCGGTGTATATTCCTGCGAATACAAAATCTATCAGGAACAAACCACTTATGGTACGCCTCAGGCTGTAGAAACCATATTGGTCGAAAAGAAAAACGGCCAATGGGAGATTAAAAAATAATCCGCCCCGCACGCACAGGCAAAGCACCGGCCATATCCGGTGCTTTGCTTTATTGTGTTCCGCCACTTTGGTATCATGCCGCCACTTTTTGACCGAATTGTGCCATGTCTGTTTATACTTCCGTTTCCGATGACGAGATGCGGGTCTTCCTAGAGGACTACGCCATCGGCAAATTCATTGCGCTGGAGGGCATCGCCCAAGGCGTGACCAACAGCAACTACTTTCTCACCACCACCCGCGGCCGTTTTGTGCTGACCGTATTCGAGGTCTTGCAGCAACACGAGCTGCCGTTTTTTTTGCTGCTCAAACAGCATTTGAGCCAGCAGGGTGTGGCCTGTCCGGCGCCCATTGCGCGCACCGACGGCCGTTTCGACAGCACGGTGGCGGGCAAACCCGCCTGTTTGGTGAGCTGCCTGAAAGGTTGTGATACCAGCCTGCCCAATGCGGCGCAATGTTTCAGCACCGGCGCCATGCTGGCGCACATGCATCTGGCCGGGCAGAGTTTTCCGCAACAGATGCGTAATCCGCGCCATGCCGCCTGGTGGCAGGCCGAAAGCGAGCGTCTGTTGCCTTATCTGGATGCGGAAGACGCCGCGCTGTTGCAAGACGAAATCGCCTTTCAGGCAGCCCGGCCGGACAGCGGACTGCCGCAGGGCATCATCCATGCCGACCTCTTTAAAGACAATGTGTTGCTGGACGGTGATGCGGTGGCGGGCTTTATTGATTTTTACTATGCCTGCAACGGCAGCTTTATGTATGATTTGGCCATTGCGCTCAATGATTGGGCGCGCATGGCCGACAACCGCCTCAATCCGGAATTGGCCGCCGCATTTTTGGCCGGTTACCAAAGCGTGCGCCCCTTAACGGCGGCAGAGGCCGAATACCTGCCGGTGGCGCAACGCGCCGGCTGCATCCGTTTCTGGGTGTCGCGGCTGTTGGACTACCATTTCCCCCAAGCCGGGGAGATGACCTTTATCAAAGACCCCAATGTGTTCCGCGATGTGTTATTGTTTTTACGGGCTGCCTGAAAATGAATACTTCCGTTTTGCGACCTTATCTCGACACTTTCCCCAGCGTGGGCGAAGGCTGTTATCTGGACCCCTTGTGCGTGGTGATTGGTGATGTGGCGCTGGCCGAAAACGTGTCGGTGTGGCCGTTTGCGGTCATCCGCGGCGACGTCAACAGCATCCGCATCGGCCGCAACAGCAATGTGCAAGACCATTGTATGCTGCATGTGAGCCATAAAAACGAGGCCAAACCGCAGGGTTCGCCCTTGACCATAGGCGAAGAAACCACCATCGGCCACCATGTGGTGCTGCACGGCTGTACCATAGGCAATCGTGTGCTGGTGGGCATGAAAACTGTGATTCTGGACGATGCGGTGATTGAAGACGAAGTGATGATCGGCGCCGGCAGCCTGGTGCCGCCGAAAAAACGCTTGGAAAGCGGCTATCTGTATGTCGGCAATCCGGTGCGTCAGGTGCGTCCGCTCAGCGAAGATGAAAAAGCCTTTCTGACGTATTCCGCTGCGCATTATGTGCGCGTGATGAACAACCACAAACCCAATTTGGAGAAGTAAGCATATGAAACCTGTCGCTACCTCATTATTGGCTGCCTTGCTGGCGGCGCTGACTTTGGCTGCCTGCAGTACCACCGGCGGCAGCAATACCGAAGTTTATGGGGAAATCAAGGGTGGTTACGAGGTTTCCAAAACACGTTAAACAGCCGTTTGTGCTCGCTATTCAGGCTGCCTGAAAACAAAAAACACCGGTTTCAAACCGGTGTTTTTTTATGTGTATACGGATTTATTCTTTATCACCACCCAGCTGCGGCAGCACCGAGCCGTGACCCAGGTGCAGCAGGCCGCTTTGGACATAGATGCCCAGTTTGTCACGGGTGTCGATGATGTCGAGGTTGCGCATGGTCAGTTGGCCGATGCGGTCGGCGGGGGTGAAGGCGGCGCTTTCCACTTTTTCCATACTCAAACGCTCGGGGTGGTAGGTGAGGTTGGGCGATTCGGTATTGAGGATGGAGAAGTCGTTGCCACGGCGCAGTTCCAAAGTCACTTCGCCGCTGACGGCTTTGGCCACCCAGCGCTGGGCGGTTTCGCGCAGCATCAGGGCCTGGCTGTCGAACCAGCGGCCTTGATACAGCAGGCGGCCCAGGCGCAGGCCGTTGATACGGTATTGCTCTATGGTGTCTTCGTTGTGGATGCCGGTCACCAGGCGCTCGTAGGCGATGTGCAGCAGGGCCATGCCGGGGGCTTCGTAGATGCCGCGCGATTTGGCTTCGATGATGCGGTTTTCGATTTGGTCGCTCATGCCCAGGCCGTGACGGCCGCCGATGCGGTTGGCTTCCAAAAACAGCGCCACCGGGTCGGCGTATTCCTGGCCGTTGATGGCCACGGGCACGCCTTCTTCAAAGCGCACGCTGACTTCTTCGGGTTTCACTTCTACGTTTTCGTCCCAGAAGGCCACGCCCATAATCGGTTTGACGATTTTGATGCCGGTATTGAGGAATTCCAGGTCTTTGGCTTCGTGGGTGGCGCCGAGCATATTGGAGTCGGTGGAATAGGCTTTTTCGGCCGACATTTTGTAATCAAAGCCGTGCTCGATGAGGAAATGGCTCATTTCGTGGCGGCCGCCCAATTCGTCGATAAAGCTTTGGTCCAGCCACGGTTTGTAGATGCGCAGGCTGGGATTGGTCAAGAGACCGTAGCGGTAGAAACGCTCGATGTCGTTGCCTTTGTAGGTGCTGCCGTCGCCCCAGATATTGACATCGTCTTCCTTCATGGCGGAAACCAGCATGGTGCCGGTGACGGCGCGGCCCAGCGGGGTGGTATTGAAATAAGGAATGCCGCCGGTGGCCACATGGAAGGCGCCGCATTGGATGGCGGCGATGCCTTCGTGCGCCAGCTGGCTGCGGCAGTCGATCAGGCGCGCTTCGATGGCGCCGTATTCCTTGGCTTTCTTGGGAATGGCTTCGTAATCGTCTTCATCGGGCTGGCCGAGATTGGCGGTATAGGCGTAGGGCAGGGCGCCTTTGAGTTTCATCCACAACAGGGCGGCGGAGGTGTCGAGACCGCCGGAAAAGGCGATGCCGACTTTTTGGTCAACGGGCAGGTTTTGCAGAATGGTGTGGCTCATGGGGGGCTTTCTTTAATTAAGGATTAATAACGGACACATTGGATATTTTGGGTGCGGCAGAACAGGGCGGCCTGTTCTTTCAGGCAGGCGGTTTGCGCCTGGCGCTTGGCCACCCCGGCATTGGTAGACTCGCCTTCATAGACTTCGGCGAAGGCTTGGATGCGGCACACATACACATGATTATTGCCGCTTTGCCCGTGTTGCAGCATGCGCTCGAGCATATTCACCCGCTCTTGTAGGCGGATGACTTCGGTTTCGAGGCGGCGCAGGCGGGCATCGGTGTCGTTGGCGAGGGCGGCTGCGGGCAGGGCGGCGGCCAACATGCAGGCCAGCAAGGCTTTGTTCATGGCCTCAGTTCCACACCAACAGCGCATGGTTGCGTTTGCCGCGTTTGAGGATGGTGTAGCGGCCGTAGCGTTTGTGCGCGTCGGTGACGAGGTAGAGGTCGTCCGGTTTTTCTGCGGCATGGCCGGGGTTGTTGGCCTCGGCGGGTGCGCCGTTGAGCAGCACCGCTTTGCTGTTCACAAAGCCGCGCGCTTCTTTATTGGATTGCGCCAGGCCGGTTTTGACCAGCGCTTCCACCACATTGAGGCTGCCTGAAACTTCAAACGCGGGCAGGCCGTCCAGTGCCAGTTGGGCATAGTCGTTTTCGGTGAGGCCGCTCTCGTCGCCGGAAAACAGGCTCTCGGTAATGCGTTGTGCCGCGGCCAGTGCGTCGTCACCGTGGATAAGACGGGTCATTTCTTCGGCCAGAATGCGCTGTGCCTGCGGTTTGCTGCCGCTGGCTTGGTCGGCCGCTTCGATGGCGTCGATTTCGGCCACGCTCAAAAAGGTGAAGTATTTGAGGAATTTGTACACATCGGCGTCGGCCACTTTGAGCCAGAACTGGTAGAACTGGTAGGGTGAGGTTTTGGCGGCATTGAGCCAGACCGCGCCGCCTTCGGTTTTGCCGAATTTGGTGCCGTCGGCCTTGGTGACCAGGGGCAGGGTGAGGCCGAACACGCTTTTCTGGTTGAGGCGGCGGGTGGTTTCGGTGCCCCAGGTGATATTGCCCCATTGGTCGGAGCCGCCGATTTGCAGCACCACATTGTGGCGTTTGTTCAATTCGGCAAAGTCGTAGCCCTGCAACAGGGCGTAGGCAAACTCGGTAAAGGAAATGCCCACATCGTCGCGTTCGATGCGCTGTTTCACCGATTCCTTGGCCAGCATGGCATTGACGGAAAAATGCTTGCCGATGTCGCGCAGGAAGTCGAGGCAGTTCATCTGGCCGAACCAGTCGGCATTATTGGCCATCAGCGCGGCATTGTCGCCTTCAAAGCTCAAAAACGGCTGCAATTGTTTTTGAATGCTGGCCACCCAGCCTTGCACGGTTTCCGGGGTATTGAGGCTGCGTTCCACGGCTTTGAAGCTGGGGTCGCCAATCATGCCGGTGGCACCGCCCACCAAGGCCACCGGGCGGTGCCCGGCCAGCTGGAAGCGGCGCAGCGCCAGCACCGGCAGCAAGTGGCCGATGTGCAGGCTGTCGGCGGTGGGGTCGAAACCGCAATAGAGGGAAATGCTTTGGCTGTCGAGCAGTTTGCTCAGGGCGTCGATGTCGGTGGTCTGGGCAATCAGGCCGCGTGCCTGCAAGTCTTGGAGTAAGGTGTTCATGGGGTTTCCGTGGTGTGTAGGGTGGGCATGCCTGCCCACCGTTTTCAATTTGAGCTTCGCAACTGAGCTACGCTATGCAGCTAACCTAAAATCTTAACAGTCGTCATTCCCGCGAACGCGGGAATCCATTTATACGCTTACAAATACATTGTTTTAAAAGTAGTTTCTTAAACGTTCCCATGGATTCCCGCGTTCGCGGGAATGACGGCAGTTTTATATTTGGTGTTGGCGCATAAGGTTTTGCAAAGGTTTCAGGCTGCCTGAAAACCGCTTGCCCGGCCAAAGAGGCGGGATTTTACACCATTGCAACCGGCTGTGCAGGGTGTCAACTGCTCTTGTTCAAACGTTTGCGGTTGGCGCGCACGCGGCTGCTCACCGGTTTGAGCGAGCGGTTGGCGGTGTGTACCGAGTCGTTGAGCCACTGCTGGTAGCGGTAGGGGCGGCGCCAGTCGAGCAGGTCGGCCTGCTGTTGCACCGAGCCGAGAAACAGCCACCAGGTGGCGTACATTTCCTGCATGGCGGCCACTTTTTCCCAATACATGCCGTAATACTCCATCCAGGTATGGGCGTGCCAGCAGGGTTGTCCGAACAGGGTGAGGCGCTGCGCCACGACTTGCGGGGCTTCGGTGAGGATTTGCAGGTTTTGCAGCCACAGCTGCTGTAGGGTGGTGATGGGAAACATGGGTCTTGCCTGCCGCACAAGGCGGCGTTTTATTAAGAAGCAAATATTTTATTGCAATGCAGCAAAATGAGCAATTACAAAAACTTGAATTAACAGGCTGCCTGAAAATAAAAACGCGCCGGTTACGGCAGGCAGGCGTTCAGGCAGCCGCTAAGGGCGTGGCCTTTGTGCTACAATCGCGGCATTTTGCATTTGTCGGTTGGTAAGCTGAGACCTTTGTGAAATTGCTTGAGCCCGCCACTTGCTTGCGCTGCACAGGCGGCTTCAAACCTTAGCTGCCGTCATTCCCGCGTAGGCGGGAATCCATTCATCCGTTTACGAACCCGTTGTTTTATAGTGGTTTCTTAAATTTTTCCATGGATTCCCGCCTGCGCGGAAATGACGCCCGTTTTGTGTTTGTGCCGGTGCATCAGGCTTGGCACAGGTGTCAGGCCAACCGTTTTGATTGAAATTAAGGAATACCATGAGTTTGAAATGCGGCATCGTCGGCCTGCCCAATGTGGGCAAGTCCACCCTGTTTAATGCGCTGACCCAATCGGGCATCGAAGCGGCCAATTATCCGTTTTGCACCATCGAGCCCAATGTCGGCATCGTCGAAGTGCCGGACCCGCGCATGGCGGCGCTTGCGGCCATTGTCAATCCGCAGAAAATCCAGCCGGCGATTGTGGAGTTTGTGGATATTGCCGGCCTGGTGGCCGGTGCCAGCAAGGGCGAGGGCTTGGGCAACCAGTTTTTGGCCAATATCCGCGAAACCGACGCCATTGTGAATGTGGTGCGCTGTTTCGACGACGACAATATCGTTCATGTGGCGGGCAAGGTGGACCCGATTGCGGACATTGAAGTCATCGGCACCGAATTGGCGCTGGCGGATTTGGCCAGCGTGGAAAAAGCCATTGTGCGCGAAGGCAAACGCGCCAAATCCGGCGACAAAGAGGCGCAGAAACTGGTGGCGGTGCTGGAGCGCCTGCAAACCCATCTGCTCGAAGGCAAGCCGGTGCGTGCCGCAGCCTTGGATGCGGACGAGCTGGCCGTTATCAAGCCCTTGTGCCTGCTCACGGTCAAACCGGCCATGTATGTGGCCAATGTGGCTGAAGACGGTTTCGACAACAACCCGCATCTGGCGCGTCTGCAAGAGCTGGCCGCGCGCGAAAACGCCCCGGTGGTGGCTCTGTGCGCCGCCATGGAGAGCGAAATCGCCGAATTGGCTGACGAAGAAAAAGTGGAATTCCTGCAGGAAATGGGTTTGGAAGAGCCGGGTTTGAACCGCCTCATCCGCGCCGGTTACGATTTGCTCGGCCTGCAAACCTATTTCACCGCCGGGGTCAAAGAAGTGCGCGCCTGGACCATACACAAAGGCGACACCGCCCCGCAGGCGGCGGGTGTGATCCACACCGATTTCGAGCGCGGCTTTATCCGTGCGCAAGTGATTGCCTATGACGACTTTACCGCACTCGGCGGCGAGGCCAAGGCCAAAGAGGCCGGTAAAATGCGTGCCGAGGGCAAGGAATATGTGGTGCAGGACGGGGATGTGATTCACTTCCTGTTTAATGTGTAAGCAGCAGCAGGGGCGGGCTTGGCCCGCCTTTTGTAATCTTGGGTAACACGGATGTAGGGGCGGGTTTTACATCATAGGTATCTACACAAGTTTGCTCTTAGGGCCAGGCTTTTATCATTTCAGGCAGCCTTTATGTGCTGCTGCCAAGCTTGGGTTTGCTTACCTATGTTCTCCAAGGCTGCCTGAAATATATTTCAGTAGCTGAAAAACAACACGGACGTCATTCCCGCGAACGCGGGAATCCATTATAAAACTTAAGAAATCACTCATTAAAACAATGGTATCTTAATTCCATGGGTGGATTCCCGCGTTCGCGGGAATGACGGTGATTTGTATAGATACTTATGGGTTTTACACCCGCCCGCAACGCGGTAACGGGTAGAACGGGCGGATGTAAAATCCGCCCCTGCAGGGCTGCCTGAAAGCCTACATGCTGCGTTTTTCAGGCTTTGTGCAGGGCTGATTTCAACGCTTGCGCACCAAGATCCTGCGACTGCGCGCAGGATGACCGCAGCTCCGTCATTCTGCGCGCAGCGTAGCGAAGTCGCAGAATCTGTTTGGGTTTTTCAGGCAGCCTGAAAACCCATGTACTTTTTAAGCATTCATAAATGTTGGGTTTGACAACCCAAGCTACGTGTTTCCAATTCAAACCTGCCTTCACGGCACTGGGAGTATGGCGCCATGTTCAAATGGCCGAAACGATTTTGGGTAATTCTGCGTACCTTGTACGCCTACGGCCTGTTGGTGCTGATGGTGCCGCTGATCCGTCAGGCGTGGCTGCGGGCCTTGTTGAAGCGTTTGCCGCAGGGGCCTTATGCCGCCGAGGCGCCGCCGGTGCGCCTGCGCCTGGCGCTGGAAAGCCTGGGGCCGATTTTTGTGAAATTCGGCCAGGTGCTGTCCACACGGCCGGATTTGCTGCCGCCCGCCTATGCCGCCGAGCTGGCGCGGCTGCAAGACAAGGTGCCGCCGTTTGACGGCGCGGTGGCGGTGGCGCAGATTACCGCCGATTTGGGCCAAAGCCCGGATGCGCTGTTTGCCGAATTCGACCCCGTGCCGGTGGCCAGCGCCTCCATTGCCCAGGTACACCGCGCGCGCCTGTTCGGCGGCGAAGCGGTGGCGGTGAAGGTGTTGCGGCCGCAGATTCTGCCGGTGATCGAGCAGGATTTGGCGCTGTTGCGTTTCGGCGCGGTGTGGGTGGAGCGCCTGTTTGCCGACGGCAAACGCCTCAAACCGCGCGAGGTGGTGGCGGAATTCGACAAATACCTGCACGACGAATTGGACCTGATGAAAGAAGCGGCCAATGCCAGCCAGCTCGGCCGCCAGTTTGCGGGCAGCACCATGTTGCAGGTGCCCAAGGTGTATTACGAATACAGCTCGCGCAATGTGCTGGTGTTGGAATGGATGGACGGCACGCCCATCGGCGATATTGCCGCGCTCAAGGCGCAGGGCGTGGATTTCAAACAACTGGCGCGTTACGGGGTGGAGATTTTCTTTACCCAGGTGTTCGACAACGGCTTTTTCCATGCCGATATGCATCCGGGCAATATCATGGTGGCGGCGGACGGGCGTTATATCGCGCTGGATTTCGGCATCGTCGGCAGCCTCACCGATTACGACAAACGCTATCTGGCCATCAACTTCCTCGCCTTTTTTAACCGCGATTACCACCGCGTGGCCACCGCCCATATCGAGAGCGGCTGGGTGCCGGAAGACACGCGCGCGGAGGAATTGGAAGCGGCGGTGCGCGCGGTGTGCGAGCCGATTTTCAACAAGCCCTTGTCGGAAATTTCCTTCGGTCTGGTGCTGATGCGCCTGTTTGAAACCAGCCGCCGTTTCAATGTGGAAATCCAGCCGCAGCTGGTGTTGCTGCAGAAAACCCTGCTCAATATCGAGGGGCTGGGGCGCCAGCTCGACCCCGATTTGGACTTGTGGGCTACTGCCAAGCCGTTTCTGGTGCGCTGGATGAACGAGCAGGTCGGCGCCAAAGCCCTGTGGCGCAATCTCAAGAGCGAAGCGCCCGACTGGGCGCAAATCCTGCCCGCCCTGCCGCGTAAACTGAATATGCTGGTGGACGAGCGCCGCCAGCAGGAAATGCGCGACGCCTATCTGCATCTGGTCAAAACCCAGCAGCGGCAAAACCTGTGGCTGGCGCTGATTGCCATCGCGCTGTTGCTGATGGTGTTGTTTAAGTAGGTCGGACTCTTGAATCCGACATCTGTTTTGTTGGGCTGAAACTCGGGCAGGGTGTCGGATACGAGTATCCGACCTACGACTGAGACTATCTGCAAACAACAACAGAGCCCGTGTTCCCTCTCCCGTGGGAGAGGGTTAGGGAGAGGGCTGTGAGCAGCTGCATGTATGTCGGATGGCTTGCAGAAGCATTAAACATTGGGCCCTCTCGGTACAACCTGATAACATCCTTTACATCACACCCTAAAGACATCGTTTACACCGACAATACCGGTATGACCTTACAAGGAGGAAATACCGATG
>NZ_JALJZY010000031.1 GCF_024171525.1 Neisseriaceae bacterium HSC-16F19
TCGTTCTCTTTGAGCCTGGCGAGACAACGAAGTTAGATTATTTTTTTGGATTGGTATTACAAACCAAACAAAGCCGCATCCCCTTTGCCTTGGCGGATCAGCTCGATGCCGTCGGTCATATCGATCACCGTGGTCGGTTCGGTGCCGCACCAGCCGCCGTCGATGACCAAATCCACACTGTGTTCGAGGCGGTCGCGGATTTCGTAGGGGTCGGTTAAGGGTTCGTCGTCTTCCGGCAGCATCAGCGTGCAGGAGAGCAGCGGCTCGCCCAGTTCGGCCAGCAGCGCCAGTGCGATTTTGTTGTCGGGCACGCGCAGGCCTATGGTTTTGCGTTTGGGGTGCAGGGTGCGTGCGGGCACTTCTTTGCTCGCCTGCAAAATAAAGGTGTAGCTGCCGGGAGTGGCGGCCTTGAGCAGGCGGAACTGGCTGTTGTCCACGCGTGCATACGTGCCCAGCTCGCTCAAGTCGGCACACATCAGCGTGAGGTGGTGTTTGAGGTCTATGCCGCGGATGCTGAGGATGCGCTCCATGGCGGCCTTGTCGCCCAAATGGCAGCCCAAGGCATAACAGGAATCGGTGGGGTAGGCGATGATGCCGCCGCGGCGCACGGTTTCGGCCGCCTGCTTGATCAGGCGCTCTTGCGGATTGTCGGGGTGGATGGCGAAAAATTGGGCCATGATGTGTTCCTTGTGGTTTTTATGGTTGTTTCAGGCAGCCTGTGTGGGGCGAAGTCCATTGTGTAGGTCGGATACTTGTATCCGACATCAACCTCGTTTCGCCGAAACTTGGGTATTTTGTCGGATACAAGTATCCGACCTACGGCATTTACACCACCGTCAGCTTGGCAAAACGGGTGTCCAATTCCTTAATGCCGTTTTTGCCGAAATTGATGGTCAGGCGGGCGGATTCGCCTTTGTCGGTGCCGTCGATAATTACGCCGGTGCCGAATTTGTCGTGGCGCACGTTTTGGCCGATGGCAAAACCGGCCAGCTGCGGTGCGGCGGCAGGCGGGCTGTCGTGGCGGCGCACAGGCAGGGGTTCGGCATAATGCGCACGTGCGCCTTGCGGCGAGAGGCGGTGCAATACCGCTGCCGGAATCTCGTCCACAAAGCGCGAGGCGAGGCCGAAATGGGTTTGGCCGTGCAGGCGCCGCTGCTGCGCCATGCTCAGATACAGGCGTTTGCGCGCGCGGGTGATGGCCACATACATCAGCCGCCGTTCTTCCGCCAAGCCGTCGCGTTCGGCGAGGCTGTATTCGCTCGGAAACAGACCTTCTTCCAAACCGGTGAGGAATACGGCGTCAAATTCCAAGCCTTTGGCGGCGTGCACGGTCATCAGTTGCAGGGCGGGGGTGTCGCCGGCGGCCTGGTGCTCGCCCGCTTCCAACGCGGCATTGCTCAAAAAGGCCAACAGCGGGAAGGCCGGGTTGCTGTCATCCGTATTTTCAGGCAGCACTTCAAACGCGGATTCCTGCGGTTTGAAGGCTTGGGCGGCGTGCACCAGTTCTTCCAGATTGTCCAAGCGCTCCTGGTGCTCGCCTTTTTGGTTGCGGTAGTAATCGGGCAGGCCGCTCTCGACGATGGCGCTTTTCACCCAGTCTTCCAGACTGCCGTGGCCGATGTGGCTGTGCAGGTTTTCCACCAGGCGCACAAAGGCGGCGATTTTGGCCTGTTTGGGCGCCAGCGCGCAGGCGGCCTGCCATAAAGAGGTACCGGCATCGGCCGCAGCGGCTTGCAGGTTTTCCACGCTGCGGCTGCCGATGCCGCGTGCAGGCACGTTAATCACGCGCAAGAGGGCGTTGTCGTCGTGCGGATTGACCATCAGGCGCAGATAGGCGAGGGCATGCTTGATTTCCTGACGCTCGTAAAAGCGCAGGCCGCCGTAGATTTTGTAGGGTATGCCGCGCTGAAACAGCGCCTGCTCCAGTACGCGCGACTGGGCATTGCTGCGGTAGAGCACGGCAATCTGGCGCAAATCCCAGCCCTCACGCTCCAGCGAACGGGCTTCGTCGCTAACAAACAGCGCCTCGCTTTCGTCATCTGCGGCCTGCAAAAAGCGGATTTTTTCGCCGTCGGCGGCATCGGTGCGCAGGTTTTTGCCCAAGCGCTCGCTGTTGTGGGCAATCACCGCATTGGCGGCGGTGAGGATGTGGCCGTCGGAGCGGTAGTTCTGCTCCAGTTTCACCGGCGCGTCTATGCCGAAATCGCGCATCAGCTGGGTCATATTGCCGACATGGGCGCCGCGGAAGCGGTAGATGCTCTGGTCGTCGTCGCCCACGGCAAACACCGCCGCGCCGTCTCCGGCCAGGAGTTTGAGCCAGGCGTATTGCAGCTTGTTGGTGTCTTGGAATTCGTCCACCAGAATATGGCGGAAGCGGTTTTGGTAATGCTGGCGCAGCACGGCATGCTGTTGCAGGGTTTCGTAGCTGCGCAGCATCAGTTCGGCAAAATCCACCACGCCTTCCTGCTGGCACAAGGCATCGTAAGTGGCATAGCATTCGATGAGGCGGCGGCTGTACGGGTCGGGCCCGGCATCCAGCACACCGGCGCGCAAACCGGCTTCTTTTTGCGCATTGATAAAGCCTTGCAGACTGCGCGGGGCAATGATTTCCTCGGCTATATTCAGCGATTTGAGCAGGCGTTTGATCAAGGCCAGCTGGTCGGCGCTGTCGAGTATCTGAAAGGCGGAAGGGAGGTTGGCATCGCGGTGGTGCAGGCGCAAAAAGCGGTGGCACAGGCCGTGGAAGGTGCCCAGCCACAATGTGCGCACATTTACCGGCACCATGGCCGCCAGGCGGGTTTGCATTTCCTTGGCAGCCTTGTTGGTAAAGGTCACCGCCAAAATGCCGTGCACGCCGACCTGGCCGGTTTGCAGCAGCCAGGCAATGCGGGTGGTGAGCACGCGGGTTTTGCCGCTGCCGGCACCGGCCAGCACCAGAGCCGATTGCGGCGGCCAGGTTACGGCGGCCAGTTGTTCGGGATTGAGGCCTTGGAGTAGGGAGGGGGAGGAAGCAGTCATGGGGCGTATTGTAGCCGATGCTTATGTGAATGAAAAAACCGCCTGCATCTGCAGGCGGTTTTTTCATCAATGAGATTAAAACCAAGATTTAATCAAGCGGGCGGTACCGGCTGTGGCTCCCACCAAACCTACGGCACCAGCGGCGGTAGACATACCGCCCTGGATCTCATCACGACGGTTGCGGCGTTTTTTGGCCTCCAAATCCAGCTCTTCGGAAACGTTGGCGCGTTGGCGGCGGTGTTGTTCCAATTCGGCGCGGGACAGTTGTGCAGAGGCACGGTTGCGACCGGCCTTGATGGCGGCAGAGTCATCGCCCATGCCGTAATCGCCTACAGATCCGCCGGTGGCACAACCGGTTAAGATCAGTGCAGACAGTGACAGAATGCTCAGTACTTTTTTCATGATGCTATCCTTTCAAAATAGGGAATAAGTCAGGTGCGGTTAGCGCAAGATATAAACTCTTTGACCTTGAGTTGCACGACGGTAGGCGTCGGCCTCATCCATCATTTCCTGACGACGTTCACGACGGCGCTCGGCACGTTCGGCGCGTTCGGCATTTTGAACACGACGAGAATCAGCTTCCATCATTTCGGCATATTCCGGGCTGGGGTTGAAGCTGCGGTGGCCGTAAGAGACACCGGTACAGGCAGACAAGAGGCCGCCTGTAATCATTAAAACACCGAGTTTTTTCAGTGTGCTCATGGTTTCCTCCTGTAGGGTTAAGGCATTGGTAGACAATTATATGTCAGTCATATTGACTGTGCCATACTTTTTATTTTACGTCGGCAAACAAATGCCGCATTGGCGCAACAATTGGGCGGTTTCAAACAGCGGCAGACCCATCACCCCGGTAAAGCTGCCGGACAAATGGGTGACAAACAGCCCGCCCAAGCCCTGAATGCCGTAAGCGCCTGCCTTGTCGTGCGGCTCGCCGCTGGCGATGTAGCGGCGGATGTCCTCGTCGCTCAAATCGGCAAAAGTGACTTCGCTGCATTGCACGCACACATGCTGCCGCCCCTGCCAATACACGCATACCGCGCTCAAAACCTGATGGGTGCTGCCTGAAAGCGCGTGCAACATGGCTTCCGCTTCGGCATCGTCGGCCGGTTTGCCGAGAATCTTACCCTGGAGTGCCACGGTGGTGTCTGCGCTCAACACGGGGTGTGGCGGTTCGTGGGCGTGTTCGGTGTGCCATTGTGCCAGTGCGGCATCGTTTTTTTCGCGCGCCATCCGTTCTACATAGTCGCAGGCGTCCTCGCCGGCATAAGGGGTTTCGTCGATATCACCATACAGGCGGATAAGCTCGAAACCGAGCTGTGCCAAAAGTTCGCGGCGGCGCGGGCTGCCTGAAGCCAGATATAAGGTGTTATTCATGTTTATTTGCCCTCACTGCCGACGGCACGGCGCAGACAATAATCCAACAGCGCTGTCGGCAGCAGCCGTTTCAGATACCAGAATACCTGCGTGGGCACGGTAACGCGGTAGCGTGCTTTGGGACGTGCGGCATTGAGGGCGCGGGCGCACACTTCGGCGCAGGCTTCCGATGTGAGGGTAAACGGCGTATTGTCGCCCTCGCTTTGCAGGCGGGCCAATTGTGCTTTATAGGCTTCGCGATGGAAACTCGCCGCCGTGTCGATGTGTTTTTGGAAATGGGTGAGCGCATGGGCGCGGAAACGCGAGCTGATGGGGCCTGGCTCGAGCAGGCTGACATGGATGCCGCTGCCGTACACCTCGTTGCGCAGGGTGTCGCACAAGCCTTCGAGTGCGAATTTGGAACTGTTGTAGGCACCGCGCCAGGACATGGCGGCAAAACCGAGGATGCTGCTGTTGACCAGGATACGGCCATGGTTTTGGCGGCGGAAGATGTGCATGGCCTCGTTGATGCACATCCACGTGCCGAATACATTGGTGTCGAACTGCGCCTGCAAAGCGGCACGGCTGATGTCTTCCACCGCGCCGGGCTGGCCGAAACCGGCATTGCAAAACAGCGCGTCCAGCGTGCCGCCGGTGGCCGCGGTCACTTGGGCAAATGCGGCGCGAATTTGGGCATCGTCGGTGATGTCCAGTTGCAGACAAGTCAGCCCTTCGGCCTGCAAACGCGCCACATCTTCCGCCTTGCGGCAGGAGGCAAACACCCGCCAGCCCTGGCGGTGCAGCAAATGGGCGGCGGCATAACCGATGCCGCTGGAACAACCGGTAATCAAAACGGATTTCATAAAGAGGCTGCCTGAAACACAAGGGCCGCCATGATACCGCAAAGCGCTTGCAACTGCGCGCAGGATGACCGTCTGTTGGTGGTTTTCAGGCAGCCTGAGACCTTCGCAGAACCTCGGGCAGCATATTATTTAAGCCGTAGGGTGGGCATTCTTGCCCACCCATCATCTTGGTTAATCGGCGGTTTAAAATGGTGGGCAGGAATGCCCACCCTACCTGTAGTCTGTTTTATCGTTTTCATCAACGGGTTTTGCAAAGGTCTCAGCCTGCATGGGTTTTATCCGCACCAGCGGCTATAATCCGCCGCTGTTTCCCCTTGGTAACGCAATACATGGATTTTTACTGGGCCGCAGCCGCCTTGTGGCTGTCGGCATTCACTTCCGCCACCCTGCTGCCGGGTACTTCCGATGTGGCCGTGCTCGCCTTTGCCCAAGCCTATCCGCAGGCGCTGTGGACGGCCTGGCTGGTGGCCACCTGCGGCAACAGCCTGGGCGGCATGGTGTCTTACGGCATGGGTCGCCTGTTGCCGCACAAACAGGGCGAACGCCGCGCCGTGCGCTGGCTGCAACAATACGGCGCTTGGGCGCTGCTGCTCTCTTGGGTGCCGGTGGTGGGAGACGCGCTGCCGCTGGCCGCCGGCTGGCTGCGGCTCAATCCGTGGTTGTCGGCGCTGATGCTGACCTTGGGCAAAGGCGCGCGTTATGCAGTGCTGCTGGCGGGATGGGCTTGGTTTCAGGCAGCCTGAAGACGGATACCCGTTTGGAAGGCCAATGGTTTGAGCCCTGCCTCTATCTTTGTTTTATCCAAAACGCTTTGTTTTTTGCTATGCTGGGGCTTTCGGCTACCTGAAAACCTGAACGGAGTAATGCCATGCAATACCAAGCCCCTGTTAACGAATTGCGTTTTGCCCTGCATGTTCACGCGCAGCTGCCTGAAATTCTGGCACTGCCGACGGCGGACGGGCTCGATGCCGACACCGTGGATGCGGTGCTCGCCGAAGCGGCCAAATTTGCCGAGGAAGTCCTCGCGCCCACCAACCGCACCGGCGATCTCAACGGCGCACGTCTGCAAGACGGCAAGGTGGTGACTCATCCGGACTTAGCCGCCGCCTTTGCCGAATTTCGCGATGCCGGCTGGCTGGGCCTGCGCGCACCGGCGGAATACGGCGGCCAGGGGCTGCCGGCGGCAGTGGCCGCGGCCTGTGAAGAAATGTGGTGTGCCGCCAATCTGGCCTTCTCTCTGCTGCCCATGCTCACCCTCGGTGCGGTGGAAGCCATCCACGCCCACGGCAGCGAGGAGCAGAAACAAACCTATCTGCCGCCCATGTGTGAAGGCCGCTGGAGCGGCACCATGAATCTGACCGAGCCGCAGGCCGGTTCCGACTTGGCGCAGGTGGCCGCCAAAGCCGTGCCGCAGGATAATGGCAGCCATGCCGTCAGCGGCCAGAAAATCTTTATTACCTGGGGCGACCAGGAGCTGACTGAAAACGTGGTGCATCTGGTGCTGGCGCGCCTGCCGGACGCCCCGGCGGGGGTGAAAGGCATTTCCCTGTTCATCGTGCCCAAATACCTGGCCGACGGCAGCCGCAACCGCGTAGAAGCGGTGAGTCTGGAGCACAAGCTGGGCATCCACGCCAGCCCCACCTGCGTGATGCAGTTTGAGGAAGCGCAAGGCTTTTTGGTGGGCGAAGCGGGCAAGGGCTTGAACTATATGTTCACCATGATGAACCACGCGCGTTTGGGCGTGGGCATTGAAGGTCATGCCGTGGCCGAACGTGCTTTTCAGGCAGCCTTGAACTATGCGCGCGAACGGGTGCAAAGCCGCGCCATCGGCGGCGGTGCTGCGCCGATAAGTATTGTGCGGCACCCGGATGTGCGCCGCATGCTGCTGCTGCAAAAAGCCACCCTCGCCGCCCAACGCGGACTGTATATGCAGGCCGCCGCCGCCATCGACACCGTGCACGGCCATGACGACGAAGCCGTACGCCAACAGGCCGCCGCGCGCCTGAATTTCCTCATTCCCATCGTCAAATCCTGGTGTACCGACAACGGCACCGTGCTCACCAATCTGGCCATGCAGGTCTATGGCGGCATGGGTTATGTGGAAGAGAGCGGCGTGGCGCAATATGTGCGCGATGTGCGCATCACCCCGATTTACGAGGGCACCAACGGCATCCAGGCGCTGGATTTGCTCGGCCGCAAAACCGTGGCCGACGGCGGCTGCACCGCCCATGCGCTTTTGGATGAAGCCGCCGCATTGGCAGAGGAACTGAAGGACAGTGATGATGCGATGGCGGCGGCACTAACCCGTGCCGTGGCTGCCGCCCGCAACAGCGTGGATGCGGTGCTGGCCTACCATGCCGCCAAGCCGGAACAGGCCGCAGTGTGTGCACATGCCTATCTGCAACAGATGGCCACCGTGCTCGGTGCGGCAGTGATGGCGCGCAATTGTCTGGCCGCACAACAAGGCGTGGCGGACTTGGATGCTGCGTTCTATCAGACCCAGCAGCAGCTGGCGCGGGTGTATTTTGCCCAAGTCTTGCCGCAGGCCGAAACCTACGCCGCACAAATCGCCCTTTCAGGCAGCCATGATGCGGTGTTGGCGGTGGATATGGATGCGCTGTAAAACAGACAACGGTAGGGTGGGCATTTATGCCCACCATTTTAAATCACGGATTACCGATAAAATATCGGTGGGCATCAATGCCCACCCTACCAGTGATCTGTTTGAAGGCTGCCTGAAAACACGCCCTTAACCGTTCATCCCGCCAAAATACATGGCCCGCTCTGCGTCCAACTCTATCGTCAGCACATGGCCGCCAAAATAATCCGGCGTGGTACGCAAATCCAAGCTGGCCGTGTCGATGCCTTCGTTTTCCACACCAAAAGAAACACTCTCCACCGCCACAGCCGCCCGGATATCCGCCTCGGACGGGCATGTCTTTAATACCGTCCCGTCTGCCAAAGTGGCGCAGCCTTGCTCTTCCAACTCGGTGCACACCCAATCGCAAAATTGGTCGACAAAATCTTCGGCTGCCAGCGCAAAATCAAGGATTTCATCCCGCTGTGCCTCTATCCATTCCAGCCATGCCCGCAGCGCCGCCTGCGGCGGATCGCCGTCCGTATCGCTTACAAAAACCGTTGTCGGCTTACCCCATAAAACCGCCGTGGCCGCACGCATATCGTCTTCAGCCGCGGCAAATAGACCCAATGTGATTTTGGCTTTTTTGCCGCGAGCAGGTTTTTTCGCAGCCGTCCGCGGTGTGTCGGTTTGGACGATGGCAGCGGCTTGGCCATGCAGTATGTCCAGCGCATTTTGGTATTCCGCTGCCAATGCCTTAACTGCCTTGGCCGCCGCCGGCACTTTCAGGGCCTGATAGTAAGCGTTGAGGCGCTGGCCATCCTCCGCCAACAGCATCAGCTCCAGCGCCATACTCAGGAAAACGCACTGCGTATAATGCCCTTCCCCGCCCATGTGTTTTTGCCTTTGCGCCAATAAGACCGCAATCACATCGCCGTGTTCGGCCACATAAGCATGCACATCAGCCAGGGCGATGCCGCCCAGATGGAACATGCACCTATAAATCTCCCATTCCGCCGCATACCGCTCCGGCTGTACATTCAGGGCGTATCGTTCCGCCAAGTCCGAGACCAGGTGCTGATATTCCGCGCTTTGAACCCGTTGTTGCACCTGTTCCACCGTGACTGCCTGTGCCATCGGTTTGCCCGCCAACACGACTTGTGCCTCCTGATATTCGGCGGCCAAGGCTTGGGCCTGAGCCGCAGCAGGCCAGTAAATGGCCTGATAATAAGCCCTCAGCTTGGACTTGTCCGGCAATAACATCAGCTGCAAAGCCATGTGCAAAAAGACGCTGTGCGTGTAGGCGTGGTCACCGGCTTGCTTTTTCTGGCGCAGGCTGAGCATTGTGGCGATGAGCTCGCCGTGTTCGACCCAATACGCATACAATTCGGACAAACCGATACCGCCGGGCTTGAGCAGATTGCACGCCGCAGCCCACATGGGCACCGCGGATTCTTGGCGCATATTCAGCGCATAGCGCGCCGCCCAGTCCGCCACCCGGCGCTGATACTCATCGCCCTCGACCAGCGCCCGCAAATCTTTAATGCCTGTCATGCTTGTCTTCTCCTCCATAGGCGGATATCGCACTTTTATCTTAATCTGCAAATCCAAGGTACTATTTTAACGGCATTCACCTGTTTGGTCGGATACTCCGCCAGGCTGCCTGAAAACACAACGCAGGTTTGGTGCAGTCGATATATTTTTCAAATGAATATTATAGTTTTAATAGTTTTGTTTTGGGCGTATAGTGCGTTCCATAGTTTGAAACAAAGGAAGTAAAAATAATGATAGCCGAACAATCTTTTCAAAACACCTGCTACGCCTATGCATTCGCACAAATCCACACCCCGACCCAAAACGCAAAAGGAGCGTAAACCATGTCCAAATGTCCCGTAACCCGTCTCACCATGAGCAACGGTGCCCCCGTTGCCGACAACCAAAACAGCCTCACCGCCGGAGCGCGCGGCCCCTTGCTGGCGCAGGATTTGTGGCTGAACGAAAAACTGGCCGACTTTGTGCGCGAAGTGATTCCCGAGCGCCGCATGCACGCCAAAGGCAGCGGTGCCTTCGGTACCTTCACCGTCACTAATGACATCACCCAATACACCCGTGCGGCCATCTTCAGCCAAGTGGGCAAAAAAACCGAAATGTTCGCCCGCTTCACCACCGTGGCCGGCGAGCGCGGTGCGGCCGATGCCGAGCGCGATATCCGCGGTTTCGCGCTGAAGTTTTACACCGAAGAAGGCAACTGGGATATGGTGGGCAACAACACCCCCGTATTCTTTCTGCGTGATCCGCGCAAATTTCCGGACTTGAACAAAGCCGTCAAACGCGACCCGCGCACCCATATGCGCTCGGCTACCAATAACTGGGATTTCTGGACGCTGCTGCCCGAAGCCTTCCACCAAGTCACCATCGTGATGAGCGACCGCGGCATTCCGAAGTCTTACCGCCATATGCACGGCTTCGGCAGCCACACTTACAGCTTCTGGAACGAAGCGGGCGAGCGCTTCTGGGTGAAATTCCACTTCCGCACCCAGCAGGGCATTGAAAACCTCTCCAACGAAGAAGCCGAAAAAATCATCGGTCAAGACCGCGAAAGCCACCAGAAAGATTTGTACGAAGCCATCGAGCGCGGCGATTTCCCGAAATGGAAAATGTATGTGCAAATCATGCCCGAAGCCGACGCCGAAAAAGTGTCTTACCACCCCTTCGACCTGACCAAAGTATGGCCGAAAGGCGACTATCCGCTGATTGAAGTGGGCGAGTTCGAGCTGAACAAAAACCCCGAAAACTTCTTTGCCGATGTGGAGCAATCCGCCTTCGCGCCGAGCAACCTTGTGCCCGGCATCGGTGTGTCACCGGATAAAATGTTGCAGGCGCGCCTGTTTAACTATGCCGACGCACAGCGCTACCGTTTGGGTGTGAACCACAAGCAGATTCCGGTAAACGCCCCGCGCTGCCCCGTGCACAGCAATGCCCGTGACGGCCAGGGCCGCGTAGACGGCAACTACGGCAGCACCATCCATTACGAGCCCAACAGCTTCAGCCAATGGCAGGAACAGCCGCAATACGCCGAGCCGCCCTTGAAAATCAATGGTGATGCCGCGCATTGGAATTACCGTGAAGACGATGCCGACTACTTCAGCCAGCCGCACGCGCTGTTTAATCTGATGAGCGAGGCGCAAAAGCAGGTGCTGTTTACCAACACCGCTGCGGCCATGGGTGATGCACCTGATTTCATCAAATACCGCCACATCCGCAACTGTGTTAAATGTGATCCGGCCTATGGTGAAGGCGTGGCCCAAGCCTTGGGCTTAACCGTAGCCGATGCCGAAGCCGCCCGCGCAACCGACCCCGCACAAGGCAATCCGGGACTGCTGTAATGTGGCTGGACATCGGCGAAATGCTTACCGCCCTGTGGGGCGGTAATGCCGACCAATCATAAAGCGGGATGTAAAAAGCCCTCTTTCACAAGCAAGTGAAAGAGGGCTTTTTAGTCGGATAACACAGCACGAGGCAAGGCAGCAAAAAAACCGCCAGCGCAGCGCAGTCCCGTGGGACAGGCAGTACAGCCAGTACGGAACTGATTTTGTTGCCGCTTTAGCAGCTGACAAAACCGTTCCTTTCGATCTTGGCACGGCAACGCCGTACCGTCCTGTGTTAAATGACTATAAAAAAAGCACACCGTTTCCGGTGTGCCTGCCCGCGGCGACGCGGGATTGGTCGTGGTTTGTTATCGAACCGGGTATCCGGCTCAGTCCTCTTGCGCCGCAGATTGCAAATAGTTGGGCAGACCCATGCTTTCAATCAGGTCTTCCTGGGTTTCCAGCCAGTCCCAATGTTCTTCGTTTTCGTCTTTCAGTTTTTCCAACAGCTGGCGGGAAACGTAGTCCTGCTGCGTTTCGCACAGGGCGATGGCTTCCACCAGGGCTTCGTGCTTGGCCTGTTCGGATTTCACATCACAAGCAATGATTTCCGGCACGGTTTCGCCCACCAGCACTTTGCCGTATTCCTGCAAATTGGGCAGACCTTCCAAGAGCAAAATGCGCTCGATGAGGGCATCGGCACTTTTCATCTCGCGGATGGATTGTTTGTAAATCGGCTCGCCCAATTCGGCAAAGCCCCAGTTTTTCAGAATGCGCGCGTGCAGGAAATACTGGTTGATGCTGATCAAGAGCAGACCCAGATTTTTGTTCAGCGCTTTAATCACTTGACGGTCGCCTTGCATGGCAGACTCCTTTCCTTAACTTGATACGCCTGTTCAGGCTTGGCTTTGCAGGTAGTTTTGCAGACCCATGGCGTCAATCAGGCGCAGCTGTTGTTCCAACCAGTGGGCGTGGTCTTCTTCGGTGTCCTGCAACTGGGCCACCAGATATTGGCGGGTCACATAGTCCTGCTCTTTTTCGCACAGGGCGATGGCGGCTTTGAGGTTGTCGCGCACTTCCAGTTCTACATCGAGGTCTTTTTGCAGCATGTCGGCCACGTCTTTGCCCACGGTGATTTTGGCCGGAACCATTTTCGGGGTGCCGCCCAGCATGAGGATGCGTTCGATAAAGCGGCTGGCGTGGCCGGTTTCGTCTTCCATTTCATGGGCAATGCGGTCGTGCAGCTTGGTGTAGCCCCATTCGGCATACATGCGTGCATGGATAAAGTATTGGTCGCGGGCGGCCAATTCGCCGGCCAGCAGTTTGTTCAAACAGTCGAGTACGGATTTTTTGCCTTGCATGACGATATTCCTTATATATATGTCGTGTGTTGGGTTGGGAAGCAGGCAGCTTGGCTGCGGCCTGTTGTTAAGCTATGGCGCGCATTGTACTGCCCTAAACGCTTGATTTCAAAAAATCAATTTAAAATACAAACAATTATCATCTGTCTATACAAGCCGTTTTCAGGCTGCCTGAAAATTTGTTTTTTAAAATCACCGATATGTGATGCGAGTGGTTTTTGTTTGTAGCCGCATTCGTATTCACAGCCGGTTTTGTTTACGCAGTTTTACATTAAAATGCTGTTGCATCTGCCGCAAAGCCGCCGTTTTCCGGTGTGAAACAAGGCACTTGCGAGCGCTTATCATTTTAAAGTGCGGATGTACTTGGTTGCCGCTGCTACGGGCTTGTCTTAAAATAACTTGAATCAAATAACTTAAATCTTCCCGCGGCACCCTGCCCGCTTTTCAGGCTGCCTGAAACCGCTTTCGGAACCCCTATGCCGACATCCATACCGCCCCAACCGCTGTACCAACAAATCAAAGACCATATCTTGTCCCAAATCGACGGCGGTGTGTGGCCGGTCAACCACCGCCTGCCTTCCGAGCATGAGTTGGTGGCGCAATTCGGTTTTTCGCGCATGACCATCAACCGCGCCTTGCGCGAGCTCACCGACGAAGGCCGCTTGGTGCGTTTACAGGGTGTGGGCACATTCGTGGCGCCGCCCAAAACCCAGTCTGCCTTGTTTGAAGTGCACAGCATTGCCGACGAAATCCGCAACCGCGGCCACCAGCACCATTGCCGCGTGTTGCGCAGCGAAACCGGCAGCGCCGACCCGGAGCTGGCCATTGGTCTCAATATCATGGCGGGCACACCGGTTTTTCACACCGAAATCGTGCATTACGAAGACGTGACCCCCATCCAGTTTGAAGACCGCTGGGTCAATCCGGCGGTGGCGCCGGATTATCCGCAACAGGATTTCACCCGGCAGACCCCGCATGATTACCTGATCCGTGTGGCGCCGTGGACCGAAGGCGAGCATATGGTCGAAGCCCTGCTGCCGCCCAAAGCCATCAGCGATGTGCTGCAAATGCCCAAGGGCGAGCCCTGTCTGGTGATCCGCCGCCGCACCTGGAGCGGCCCGCACATTGTCACCGTGGTGCGGCTGTGGTTCCCCGCCAGCCGTTACCGTCTGATGGGGCGTTTTGTGGCCAAAGACTGAATTTCTGCCGCCGTTTTATGCTTTCAGGCAGCCTGTATCGTGCAACAGGCTGCCTGAAAACGTTTTTGCGGCAGCAAAACCGTTGTATGTCTTTCACAGTTTGCAGCTCAGTGAAAAATACCTGTCCGCACAGTTGTATAGAGGGGTGTTTATTATTTCAAGGCACTGTTTTATATCATTTTAGTAAAGAGTGCCCTCTTTGTATTGCCGAACAAGCGCCACGGTTTTCCAAGGTAAAACCCGCCCGCAAACCGAAAAAGCGCTTTTATTTTGTGACAATTTATGGCACATTAGCGCCCGTTGTAAGCTTGTGTTAAAAAGGGTAGATTTGTGCAAGCACAACACCTTTGTGCATTCAACCCGCTGGTTTCCACACTGGAGAGGAAAACATGGAACAGTTAATTAACGTCTTAAACGGTTGGATCTGGAGTCCGGCACTGATTTATCTGTGCTTGGGCGCCGGTCTGTTTTATTCCATCATCACCCGCTTTATGCAGGTGCGTCATTTCAAAGAAATGATCCGCCTCCTGTTTGCGCGCAATGATTCCCCGGAAGGCATCAGCTCCTTCCAAGCCTTGGCGGTGGCGCTGTCCGGCCGCGTGGGCATGGGTAATATTGCCGGTGTGGCCGCCGCCATCGGTTTCGGCGGTCCGGGCGCGGTATTCTGGATGTGGGTGACCGCATTCCTGGGTGCCAGCACCGCCTATATCGAGTCCACCCTGGCGCAAATCTATAAAGAAAAAGACCGCGGCCAATACCGCGGTGGTCCGGCCTACTACTTCGAAAAATTCTTCGGTGGCGGTGCCGGTAAAGCCTTCGGTATTCTGTTTGCCATTGCTTCTCTGATTTCCTGCGGCTTCTTCCTGCCGGGTGTACAGGCCAACGGCGTGGTGAATGCTGTAGCACAAATCACCGGTGCCGGTGCTCCGGTGGCTACTTTTGCCGGCGAAGTGGGCATGAACAAACTGATCGCCACCCTGTTTATCGTGGTGATTCTGGGCCTGATCATTTTCGGCGGTATCAAACGCATTGCCCGCGTAGCCGAATTTGTGGTGCCCTTTATGGCTCTGGGCTACATCCTGATGGCCGTGCTGATTGTGCTGTTCAATATCGGCCAACTGCCGGGTATCATCGGCATGATTGTGGGCGACGCCTTTACCGCCCAAGCCGGTTTTGGTGCCGCCATCGGCTGGGGTGTGAAACGCGGTGTATACTCTAACGAAGCCGGCCAAGGTACCGGTCCGCACCACGCTGCTGCTGCCGAGGTACAACACCCGGCCCAGCAAGGCATCGTACAAGCCTTCTCCGTATACGTAGACACCCTGTTTGTGTGCTCTGCCACTGCCTTTATGATCCTGATGACCGGCATGTACAACATCCAGGGCACTCTGGAAGCAGGTCAGTTCTTGGTACAAAACGTGGCCGCAGACACCACCATCAGCGGTCCGGCCTTTACCCAAATGGCGGTATCCAGCGTATTCGGCAGCTTCGGTAATGTCTTTGTAGCGATTGCGGTGTTCTTCTTCTCCTTCACCACCATCATGGCCTACTACTATATTGCCGAAACCAATGTGGCCTATCTGACCCGTTCCTTCAAAACCACCGGTGCCCTGTTTGTCATCAAACTGGTCCTGATCTTCGCCGTAACCTACGGTGCCATCAACAGCTCCGGTTATATCTGGGACATGGGTGACGTGGGTGTGGGCCTGATGGCTTGGTTGAACATCTTGGGTATTCTGGCCATCTTCTTTATGGCCAAACCGGCGGTTAAAGCCTTGGTGGACTACGAAGCCCAACAAAAAGCCGGTGTGACCACTTACACCTTCGACCCGAAAAAACTGGGCATTAAAGACGCCCACTTCTGGGAAGACCGCATCAACGGCAAATAAGCCCGGCGTGCAAACCTAAAAACCGCTGCCTGAAAGCAGCGGTTTTTTATATTCAGGTGCGCGCGATGTGCTTGCCGGACAGCAGACAGGGCTGCCTGAAATGTTTCAGGCAGCCCTGTTTGTACATGGCGGGTTTTATTCGCGGTGATAAGGATGATTGTGCAAAATCGACACCGCGCGGTAGAGCTGCTCGGTGAGCAGTACGCGTACCATGCCGTGCGGCAGGGTGAGGCTGGAGAGGCGCAGCATCAACCGCGCTTTGTTTTTCAGCGCGGCGGTCATGCCGTCGGCACCACCGATAACAAAACACACATGCACGCCTTCGTGCTGCCACTGGCGCAGATAATCGGCCAGTTCCACCGAGGTGGGCGCTTTGCCGCGTTCGTCCAGCACCACCAGATAAGCCTGTTCGGGGATGGCCTCGAGGATGCGTTTTTCTTCCGCCGCCATGCCGCGTTCGGCATCCACACCGCCGCCGCGTTTTTCCGGTTTGATTTCTTTGAGGGTGTAATGAATGTCGCGGCCGAAACGTTTGGCGTATTCGGCCACGGCTTCATCCACCCACTTCGGCATTTTGGTGCCGACGGCCAGCACGGTGATGTTCATACATACGCTTTCATAGTCGAACCACACAGAATGAGACAAGGCAGCAAAAAAGCCGCGAGCACAGCGAGGTCCTGGGACAGACAGTACAGATAGTACGGAACAGATTTTGTTGCCGCTTTAGCGGCTTACAAAATCGTTCTCTTCGAGCTTGGCGCGACCATAGGAAGTCCCTGTGGGACAGCAACGCCGTATCATTTTTATTTGGAAGGACTATGATCGGCAGCGTGCCAAGGCTTGGCCGCTCCGGCATGGAAAGAAGGCTTCTCACCGCCCCACAGGGCTTCGATATCGTAAAAATCGCGCACCGCAGGCAGCATGATGTGGATGATGACATCGCCCGCATCCACCAGCGCCCAATCGCCGCTGTCTTCGCCTTCGCTGCCCAAAAGCTCGAAACCGGCTTCTTTCAAATCCACCGCCACATTATTGGCCAGTGCGCGTACCTGACGGTTGCTGTCGCCGCTGGCGATAATCATGCGCGCAAACAGCTCGGTTTTGGCGGTGGTGTCGATGACGGTGATGTCTTTGGCTTTGATGTCTTCCAAGGCATTGACGGCCACGGCCACCATGCGTTCGATGTTTTCTTTGTCGTTGTCGTTCATAAGTACTTTCGGTCAAAAATCAAATAATAGATGTAGGTTGGGTCGCCAGACCCAACGAACATTTGATCATGTCACAGGTGTGTTGGGTCTGGCGACCCAAGCTACGGCTGCATGAATATCAAACCGCGTGGGTGCAAGCACCATAGGTATCTACACAAATCTTAAGGCTACCTGAACGTACAAATTTATGCAGCCTTGTCGTGCACATTGCGCTACGTTTCACTTTGCGCTTCGTGGCCGTCCCACGGGATTCCCTACGGTCACGCGGATATTGTCTTTGCGCCGCCAAAGAAAAGAAGGCAAAAGAAAGGCGGCC
>NZ_JALJZY010000032.1 GCF_024171525.1 Neisseriaceae bacterium HSC-16F19
GCAAAACCGTACTGCCGTGGGCGCTGGCCGTGGTGCATCAGTACAACGACTGCGCGGCACGGCACAGGGGTTTGCTTAAGGCGTGGCCGGGGTAAAATCCGTTCCGCAAAAATTTTTCGGCCATTGATTTTATTGGTAAAAAATCAACGGTCAAGCTGATAATTGCGGAACGGATTTTTGGCGCAAAAGATTAATTGATGTAGATTTGTTGGCTTTATCCTATAAAGCCCTGCGGCGGGTAAAGGGAGGGATTACAGGCGACTACATTTTCAGGCTGCCTGAAATATTTGTATTCGCTTTAGATACCGAAATTTGAATCCAAGCATGTTTACGGCTACGGCCATAATCCGCTGGCGCAGCTGCGTAGGTCGGATACTTGTATCCGACACCACGCCCGGATTTCAGCCCCGTCGGATTGATGTCGGATTCAAGAATCCGACCTACTGCGCCTCGGCCATATCCAGCGCCTGCTGGATATCCACCGCCACAATGCGCGACACGCCTTTTTCCTGCATGGTCACGCCCACCAGCTGCTCGGCCATTTCCATGGTCAGGCGGTTGTGGGAGATGTACAGAAACTGGGTTTGTGCCGACATTTCCTTGACCAGATTGCAGAAGCGGCCGGTGTTGGCGTCGTCCAGCGGTGCGTCCACTTCGTCCAAAAGGCAGAAGGGCGCGGGATTGAGGCTGAACAGGGCGAACACCAGACTCATGGCGGTGAGTGCTTTTTCGCCGCCGGAGAGCAGGTGGATGGTGCTGTTTTTCTTGCCCGGCGGCCGCGCCATGATGGACACGCCGGCGGAAAGCAAATCGTCACCGACCATGTGCAGGCGGGCTTCGCCGCCGCCGAACAGGGTGGGGAAGAAGGTCTGCACCTTGTCGTTGACGGCATCGAAGGTGGCTTTGAAACGGCTCTTGGTTTCTTCGTCGATTTGGGCGATGGCCTCTTGCAGCAGCGCCATGGCGGCCTCGACGTCGGCGGCCTGTGCGGCGTAATAACGGCTGCGCTCGTCGGCTTCGTCCAATTCGTCCAGCGCCGCCAGATTGACCGCGCCCAGCGCCTGAATGCCGCGCGCCAATTCGGCGATGTGGCGGCTCAGCGCCTCGCCGTGCGGGCTGTCGGCGGCGGCGCGCTCGGCCAAGCTGTCGAGGTCGGCGCCGCTGGCCGTTAAATTATCGTGATAACGCTTGGCGTGCAGCAGGGCTTCTTGTTGTTGCAGCAGGGCGGTTTGCGCGGCTGCCTGAATATCCGGCAGCTGCTGTTTGAGTGCCTGCTGGCGCTGGTATAGGGCCTGTTGCTGCTTGTGGATTTGCGTCAGCGCTTCCTGAGCTGCGTCATAGGCTTCGTTGGCGGCCTCGATTTCGGCATTCAGGCTTTCCAACAGCGCCTGCTGTTCTTCGTCCTGCTCCTCCTCGGCATAGGCCAGCGCCAATTCGCTTTGGCGTTCTTGCCATTCTTCGCTCTGGCGCAGCAGCGCCTGTTGTTGCTGTGCGAGGTGTTGCTGTTGTTGTTGCAGGCGTTGCAGTGCCATTTCCGCCAAACCGTATTGGCGTTTGGCTTCCAAGGCCGCCAGCTGCGCCTGTTTGAGCGCCTGCTGATGCTGCTGGTTGTCGCCGCTCAGGTGTTGCTGTTGCGCCTCCAGTGCCGCCAAGGCGCCGTCCAAAGTGGCGCCGTCGGCGGCGGTTTGGCGCTCGATTTGTTGTTGCAGCGCACTTTCCTGCTCGATGTGCTGCAATTCGCGGGCGATGTGCTCGCGCCGCAGCTGGCCCTGATTGGTGCGCGCCAGCAATTCGGCGGCGCGGCCGAGGGCGGATTGCAGTTGCTGCTGCTGTTGTTTGAGGGCGGATGCCAGCTGAATGCGTTGCTGCGCGCTGTGCTCGCGGGCCTCGTGGCAGCGTGCCAGCGCGGCTTCGGTGTCCGCCAGCGGTGCTGCCAGCGCCGCCTGTTCGGCCTGCAAATCGGCCAGGCGTGCGCGTTGCTGCAATAAATTATCGCCGCTGTGGCTGTGATACAGCACCACCCCGGCAGCATCGACGCAATGGCCTTCGGGGGTCATCCACGCTTCGTGAGCGGCCAGCATGTGCTGCTGCGCCAGCGCGGTGGCAAGATCGGGGGCGCAGCGCAGCGGTGCCAGCCACACGGCCAAGGCTGCCTGAAAAGCAGGAAGGCTGCTGTGTACGCGGTGCAGCAGGCTGTCGGCAGGTGCGGCGGGTGCGGCCGGGCTGCGGTTAATCCACGCGGCGGCCTGTTCGGCGTCGGGGCGGAAATCCGCCGCCACGGCGCGGGCCTGCAGGCGGTGGCCGAGGGCCACGGCCACGGCATGACGCCAGTCGGCATCGCCGTCGGTGTGCTGCCACAAGGCGGGTGTGTCTTGCGGCCAGATGTCGTCTTGTGCGGCATCGGCGGGCAGCAGGGCTTCGATGGCCTGTTGCTGCGCCGTCAGGGTGACGAGGCGGTGGCGCTGCTGCTGCAATGCTTCTTCCACGCGGCGGCTTTGCGCCTGCCAGTGTTCCAGCTGCGCTTCGCATTCGGCCAGTGCCTGCTCGCGTTCGGCCACTTGCGCCTCGTGTTCGTCCGCTTCCGCTTGGGCGGCGGCCACGGCTTCGTCTTCGGGCAGATTCAGCGCGCCCAGTTCTTCCTGCAAACGCTGCTGCCGTGCCTGCAATTGTTGCAGGCTGTGGACGGCGTGCTGGTGTTGCTGCTGTTTGAGGGCGCGTTCGCGTTGCAGGCGGCTGTATTCGTCCTGCTGGTTTTGGCGTGCCAGTGCGGTGTCGTGGGCGCGCTGTTCCAAATCGGGCAGGGCGGCCTCGTGTTCGGCGGCCTGCAAGGCCCATTCTTCCAAGCGCAACTGCGCTTCTTCTGTCTGCCCGGTCAGGGTTTCGGCCTCGGTTGCCAGTTGCTGCTGCTCTTGTTGCAGGCGTTGCAGCTGGATGTGGGCCTGGGTTTTTTCGCGCTCGAAACGCTGTTGCAGGCTTTGGCGGTGGCGGATTTGTTCTTCCAGCCGCGCCCATTGTTCGCGCAAGAGCGCACGGCGGTTGGTGAGTTCGTGCACGGTCTGCTGCTGCGCCTGCTCGGTTTCCTGGCCTTGGCGCACGCTGTCGTCCACGCTGTCGATTTGCGCGTGGATGTCGTCCTGCCGGGTTTGCTGCTCGCGGTGGCGGAGGGTGGCGGCATCGGCATCGGCCAGCGCCTGCTGCCATTGCACATAGTCGAGCAAATCCTGATGTGCGGCCAGTTCGGCCTTGAGGTGGCGGTAGCGTTCGGCGGTTTTGGCCTGGCGTTGCAGTTTTTCCACCTGGCGGTCGAGCTCGCTTTGCAAATCGGCCAGGCGTTGCAGGTGTTCGCGCGTGTCTTTGAGGCGGTTTTCGGTTTCGCGGCGGCGCTCTTTGTATTTGGACACGCCGGCGGCCTCTTCGATATAGGCGCGCAATTCCTCCGGCCGCGCTTCGATGATACGCGAAATCATGCCCTGCTCGATCACCGCATAACCGCGCGCGCCCACGCCGGTGCCGAGAAACAAATCGGTGATGTCGCGGCGGCGTACCGGCTGGTTGTTGATGTAATAGCTGGATTCGCCCTGACGGGTGAGCTGGCGCTTGATGGCCACTTCGGCATATTGGCCCCACGGCCCCTGCAAAGTGCCCTCGGCATTGTTGAACACCAGCTCCACCGCCGCACGCGGGGCGGGGCGGCGGGTGGCGGCGCCGTTGAAGATGACGTCCTGCATGCTTTCGCCGCGCAACTGCTTGGCCGAAGCCTCGCCCAAAACCCAACGTACGGCGTCAATTACATTGGATTTGCCGCAGCCGTTGGGGCCGATCACCGCCACCAGCTGGCCGGGTACGGAGATGGTGGTGGGATCGACAAAAGACTTGAATCCGGACAGTTTGATGTGGGTGAGGCGCATAAACAGGCTGCCTGAAAAAACAGGGCGGCAAAAAACGCGCCATTTTAGCGGAATATCGGCACGGGCATAAGGGCGGGTGTGTTGCGCCCGGCATGGGGTTACAATCGGGCTTCCCCTGTCTGTGTACGGATTGGCTCATGAACCCGCATCCGAACCGTTTTGCCTGTGCACTGCCCTGGCTGCCGTTTTGGGCGGCGGGGGTGATGCTGCCGCTGGCCCTGCCGTGGGGCGGGGCGGGCTATTGGCTGGCGGCCGCAGCGTCGGCGGCACTGCTCTACGGCGTGTGGCGGCGGCCTTGGCTGGGCTGGCTGTTGGCGCTGCTCATCGGTTGCAGCTACGGGGTGTGGCGCACGGAAAGTGCGGTGGCGCGGCAATGGCCGCTGGCGGCGGCAGGCGAGCGCCACAGCATGGAAGTGCGGGTGTTGTCGGCGGCACGCCAGGACGTACGGCGCCAGCGCATCGACGCCGAACTCACCGCCGCCGACGGCCGCCGCTACCGTGCCCAGCTCAACGATTACCGCGAGCGCGACTGGCCCGCAGGCAGCCGTTGGCAGGCAGAGGTGCGTCTGCGCCCCATGGTGGGCGAAGCCAATGCCGTCGGCTTCAACCGCGAAGCCTGGGCACTGGCCAACGGTATTCATGCCGGCGGCAGCATAGGCAAAGAGCGGGTAAGGCTGCCTGAAAACACGCAGGCGGGCGATGTCTGGCGGGCTTACCGCGCCCGTTTGCAGGCGCGCTGGCAGCGGGCGGCGGCGGATTATCCGCAAGGTGCGGCGCTGATGCAGGCTTTGAGCTTGGGCGATCAGGGCGCCTTGGCGCCGGAAGCGTGGCAGGCGTTCCGCCCTTTGGGGATTAACCATCTGGTGAGCATTTCCGGCCTGCACATCGGCCTGGTGGCGGTGTTGGCGGCGGGTTTGATGCGGGCGCTGTTGCGCTTTATCCCCGGACGGCGGCGGGCGCCCAAGCTGTGGTGGCTGGGCGCCGGGGTGGCAGCGGCGGTGTTTTATGCCGCCTTGTCCGGTTTTGCGGTACCGGCGCAACGCGCGCTGCTGATGACCGCCATCCTCGCCTGGGGCTGGTACCGGCGCGAACAGGTGTCGCCGTGGCAGACCTGGTGGCGGGCGCTGGCGGCGGTATTGCTGCTGGATCCGCTGGCGGTGCTGGGCGCCGGATTCTGGCTCTCTTTCGGTCTGGTGGCGGCGCTGATTTGGGCGGCGGCAGGGCGCAGCCGCAGTGCGGTGCGCGGCTGGCGGCGCGGCCTGCTCACGGCGGTGCGCGCGCAATGGGCTGCCTCGCTGGCTTCGGTGGTGGGCGTGGCCTATTTGTTCGGCAGCGTGCCGGTATTGAGCCCGCTGGTCAATGCCGTGGCGATACCGTGGTTTTCGTGGGTGCTCGTGCCCTTGGGTTTGCTGTGTCTGCTTATGCCGTGGCAGGCGGCGGTCAACGGGGTGGCGGCGCTGGCGGAATACACCATGCAGGCGCTGTTGTGGCTGGGTGTGCGTGCGCCGGAAATTGCGGTGGCGCAGGCACCGGCGCCTTTGCTGCTACTGGGTGCGCTGGGTGCGGCGGTGTGGCTGTTGCCGCGCGGCTTGGGCTGGCGGCCGTTGGGGACATTATTTCTGCTGCTGATGCTGTGTTACCGCCCGCCCGCCTTGCCGCACGGCGTGGTGCGCATCAGCGTGTGGGATGTGGGCCAGGGCTTGTCGGTCTTGGCAGAAACCCGCCATCACCGCCTGCTTTACGACACCGGCACGGCCTATGCCGCCGCCAGCCAGGTACTGCCCAATCTGCGCGCCCGCGGCGTGCGGCGGCTGGATGCGCTGGTGTTGTCGCATGCCGATGCCGACCACGACGGCGGCGCGGCCTTACTGGCGGCACACAGGCTGCCTGAAAGCGTATGGGCGGGGCAGCCTGAGGCATATGCCGCCCTGTTTGAGGCACGGTATTGCGCGCCCGGCCATTGGCAGTGGGACGGCGTGTGGTTTGAGTTTCTCACCCTGCCGCCGCCCGCCGGTGCCGATGACAACGAGCACAGCTGCATTATGCGCGTGATTGCGGGCGGGCAGGCGCTGCTGCTCACCGGCGATGTGAGCCTGCGCGGCGAACAGGCGCTGGCGGCGCATTATGATGCCGATGCCCTCTACAGCCAGGTGTGGGTGTTGGGCCACCACGGCAGCCACACCTCCAACGGCAGCACACTCCTCAACGCCGTGCGCCCCGAATGGGCGGTGGCCAGCAGCGGTTTTGCCAATGCCTACCGGCATCCGCACCCTTGGGTATTGCAACGCTTGGCGCGCGAACAGGTGCGCCTGCACCGCACCGATGAGCAGGGCGGGGCATGGTTTGAACTGGGGCGGGATGCCGCGGTGGAGGTGCGGCCGATTCGGGACAGACCGCCGTTTTGGCAGCGCAAGCCTGTACGGAAGGCGGAATAACAAGTTTGGGGCGGGTGCCGTTGTGGTTCGAGCCGGGCTTGCCTATAATCCGCCCGTTTGATTTCAGACAGTCGTTTCAGGCAGCCCTGTAAAACCCGATTGCGCTGTTTTGTCGTGTCGTATATGGAAGGAAGTTTTTATGTTGTACAGATTAGGGGCACATGGCGCCTGTTTGGCCGCAGCTTTGCTGCTGGCTGCCTGTAGCCATCCCGGCATGTCCAAGCGCCAGACACAATGGCAGGCTGCAGACGACAAGGCGGCTGCCGTCGGTTTTCACAGTCAGGGGCGATTGGCGGTGAAGCAGGAGGAAAAAGGCTCTTACGCCAATTTTGAATGGCAAAACGGCCGCCATGTGCAGCATATCGACGTCAATACGCCTTTGGGCAATACCGTGGGTGTGCTGTGCCGCGATGGCGAAGGTGTGATTGCCGAAGGCAGTGACGGCCGCCAATACCAGGCCGCCAATGCAATCGAATTGAGCCAAAATCTGCTCGGTTTTGCCCTGCCGCTGGACCATCTGCATTTGTGGGCGCGCGGCTATTGGGCACCGGAAGACAGCTATGAAATACTGCCCGACGGCCGTTTGCGCCAGTTTGGCTGGGTGATCGAGCGCCGCCTGGCCGCAGACGAACGCACCCCGCGCCTGTTGGTGCTGGATAACCGCCAGCTCAATATCCGCTTGGTGTTCGATCAGTTCGAGCCGGTGGAGGAGGACGGCAGCAGCCCGCAGCGTTGCAGTATCCGCAAGGCTTAAGGCTGCCTGAAATTATGCGATATAAAAAAGGACGGGGAAACCCGTCCTTTTGGTTTGTGCCAACACGCCGATTATTCCGCCGCCAGCCGTTTACCCACCACCGTCAGCAATACTTCCGCGCCCTGAATCAGTTGGGCATCGTCGGTGTGTTCGCGGGGGTTGTGGCTGATGCCTTTGTGGCTGGGCACGAAAATCATGGCCGTGGGGGCGATGCGTGCCATCATTTGTGCATCGTGTCCGGCGCCGGAGACCATGCGGCGGTGGCTTAAGCCCAGTTCGGCGGCGGTGGCCTCTATGGTGTCCTGCAAGGCATCATCAAAAGGCACCGGCTCGAAACGCGCCAAGCGCTCGCTGCTGATTTCCACGCCTTCGCGTTCGGCAATGGCGGCGATAAAGTCTTGCAGGCGCTGTTCCGCTTCCTGCAAGCGGCCTTCGTCCGGGTCGCGCATGTCTACGGTCATGTCGGCCTGGCGGGCAATCACATTGATCAGATTGGGATGCAGTTCCAGGCTGCCGACGGTGGCCAAGGTGCTGTCCGGATGCGCGGCCACCACTTCGTCGCGCAAAAAGGCGGCAATGGCAGCGGCGGCATAGCCGGCATCGTGGCGCAACCGGGTGGGGGTGGTGCCGGCATGATTGGCGGTGCCGCGTATGCTCAGGCGCTGCCAGGAAATGCCCTGCACGCCGGTGACCACACCAATCTGCAGGTTTTCCGCCTCCAGCACCGGGCCTTGTTCGATATGCAGTTCCAGATATTCGCGCGGCACAATGGCACCGGGCGCCATTTCACCGGCATAGCCGATGCGCACCAATTCGTCGCCCAAGCGGCTGCCGTCGGTGCCGACGGCATTGAGCGCGCTGTCCAAATCCAAGCCGCCGGCATAGACCAGCGAGCCCATCATATCGGGCTGGTAGCGCACGCCTTCTTCGTTGGTAAAGGCGGCGGCGATGATGGCGCGGCGCGGCACGATTCCGGCTTCGCGGTAGGCGCGTTGCACCGCCAGCGCGGCCAAGACGCCGTAGCAGCCGTCCAGCGCCCCGGCATTGCCGACGGTATCGATGTGCGAGCCCATCATCAGCGGCGCGGCTTCCTGCCACGGCGTTTCGCCCGGCAAAATACCGAAAATATTGCCGATGGCGTCCACACGGATGTCCAAATCCAGTTCGCGCATCCATGCGACCAGCCGGTCGCGTCCGGCTTTTTCGCTGTCGGTCAGGGCAATGCGGGTGCGACCGCCTTCGGCGGCAGCGCCAATGTCGCCAAGGGCGCGGATTTGCGCCAGCAGGGTGTGCGGGTCCAGGCGGGGGGTGTTCATGGTTTCTCCTTCGATGGAATGTTGTGTAGGGGCGGGTTTTACACCTGCCTGTTCTGTTTGTTGCGGTTTGGCGGGCGGGTGTAAAACCCGCCCCTACATCGATGGCGGCATTTGCGCTGCCATTGGTTTGGATTGATGTCGGATACAAGTATCCGCCCTACGGTTTCAGGCTGCCTGAAAATCAAATATTTAGCTGAAGTAATGGATTTCCCATACAAGGCAGCAAGCCGCAGACAGTACGGGTAGTACGGCAAGGTGCAGCAACGCCGTAGGGGGAATTCAGTACTTTAGCTATGCCCTTGATAACCGCGCCAAACCACCGCTTCATAAACATCCGGTGCGGTATCGCCTTCGGTATTAATGCAGAGCACGCGCGCCTTATCATCCAGTTGCAGCTGTGCGCGTTCGGCGGCGTATGCGGGGCGGCTGCACAGGGCATACAGGAGGCCCAGGCCCACGGCGCCGGATTCGCCGGAAAGGATGGCCGGGTCGGTGCCCGGTTTCGGTGCCGCCAGCACGCGCATGCCCTCGGCGCTGACGCAGTCGGCCACAGCAGCAAACGCGGTACTGTGGTCGCGCAGGAAGGGCCAGGCGAGAGTGCTGACTTCGCCGCAGGCCAAGCCCGCCATGATGGTGCTCATATCGCCGCCCACGGCATGGGCTTGGCCGTCGTTGGCGCTCATAGAGCGGTGGTAGCAGGCGGCCTGTTCGGCTTCGACAATCACGATTTTCGGGCAGGCATCACCCAGAAGGGCATGCAGACAGGCGGCAACGGCAGCGGCAAAAGAGCCGACACCGGCCTGCAAAAACACATGCGTCGGTGGGGCATCCCATTGCGCCGCGGCTTCGGCCACCAGCGTGGTATAGCCCTGCATAATCCACAGCGGCACGGTTTCATAGCCCGACCAGGCGGTGTCCTGCACCAGCAGCCAGCCGTGCTCTTCCGCCAGCGCGGCGGCGCGGCGCACGGTGTCGTCGTAATTGACTTCGGTAATGGTGCACTCGGCACCGTGGTTGCGGATGTGTCCGGCGCGCAGTTCGGACGAGCCTTTGGGCATCAGAACCACCGCGCGCACGCCCAGCTGCTGTGCCGCCCAAGCAATACCGCGGCCGTGGTTGCCGTCGGTGGCGGTAATCAGGGTCACATCTTTAAGACAGCCCTCGGCGGCGGCCTGTTGCAGGGTGGCAAAATCGGCTTGCGTATCCGCCAGACCCAGATGCTGCGCCAAGGCCCGTGCCACGGCAAAAGACGCCCCCAAGCCTTTAAAGGCATTGAGGCCGAAGCGTTGCGACTCGTCTTTCACCATTACCGCGCCCAAGCCCAGGTGTCGGCTGAGTGCGGGCAGTGCGTGCAAAGGCGTGGGTGCATAGCCGGGCAGGCTGCGGTGAAAAGCCTGTGCCGTAGCGGCGGTGTCGGCATCGATGCCGTGCACGGTGCTGCCGTGCGTCTTGATATTGGGATTGAACAGCAAAGAGATAGGGCGGGACATGGTGTATTCCTCTTGCGGGGTGGTGGGTCAATGGCGGGTATGATACCGTTTCAGGCAGCCTGAAAACGCTTGAAATATGCAATCATTGCGCTTAATCTGTGCAAATTTCGCGCTTGAAGCGCCGATTTTTTGCAAAAGGGGGAAATATGAGCATGCAGCTGGACGAATACGACAAAACCCTGCTGCGGTTGTTGCAGCAAAACAGCCGCCTGCCGCAGCAATATTTGGCCGAGCAGGTGTGCCTGTCGGTATCGGCCACCAGCCGCCGCATCAGTGCGCTGGAAAAAGCCGGTTATATCCACGGCTATGTGGCGCTGGCCGATGCGGCGGCCTTGGGGCGGCCGATTACCATCATCACCGAGGTGAGTCTGGACGACGAGCGCCTGGATTTGATTAACGAAGCCAAGCAGCGCTTTGCCGCCTGCCCGCAAGTGCAGCAGGTTTATTATGTCACCGGGGAATTTGATTTCGTGCTGGTGTTTCAGGTGCGCGATATGGCCGAATACGAGGCGCTGACCCACAGCCTGTTTTTTGAAAGCGGCAATGTGCGCCATTTCCGCACCTTGGTGTCGATGAACAATGTCAAACAGGCTTTGGCGGTGGCGGTGGATTAAAATTGAACACCTTTCAGGCAGCCTGAAAAGCACGGTAATCCAAGCCCGGCTGTAGTAAAATACGCCGTTTTAAATGGGAGACGACGATGTATTGGGTTGACCGTACTGCGGTGGTGCTCAAGCCCACCGAGGTTTATCTGGCCTGGCTCAAAAGCGTGGACGAAGACTTGCCGGAAATCACGTTGGCGCAGCTGCGCAGCAATTGCACCACCTTGCTGGTGCCGCAGGCGGACACGCCGGAAGCGGTATTGAGCTATCTGGGCGAACGTTATCAGGCGCTGTTTGAGGCCGATTTGGCGCAATGGGAAATCCCGGCGGAAAAATGGCCGCAAGACATGGGTTTGGCGGTGTTTTGGGCGTTTTTCGAGATGGAAATCCACGATACGGTGCTGGATTTGGACGATGCCGACATCGGTGTTTCGCCCGTATTCGACAATATGATGTAAGCCATGCAGGCTTTTTGCGTGCGTCCGCATCCGCCGCGCCTGCTGAAGCGGGCCGGGGTGCTGCTGCACGCGGCAGGTTTGGCGGCGGTGCTGTGCTACAGCGACGGGCTGTGGCGTGCGCTTTGGCTGGCGGCATGGACGGCAGCGGCGTTGTGGTTTTACCGTTACCGGCGCGGCAGCGGTGTGTTGGCCGTCCATATCGACACCGGGGGCAGGGCGGCGCTGGAAACCGACGAAGGCGTGAGTTTCGCCGTGCGTCTGCGTCCAGGCAGCCTCATCAGCCCGTATTTAATGATATTGCACTGGCAGGGCGACGGGCGCGTGTGGTGGCAGGCGCTGACCCGCGATATGACCGATGCCGATGCCTGGCGCCGCCTGACGGTATGGGCGCGCTGGATGCAGCCCGCCGACGACACGCCGCCGCTGTAATCCGTAGGTCGGATACTTGTATCCGACATGCCTGTCGTTTTCAGGCAGCCTTTACGCCCCTCTGCCGTAGGTCGGCTCTCCGAGCCGACACACACCATTATAGTCGAATAAAATAAGAATGAGACAAGGCAGCAAACCGCAGACAGTACAGATAGTACGGCAAGGCGCAGCAACGCCGTATCATTCTTATTTTAAATGACTATAAAAAGTCGGCTCGGAGAGCCGACCTGCTTTCTGCCTGAAAGTATACGGCTGTGGCGGCGGGATTCTGCGACTTCGCTACGCTACGCGCAGAATGACGGCTTACGGTCATCCTGCGCGAAGTCGCAGGATCTTGTATCAAGATGATGTAGACGATAAAGCGAACTTAGTTGTAGGTCGGATACTTGTATCCGACATTGGGCAAGGCTGCTGTAAATGTATACATGTGTCGGATTCAAGAATCCGACCTACGGCTGCTGTAATCCGTTTCCTTATCTTTAAATCTCAAAACACTCCCTATGCACACATTTCCAACTTTAGACGCCTGGCTGGCCCATCTGGAAACCGCCCACAGCGGCGGCACCATAGACATGGGCTTGGCGCGGGTGGGCGAGGTGCGCGCGCGCATGAATTTGGTGCCCGCCTGTCCGCTGATTGTGGTGGCCGGTACCAACGGCAAAGGTTCTACCTGCGCCTACCTCACCCATATTTACACCGAGGCCGGTTACCGTGTCGGCACGCTCACCAGCCCGCATCTGCTGCGTTTTAACGAGCGCATCGCCATCAACGGCGAGCCGGTGGCGGATGCACCGATTATGGCGGCGTTTGAGCGCATCGAAGCGGCGCGCGGCAATATTTCGCTCACCTATTTCGAATTCAATACCCTGGCGGCGGTGTCGGTGTTTGCCGAAGCCGCAGTGGATGTGATGGTGCTGGAAGTCGGCCTCGGCGGCCGCTTGGACGCGGTGAATGTGTTTGATGCCGATGTGGCGGTCATCACCGGTGTCGATCTCGACCATCAGGCGTATCTGGGCGACACCATCGAAGCGGTGGCCTATGAAAAAGCCGGGGTGATGCGTCCCGGACGCCCCGCCGTATTTGGGCAAAGCACGGTGCCGCAAAGTCTGGCGCAGCACGCGGCCGACATCGGCGCGGATTTGCTGGTGGCGGGGCGCGATTTTGCCTTCACTACCTTGGAGCAGCAGCAATGGTCGTTCCGCTTCCAGCCGCAGGCGAGCCGCCTGTTTTCAGGCAGCCGTGCCCGCCATGCCCTGCCCATGCCCGCCTTGCGCGGCGGTTTTCAGCTCTATAACGCCGCCTGTGCGCTGGCGGCGCTGGAATGCCTGGATGCGCGCCTGCCGGTGGATATGGGCGCCATCAAACGCGGCCTGGTGCGGGTGCGTAACCCCGGCCGTTTTCAGGTTTTGCCCGGCCGCCCCTTAAGGGTGTTGGATGTCGGCCACAATCCGCAGGCCGCGCGCGCGCTGCGCAACAGTCTGATGGCGCTGCCTTATGCGCCGGTGCGCACCGCCGTGTTCGGCATGTTGTCGGACAAAGACATTCATGCGGTGGTGGCCACACTCAAAGACCAGTTCGACCACTGGCGCGTAGCCACCTTGCCCGGCCCGCGCGGTCTGAGCGGTGCAGCGGTGGCGGCGGTGCTGGCCGAACACGGCATTACTGCGGTGGACGTTCACGCCGATGTGGCCGCTGCCTGGCAGGCTGCCTTATCGCAGGCCGGTGAAAATGATAGAATTGCGGCCTTTGGTTCCTTCCACACGGTGGCCGACGTGCTGGCAGTGGAAAACCGACCGACCTAAGCAGGAACACGTTTTATGGATGCACGCAATCCGCTCGACAGTTACGAACAACTCAAGCGCAAAAACCGCCGCCGTCTGGTGGGCGCCGTCGTCATGGTGGCCGCCGCCGGCGGCCTGTTGCTGGCCGTTTCCGGCCAAGACGAAGCGCCGGTGACCGAACAGCAGCTGGTGCTGGACAGCAGCGGCGCGCCGGTGGCGGATGTACCGGAGACGCTGCCTGAAAACGGTGCGGATGCCGCATCCGAAACCGAAGGCGCGGTGGTACTGGAGCCGGCGCCGGGCGCAGACGAGGGCGGCAGCCGCAGCAATGTACCGGTGGTGACACAGACCCCGGCACCCGCTGCGGCGGACAAGCCCAAAACCGAGAGCAAAACCGGGAACAAGGTGGCGGTGACCACCGAGGTAAAACCGCCGCTGCCGCAACGTCCGCAGGAAGCCGCGCCCCAGCCGGAAGCCAAAGCGGAAAGCAAGCCGCAGCCGAAGGCGGAAAGCAAACCCGCCACCCCGCCTGCGGCCAAAGCCGACGCCAAGCCGGAAGCGAAAACCGAGAGCAAGACCGCCAAACCGGCCACGCCGACGGTAGACAAACCCGCACCCAAGGCCGAGAGCAAACCCGCGCCCAAGCCCGAACCCCAGGCACCGGCGCCCACGGTGGTGTTTAAACCCAAAGAAAACACCGACAACAAAACCGCCGCCAAACCGGCGCCCAAACCCGCCGCCAAGCCGCAAACCGCGGCCAAAACCGATACCGCCAAAGCCAATACCGAAACCCGCAAACCCAGCACCAAGCTGACACCGCAGGAAATCCTCAACAACAAAGCCGCAGGCCAGGTGAGCGGCGGCAATAATACTCAAACTGCCGCCAAACCTGACCCGCAGGCGATTTTGGACGGCAAAACCGGCGGCAAAGCCCAAGTGCAGGTGGGTGCTTATGCCAGCGAACAGCAGGCCAAGGCCGTGCAGCAGAAACTGGCTTCTGCCGGGGTGAATACCTCGATTAGCGCCAGCGAAACCAGCAAAGGCACGGTGTACCGCGTGCGCACCGGCACCTTCGACAACCGCGCCCAGGCCGAACAAACCCTGCAAAAAATCCAGGCCCAAGGTTTGGGCGGCATGGTGGTGAGCCGCTGATGGTCTATTTCGACCTGCTGGCACTGGGCACCATCGCCATTTGCGCGCTGGTGTCCATGTTGCGCGGGGTGGTGGCCGAAGCGGTGTCGCTGCTGACCTGGGTGGCCGCCTTTGTGGTGGTGCGCCTCTTGTCCGTGCCCGTGGCCGAGCAGGTGCTCACCGGCATCCGCCCGCAACCTTTGGCGGTGCTGGTGTCGGTCTTGTTGTTGTTCAGCATCACCTGGATTGCCATGCAGTTTTTGCGCAGCGGCCTCACCGCCGCGGTCAACGGCATCGGCTTGGGCGGGCTGAACCGCTTGATGGGCGCGGTATTCGGCACCGCCAAGGGCGTGCTGCTGGTCACGCTGGTGGTGTTCCTGGCCTCGTTTACCGAGTTGCCGAAATCCACCGAATGGCAATCGTCCCGCAGTGCCTTTGTTTTTGAAGCGCTGGCGCAGCTGGCGGTACCGTATTTGTCGCTGTATCAGCCGCAAGCACAGTAACAGGCTGCCTGAAAGGTTTCAGGCAGCCTGAGACCTTTGAAAAACCCCCATCTGCGGCGCATTTCTGCGTTGTGCGCTGCTCGCTCGCTTGCCTATCTATATGATATGTCTGCGCTCGCTGTGCTGCTACGCCTTGAACTGCATCCACATCTGGAGGTTTTGCAAAGGTCTCAGCCTGAGGTTTTTGTAATTATCCGGTGACATCCGCCCCTCGCCCTGTGGGAGAGGAAATACACCGGCTGTTGTCGTTTCAGGCAGCCCAAACCCTTAGCGGCCGTCATTCCCGCGCAGGCGGGAATCCATCTGCCTGTTTGTGAATCCATTGTTTTAAAATGGGTTCTTAAATTTTCCCATGGATTCCCGCGTTCGCGGGAATGACGTCGCTTGTGTGTTTATGGTGGCGCATGAGGTTTTGCAAAGGTCTCAGCCCCTGATTTCGTTTTTACGCTATTCCTTTTTTCTTGTTCGGGAGTCAAACCATGTGTGGTGTGTTGGGCATAGTCGGCCACGAGCCGGTAAACCAGATGTTGTACGACGGCTTGCAGATGTTGCAGCATCGCGGCCAGGATGCGGCGGGCATTGTGACCATGCAGGGCAATATGTTCCATATGCACAAGGCCAAGGGCATGGTGCGCGATGTGTTCCGCACCCGCAATATGCGCGATTTGCTCGGCAACAGCGGCATCGCCCATGTGCGTTATCCCACCGCGGGTAATGCCGACAGCAGCGCCGAAGCGCAGCCGTTTTATGTCAATTCGCCCTTCGGCATGGTGCTGGCGCACAACGGCAACCTCACCAATACCGACGAATTGTATGAAAACGTCTGCTACACCGATTTGCGCCATGTGAACACCCGTTCCGACTCCGAAGTGCTGCTCAATGTGCTGGCGCGCGAAATCGAACTGCAGGTAGGCAAGGGCACGCGTTTGTCGGTGAACCAGGTTTTTGATGCCGTGACCGGTCTGCACAAACGCGTGCGCGGTGCTTATGGCGTGGTGGTGCTGATTGCCGGTTACGGCCTGTTGGCTTTCCGCGACCCCAACGGCATCCGCCCGCTGTGTTTGGGCAAGAAAAGCGAAGACGGGCGCACGTCTTATATTGTCGCTTCCGAATCGGTGGCTTTCCCCAGTCTCGGTTACGAGTTTGAGCGCGACATCGCGCCGGGCGAGGCGGTGTTTGTGAGTGAGGACGGCCAGCTTTATCACCGCGAATGTGCCGATAATGCGCGCCTGTATCCCTGTTTGTTCGAATATGTGTATTTCGCCCGCCCGGATTCCCTGATGGACGGCGTGCCGGTGTATCAGGCGCGTTTGAATATGGGCGTGAGTCTGGCGGAAAAAGTGCGCCGCGAACTGCCGCTGGACGAAATCGACGTCATCATGCCCATTCCCGATACCAGCCGCCCCAGCGCCATGGAACTGGCGCAGCACTTGGGCAAACCCTACCGCGAGGGCCTGTTCAAAAACCGCTATATCGGCCGCACCTTCATCATGCCCGGCCAAGCCACGCGCAAAAAATCGGTGCGCCAAAAGCTCAATCCCATGACTTATGAATTTGCAGGCAAGAGCGTGTTGCTGGTGGACGACTCCATCGTGCGCGGCACCACCAGCCGCGAAATCGTAGAAATGGTGCGCGAAGCCGGTGCCACCAAGGTATATTTCGCCTCCGCCGCACCGGAAGTGCGTTTTCCCAATGTGTACGGCATCGACATGCCCACGCGTGAAGAGCTGATTGCCAACGGCCGCAGCGCTGCCGAAATCGCCGCCGAAATCGGTGCCGACGGCGTGGTATTCCAGGATTTGGACGATTTGAAAACCGTGGTGCGCGCGCTTAATCCGGCGATTGAAGATTTCGATACTTCCTGTTTTGACGGTGTGTATATCACCGGCGATGTGGACGAAACCTATCTGCAACGCTTGAGCGGCGGCGTGAAATCCTCTTCCGCCGTGGCCGCCTATGTGAAGCCCAGCCTGATTGAGCACAGCGTCAGCATACGCGATGACGACGACGGCGAGGAATAAGGCTGCCTGAAACGATAACGGCGTCTGTGTTCCCTCTCCCGCGGGAGAGGGTTAGGGAGAGGGCTGTAAATGGCTGCCTGCATTTTGTATGGATGGCTGCAACGTCAAATGTTTAGCCCTCTCCCCAACCCCTCTCCCACGGGGCGAGGGGCTTATGTTGGTACAACCTGATAACATCCTTTACATCACACCCTAAAGACATCGTTTACACCGACAATACCGGTATGACCTTACAAGGAGGAAATACCGATG
>NZ_JALJZY010000033.1 GCF_024171525.1 Neisseriaceae bacterium HSC-16F19
AATATTGCTGAAGCTTTTTACTGCCACCCCCATCCTAACCTTCCCCCGCCAGGCGGGAGAAGGGACAGTTTTCTGACACTGTTTACGTTACCGGACGTTATCCAAAGATTTTCCCCGGACAGCAGTGCGCGAACGTGGGAATCCATGGAAATGTTTAAGAAACTACTTTTAAAACAATGAATTTATAAACAGATAGATGGATTCCCGCGTTCGCGGGAATGACGGCAGCTGAGGTTTTAGGCTGCCTGAAGGCAGTTTTGCAAAGGTTTCAGATGGTGTGGTTTCACCCTACAAAAACGCCGTATCGCATGCGATACGGCGTTTATTGTTCAGGCAGCCTTATTTATTTTCAGCTGCGGCTTTTTGCAAGATGGCGTAGAGCTCGTCTTTCAGGTGCAGTTTTTGGATTTTCAAGGCGTCGATTTCGTCCAAGCTGCTGGTGACCGGATTGTTTTCCAGGCCGGTGATTTTGTCGTCCAGCTCGTTATGTTCGTCAAACAAACGGGCAAAGTGGTTGTCGCTTTGTTTCAGTTGGCTGATCAGTTCACGGTATTCGGGGAACATATAAGGTCCTTTATAAAGGGCTGATGAATAAAAGTGCTGTTATATTAACAGCACGGATAATCTGCTGTGATTATACCCCAAGTACCACAGAAAGGCGAAAACGGGGCTTGCCAGCCTGCGGGCTTTGCCCTACCATGCCGCACGGCATTCAAAACACAATAATGATTTCCCGTGCTGTGGCCGCAGCATCCGTCGTTTTTACACACAAACCGCCTTCCAAGTCTGTTTCCGTACCGCCCCTGCGGTGCACCTTGTTTTTGACAACACTGACTGAAAAGGCTGCTTCTATGTCCTCCCCAAACCTGCAACACATCACCTGTATCGAAGACTTGCGCCGCGTGGCCGAATGGAAAGTGCCGCGCATGTTTTACGACTATGCCGCCTCCGGCTCGTGGACGGAGAGCACCCTGCGCGCCAACAGCACCGATTTCCAAGACATCAAGCTGCAACAGCGGGTGCTGGTGGATTTGGACGGCCGCAGCCTCGCCACGCGCATGTTGGGGCAGGAAGTGCGCATGCCCTTGGCCATCGCGCCCACCGGTTTTACCGGCATGATGCATGCCGACGGCGAAATTTTGGCGGCGCGGGCGGCGGAGAAGTTCGGCATCCCGTTTTCGCTCTCCACCATGTCGATTTGCTCGATTGAAGATGTGGCCCAAAACACCAGCGCGCCGTTTTGGTTTCAGCTTTATGTGATGCGCGACAAGGAGTTTATGGCCGACCTTATCCGCCGCGCCCAAGCGGCACAATGCTCGGCACTGATTCTGACCGCCGATTTGCAGGTTTTGGGCCAGCGTCACAAAGACATCAAAAACGGCCTCTCCGCCCCGCCCAAACCCACTGTGCGCAACTGGATCAATCTGGCCACCAAGCCGGAATGGTGTTTGAAAATGCTCAATACGCAGCGGCGCAGCTTCGGCAATATCGTCGGCCATGCCAAAAATGTCAGCGATGTATCGTCTTTGTCCTCGTGGACGGCGGAACAGTTCGACCCGTGCCTGAGCTGGGACGATGTGGCGCGCATCAAAGACTTGTGGGGCGGCAAGCTGATTATCAAAGGCATTATGACTTCTGAAGATGCCGAAGCGGCGGTGAGAAGCGGTGCCGATGCCCTGGTGGTGTCCAATCACGGCGGCCGTCAGCTCGACGGTGCGCTCTCGTCCATCCGCGCCTTGCCGGATATTGTGGCCGCCGTGGGCAGCGATATCGAAGTGTGGTTGGACAGCGGCATCCGCAGCGGCCAGGACATTCTCAAAGCCTGGGCTTTGGGGGCGCGCGGTACCATGATCGGACGGGCGTTTTTATACGGTTTGGGTGCTTATGGCGAAGAAGGTGTGCGCCGGGCGCTGGAGATTTTGTACAAGGAAATGGACATCACCATGGCCTTTACCGGCCACCGCGATATTCAACAGGTGGATACATCCATACTGGTGCCGGGCACTTATCCCCAGCCCGGGCGGCAGGGGTAGATGATTGGGAAGGCTGAGACCTTTGCAAAACCTCATGTGCCACCCTAAACATAAAAACGACGTCATTCCCGCGTACGCGGGAATCCATGGATAAACTTAAGAAACCATTTTTAAAACAATGGATTCACAAACAGACAGATGGATTCCCGCGTACGCGGGAATGACGGCAGCTGAGGCTTTAGGCTGCCTGAAGGCAGTTTTGCAAAGGTCTCAGGCTGCCTGAAAGGGTTTCAGGCAGCCTGCGGCAGTATTTTTATGACCTGTAAATGATATCGATATTTTCCGGCAAGGTCGCCAGTTCCGACCGGCGGTCATTGCGTTTGCCGCTGCTCTTAATCACATAGTATCGGGCATAGGCCTCACCCAAGTGTTTTTTCAACAGGCTTTTGATGCGTGAGGGCACTTCCTTGAATACGTCTTCCATATCCAAGCTCTGATACAGCTTGTCCCGATGAGCCCGTGCCTGGCTGCCGTGGCCCTGCAAATCCTCTTTAAAAGTCTGGTAATGCTGCCAATAGCGCTCTTTGAGCACGGCATAATCCCCGTGTCCCACTCTGCGGTGCAGTATTTTGCCTTCGCGTTTGAACTCGGCCATAGACAGGTAAAAACTGAATTCGCGCTCGGCCAGTTTGATGGGGCCGACATTACCGCAACGGATACTCATGGTGTTGCAGTCCAGCACCAGCGTGAAGTCTGTCAGCTGTTTCTGCCCCATGCCCACCGCATCCAAAAAAGTCCATTCGTCGTCCAAAGTCAGATTGGGCATACCTTTGCCCATGCGCACAAACGGAATATCCGCCAGCATCACCCGGGCCTGTGCCGCATCGCGCATCCCGGAAGGGGTTTTCAAGAGCGCGGTTTGGCGGGGCGGGTAGAAAAAGGCCGGGTTCTGTTCAAAATCGGCCTCGACCAAAACATGCGACAAACGGTCTTGCCTGCGGCCAAACAAAGACAGCGCGTAACCGATGTAAAAGCCCATGGACTTGCGGCCCCCTGCAATCGATACATGCAGTTCGGTATTTCTGTCGCGGCACAAATCATAAATAAAGCGCACAATCTGGTTGGCCGCCAGCGTGTTTTCCTCCGGAGTTCGGATATCGGCCAGGTTTTCACCCCGGGCATCGCGGATAATATGGATGTGCTCCGCATCAAAAGCAATATCGGACAAACCGTATTCGTTGCACAGGCGCCGGAAAAAACCGTCCGCACCCAAAAGGGCGGTGGTGATATTGCGGGCGCCGGTTGCGGTGGTGAGCACATGGACTTCCTGCGGAATCCAATGTTGTTCCCGATACAGGGCATAGACCGTTTCGGTTACGATTTGCGGTGACATGCCGGTGACCGCCACCAGAATTTTTTTATTTTGCATGAGTCCATTTCTCCAGCAGTGTTTTCATACCGGATAAATCGTTTTGTTCAATAATGCGGATGCCGGCACCTGTGGCACGGTCGCGGATGGGGCCGTTTAACCCGCGGTAAGAGATCAGCATGGCCCGGGTGCGCAGACCGCCGAGTTTTTTCAGCGATTCCAGCTTGTACAAAGCGGTCTGTGCCCCTTCTGCCTGTTTGGCAAGATTGGCCGTTTTGCATTCCAGCACATGCAATACATTATTGACCAACAGCACCACATCCAATTCATTGTGCTGGCGGATATGCTGTCGGGCGTTTTCAATCTGCACATTGAGGGCGATATCCTGCACACCGGGCAGGGATTTGGCCACATGAAACACATAGTCTTCAAACCAGGCCCCGGCGATATAGTCCCGTGCCGCCACATCGGCAAAATGCAGCTGCTGTCCTTGTTGCTGTGCCACGCCGTATTGTTCCAACAAAGACAGCAGATACGAGCCATGCTGTGCATGGACGGCATGGGGCAAGTCACAGTGCAGGGCTTGGCGCTTGGACTGTACTGCCTTGCTGATCACCGCATTTAAAGCACCCAGCTCCGGGGCCAGGCTCTGATGGGCCTGCACCAATTCTTGCGCCAGAGGCAGCCATTGCCGCTGTTGCAGTTGCTGGCGTACCTGACCTTGGGCCGGATAGCCGTGCAGGCGCAAATAATCCTCAATCTTGATTTTCGGCGGTTGCAAGAGCTGGCTGCCCAGCTTGCCCTGTTTGCCCAGCAGCAAAACCTCATTGCTTTCTGCACTGAAATAAAAGGCCGGATAACCCATATCCCTGAAAATATCATAAGCGGCAATGGCCATCAGCTTGGTGCCGCCGGTGGTATTGAGCGCCACCTTGGCCTTGTCCATATCGTACAGCAAATCCACAATGCGCCCGCCCACCTGCTCCATATCATAGGCACTGGCCACCGGGATTTGCGTCACCTGCACCTGACAACGTGTGCGCATCACCTCTTGCAGATAATCGGCCTTGGCCTGCATGGGCGGTGTTACCAGCAACACCACCTGCTGCGGACGGAAATCCGCATCCAAAACCGGCACAAAATTGGGCACTGCCTGATCCGATACCAAGCAGACATGAACATCAAATTTTTCCATTGTGTTTCACCTCAATATTCCAATACTTCAAAACGGCGCAGACTGCACGCCATGGCCTGCATGTCTTCCAGCGTGTATTCCGTCCCCCGTCCCGCTTCTTGCTGCGGCACGGTCAGAAAATAAAATACCGCTCCCCGTTTGCATACTTCTGCGGCCAGATGTAGCGGCAGGGTGCCCAAAACAATATCGCCCGCCGCGATCTCTTGCGGATCCAAGTGGCTGATAAAGCGGTCTACCTGCCACTCTTTTTGCTGTTTGATCCAGGCAATTGCGCCCGGATGACGGGATACAAAATAAACCATAGCAATCCTTTCTGTGATCAATCGGAAACAAGGCCGGTGTGTTCCGCATAGTCCGGCAGACACACTCCTTCAGGCAGCGTTTGTCCGCCCAAGGCCAGACAGCGGCTGTTTTTCGGCAGCGGATAAACACGCACATCGTCTTCCTTGGCATGTATCAGCGGCAAGACAGCAGCCAGGCAGCGGCGGTAGGCCTCACCTTCGCCCTGCAACAAAAACACACTGTTTTGCAAAGGCAGGGCATGGCCGCACAGCGTGCGGTATACACGTTGCAAACGGGCGGGGCAGGCAATATCGTAGGCAATCAACCAGCGCATACTGCATCACTCCACCAATTGCAAAGGGGAATCCGCCGCCAGTCCTTCCTGGCCGGAGGCGGCGGCCAGCCCGGCCACCAGCGCCATCACCGCCTGATACATCTGCGGCCGCCACAGCTTGGCCTGTGCCTCAAAGGCCGGATAAAAGCGCAGACGGGCCGCCTTGCCCATTTGGCAGGCACCGTCACGCAGGGAAAAATCCTCCGGCCGCAGTGTTTGGGCGGCAAACAAATCCATGGCCCAAGCATCGTAAAGCGGGCGCATGGGTTCAATCAAGTCACAGGCCAAGGATTCACGACCGTGGGCCAGGGCGTGATAGAAGCCCACAAACGGATCCAGCCCGGCCAAATACAGCTGCTTTACCCACTCAAAATGCAACAGCGTATAGCCCAAAGACAAAACCGCATTAAACGCATCTGTGGGCGGGCGGCGCCTGCGGCCGTGAAACTGCAGCGAAGGCGGCAGCAGGGCAGCCAAGGCAGCAAAATAATGTGCCGCCGCCGCGCCTTCGCAACCCTGCAAAACCGCCCTATCTGCCGCCTGTTGTGCTGCCGCCGCCGCTTGGTCCAGAGCGGCCAGCGGCTTGGCCAGTTGGGCGTGCAGGGTGGCATTTTTATCGGCATATGTCTGCAGCAGCGCCCGCTGGCCGTCGATTTTGGCCAATACCCATTGCCGGGCCAGGCGCAGGCAAAAAGCACTGTCTTGGGCGCAGGCAAACTGGGCCGCACGGCGCAAACCGTCCACCTTCCAAGCCGGCATCATCAAAGCCGGTGCGCGCTTGCGCCCGTTGAGTACCAGCACCCCCACGCCTTGCTCGCCCAGCTTGCCCAATACCGAGGCCGATAACTGCACCTCACCCCGGATACACACGCGTTGCAATACCCGCAGCGGTATGGTGCCCACTCTTTGTTCCTGCTCGTACAAGGCCAGGGCCGCACCATCGGTGCGCAGACTCAGATTTTTGCGGTCGATAAACAAGGTACACATCGGATATCGCCTTCAGGCCAGGATAAACGGATCGTAACGCAGACTGGCAGCACCGCCGTAATAGACAGGCGCAGGGTTTCTGCCCAAAGACAAGACATGCAGACGGTCACCGACATCCAAAAGAGGGGGCAGGGTGTGGCACAGCCCGTTCAGCTCATGTGTGGTCAGCCAACATTCGAACAAAGACTTCTGTCCGCCTACCGCGTAGCCGCGCAGCAGCCGCTGCACCCGGGTACGCCGGCGCCGGTCGGCAATATCATAGGCAAACAAATAGAAACGCCGTTGTGTCATAAGGCTCCTCCATGCGGATCAGCAGAATGAAAGCCATGATACAAGGCGCGAAGGACAGGTTGCCAGCGGCACAAATTTGTGTGGCTGCCTGAATAGGACGGGAAAGTTTATCCCCGTAGTGATGGGGCTTTTTTCTAATAAAGCGAATGGATTAGTCGCAAAAACGCATTTGTCTCAATCCCCGTAGTGATGGGGCTTTTTTCTAATAGTGGATCTTTAAGTATCAGGGCAAAATTACGTGTCTCAATCCCCGTAGTGATGGGGCTTTTTTCTAATAGCTCATAATTCTTATAAAGGCAAAGAAAATATGTCTCAATCCCCGTAGTGATGGGGCTTTTTTCTAATATTGCTGAGATCATTAAGCGCTCTATCACATTTGTCTCAATCCCCGTAGTGATGGGGCTTTTTTCTAATCTATCCTAGAACGATATTCGTTCTTGTCAAAAGGTCTCAATCCCCGTAGTGATGGGGCTTTTTTCTAATTCATTGCTATCCTAAAATAAACGGTGTCCCGAACGTCTCAATCCCCGTAGTGATGGGGCTTTTTTCTAATAGGGGTCGGGCAATGGTTAAACTAGAATTAAAGTCTCAATCCCCGTAGTGATGGGGCTTTTTTCTAATTGATGCAGATTCAGAAGTATGCCGCCCGTGCAGGTCTCAATCCCCGTAGTGATGGGGCTTTTTTCTAATTTCAGTCCTCGATAATCACGAGGAAGTTATGGGGTCTCAATCCCCGTAGTGATGGGGCTTTTTTCTAATCTCTATTATGAGAAAGACTACAAAACTCATCGTCTCAATCCCCGTAGTGATGGGGCTTTTTTCTAATAGCAGTGTCTTGTTTTCTCCTTTCTGCCCAATAACTTGCAGGCATGGTTTCCAAAAAAATCATTCTTAACAAAGATAATCATAGCTTAACCGTTTCTTAACTGTTTTGCAAGTGGTAGCGGCCCAGACCAAAAGTGGTTTCTTTGCCGATATGCAGCCATTGTCCCAGATACAGCAGCTGTGCAAAAGCGGGCGGCAGTTGCGCCAGATGCCAGTGGCCGGTCAGGCCGCCCAGGGTCATGGCCTGCTGCTGGCGGTTGGAATAGCGGGTCCAGTCGTGCCATTGCAGTTGGGGGCGGCTGTCCACCTGTCGGGCCGCTTGGGCCAGTCGGCCGAAGTCGGCGCGGATGGGGTGCTGCCAGTAGAGGGTGGCTATGCTGGAAACGCGGCGCATCAGTTGCCGCAGCAGGATATCGGCGCGGACGCGGTGTATGCCCAATACGCTGCCCTGGTGTTGCAGGCGCAGCGGGGTGCGGATATGCAGGGTGGCGCTGTCGGGATAGTGTTGCGGCAGGGTGAGGGTGTCGGGGTGGGGCTGTATGTGGCTGCCTGAAAAAATGCCCTGCCAGCCTGCCGGGGTTTCTACGGCAATCTGTGCCAACCCGCCGCGGCTGCGTGCGGCGGTAATGCCGCGGGCAAAAGCCTGTTTGAAGCTGTGGGCAATCAGCGGCAGTTGGTGGCGTGCATGGCCGGTGAGCACCATTTCAAAGCGGTAGTGTTCGCCGGGCCGGTAGTGGCGGCGGCCGTCGTCGGGGGCTTCGATAATATAGGCTTGCGGCGGGGTATGCTGCTGGCTGCGGTTGAGGCCGTTGCCGCCGTGGGCGGCAAACAGGCGCGGATAGGGGCAGCTGTCGTGCAACATGCAGCCGTGGCATTCGGGCTGGCGGGTCATGCAGGCGGCGCGGCGCAGGGCATGGCCGAACACGCCGCGCAGGGTGGAGCCGGCGTATTCGGGCAGGATAAGGGGGTCTTCGAGGAGGATGTCGAAGCGGTAGCGTGCCAGCGGCAGTTGTGGGGGCAGACCGAGGGGATTGTGCTCGTGCGGGTGCATAGGGCTTTTATTCTCCGCGCAGGCGGCGCAACAGGTCTTTGATGGCTTTTTCGCGTTTGCCGTTAAGCAGGCCGGGCTGGTGGCGGCGTATGACGGCCAGGCTCAGTTGTTGGGCCAGTTGCTGTTGGGCGCTGCGCTCCAGAGTTTCGGCGGCTTGTGCCAAATCGGCACACAGTTGTTGGTAGAGGCGGGTATGGGCTTCCTGGTTGCGGGCGTCGAAATGGAAGGCTTGCAGGGTGTCCAGCCATTCTGCCGCCAGGCGGTCGCCGGGTGGCAGGGCATTCAGTTCGGCCTGGCGTTGGGCCGCCGCTTGGGCTTGTGCTTCGGCAGCGGCAGCCGCCGCCTGTTGTTGTGCGGCGGCCTCTGCCTGTTGTTGTTGCCGTGCCGCGGCGGCGGCCTGCTGCTGTGTCTGCCATTGCTGGATACGTTGGTGTATGGCTTGTGCCTGTTGTTCGTTGTCACGGCACCAGTGTTGCAGGGCGGTGTGTTCGGCTTGGGGGTCGATTTCCACCAAGGCCCAGCCAAAGGGCAGCAGATCATGTGTTTGCTGCGCTTGTTGTGCCGCCAGCCAAACGGTTTTGGTGTGCGGTTCGAAGGCGGGCCGCTGGCCCTTGCCCTGCATGATTTTGATTTGGGCCAGATTGCTGAGGGTTTTGCTCTCGGCACCGCCGTGTTTGCCCAGGCGCAGCAGCATGATGTGTCCGGCCTCTAAGGGCGCTTGCAGTGCTTCCAGCAGTCGGCGGGTGTGTTCCAGCCATTGCGGATTGACCAATTGGCGTTGGGCCAACAGCTCGGTCTCGCGTTCGAAGCGGGGCAGGTGGTAGCGGTTGGCGGCTTGGGCGAGGCTGTGCAGGTCCAAGGGTTGCAATTCCGCTTTGGGCAGGCTGCGTTGCGGGTTGCGGATGTGGGGTCGGTGTGTCAGCAGCAGCTGTTGCAGGCTCAGGCTGGCACGAAAGGCGCGGTATTGGCCGTGGACGATGGTTTCGCGGCGGCCGGTGGGGCCGCGGGCGGTGATGGTGCGGCCTTGGTGGACGACATGGTGTTTTTTGTGGTTGGTGGCGTATTGGATTTGGGTGGCCACTTCGCCTTGGGGGCTGAAGTCGGCGGTTTTGAGCAGGCGCAGGATGTCGCTGGTAAAGCTGCCCAAGAGCTCGCTTTCGTAACGGGCTGCGCTTTTGCTGTTGGGCGGTGATTGCGGGGGATGCTCGCTGCTCAGTTTGTCCAGCAGGGCGGTGCGCAAACAGCCTTTGAGGGCGCTGCCGGGAATATAGGCGCGTCGGCTCACCGGATTGAGGGCGCTGCGTTCGATGTGCAGGCGGTTGAGTACGTTTTTGCCGCCGTGTTCGCGCTGTACCACTTGCCCCAGGCTTTGATTGTATTCGGCTTCCAGGGCCTCACTCACCGCCACGATGCGGTGGGCGCAGTCGATAAAGGGCTGGGGGTGGCGTTTGAAAAAGCCTTGTATGGCGCGCAGGTCGGCGCCGGCGGTCACGCCCAGCAATTCTTGCTGCTGCTGCGGGTTCAGTTGTGCTTGGGCGGGGTCGAAGGCGTAGAGCAGGCCGTCGCGAATCAGGTAATGGGTGGGCTCGTAGTCTTCGCCGCTGCCCAGATGCAGGGGAGAGAGCGGGGTGAGGTAGAGGGTGTGGGTGTGCAAAAACGCTGTGGACATGCGGTACTCCGAAACAGGCTGCCTGAAAAGAGTGGCTATTAATCGTCAAGGGCGGCGGTATCGAGCGTCCACCACAAGGCAGGGGCATAGCCTTGGTGGACGGTGGCTGCCAGGCTGGCGGACACCCCGCCTATGCCTTGGCCCACCCAGCTTTGGCCGGGCGGGGTGCCGCTGAATACGGCACCGCTTTGGGCCATAAGTATGGGTTGCTTGAAGGGCCGGCCGCTGCGGGCGGCCAGATTGCCGTGGCGGCCGAAGCGGGTCTGGGTTTGGTAATAGCTGTGGCGTGCGGCATAGCCCAGGCCTTGCGGGCAGCTGGGTGCCAGGGTCCATACGGCATTGCCCTGTGCGTGGCGTTCGAAGAGGTCGGTGGGGGCTAGGGCCAGCAGGCTGAATTTGCCCAGGCCGGTGCCGGCATCGCGGCCGTAGCCGCACAGGCCTATGTGTTGCAGGACAGTGTGCAGGCGCTCAAGGCTGAGGCGGTTTTCGTCCAGCAGCATATAGATTTGCCAGCTGCCGGGGGCATACCAGATTTGTTCGCTTTGGTGGGGTGCAAACTGGCCGCCGCTGCCGGTGGTATGGGTTTGGCGGTTGAGGCTGTTGTGCGGCTGGCTGTGGCGGACGATGAGTCGGGCTTGAACTTCGTCATCGCTGCGGGCGTGTTGCTGCCATTGGCGGCTGGGCAGGTGCAAGACGCTTTCAGGCAGCCAATGGCGTTTTTTCAGTTGTTTGCGGTCGGTATGGCCGGGGTTGAGCCAGTAGCGGCCGGGCAGTTGCGGCAAGGGCAGATGGCCTGCGGGAGCGGCATCGCCCACCACCAAAAAGGGTTGGCCGCCGGTATAGCCTTGCAGGCATTGCGCCAGTGTGTCGCTGCCGTAGTGTTCGGCTATGCCCCAGCAGATATGCCCGAACAGGGTATCGCCCACCAGCGGGGTGCCGAAGGCGGTTTCCGGGCGCAAGGTCAGTTGATAGGCGTGCATGGTTTCAGTTCGCAAAGGGTTGGATGTGTGCGAAACGGCTGTCGATATTGTCGCCGTCGAGGGTGAGTCCGGTAAAGCGGACTTTGCCGTAGCCACGGGAGCCGGAGCCGCCCAGGCTGTCCCATTCCAGCAGTTTCAGGCCTTGCAGCAGGGTTTCCAGCAGGGCTTCGTGGTTGTCGCCTTCAAATTGTTTGAGGGTGAGGCGGAAGCTGAATTCGGCACCGGCGGGCACGCGCTCGGTTTGGCGCGGGTGCTCGGCGGTTCCGGCAATGCGGTTGATGCGGTTTTCGCTTTTGGCTTCGGTAAACGGCAGGTTGTTGTCGCGCAGGGCCTGGGCGTAAGCGGGATTGAGGGCGCAATCCCAGAAGGCGGCACGGGTATGGCCGATTTCGCGCTGGAAGTCTTCATGTTGGGTGTCGCCGCTGATGCCGAACAGTTGCAGGATGTGTTTGATGGCGGTTTTTTCCTGCTCGTTGCGTGCATGCCGGTATTCGTTTTGGCCCAGCGGGGCTTCTTGTACGGCGCCGCTTTTCCATTCCAGCAGGCTGCGGATTTTGCCTTTGAGGCTGCTGCCGGGAATATAGGGCTCGGCGCTGACGGGGTGTTTGATGACGGTATTGTCGAGGCCGCCGATATGGATTTCGTTGTCACCGGCGCCGATGTGCAGGCCGGTTTCCAATACCAGTGTGGCTTCCAAGATGCGGATATTGCTGAGTTTCATAGATATCTCCCGAGATTATTTTTGTTCCAGTGCTTTGCGGAAACCCAATACGGCTTCAAAAAACAGTTTGGCGTGCTTGAGGCCGTCGGGGCTGCCGATTTCACCGATGATGTGTTGAAACAGTTCGGTAAAGCGGGCATTCACATGGCCGCGGCCTTGGGCATAGGCGGCTTTGGCTTTGAGCATCTGGATAAAGGGCGCGGCTTTTTGGTATTCGGCATCGCGGTCTTGCGCATGCATCACTTTGTCGTGCCAGAGCGAGAGTTCGTCATAGAATTTGCGCAATTGGGTGGATTTGTTGATATCGGGCACGCGGCCGCGGTCATCGGACGGCGGGGTGATGTAGTCGGCGGCCCGTTGGGCGTAATCGCTGAAAATAACCGTCGGCAATTCTGCCGCTGCAACATTCAGTTTGATGTGCTTTAAGTCCATGGCTTATCTCGCTCTTAACAGGTAAAAATGGTTGAACAGGGGGATGCGGTAGGCGCCGCCCAGTTGGTTGAGGCCGTTTTGGTAAAAGGCTTCCAGCAGTTGTTGGTAAGCATTGTTTTTATGGCCTATATGTTTGTTGTCGTTGACATAGCGGCGGATGCGGTAGGCCAGGCGGCTGCGCCAGATACCGGCTTCGATATGGCCTGAGCGTTCTTGTTCGGCTGCCTCGCTGAATTCGAGCATGCCATATACAAAGCCGGTGCTCAGGCCATAGTCGGTTTTCAGTCCGTCTATGCGGGCAAAGGCGTTTTCCAGCTGCTGCCATTGCGGCCAGGAAACGCTTTGGCCGTAGAGGTGGCAGCTGTTTTTGGTGCCATATTCGGGGTGGCGGTGTTGTTTTGCCTGTTCCAAGGCTTCTTCGGCATAGGCCGAAAGTTTGGCCACCGGCAGGCCGGGTTTGCAGACGGTGATGCCGGCACTGAAGTTGATTTCGGGATTGTCGGCCACATAGCGGCTGAAATGTTCGCGCATGCTGGCGGCCAGGCGCTGGGTTTGCAGCCACGGGCCTATCAGGAAGAAGTCGTCGCCGCCGGCAAACACGGTATAGCAGTTGGGGAAGTGTCGGGCGCAATGGGCGGGCAGCCACAGGCTGAAAAACAGATTCATTTGCCGGGACAAGGCGGCCATTTTGGCAAAGCTCGGTTCGTTCATGCCTTGCTGGAAAATCAGACCCAGGTTGTCGACATCGCCTTTGAGGGCGGCGATGGCGACTTTGCCGCTGAAGTGGCGGCCATCGCTGCTGCGGCGCTCTTCGCAAGCGAGGTGGTTAAAGGTTTTGGGCTGTCCGGCGCGTACTTCTTCGGCGCTTTCATCGGCCAAAACGGTGCGGTATTTGTCTTCCAGCCATTCGTCATCGTGTTGGAAATGGGGGACATAGGCATTGATGTAGCGGCGGGCATAGCCGTGCCACAGGGTATCGCAGTCGTTTTGGGGCAGGCTGAAATCCCAGCAGCGCAGCAAATGGCCCTCGCGCGCCGGTTTGCCGAAATAGCCGCTGAGTTCTTCTTCGGCGGTCAGCACAACGTAGAGGCCGAAGATGGGCAGGCGCAATTTTTGGGTGTGGCGGCTGTCGCGGATGTCTTGTGGCCGGTTCAGGATGAGCAGGCGGTCTTGCCGGGTAAGCAGGCTGCCCAAGCTGATTTGGTCCAGGGACAGCGCGGCGGCTTGTTCCGGCTGCAGGCTGTCGGCGGGCAGTTGCTGGTTGTAGCGGCACACACCGAGGCTGTAATCACACGGCAGCACGGTGGCGGCAGCATCGGTCAGCTCAAAACGCTGCAGCTTGGCCTGTTCCAGTACGGCAAAGGATTGGGCCAACAGGCGCTCAAAGCGCTCGGGCTCGGTAAAGTCGGCACAGCAGGCGCTTTGGGCGGCTATGCCCAAGGCTACTTGGCCGAAGCTGTGTTGCAAAAACCAGGCGTTGATTTCGGCCTTGACCTGTGCCAGGGCCGCATGCACTTCATCGCTGTTGGGGGCAACAATCATGAATTTGCCGGCGGCATTGAGTATTTGTGCTCCGGGCGGCAATTGGCAGGCTTGCAGGATTTTCAGGGCGGCCAATTCGGCAAACAGGGATACTTGGAAGGAGCGGCCGCGCAGCAGTTTGGCGGCGCGTTTCTGGGTTTGGCTGCCTGAAGCGAAGATAAAATTCTGAATACCGAAGAAATCGCCTTGTATCAGCAGGATTTTGGGTTCCTGCCAGTCATCCCGGTTGTGCAGGCGCGAGATGGCGGCCTCGTCGGTCTGGCCGTGGGCATGGTGCCAGCGCCACAAGGCGACGGCCAGGGCGGCGGCGGTTTTGCTGTGGTCGTACAGCGAAACTTCGGTGCGGCCGCTCGGAGAGGCATCTGCGGGAATGGCTTGGGCATAGGTTTGCCACAGGGTATCGAAATGGTCCAGCCATAAATCCCATTGCTGGCGATGGCTGGCGGGAATGGCTGCCAAGCCCTGCACAAATGCTTGCCACAGGGCTGCATATTCGGCTTGGGTTGGCGTATCCGCACCGGTCTGCGGGAAGATGGATTGCGGGCTCAGTGCGCTGAGGGGATAGCCATAGGCAGTATTTTGTCGGGGTGTGGCGGCGGTGTCTTGCAGACGGATGTGCGCAAACAGGGGCTGCAAACGGGCTGGAGCCGCTGCCGGGCGCTGATTCGATGCTTGCGGACCGTAGGCCAGTTGTGTGGCGGTAGCGAGTATGCATTGCAACAAACTGCTTGCATGCTGTGAGTCGGTGGTGTGGGCGGCATTGTCTGCGGTCATATCCGGCTTGGCAAAGGGTGCCATATCGCTTTGCAGCCCTTCGGGCAGATGTGGTGCGATCAGTTCCCAAGCCAAGGCCGTAGGATTTTGGGTGGCGTTGGCGGTAGAGACCACACCTGCCTGTTGGGCAAATTCCCCCAGAGCGTTGAGATAGGCAGCAAACGCAACTTTGGGCGTGGCGTGATGCATAAGCACTCCGTTTTGTTAAATTTGATTAAAAATTTTAAGCAGGATGCAGTTTAGCACAAAAGCTTCGGAAATAAAGCGGGCACAAATTTGTGGGGCGGGACCTTTGCAAAACCTCATGCGCCACCACAAATATATAGTCATTTAAAATAAGAATGATCCGGCGTTGCTGCGCCTTGCCGTACTATCTGTAATGTCTGCGGCTTGCTGCCTTGTCTCATTCTTATTTTATTCGACTATAAAACCGACGTTATTCCCGCGAACGCGGGAATCCATGTAAAAATATAAAAAACCAATATAAAACAATTAATTCGCAAACGGATAAATGGATTCCCGCGTTCGCGCACTGCTGTCCGGGGAAAATCTTTGGATAACGTCCGGCGATGTAAACAGCGTCGGCAACGTAAGCCCCTCGCCCAGTGGGAGAGGGGTTGGGGAGAGGGCTAAACGTTTGATGTTGCAGCAAGCCATTCAAGATGTCCGCAGCCGTTCACAGCCCTCTCCCTAACCCTCTCCCGCGGGAGAGGGAACACTGACGCCGGTACAACCTGATAACATCCTTTACATCACACCCTAAAGACATCGTTTACACCGACAATACCGGTATGACCTTACAAGGAGGAAATACCGAT
>NZ_JALJZY010000034.1 GCF_024171525.1 Neisseriaceae bacterium HSC-16F19
TAATCTGTAATCTGTAATCTGTAATCTGTAATCTGTAATCTGTAATCTGTAATCTGTAATCTGTAATCTGTAATCTGTAATCTGTAATCTGTAATAGATATTACATATTCAATATTTTATAATATTTATTGTTACCTGCTCACGCCGGTTACACTGCCGAATGCAGACCAGTCATCTTCGCTTGCATCATCCGCCGCCTGGCCTCCCGCAGGATCGGCGGGAACAGATTTAACCACAGTGACGTCCACCGGTGCAGGTGTTGTCACCTTGAATTGCCGACCCGACTCCATTGCTTCGAGTGCCAGCATCAACTCGCTGATACTGGCATGACATTCCGCACCGCTATCAAACTGACGGCCTTGGACCGACAGATTGATGATGGCTTGGTTTACGGGAATGCCTTTGGCGGTGCACACAAACAAAAACCGCTGAAAACCTTTCAACAGATAGTTGCGACATGCAGCGCTGTCATCAAGAATATCAACACCAATCAGCTCCTCCAACTCCCTCAGCTGCTTGGCGTGTTTCTTGGTCGAATAGGCAATCTCCAAAACCTTTTTGCGGTTTGCGGCCATAAGCAACTCCTATAGTCCCCGCTGCCCGGCATTGATGCCGAGCAAAAACAGGCAGCGTACAAAATTTACTTTGACGCCATCCTTGACCTCTTCCCTTTCAAGGAAAGAGAGCAGGGCGGCATCATCCGGGTTTTGAGGGCTGAAATTGATGGCTACGCGCTTGCGGTTGAGCTTTTGGTTTTTGTATTTGCCATCCATTTACGCACCCTTGCCGATGTATTTGGCAATTTTGAACATGCCCCGTGCATTGGCGAATTCCGGGTTGTCCACCACCAAGGCCTGCCCGTATTTGGCAGTCAGGTTCTCACGCAGCAAAGCTGCACCACCGCCGACACAGAGGATGCAATCCACGTCACCCAGATCACCGAGCTTGCGGTCCAAGCTGCTGAAAATGTGACGGACGAACTCGTCCTTCATGTCTTCCAGCTCCTTGGACAAATCGTATTCTTTACCGCCGTATTTGAAGGTGCCGGTATTCAAAACGCTCTCAACGTGTTTCATACCGATACTGCTCAGATTATAGTGTTGGCGGATGTAGTTGCTGATTTTGTCTTTCAATTCGAGTATGCCCAGAGTCAGGCTGCCCAAACGCTTTTTATCGACAATGCGGCCACCCTGGTAGAGCACGGCAAAATCTGTCGTTTTACCGCCGATGTCGAGCACTGCAACGGTATCGCCGGTCAATCTGGCGTAAAGATCACTTTTGGTTCCGTCCATATTCATAATGGCATCGATGAAAGAAGCAATGGCTTCGGTGGCCACATAAGATTTGACGATGTTGGCCATGGGCAAGTTGCCGACAGGTTTGACCTGGCGGCCCAAATTGGCCACTTTCGCATCCACCAATTCGCTGTTGATATGACCGTCACTGGTATAGTGGTTTTGTACCGGCAAACCCGTGGTGACCACCACGTCTTTGCCGGCAAAGCCGGAATTAACCAAGGCGTTTTGGACCATAACCAGGTTCATATCAGACTTGGGATAGCCGTCAAAGCGAATATCAATGCACTCGGAATCCTGCAAATAGGCATGGGTCGTGTAGACGCTTTCCTTACCGGTTTGAGCATCCACCACGGCAAACACCGTGGTAGCCGATTCCATGCCTGGGAAATCGGCCGCAAAACCGCCGTAGGCAATGCGGGTAGGGTACTTGAATGTAGTGCCGTCTTCCAAAACCACTTTTACATCACTGTGACCGTCATCAATGCCGACAAATGTGAATTTGGTTTCGGCCGGTTTGGCCTTGGTCTCTTTCGCTTCTTTTACTGCGGTTGCCATTCTATTCTCCAATCATTTGAAAAGTTTTTTGGTGCTCTTGGTGCGTCCGGTGATTCTGACCTTGACGTAGCGCACGAAGTCCATAAATGCCATTTTTTTGAAAAAGCTCAAATACGAGAAAAACACTGTCAGCGCGATGGCAATGTAGAACGTCACCATACGGGGATAGAACAGCATCAACAGCCAGGGCACACTGGCAGAAGCCGGAATTTTCCAAAACTGAGCTTCCAAGGCGGTATTTGACCAGTGATAGCGACCTTTGGGGGTTTCCATCCTTCATCCTTCTCTCTAAAAATTACAGCCCAATAAATCCCATGAAATACCGTTTTATTCTGATTAAACAGGATTTATCCATATTTAAATCACTTCTTCCGTAGAAAGGCTGTCGCGCGTCAGCTCATCGATATGCCCTTCGGCAAACAGGCGCTCACCTTCTTTGCGGAAACTGTGGCCCTTTTCCTGCACCATCTGCTGAATTGCCGGAATGATGCGGTTCAAGTCCTGCATCGTACCCAGCTCGGCGCTTACATCTGATGTGAACTGCAGATATTCCCGTGCGACCACCAGTCCCCGGCTGTCCGCACGGGGAACCAGGCGCTGAGCAATCACCATACGCACGGTGGCCACAATGTCGGCAATGGCGGAAGCCTGTTGTTCGACCGGGAAACGGGTAATCAGACGCTTAATCACCGTGGCCACGGTGCTGGAGTGGACTGTGGCGAACACCGGATGACCTGTCAGCGACAGCTCTACGGCAGCCTTTACCGAGCTTTCGTCCCGCAACTCGCCAATCATGGCCAAAAACGGGTGGCGGCGCATGGCGGCTTCGTTGGCCTTGCCGAAATTGCGGAAGTTGATGGGAATCGCCGACTGGGCGATGACCGAATGCTTGCTGACGATGTTGTCGTAGGTGTATTCGATGGGCTCCTCGGCAGTAATGATATTGCCCTGGATGGGCGTATCGTTTTCGAGGATAAAGCGCATGATGCCGGCAAAGGTGGTTGACTTACCGGAGCCGGTAGCGCCGCACACCAAGACCATACCGTTTTTGGGCACACAGGTTTGCTGAATGAAGTCGGCCGACATCTTGATAAAGTCCAGTGTCGGTGGATCACTGGGAATCGTCCGCATCACAATCTGGTAGCTGTTACCGCCACGGGCAAACACACCGGAGATATTGACCCGGAACGCATAGCGTATGCGGTTACCGCGGCTGTCACGCGCATCCGTGCGGTCAAAAATCTCGTAGCGGGAATCGACCGACTTGCCTTCGGACACGTCCTGCACCGCCGTGGCCCGTCCGGCCAGCCAAGGTACGAAAGAGGTGATCTCGGACTCGCCCAACTCCCGTGTGGTCAAAGCCACCAGCTTGTCACTTTGCAGCATCAAAGCGGGTTGGTAGGGCATCAGAATGATGTCCGAACAGCCTTGTTTCACCGCTTCAAAAATCAGTTTTTTGAGGTCGTCTTCCACCGCAAAAAATTGCGGGGTGGTAAAGCCGGTGACCGGCTTGGCCAGGCGCTTGCCGTTTACGCGGATTTCACCGTCAGTCATCACTTCGGATCCTTGGCTTCGGCAGGCATACCGCCTTCATTGACGCTGAACAGGCGGCTTTGGCTTTTACGGATGCCGTCACGGCGCTCCTGGGGCGTTTGCAGGCGCGGCACGTCTTCTACCTTGCGGTAAAGCTTGGAGGGTGTAATCCAGGTGCGCCACTGGTCCATATCGCTCTTGAATGAAGGCAGCACGGTCAGGCGCAACAGAGTCTCGTCCACAGTCAGGGTGTTACCGGAGTGGGTGACAGGGATGTCAGCCTGCGCTACGACAGGCATGGTTACCTTGCCTTGGCGTACAAAGGTATCGAAGCGCAGCATACCGGTGTAGTCACGGTTGAGCCGGTCGAAGTTGTGGCTGATCATTTGATTGGCCTGTTCGATACCGTCTTTGAAGCCTTCGCGGATGGCTTTTTCAAATACAGCCTTTTCATTGCTCTTCAGTGCCAGACCCATGATCTGCGGCGTGAAGTCTTTATTGCCGTTGCCCAGGTTCAGGTATTCGCGCCAGTTTGGTGGCACGGATGAGAAGCGGGCCTGGCTTTCGATACGGTATGAGGCACCGGCAATGGTGAGGGAGTAGTCATCGTTTTGCGCATAGATGTCCCGCGCCTCGGAGATAACCGGCGGCACGACACGGCCTTTAATCATCAGGCGGCCAAAATCGTACACGGTATCCAAGTCGCGCTCGCGCTTTTTGATTTCCTGGTTGAACTGGTGCAGTTGATGGTTGATACCGGCCTGCAGGCCGATACTCATGCCGCTGTCTTTAATGGCAGTGTAGCGGGCTTGTTCGGCAACGTTGCCCAAGCCCATTTGCTCGGCGGAGCGGCTGTACTGGGAGACGATTTGATCAACATTGGGCGGCGGAGCCCCGGTATCCATGGCCATGGTGGAGCTCCTTATTTATAGACGACACGGATGGTACTGGTTTGCTTGTCCAACACGATGTCGGCTGCGTAATCCATCTGCTGGGCCAGGCTGCGCATAACTTCAACAGGGGCAACGCTTTTCATGCGTACATTGACGATGCGTAAATCCTTGCGTTTGCCGGTTTCCACCAGGGAGAAGCCGTAACGGTTGGCCATGGCGTTAAGCATGGGAATGGGCTTGCCTATGTAGTCCACATCAATCAATTCGCTTTGGAAGTCATCCTGGCGTTGATAACGCAAACGGGTATCTTCATTCAGCATCTCGGTGTAATCCATTTGCGCATCGGCTGCGACCGAGATTTTCTGGGCGATGACGGTTTGGGCCATGGCGGCATCACCGGTGTGGCCGGTGCTCTGGCAGGCAGTCAATGCTGCCAGGGCAGTGAGTGCTACATACAAGCGTTTCTTCATTATGGTTTCTCCAAGATGGGGAAAGTAAAAACATCATAAATATAACACAAAAAATAAAATAAATTTTTTATATTTTTGTGTTAGCCCAAAAAATAACCACGCGCATAATACATGATTTTATGCGTTCCGACAAACTAAGCCCATTACAGCCCAATTTTGTTTGTTTATTCCTGTTTTATTACTGTAAATCATGTTTGACCTGTTTATATCTGGTTTTAAACATGTTCTATCTGCTTTAGTAGTAATTTGCCCATCACAGCCCAATTTTTCCAGCCCACCCCTTTCTTTTGGATCGAACAACGGACTTTCTAGGCCAGCTGACAACTTACACCGAACCCCGTTTTGGCATAAAGTTGCGCCATTGGCCGCATGTAGGATATATGCAATTTGCTTTCAAATTGCATTATGTGCAGCTGCCGAAGTCTTGGTTTAAATGCCAACGTATTTGGCTATGCTTTTCATATCAACCTATTTGAGCAACATGGTCACCAAGGCAGAACAACCCCGTTACTACCCATTGCCTGGCCGGGAAAGCTATGCTTTCTGGGCGCATGGCCTCGCCCATGTGCTCGGCCAGGTCCGCGTACTAATTGGGTAGTGTACTCGGTGAATATAATGAAAGTACGGACAAAAAAAACGCAGGTATGCTGCGTTTTTTTTGTTTTGTCCGTACTTTTATTATACCGGGTACGCGTATCAATTAGTCAAAGTACGCGGATATATATGGGTAGTAACGGGGTAATATGACCGGAAAACAGGTTTTAAATGGCGAAGAAAAATATAACCAAAGAAAAGGGGTATAATGCGAACAACAACAGATTTTCTATAAAAAATACAACCGAAACCCGCTTTTAAATGGGCATCTATTGCCAACATTATTGAGCCCATCTACATCGGAATTTATGCCAACATATTTGGCTGCGCTTTAGCGCAGCAGGCCGAAAGGCCTGTGGTTTTTTGCCAGATTGCCCCGTCAATCTGGCGGCGGAATTTGAGTACAGGATTTACGTCATGAAGCAATTATTTGCCAAAAGAACACTACTTGACCGTTTGATGGGTGATGAAGAAATCAATGCCGAAATCAACCAAAAAACCATTGCGCACTACCGTAAAAAGCTCCGAACTCTTGCCGAAAAGACTGCAGCGCATCTCAATGCCCATCTGTTGGATGAAGACTCCGAACCCAAATCACCCGAACAGGTTTCGTTCCAGGATATGAGCGATTACCTGCACGTTGTCAGTGAATCCGGCGATTTGAGCCATTCCTACATTTCCAAATTTCGTTCGGCATTGCTGTACCACATTTATGAGAAGGCTAAAGACACTCTCGATGAGGGTGGATCCATCGAACCCTACACCGGAGTGTATGACTCTGTACGCAATATGGTAGTCACAGACAGCCTGTCTGCTTCCGGACGCACAAACAGCCAGTCCCGGAAATTTTTTGACCAGGATTTTTATGAATACTGCATTGCCACCTTATCCAAAAAAAGGAGAATGACCGCCGCCGAAAGCGCATTACTGCATTACCTGCAGGCCAACGTTCATCTAGGCCTGCGACCGCACGAATGGATGCACGCCCGTGCTTGTGTCGATCTCTCCACCGGCAGCCGCAAAAATGTCCTGGTTGTGGACAATTCCAAAAACAGTAATGAACGTGCCAATGGTGAGTACCGGGAGCTGATGCTGCATCAGCTCCCGGCGGAGGCCTTAAAAAGCGCATCAGCGCTCATTGCTTATTACGTTCAAACCGCCGATCAATACAAAACCCGTTATGGCTACGATCAACAAATGGCCGAAAGCAGGGCAGCCACCAACATTCAGAAAAATCTGAATGTCATTTTGCACAAATTAGGCAAAACCTATGCCGGACTGCGGCCATCGCAAAAAGATGCTGTAGAAGGAACAACCCTGTACAGCTTACGGCATCAGGCCATTGCCAACGCCAAGGCTGCTGAAGTTGATGATGTCGATGTAGCGGCCATGTTCGGACATGTGTCGATCCGCACATCCAAAGAGTATTACGGGAGAAAAAGTTTTGGCTGGGGAGGTAAATTCCTCGCCCAGCCAACAATGAACAGCCTGATACCGGTGATTGAGCGCCTGGAACAGCGGCGCGGCGGAACAAAGAAGTATGTGGCGGATATGAATCCGGATGTGAAAGACCACCTGTGGAGCATGGACTAGGTCACTTTTTGCATGTCCTCACGGATTCGTTCAAGAAGAGCCCGACAACCGGTGGAGATGATACGGTAAGTTTCATCAAAGTCATGGGTGATGATTGGATCCGGTACACCATCGTATCCCAGCCCAGGAACCAGTTCGGTAAACTTAAACAGCTGCCCTTCACTCAGACTGTTTCCATAAAAGAAGCGGGCTTCGCTCAGAACATCATCATCCATGGCCACAAGGTAGCGGTAAGTTATCGCATCGGATTCCTGAATGTTTTTGCTGATGAAGTCATCTGATTCAATACCATGGTCCATCAGCACATTCCATGTCCCTTCGTGCATGTAATGACCTCTGAAGCGACCATCAATGCCGGCACTCTTTACACTGATATTGCCGCCCAACCCGGCTTCTTCAACATAGCTGCGGAGCAGGTATTCCGCCATCGGTGAACGGCAGATATTGGCATGGCAGACAAACTTCACATTGAATTCATGTGCGAGCATCAGACAACTCCTTATGGATTTTATTCACTAAACCCGTGTTATTACTTACCGGACTCTTTATTCAACAATTCGATATACCGATTGCGGGATTCAACATCGCGCTCATCATCCAAATCCCAGGCACCCGAATCATCAATGTAATCCTGTATCTCCTGCAGCACGTCTTTTTTTGTTGGATGAATCAAAATGCTGTACTGATCTACAGCATCATTAATGGCCCAAGCCAACAGCTTTTTGTGTGCATCGCTTTTGGAAATGTCTTCAACATGTTCCCGATGGCCAAAAGCCGACCAGCGCCAGATTGCGCCATCTTCAAAAAAGTATCGGGGCATCACACCACGGGGTGACGTAGTCGCATCTGCGAATTGGTTAATCACATCCTCTTCGGAGATTTCATGAATGACACATTCCCGGTAATCAACATAGAACATTGCCGTATCCTTTCATTCAACCGCGCAACTGATTGCGCATATCCACATAAGCCCAAGCGGTGGTGAGCACCGTACCGACAAACAAACTCCAGAACATTATATGGGTTGAGCCTTCGCGTAAATAGGGCAGGTTGATATAGCAACCCAACATCAACAAAGACAGGTTCAGACCAAAGACAAAATTGAACACCGCCACTGCCGGGGAATGGAGCAAGGAAATTTTCATCGGAGGTTTTCCTTTTGGATAAAGGTTTTTCAGAATGCCGCATCAGGTACGGCCCGCTTTGTGTGAATCCTGATCAAATTGGAACACCTGCCCCGTCAAGGGTGGTGCAACCACTCGCCTTGCCCTTGACGGGGCAGGTGTGGAAATTTAGGGTTCACGCTAAACAAAGCGGGTACTTGATCGGCTGAAACCGGTATCCAGAAAAAGAGCAACCGAACAGTATCGGGTGAAGTATGGCCGGCCGCCTCAACCGCTGCCGCCGGCAGCTCATTGCCCCTCACGGGGAAGGGGTGGTTTGAATTTGAAAGGGTGCGGTCTGGTTACAGGCCGCACATAATTACGTTTGGCAAACTCGGTGACATAGTCACGGTGTTTGCCAAACACACCGCAAACCCACTATGCCACCCACAGTATCGGGCAGGGTAGAACCGCCACAGTATCGGCCAAAATATCATCCGCCTCCGGCTGCCGACCGGGCAAAGCCCGGCCAGCCAAGTCACTCACCACCAACTGTCGTAGAACACAGCCTGCCCGCCGTCAATCGCCTCACGAGACCGCCGTATAAATTCCTTGGTGTATTCCAAGCCCTCCGGGTCAGGTTCGCCGCAACTGCCCAAGCTGGCAAATTCAGGTGTCCCTAAAGCACATTCCAACCTGTCCAAGTCTTCAAGTTCCAGTCTGACCGTCCGGCAATTGAAGAATTCATCTTCACCCCCTTTCTGATAGTAGAGCTCTTCCATCCATCGATGCAGCTGATAGAATTTGCGCCAATAGGCAAATTGAGTATCTGCCTGAGCAGCCTCGATGGGTTCAATCTGCTCATCTTCCCACAGACGAATATCGTGTTGGCAATCATCTGCATACTCCGCAGACACGGCATAAGCATACATGTCCAGACCCATAGGGATTTCCTTTTTGGATAAATGGTTGAGATAACAGCCCGGCCCGGCCGTGCTGTGATGTTACCCAAATCCACTGGCCACCCGAATGCAAGGCTGTCGCAGACACCGAAGGCTTGGCCTTGCATTCGGGTGGCTAGGGGATTAGACATCAGTAAACAGCACGACCGGCGCTGCCCACATCGGCCATTTATCCAGAAAGAAAACTAGGGTCGCCAGGCGGCCAGCCTTGCCCCTCACGGGGAAGGGGTGGTTTGGATTTGAAAGGGTGCGGTCTGGTTACAGGCCGCACATAATAACGTTTGGCAAACTCGGTGACGCAGTCACGGTGTTTGCCAAACACTCTGCAAACCCACAATACAGCCCACAGTATCGGGCAGGGTAGAGCCACCGCTGTATCGGCTTAAATATCATCCGCCGCCGGCTGCCGACCGGGCAAAACCCGGCCAGCCAATTCACTCACCACCAAGAGTCAAGCACCACCACCTTACCTTCATCAATGGCCGCCCGCGCCCGGCCGATAAATTCACGGGCCTCGGCCAAATCGTCTTCATCCGGGTCATCCCAACCGCCCAGCGTTGCAAACTCGACCGTTCCCAGCTCCTGTTCCAGCCGGTCCAAATCCGACCGATCCATTCTGACCGTACAGCAATTGAACATGAATTGCCGACCGCCTTTGTTGTAATAGAGCTTTGCCAACCATTCTTGGAGCTGGTAAAAATTCTTCCAGTAAGCCAAGCCCTTTTCCGCACCCGACTCAGGCCGCAGATTGCCACCCTTGTCATAGATACCCAAGGCAAACTGACGCTCGCCCGCATACTCGGCCGAAACCGTATAAGCATTGATGTCCAAACCCATGGTGTAACCTTTCAAATATAAGAGAGAGGGAAGGAGTGGTCGCCGGGCGGCCAGCCCCTTTATTGAGCGACCGCCACCGGAGAGAAATCACCCCAGCTGTAAACAGCTTCGACACGGAGCAACGCTTTTTTCAGGGACATTTTTTCCGGCGGATACATACTGAACACACCATCTTTCCCAGAGCGCTGCATACCGAGCTTGCCTTTATGCCAAGTCGCCACTTGAACCTGTGACCCAAAACGGGTGGTGATATAGATGGTTTTCATAAGGCTTTCCTTTTGGATAAATGGTTGAGATAACAGCCCGGCCCGGCCGTGCTGTGATGTCACCCAAATCCACTGGCCACCCGAATGCAAGGCTGTCGCAGACACCGAAGGCTTGGCCTTGCATTCGGGTGGTTAGGGGATTAGACATCAGTAAACAGCACGACCGGCGCTGCCCACATCGGCCATTTATCCAGAAAGAAAACTAGGGCCGCCAGGCGGCCAGCCTTGCCCCTCACGGGGAAGGGGTGGTTTGCATTTGAAAGGGTGCGGTCTGGTTACAGGCCGCACAAAACAACGTTCGGCATACTCGGTGACGCAGTCACGGTGTTTGCCGAACTGCCTTAATGATTTGGAAAGAAGCCCACAGTTTCGGGCAGGATAGAAACGGGCTGCCAGACAGGCAGCCCGCGCATCGGTTTGAATGGGCGTATCAGTTTTTGCCCACGCCGTGTTTTTCAGCATGGATTTTGATGGCATCTTCAACAAAGGTATTGAAGCGGATATTGTTCTCCAGACAGTAATATCGAATGGCCAGAAACAAATCCTCATCCATTTTGATGCTGGTTCCCTTGCGGGCTTTCTTGGGTTCAGCCTGTCCCTCTTCTTTGCCTTGCTCAATCCAGTTTTCCACCGCCGGCTTTTGCGGCTCGGCCTTGTCTTTGTCGGTTCTGAGGGTTTCGGGTTTGGGTAAAGCCATGTCATGCTCCTTTAAAGTTAAGAATTTCGTCCACAATGCTGTTGATTTCCTGCTTTGCCGCAGCCGCATCTTTGGTCTCAAATACGGTCAGGCCTTGACTGGCAGCATTTGGATAAGCCTGCCGTTGGCCGATTTGGGTATCAAAATATGTCCAATTTTCTTCTTCCAGTTCCTGGAACATTTCCTTGGCCAAGGTTGTGTTTTTGATAACCCGGTTCAGCAAAACAGCCGCCACCAGCTCAGGCTTGTAAATTTTAGCCTCCTCCACGACCTGCCGAAGCTCGATGGTAGCCCACAAATCGAATGAACTAGGCTGCATGGGCATGATAACCAGGTCGCTGATGATGATGGCCGCCCGCGCCAAGTCGGTCATGCGCGGAGCACCGTCAATCAGAACAAAATCGTAACCGTCCTTTTCGGCCATCCGGGGCAATGTATCTTTCATGCCCGCATTCACACCAATCACATTAAATGGCGTATCCACACCCAGCTGTGAGCGCAAAGCATGCCAGTTCATCAAAGATTGCTGCGGGTCACTGTCGGCCAACAAGACTTTATAACCCCTTTGACTCAAAGCGTAGGCCAGATTGGACGTCAGTGTGGTTTTACCCACACCTCCTTTTTGGTTAAGGCAGGCAATTATCATCAGCACTCTCCTTGCAATAATGAATACATATTATATAACATTTATTCGATATTGTCAATTACATATTTTATATTATGTATTACATATTACTTATTTAAATAAAAAAGCCAGCTTACGCTGGCTCAGTTCATGCTGTCTGCAATTCATACAACCCAGGCGCTACACGGTGAAAGAACCGCTCGTCTTGCAAAACCTGTCGTACCTTTGCCCGCCAGTGATTGTTCTGTCTGGTGTCGGCATAGGATTTCACAGCCTGGTAAATTTCAGCCAGTTTCATTTGCTTTCCGCTGGCTTGCAGAATTCGGCGTATGCTCGCCCGCCAAGTCATGGCTACACTGTTATTGGCCCGTTGCATCAGTTTGTGAAGCAGATAGATGGCCTGTGTTTTGTCTTTGCGGAATACCAACAGCTTTTCATGTGCGATTCGGACAAGCTTGCCGTTACCTGCATACCGTTTGCTGTCACTGGTGCAGTTATGCTGGATTTTGATGATTTCATCCACCAAGCGGCCGGGTGCAATACGCTCAACCATGCTGCTCAGATTGAAGTATTGACCGTTTTTGCGCATATTCCCCATGAGGATGCCATAGTGGCCGTTGGCTTCTGTCGCGTCATGGATATTCATCATGGCCACAATCATTGCTTCGCAAAAGTCGGCCAAATCCATAGTGCTCAAATCCCAGGGATTGGCTTCCGTTCCCCATTGGTTGCCGGAATACTGAATCATCGACCAGTAGGGCGGATGCCACCAAATCAGGTTAGCCTCCCGTTGCATGACTGTCTTGAAGTCATCGGTCAAAAGATTAAAGCCTGAGTGAAGGTCTGTACCAAAAAAATCCAAGCCCATTTCGCGGGCAACATCGACACTTGTTCCGCCACCAATGCTGGGGTCTGCAAAGAGGCCGCCTGATTTCAGATAGCTCTCAACAAAATCGCGAATGATGTAACCTGTGCAGTTACCACGATACTGGTTGTTGCCAAATTCGCCGCGGACGGGGTATGAGCAAACGGAATTGCCGAACATATGCACCTCCTTTTTTCTGGTTGACTGGGTTTGCCTGTAGTTGATGCGGCCAAAAGAAGCCCCTCCTGCATCTGGGTCAAGTGTGGCGAAGCCACTTGTCTTGCACTTGAACCAGATGCAGGAGGGGATTACAGTCGCTATAGAACTACAGGGAAGCCCGGCAGCCAGGAAAGCTCAAAACCAAAGTATCGGGCTAGATGTTAACTGTATTGTTGGAACAATGCTTTTTCTACCTTGGCTAAATGGAAGGTGAACAGCGAAGTGGGGATAATGCCTGCCTTGCGATCTTTCTTGAATGTCTTACTGAATACCGGGTCCAGAACCATTTCGATACTGTCCAGAATGGCTTCCTGCTGATCCTTATCCAAAGAAAAGAAAGCGGTTTCTATTGACTCCCTGTATTTTGCTTTTGCTTCAGTTTTAAGTTCGGCCTCAGCCTGCTCTTGAATCTGCTTTTCTTTTTTAATCCGCTTGGCCTCTTCTCTTGCCTTTTTACCGTTAAGCTCCTCAAGACCCCAACCCTCAGCAAAAGCTTTATGATAAATGGCAGAAATATTTACTTTCTTCTTGTTGGACTCAAGATCCGTTGCATAATCGTTTGCCCTTTGAATAATAGCTGCTACTTGTTCTTCCGTGTACTTCTCCATGAGTGCAATTTGTTTGTCTAGATCATACATTACACGCATGTCATTAAAACAGTCATAAAGTTCGGGAAGCTGCGAGTTTGTAGGAATATCAAGCCGTCTAGGTCTGATTTTAAACTTGAATGAATGTACTTTTCGCGATTCACGAAAATACTCAACCTCTATAGATAAATCACAAAAGCTACTTTGATTTATGTTTTCAACGGGCAAGGCTATAGTGATCTGATTTAATTTTTTAAACTCCGGATATTCACTTCCCAATCCAATATATTCCCGCCAATAATCAACCGTAAACAAGGGCGTTTCCCCATCAGGCAGGTAATCCTTACACAGCTTGTAAATAATGGCTTCGTATTTACTGGTAAATAAACCGAAAATATTCCAATTTAATATTGAAAATAATCTTTCAGTTTCTTTATCCATCATCAAAACAGTTTTTAGAAAAGATGGCAGTACAAAGCCCACTTTGTTATGGGCCACTCTCCATTCAGAAACAAAACCAGTTCCATGAGTGGCTGAACGACCATCTTTCCCAAGGTAATTTATAGTAATCGGCTCTTGCCTAAGTACTTCCAAATCATCTTTAAGGTCTCGAACGCTAGGCTTGTATCCCAGGTAATTCGAAATTTTACTAATCGGAATGTAAACGAAACCGTCCTCATCAACTTCGGACCCATTTTGCAAATGTTCCTTATACTCCTGTAGCAAAAGAAACCAACACTTGTATTGCATCAAAGTGATTGAATGCCTGATATGCACCAATGACTGAGGGGTTCTAAACACTACTTTTTGCTGGTTATTCATGGCCCGAACCTCATAATATGGCAAATACATGGCCGCATTTTATCCAAAAGGTGAAAATTGTCAACATAAAGTTATTTCACCTTTCTAACAATAATATTTTCACCTTTAACTAACCCTTACCACAAAAATAAAGCATGAAGAAAATAGAATAATCTATGTTTTATAATTGATTATTGAAATGCACAAACGATCTACCTGATAGCTCACCTATAAACCCAGCATCCATAGGTGTACTCAAAAAAGGGAATCTTTTCACCTTTCAGATGTGATTTGTACACCTTTCGTCAACCGAGCCGCCAACTGCTGACGGGTTCAATATACTTTTCAATGTCTTATGCTCATAGACTCCATAGGTGTACTCAAAAAAGGGAATCTTTTCACCTTTCAGATGTGATTTGTACACCTTTCGCAAACCGAGCCGCCAACTGCTGACGGGTTCAATATACTTTTCAATGTCTTATGCTCATAGACTCCATAGGTGTACTCAAAAAAGGGAATCTTTTCACCTTTCAGATGTGATTTGTACACCTTTCGCAAACCGAGCCGCCAACTGCTGACGGGTTCAATATACTTTTCAATGTCTTATGCTCATAGACTCCATAGGTGTACTCAAAAAAGGGAATCTTTTCACCTTTCAGATGTGATTTGTACACCTTTCG
>NZ_JALJZY010000035.1 GCF_024171525.1 Neisseriaceae bacterium HSC-16F19
TGGTGTAGCAGTTACACTAGGTGGTGTAGCAGTTACACTAGGTGGTGTAGCAGTTACACTAGGTGGTGTAGCAGTTACACTAGGTGGTGTAGCAGCTTCGCCACCATTTTCTAAAGTCAGGCGATACACATTGGTCAGGTTTTGACCTTTGCCAATGGCACGTTTTTCAATCTTCAGGTAGCCTTTCGCCGCCAGCCAGTCGATATGTTCGATCGCCGTCTTCCTCGAACATTCCGCCGCCTCGGCGATAGATTGGTAACTGGGCCAGCATTCCCCTTTATCGTTGGCTTGGTCTGCCAGCTTCAGCAGCACCAGCTTGCGAACCGAATTGCCCACCTTCAACGACATGGCCTTGGCCATTAACATCATGCTCATTTCCGTCTCCCAATCGCCTTACACATCCGGCGGCTGCAAAATTCCGCCAAGTCATTTGAGCGGCACAGCGCCCAAAACCAAAAACGTTCACGCATGGTTAAATCTCCATTCCCCCGTGCTATGATGGCCTGCCATCCGCACGGGAATATCTGTATGTCACTGTTTGAAATCCTGCTCAGCATGGCCAGCTTTGCCGCAGGCAACCTCACCATGTTTTTTGCCCGGCGCTATATCGCCGCCATGCCCGAAATCGACATTTACACACTGCCGTTGCAGACAGACGGCGGCGAAGCCCTTATGTTTCGCGCAAGCTTCAAAAAAGCCGCCTATGGCTATACCGTGCTGTCATTGCGTGCAGACAGGCCCATATACGGCTGCCGCAGCGAATACGATGCGAGCGGCGCAGTCGTTTACAGCATGGAAACCACCCCGCCGCAGCTCGCGCCCTTTTTCGTGCACGACCGCAACATCATCAGCGCCACAGACGAAGTCCTACGCTTCTGCACCCGCAGCACACAACCGCTGCGCCTCACCTACTGGCTGCGCACCGGCGCCTTTCCCTACTTCATGCGCGGCAGCCGTCTAATCCGTCCACCACATTAAAAAACCGCTCACAAGGCCGATGGCAAACAGCAGTAGCAAAAACCAAAACACAGCTCATCCTTTCGGCGGGCATCCCACCCGCCCGGCGGTTAAAACGTCCGCTAACGCCGTGGTATGATTGAATTTCCACAAACAAACACCCACGGATAAACATGAAACTCAACCGGGATTTACAGCTCGAAATCCTTCGCGCCGTCACAGACGCATTCCCTGCTTCGCTTTATGCCGACCAATTGGACGAAATCAGCGCCAAATACGCGGATAGAATCGGCAGATATTTCGCAGGCAGAAAAACAAACCCTGCTCAAAGCCCTTAAAGAACTTCCGAGCGAAGCCCTAAAACATCTGACCACAAGGCTTGTTGATTCTGCGTTTGACAACCTTCCGGCAACCATTCCGCTGCTTGGAAAATTCTTCGGTCTTTAACCGTCAGCCGGTATTCGAAGCGGATACAGCCAAAATCCAGCGGCAGCAGAAAACCCGGCGGCGGCTCGGACGCTCGTGCAGGGTCGGAAACAAACAGGCTGCCGTTTTCAAACCACAGCTCAATGCCGTAATCCGCCCAACTGTGTTGCGGATACCATGAAGCCATCTCAAATCCTTTCAGTCTTCCGCTTCCAATATGGCCTGATAGTGTTCGATCATCTTTTCGGCCATAAATTTCTTTTCCGCCTTCGACACCGTGACCGCATCCGCCGGCACCACTTTCAAGCCCATGGCCGCCAGTGCCGTGCAGTACTGTTCCAGACGCTCTTCCTTCATGCGCGACAGCTGCGATTCCGACAGACCGGACACATCGCACACATGGCGCGCCGTCACCCGCGCAAGGGCGTGCAATATGGCACGCTCGTTTTTGCGGGCGCTTTCGTAAAGGGCGGCTGATAATTCAGTCATGGCTTAGTTCCGTAGATTTTTCGGTACTCGCCGGGGAATTTGGTTTTAAGAAAATTCATTTGTGCAGGCGGGATACGGCGCGTCTTCCATTGGGAAACAGCCCCTTTAGTGACACCGCAAATGCGGGAAACTTGGATAACCCCGCCTAAGGCATTGATAAATTCGATATGTTTCATAGTCGTTCCAAGTTAGAAAACTAACCGCAAGTATAGTTAACTAAACATTTAAACGTCAAGCACCCTAAACGCAATTTAGTTTAGACTGCTAAACGATTATTTATAGGATATTGATATGACTACGTTAAAAGAACGCTTACAGGAATTAATGCAAGAACACGACCTTAACACACAGCAGCAACTTGCTGATTTTGCAGGCGTATCAAAGGGATTGGTTAACCAGTGGTTTAACGGCATCACAGGGCTTGGAAGCAAACCACTGTTGCAGCTTGGCAAGAAAACAAACTTTTCGGCTGAATGGCTGGCACACGGCACGGGTCCGAAATACAAAGAAGCGGCCACCGTGCAGAAAATCCGCCCCATAGAATCCAACGTTTCCGCCGTGGGCCAGATAGTCGGCTGGTCGGACGACACCCCGCCAGACCCGGAAGAATTTGCCCTCGTGCCGTTTTACAAAGACGTGGCGCTGTCTGCCGGTACCGGCACCGTGGGCGAAGAAGATTACAACGGCTTTAAGCTGGCCTTTGCCAAGTCCACCCTGCGCAAATGCGGCGTGCAGGAAGGCAAGGCCGTGTGTGTGAACGTATCCGGCGACAGCATGGAACCGGTATTGCCCGACGGTGCCACCGTGGCCGTGGATACCGGCAGCCGCCATATCAAAGACGGCCAGATGTACGCCATCCGCCACGGCGAGCTGTTGCGCGTGAAAATCCTGCGCAAGAATGCCAACGGCACCGTACGCATTATCAGCTTCAATGCCGAAGCCTACCCGGAAGAGACCGGGGCATTAGGGGAAGAAGTGGACATTATCGGCCGCGTCTTTGCCAGCATGGTGCTGTATCCCTGAGGCTGCCTGAAAGAAAGGAATATCATGGAATTGTCGGACTGGAGCATAACCATCCGCTACGACGGCATAGACGCCGAAAAGCACGCCGTAGAGCTGGACAGTTTGGGAGAATCCCTGCGCGGCTTCGCCAAAGTCATTGCCACTGCCGCGCACTTTGCCGCCACCCAGCAATACAACAAACGCAGCGATGCCCAAACAGTGCGTGTCTGCGCCCAAGCCACAAGGGCAAACTGCTTTTCTGTGGATACTGTTTTGGATTTTGTCCGCCAAAATCAGTTACTGTCTGGCTCTTTTGGCGTTATGATGGCGGCGCTGCTTCCCTACATCTTTCACAGAAATGCCCAGAACAAACAAGAAATGAAACACCTGAAAGAAGCCTTAAGCGAAGCCATTGCCCAGCTTGGCAACCGCGACCAGGAAACATCGCTTGCCCTAATCGCCCTTATCGACAAAATGGCAGGCGATCTGCGCCCGTCTGTCCGGCAGGCAGTCGCGCCCATCGGGGAAAGTTGCGAGCGGATCAGCATCGTTCAAGACGGAAAAAACACCGGCACGATAAACCAAAACGACAAAGCGGAAATAGACCGCCTGGCCGACAACGAGCTTACCGGCATCCAAGAATTCACCGTCCAAATAAGCGAATTGGACAAGGTTAGAAAAACCGCCAAAGTAAACCTTGCCGGATCAGACCCGAAAGACCGCATTGCCGCAGAGATATTTGATCCGCAAATCAGCAACCCGGACAATCCCTATATCCGCGCCTTCTCAAGCGGCGAAACCGTCACCATACAGGCCAAAGCCAGCACCAAAGACGGCGCTATAAAACGCCTGCACATATTCGATATTGCCTGAACACCAGCCGCCCGCTAGTGCAGTTTTAGCTACACAGAAACCGCCTTCACGGCGGTTTTCTTTTGCCCCTCAGCCGTCAATCCGCAGTTGACTACAGCCCGTAGCCGACTGTTAAGCAAGGCATGTAGACGAAACCCATTTCGCCGACATCCGCTAAAAGAATGATTTGCTTGAATAAATAAAACAAACAAGGGCGAACAGCCCTTAATCAAGATTGGGCGCCGGATAAGCAAGCCCAAAAAAAGCGGCAGCCCTCAAGCCGCCGCCGTTTTCACACCGCCGCCGGATTCAGCGGCACCACATTATCATGCGGCTGCTGTTGCGCGTGCCACAAATCATGCTCGTACTGCATACCCAACCACAGCGCCGCAGACGTACCCAGCATAATGCCCAGCCGCACCGCCATATCCGCGCTAATGGCCGCCTTGCCGTTCAAAATCCGCGACAGCGCCGCGCGGGTCACATCCAAATGCTTTGCCGCTTCCGTGACGCTGGTTTCACCCAGATATTCCCGCAGCACCAAACCGGGATGCGGGGGATTGTGCATATTCATTGCAAGCTCCTCTTAATGATAATCCTGATAGTCCACCACTTCCGCGTGACCGTCGGCAAAGCGGAAGGTCAGCCGCCAATTGCCGTTCACCTTCACGCTCCAGTGGTCTGCCAAGTCTCCGGCCAGCGGATGCAGATTCCAGCCCGGCGCATTCATATCCTGCGGCGCTGCGGCGTGGTTCAAGGCCATCAGTTGCAAACGCAGCTTACCGGCATGCGCCGCCTGTATGCCCGCCTTGCTGCCCGTCTCAAAGAATTTTTGCAAACCCTTGTGCTTAAAGCTCTTTATCATCGGCCATGCCTTAAAGTGTATAGCGTGACTATACACCCCGCACCGTATAGCGTCAATATACACCCTCACCCCGCCCCAGTTCTCAAGTAATCCTTGAATACTGCCGCCCGTCAAATACCCGTCAAGTAAATATTACCCGCCCAAACAGCCGCTTAAGCCGAAACAGGCCGCTTTCAGGCAGCCGCGGTCAAGAAAATTCAAACTTTTTTCAGTTATAAATCAATGCTATGTTTAGTTTTCTGAACTTTTTTAGTTTAGAGCACTAAATATTTCTTGACCTGTTTTGTTTAGTTTTCTATACTACACCCATCGAAGCAAAACACCGCTTCAGCCGCACGAGCCTAGACCTACCGCGCGGGATATAAAAAAGGGGTCGAGGCCAGTTTAAAAGCTGGCTGGCAGGGCCGAAAGCCAAGTGGCAGCCGCACAAAATTGCAGAAAACGGGCAACTGCCTACGGAAAACTGCGAGACAAATTTTTAACAAGGCAGCTTGGCAACAGGCTGCCTGATTAAGAGTTTGACCACGACAATAGCAAGGAGACGCATCATGCAAACCACCGCATTACGCCAAGCCCAAACCCTCACCGCAGCCCTGTACGAGCTGAAAAAATGGCTGCCTGAAAGCGAACGGCACAACCTGACATTTTTGCAGGAACACCTGAGCAACAAATACAACACCTATTGCGAAGTACTGCCGCAGCACATTGCCCTTGAGTGTGTGAAGCAAAGCATTGTTGCAGCCTGCGGCGGCACCTTCGAGCAATGGATCAGCTTCAATTATTGGCGCCTGCTTAACAAAGCAGCCTAAACCACACAGCCGCCCACGGGCGGCTTTTCACTGGGAGAAAACCATGAACTGCAACATCGGATACATGTCCCCCGATTGGGGTATGGAAGACTACTACCGCCAGCTGGAAGAAGCAGACGCCATCACCTGCCGTGAAGAGCGCCTGCGCGAATACTACACAGACGACTGCCGCGCCATCGCCCTGAAAACCGTCAAGCCCTACGCCTTGGCCAACGACAACGAAGGCGAAGACAGCTACTACCAAGAATGGGGCGTAGAAGGCGATACCGCCAGCTGGCACGACTGGCTGATTGAAGCCGCCTACGAAACCGGCTGCAACGAAACAGCCGAAACCATGGCCCTGCTCATTGCAGACGAAGCCGAATTTACCGCCTACGCATGGGCAATCGGCCAAGCCGAAAAACAACTGCCGCGCAAACAGGCTGCCTGAAACCCCCAGGCGGCAGCGGTGAACGTGTATTCGCAGAGGGTATGGCGCGATACGCGGGCGGTGTGGGTCGCTACCCACCGTCTGCCGAGAGCGGGTAATCGCCACCGCGCACGTTCACCCCTGCCGCTTGGGTAGGGATAGGTGATTTGCAGCCCCACTCGGCAGGTGGGTCAAAACAGCCGAGCGCCCGCGGATAGTAACTCCTTTACTGTGATTCCTCGAACTATCGCGGCAGGCAGACAGCCCGGAAAGACGGGCATTTATCCGCATGGGTGTGCAGGGCATCCCGCCCGCAATCAGCACAGCGCACCCAGCCGCATAAATCACCACAGGGAGAACATCATGAAAACCATCATCACCGGCATGGTCGCACTGGCCATGATAGGCAGCGTAGCCGCGCTGGCGCCCACTATGGACGCAGCAGACCCGCATTTACAGCCCACACCCGCACAAGAGCGCATGGCCGCCCAAGACGCCGCCGCCCGCCAAGCAGAAGACACCCTGCGCGAGATTGTCGAAGGCATGACGGACTACGAAATCATGCGCGGCGTGGTGTACGAACCCTCAGGAGATTGAAATGTTATCCACATTTGGCGCAACCCAAGAACAGGCAGACCGCTTTATCAGCCTCTACAAACAGGCACCGTTGCGGGCTGCCGCGGAAGAAGTCGGCCTGAGCATTATTCAGGCCACCATGATTGCCCGCCACGCAGGCTGTCTGCGCATTACCGAAGCGGCCATCGTCAACAGCAAGGCGGGTGAAATAGGCCGCATGGGCGAGCAGATTTTTCACAAACACCTGCCCGAAGCGGTGAATACCAATCTGTCTATCCGTCACAACAACCCCTGCTACGACTTTATTTTGAACGGCGCAAAAATCGACATCAAAACGTCCGCAGGCTGCAAAAGCAACCGCGGGCAAGAAGACAAATACCGCATCAAATGCAGCAATAAATTCGAGACAGATATTTTCGTGATTATCGTCAAAGAAGACGACAACGCCGCTTTAAGTGACGAAGCCGCCTACCGCCACTGCTTCATTATTCCCAGCCTGTTTTTGGTCAATCACGAAAAAATCGAAATCTGCAAAGCCGTATTGCGCGGCGCCAAAATGGCATGGGCTGAATACCTGTTTCCCATTGAAGCGCTGCGCGAAAACCTGCTGATGCTCACTGCCGACCCGAAACTGTTGGCCATCCCGCCGGAGCTGCGCGAAGCAGCCAAACTCAACCGCGAATTGAAAAAGGAAACCCGCCATGCAAAGCGCAACCGAAAAACTGCGAGATAACCTGTTTGACGTGCTGGACGGCCTGCGCAGCGGCAAGGTATCGCCCGATGCCGCCCACGCCGCCAGCAAAATCAGCGAAAACATCATCAAAACCGTAGTAGTGGAGATTCAGGCCGCCGAATTATTGGGCGCAGACAAAATCAGCAGCATTAACGGCCAAACCTCAGACGAGCGCCGCGCGCTGAAAGGCGGCGTGGTGCACAGGATTGAGGGCTGAGCATGGCCAACTACTACCTGCGCCTGAGCGCCAACAAAAAGCACTGGGAAATCGGCGAGCTTGTACCCGCCAAAGCGCCCATCTGGCAGCCTAAAGAACGCGCCAGAAAGCACGGCAAACCCATCGTGCGCTATCCCATCGGCCAACAGGCGGAAGCCATGGCGCACTATCAGAGCCTTATCAAACCCATCCCCCTCAACCCCAAACCCCGCGCCATTGCCATCAACCGGCGCGGCCACACCGGAGCGTGACATGAATACAGACCCGCGCGAACAAAACGGCTGGGACGAAAACAACACCGGCGGCAGAAACTGCCAAGCCCCTAAAAACCACTGGAAGGAATTTAAAAATGAGCTTTTACGCCAAACTCAATCAGGTACAGACCAAACTGAACGCCCCCAAAGACGCATACAACAGTTTCGGCAAATACAAATACCGTAGCGCCGAAAGCATCTTGCAGGCCGTCAAACCCCTGCTTGCAGAAACCGGCCTTGTGTTAACCATCGCCGACAGCATCGAAGTCCACGGCGGGCGCACCTACATCAAAGCCACCGCCACCGTAACCGACGGCGAACACAGCATCCACTGCACCGCCCTTGCCCGCGAACCGCACGACAAGAAAGGCATGGACGACAGCCAAATCACCGGCGCCGCCAGCAGCTACGCCCGCAAATATGCCCTCTGCGGCCTGTTTGCCATCGACGACAACAAAGACGCCGATGCCACCAACACGCACGGCCAAGAGAGCAAAGGCATCAACATGCCCGATACCGTCCGCGCACTGAAAGAGGCGCAGTCACTGGAAAACCTGCAAGCCATATTCAAAGAGGCTTGGACAGCCGCCGCCAAAGAGCAGCGCCCACAAATCAAAGACACCTACGACAAACGCAAGGCCGATTTTGAGGCCGCACAGGAGACCGCATCATGAGCGCCATCGCAGTAGCAGGCCGTTTTACCAAAGACGCCGAAACCCGATACACCCCCAAAGGCACCGCCGTAACATCCTTCGGCATTGCCGAAAACGTTTACATCAACGGCGAACAGACAGCACAGTTTTTCAACTGCCAAATGTTCGGCGAACGGGGCGAAAAGCTGGCGCAGTACATCAAAAAAGGCAGCCCCGCCACCGTATTCGGTACCCTGAAAATCCGCAAATACACCGATAAAAGCGGCACAGAGCGCACATCCGTAGAAATCGATGTAGGCGATATTACCCTGCAAGGCAGCAAAGCAGACGGCGAAGCGCCCAAACCCGCCAAGCCTTCCGCACCGCAGCCGATGGATGACATCGAAAGCGATGTGCCCTTCTAGGCCACAGGCTGCCTGAAAAGGCAGCCCGTTCCGCTACCTGCCGCAGGTTTAGCGGTTTAAACAAATTCTTGATTAAACCCGCCCCATCGCCTAACATAGCAATGCTTAAGCAAACGCAAAGGCAACACCATGAAAAAACTAATCCGCTGCATGGCTTACAAATCAGGCTCTCTTTATGTGGCTGTCTGTCTGGATCTGTCCCTGGCCGCGCAGGCCGATACTATGGAAGGCGCCATCAACAAACTGGACAGCCAAGTGCACAGCCTGATTGAAGAAGCGCTTGCAGAACCTAAATACGCCTATCAGCTGCTAAACCGCCCGGCACCTTTGTCTTTATGGGCCAAATACTACTGGCTGAAATTTATGGCCGCGAAAAACGGCAATAAAAAGCAGGCTGTATTTTTTGAAGAAAGCTGCATGGCTTAATGTTCAACCGCATCAGCCCGCTCACATACAAAGAAGTCAGCAGCGCCCTGAAGCGCCTCGGCTTTGAAATGAAGCCCAAAACCGCCACAGCGCACGAACAATGGATCAGAGTCGATCACCGGGGCAAATTCGTAGTCACCGTAGACAAACACATCGCCCCTTTTGACAAAACCCTGATTAAATCCATGGCAAGACAGGCAGGCATGACAAGCAAAGATTTTTTTGCAGCCTGCAAGGCCAAAAAATAAGCCCTGACACCTTCAGGGCTTTTTACTTGCCTGACTTTCCGCCAGCCATTCGGTGCAGATTTTCAGCAGCGCCTGCGTACGGCTGCCGCCTGCTTTGGCAATGGCCGCCTCGATAATTTCAATATCGGCTGCTTTACCTTTGATGCCGATTTGCCGGTATTCGCCCGCATCCAGTTTAGCCTGATTGATGGCCGTAGCGGTTTTGGCATAGCGTTTTTTGGCTTCGGGTGTAATGCGGGACATATTGCGCTCCTTGAAAATTTCGGGATAACGGGGTAAAGTAGCGGCAGATGGAAGGGGCGCGGTGTTCTGCCACCCCTTAGTTTTCTTAATCAGCCCTTATCAGTATGCCGGGAAGCTTACCAGCAAGAGCATGATAAATAAGACAACTTTTACCATCTTTGCTACTCCTTTCCATCCGGACTTAACTAGCCCCGCTTGGCTGCCACCTTGCGGGGCTTAGTGCTTTCCGAATGCTTTTATTTTAGGCTAAACTAAAATAAAAGTCAAGGATTTCTAAGCAAAAGCCCGATTTTTTCAGGCTTTTTTATTGCCCTGTCGAAAAAAACGGGTTACTATACCGCTACCGCTTCAATCAGCGGTGCGGAATTGGCGTTCCGTTTCTTTCCAGTGGCATCAAATGCCGCCTTGTGCGGTTTTTTGTTTGCATGAAAGTTTACCCTAAAGGGGGGGGATAAAATCCCACCCCTTGCCAATGGGCAAGACTGGCGGGGCATCGCAAGATGCGCCGTGACACTGGAGCGGTACGCCAACCTGTCAGTTCCTTGCCCCCCCTAATTGGCGTTAGACGGCAAGGTTTTAAAACCTCACCAGTGGAGTAAACCATCATGCAGAACTCAATTTCTATTTTCCAGTTTCAGGCAGCCCAAACCGTACGTGTTGAAATCAAAAACGGCGAGCCGTGGTTTTGTTTGAAAGACGTGGCCGAAATTCTGGAAATTCGAGACACCAAGTCAACAAATTTCAGTCTCAAAGAAAACGGCATTGCCAAAATCAGCCTGCAAACCGGCGGCGGCAAACAGCAGCTCACCTTCATCAACGAACCCAACCTGTACCGCGTGATTTTCCGCAGCAACAAAGCGGAAGCGGTCAAATTTCAGGATTGGATTTTTGAAGAGGTTATCCCGCAAATCCGCCAGACCGGCAGTTACGCGATGCAGCAGCTCACCCCCTCGCAAAAGCAGTGCATCCGCCAAACCGTAGACGAGCGTGTACACCGCACCGGCGAAACACACCAAACCGTCTACCGCAAGCTGCACGCATTTTGCAAGGTCAACAGCTATCACCACATCAAGCCGGAAGACTACAGCGCCGCCCTCCAATTTCTCGACAGCGCCGAAAACACCCCCGCCCTGTGGCAGGGTTTCGGCCAAGGCGGCGTCATGATGGATGACGAAACCCTGTACCAGCTTTCGGTACTCACCCGCTACGCCCTCGATATGAGCCGCCTGTATCAGCACCTCACCCCCGCCCTGCGCCACATCGGCAGCAGCTACACCGGCGAAGCAGGCAGCTGGGCAGAAGTGCCGCGCTACTGGATCGGCAAAATGCAGCGCTTCCTGATTGAAGCCCGCCCGCACATGCGCCAGCCCGAACACATCGCCGGGCTTGAAAAGAGCCTCGCCAAAATGAATTAAGCTTTTCAGGCAGCCTTGGCGCTGCCTTTTTTGCAACATCGCGCGGTTTAATGTGTATTTATACACAGCAATTCTTGACAACAAAGCTATGATGTGTAATAATACACACAAGATAAACAAACAAGGAAAGGATATGAAAAGCAGTGAGCTGATTGCCATTATCGAAGCCGACGGCTGGCAATTGGTGAGAGTGAAAGGCAGCCACCATCAGTTTAAAAAAGAAGGCGTGCCGCACCTGATTACCATCAGCCATCCCGAAAAAGACGTTTCCCGCCATCAGGTAGCCGATGCGCGCAGAAAATCAGGACTTCGGTTTTAAGCAGCCCGCCCCGCAAGGGGCGGCCACTGCCGCCATATCCGCCAAGCGCAGAAAGGATTGCAACATGATTTACTACCCCGCCGCCCTGTTTCAAGATGAAGGGCAAAGCAATTACGGCATCATTATTCCCGACCTGCCCGGCTGCTATCCCGTGGGCGATACCGTGGAAGACGCCATTGCAGACGCCAAAACTGCCGCCGCCTTCCACATTGAAGGCATGATTGCCGAAAACATGGAATTTGAAAAACAGCCGCGCAGCATTGCCCAACTGCGCCAACTGCCCGAATATGCCGCAGCCGTGGCATGGGTGGTGATTGAAGTAGATGAGGCCGCCTTCAGCCGCCCCGTGCGCTTCAATGTCAGCTGGCCGGAATACCTGCTGCAAGAAGTGGACGCCTACGCCGCCGCCCGCCACGAAACCCGCAGCGGCTTTCTGGCCAAAGCCGCGCAACAAGCCATGCGCTGATCCGCCGCAAGAGGACAGAACATGTTGGCCTACCCCTACACCCTGACACCGGACGATAACGGCACACTGCTGATTACCTTCCCCGACATTCCCGAAGCCGCAGCCGTGGCAGAAGATACAGACTCCGCCCCCATCGAAGCCCTGGACGGCCTCTTGTGCGCCTTGGAAGGCTATTTTGAAGAACGCCGCGCCATTCCCCTACCCGCCGCTGCCGAAGGGCACGCAGTCGCCCTGCCCGCCTTGGAAACAGCCAAGGTGCTGCTGTTAAACGAAATGCTGGCGCAAGGCGTCAAAAAAGCCGAAATGGCGCGCCGCTTGGACGTACACATGCCGCAAATAGACCGACTGCTCGACCTGCGCCACAATACCAGACTGGATTTTCTGGAAAAAGCCGCAGGCAAACTGGGCAGACACCTGAATATCAGTTTTTCTTAAACCGCTCTTTCTGATACAGCAACAAGGCCGCCCGTGCGGCCTTTTCTATTGGAGACACACCATGCAAAGAAACTGGGAGCTGATCCGCAAAATCCTGCTCAAGCTGGAAGAACAGCCTGAAGCCAGCGGCTACCTCGACAGCGGCAGCATCAAAGGCTTTCCACCCGAAACCGTAGCCTATCATTACAGCCTGCTGCACCAAGCCGGACTAATCCGCGCCAAAGATACCAGCACCAATGAAGGCTTTGACATGTACGCCCAAAGCCTCACATGGAAAGGTCACGAGTTTTTGGACGACATCCGCAACGACACCACTTGGAACCGCATCAAAGGCCAAATCACCGAAAAGGGATTAAGCCTCACCTTCGACACCATCAAAGCCGCCGCCGCCGTCTTAATCGGCCAACTGCTCAGTTAGGCAGTCCTTAAACGCCCATTATTAGCTTATAATCTTATACATAAGATAAGATAATATTGACATTATAAGATAATTAACTGATAATACGTCTATGGATTCACAAAGGCAGTGCTAATGAACAGGATAAATTGGACAATGAAAGCCCTGCGGCAACTGGGAAAAATAGACCGTCGCTATGTACAAAACATCCGCAACAGAGTAGACGAACTGAAGCACTTCCCGCAGGTATCCATGGATTTAAAGAAAATCGACCATCAATACCGGCTCAGGGTAGGCAATTACAGAATTTTTTTTGAAGTCATCGACGGCGAACCGAAAATCATCGAAATACAGGAAATCCAACGCCGTCAAAGCAAAACATACTGAAGTACGCGGGCAGATACCCCGCCAACCAGCCGAGAGGACAAAACATGGCACAACTGCAATACATCAATGACGAGCGCGGCACCCCTCAATATGTCGTACTGCCCGTGGCCGAATATGAACGCCTGCTGTTCGGCGAAGACGACGCATGGGAAAGCATCCCGTACGAGCGCAAAGACAACGACAACGCCACCGTGCCCGGCGAAGTCGTGAATATCATGATAGACGAAGACGTCAGCCTGTTGGCTGCCTGGCGCATTTACCGCGGACTCTCCCAAGCGCAGGCAGCGGAAAAAGCCGGTGTCAGACAATCTGCCGTATCCCAGTACGAGCGCAAAGGCAACCGCCTGCAAGGCAAAACCATAGAACTGTTTGCCCGAATATACGGTATCAGCCCCGCACAGCTGGATATGTAAGCCCAATCACCCACCGCCCCGCCCACCGCGGGGCTTTTTCATGCCCGAAAGGAACACCATGCAACAGCGCACGCCCGAATGGTTTGCATCCAGAGCAGGCAAGGTCAC
>NZ_JALJZY010000036.1 GCF_024171525.1 Neisseriaceae bacterium HSC-16F19
GGACAAGCAAAACAGGCTAATATCTACGTTGCGTGCTCTTACGCGACTAGGTCGGATCCAACTCTGTTTTGCTTTGGAAACCCTGTTTGGTCAGACAAGCAGGGTTTTCTTTTACACCCGTATCATACAAGGTCGGATACTTGTATCCGACATCACCCACCCTTACACCAAAGCGTACACCCACACCGTCTCCCGACTACCGTCGGACAACACCGCCGTGGTTTCCACACGCCGGTAGCCCGCCCCTTCAAAATCGTCGAGCACCTGCCAGTTATCGGCCAGGGTGTCGGAAGTAAACACAAAACCGTCTATGCGCTCGCCGTTTTCATCCGGCACCATGCCCGGAAAACCCAGCTCCGCACCCCAGCCTTCGGCCTTCAGGCGACCGGTGACATAGGCTACGCAAAACGTACCGCCGATATTTTCCAAAACATGCGCATTCGGGCGCTTGGGGCCGAGTGTGCCGTAGACAAACAGTTTTTCGCTCATGTTTTTTGTTCCCAAACTGAAAAATTGCCATTGTAGCCGCTGCATACTCAGGCTGCCTGAAAACCTTTCAGGCAGCCTGCTCTGTTATAATTCCGCCCCTTGTTTTACCCCTATTATCCCTTTTCCCGCCCATGCCGCATCCCACACCCGATTTATCGCAAACCCTCGCCCGCGACCGCCATTTTCTCACCCAAGCCTTCAAGAACCCCAAGCGTTTCGGCGGGTCTGAAGCGGTGCAGCAAAAATACGCCAAATCTCACGAAACCTGGTTGAAACGCCAAGCCGCGCTGCCGCGCCCGCAATACGACGGCACGCTGCCCGTGCACGCGCGTTTGGACGACATCAAAGCCGCCATTGCGGGCAACCAAGTGACCATTATCTGCGGCGAAACCGGTTCGGGCAAAACCACCCAACTGCCGAAAATCTGTTTGGAACTTGGGCGCGGCACTGCGGGTTTAGTCGGCCACACCCAGCCGCGCCGTTTGGCGGCGCGCTCGGTGGCGGAGCGCATTGCCGAAGAATTGGGCAGCCCCATCGGCGAAGCCGTGGGCTATAAAGTGCGCTTTAACGACAACACCCGTCGCGATGCCTACATCAAGCTGATGACCGACGGCATTTTGCTCGCCGAAACCCAAACCGACCGCTATCTCACCGCTTACGACACCATTATCATCGACGAAGCGCACGAGCGCAGCCTCAATATCGATTTCCTGCTGGGCTACCTGAAACAGCTTTTGCCGCGCCGCCCCGATTTGAAAGTGATCATCACCTCTGCCACCATCGATGCCGAGCGTTTTTCCCAACATTTCAACAACGCCCCCGTGCTGGAAGTGAGCGGCCGCACCTACCCCGTAGAAATCCTCTACCGCCCGCTCTCCAGCACCGACGAAGACGAAGCGGAAATCGAAATCGCCGATGCCATTGTCGATGCCGCCGACGAATTGGCGCGTTTGGGGCGCGGCGATATTCTGGTATTCCTGCCCGGCGAGCGCGAAATCCGCGAAGCCGCCGAAGCCCTGCGCAAATCGCCGTTGCGCCGCGACGACGAAATCCTGCCGCTGTTTGCGCGGCTTTCCAACGCCGAGCAGCACAAAATTTTCCACCCCACCGGCAACAAACGCCGCATCGTGCTCGCCACCAATGTGGCCGAAACCTCACTCACCGTGCCGGGCATCAAATATGTGATTGATACCGGCCTCGCGCGGGTCAAACGCTATTCCGCCCGCGCCAAAGTAGAGCAGCTGCATGTGGAAAAAATCTCCCAAGCCGCTGCCCGCCAACGCTCCGGCCGCTGCGGCCGCGTTTCCGCCGGCGTGGCCGTGCGCCTGTATGCCGAAGACGATTTCAACAACCGCCCCGCCTTTACCGACCCCGAAATCATCCGCAGCAACCTCGCCGCCGTCATCCTGCGCATGGCCGCCTTGAAATTGGGCGATGTGGCGGCGTTTCCGTTTTTGGAAGCGCCGGATGCGCGTTATATCAATGATGGGTTTCAGGTGTTGTTGGAGTTGGGGGCGGTGGAGGAAGTGGCATATGAAAACAGATAGGACGTCTGAGTTCTCAGCAATAGGCGCACACCACGTGCAACAGCCTGCTGGATACTGAAATAAATTATTATAATTTGAAGGAAATTATTTATGGCAGTTCTCATCCCATCAAGAGAAATTATCAACAAGCAACGTGTTGCACCCACACAAGGGGAAAATACTTTGTTGGATTTTCTTCAAAAATCATTGAATGATGAATATGAAATTTACTACCAGCCTTTTTTAAACGGACAGAACCCTGATATTGTCTTAATGAGAAAAGGGGGTGGTGTTCTTATCTTTGAAGTTAAAGATTGGAATTTAGAACATTATTACATTGATCAACATGGGGATTGGCGACTAAGAAAAAATAATAATTACATACCATCTCCCTTTAATCAAGTTGATGCCTATAAAAAGAAAATGCAACAACTAAACTATCGGTTTATGTATGAAAATATTATAAATAAAAATGTATATGGCGTAATAAAAACAGCAGTATATTTCCACAACACTACCCATAATGAGATTCTTAGTTTTATTGAAAATAATAGAAATAATAAACGAGATAAATATATTCAGATTATTGGATGCGATAATCTGAATAAAGATTTTCTGTTTAATTTACTGCATGAATCATACATTAGTAGAACAAGCTGGATTTTTAGTGATGAATTATATAAAAGTATTAAAAGATACTTGAAACCGACATTTCACCAAGCAGAAATTAGCCAAGAAGTATCTTACACACCTGAACAGATGCAATTAATTGTAAGTGAACAAGGAAAAAAGCAAAAAATTAAAGGTAGTGCTGGCTCTGGGAAAACCCTTGTACTTGCAAAAAGAGCTGTTAATGCTCACCTCAGAACAAACAGCCCGATTTTAATACTTACATTTAATATCTCTTTGATTAATTATATTCATGACCAAATCAGTAAGGTAAAGGAAAATTTTGCTTGGGAAAATTTTTATATCTCTAACTATCACAGCTTCTTTAAGGAGTATGCTGAAGTTTATGGGTTAAGTATTCAAGAGATGGCTGACTATGATAATGAAGATTTTTTTGAAAGCCGAAAGGATGGCTTAGTTAAGTTTGAAGCTATTTTTATTGATGAGATCCAAGATTATAAGCAAGAATGGCTTAATTTAGTCATTAATTATTTCTCAAATGATAAAACGGAAATTGTTGTCTTTGGAGACGAGAAACAAAATATTTATAACAGAGAGTTAGATAAAAATAAAGAAATAAAAATTACCGGAATTCCTGGAGCATGGAACAGATCATTAAAGAAATCATTTAGATTCAAGGATAAAATTGGAAAATTAGCTATTAAATTTCAGCAGGAGTTTCTTGAACAGAAATATGGCACACATGAAATGCTGATTGAACAACAAGAATTTGATTTTGAGCCATCTATTATCGAATATCATGAAATAAACGATGAAAATCTAATTGTCGATATTGTTTTTTCATTTATTGAAAAATACGATATTCATTCAAATGATGTAGCGATATTGAGTGACAAAATCAACATAGTTAGAGAAGTAGATTTTAAAATCAGAGATCGCACTCATGAAGACACAATGACTACATTTGAAACAAAAGAAGAATATAACAGCTTAGTCAGTATGAAATTAACCTCGCTAAAAGAAGAACTTAATAAAATTAGGCGAGCTAAGAAGCATGGATTTTGGCTAAATGCAGGGATGCTAAAAATTTCTACTATTAAAAGTTTTAAGGGGTGGGAAATTCATACTGCATTTCTTGTAATTGATGAAAACTCTACTGGCGAATTAATATACACAGGCATAACTCGAGCAAGGCAAAATCTTATTGTTATTAACTTAGGTAATTTAGATTATTCGGATTTTTTTGAGAGAAATATAAACAAATAGAACGTTTTGTTATTTTTTATTCAAGTCTCGTTCAAGTCGGGCATAAATGCCTGACCTACAAAACCATGCAAAACACAACAAACCATCGCAATATGCCGTCTGAATCCCGCACCCGCTACCGCCTAACCAAACTCGGCGAGCAAATGGCGCGCCTGCCTATCGACCCCAAAGTCGCGCGGATACTGATTGCCGCCCAAAAACACGACTGTATGGCGGAAATACTGATTATCGTGGCCGCCCTCTCCATCCAAGACCCGCGCGAACGGCCTTTGGAAGCGCGCGAAGCAGCGAATAAGGCGCATGAGCGTTTTACCGACAAACAGTCCGATTTTCTCGCCTATCTGAATATTTGGGACAGTTTCCAGCGCGAGCGCGACCGTGGTTTGAGCAATAAGCAGCTGGTGCAGTCGGTAGGTCGGGCATTTATGCCCGACAAAAAACCATGAATGCACAACAATGTCGGGCATAAATGCCCGACCTACGGAAATACACACGGAACAAACATGCAATACCGCCGCTTTTACCGACAAGGGTCGCTGTATTTTTTCACGGTGGTTACTTTCCAACGCCGCCCGATATTGGCCAATCCTGATGTAATACCAATTTAAAAATTAAATATAAAAAAGAAGGCTACCTGAAACAGATTCTGCGACTTCGCTGTCGCTACGCGCAGAATGACGACGCACAGTCATCCTGCGCGCAGTCGCAGGATCTTGATTAAGATAATGCATGCTATAAAGCAAGCCTATCCTTTTTAGATTATTTTTTTGGATTGGTATAATGCCGATTTTAAAAACAGCATTCAAAACAGTGCGGCAGAAATATCCTTTTAAAATAGAAGCCTTGGTTATTTTGCCCGACCATCTGCATACCATTTGGCAAATGCCTGAAAACGATGCCGATTTTTCAACGCGCTGGAACCAAATCAAGCGTTATGTCAGCCATCATTGCAAGCATTACGACAATATCGCAAAAACCGCCAATGAAATCAAGAAACGCCAAAGCAGCATTTGGCAGCAGCGGTTTTGGGAGCATTGCATACGGGATGATGAAGATTTGGCAAATTGCATGGATTACATTCATTACAACCCTGTGAAACATGGTTATGTGCAAGCAGCAAAAGATTGGCCGCTTTCCACGTTTCACAAATATGTAAAACAAGGTGTTTATCCGGAAGATTGGGGTGGAATTACCCAAGATTTTGATTACGAGTAGGTCGGGCATTTATGCCCGACAAAAACCATGAGCACAACGATGTCGGGCATAAATGCCCGACCTACGAACTTATCCCATACAACGGCACATTCACCAGCCAATCCTGCTCCCGATAATCCGCCATGGAAAAGCGCAGCGCCTGCTCGGGTTGAAACTGCTCCACATACACTTTTAAGCTTTTGGCTTTCAAATTTTCTTCCGCTTTCACTTCAATCGGAATAACCGATTGCTTGCGCTGCAACACAAAATCCACCTCCGCCGTGCCGCGCTCGGCTGCCCAGTAAAATACGGGGTTTTCCTGTGTGGCAATCAGTTGTTGCAACACATATTGCTCGGTGAGCGCGCCTTTAAACTCGGTAAAAATGCGGCTGCCTTCCAGCAACACGCTCGCGTCCAAATGGCTTTGCGCGGCGAGCAGGCCGACATCCAGGCCATAGAGTTTGAACGCGTTGTCTTGATAGGCCGAAAGCGGCAGGTGCGGTTTTTTGATACGCGGCACGCAATGCACCAAGCCGCTGTCTTTCAGCCATTGCAAGGCAATTTCATAATCTTTGCTGCGTGCACCTTTTTGCAGATTGGAATAGATAAATTTTTTGTTTTCTTTGGCCAGCTGCTCGGGCACGGACGACCAAATGGCACGCACTTTTTGAACGGTTTGTCCGTCTTTTATGTGTTTGGAAAAATCCTGCTCATACGCCAGCAGCAAATTGCGCTGCACTTGGCGAACCGCATCAAAATTTTGCGTATCGATAAAGGTCTGCACCGCTTCGGGCATACCGCCGACAAAATAATATTGGCGCAGCAAGTCGATATAGCTTGTTTTCATGGCGGAAATCAGCGGCCAGTCTTGCGTTTCCAGCAGCTGCACCAAATCCTGCTTGCCCAGCGCGGTAAGAAATTCATGGAAATCCAGCGGATAAAGCGGCAGAAAATCCACCTTGCCCACAGGAAACGAAACCTGATGATGCAGCGAAACACCCAGTAGCGAGCCTGCGGCCATGATATAAAACTGCGGTGCGTTTTCGTAAAAATATTTGAGTGAAGACAAGGCTTGGGGCATTTCCTGAATTTCGTCGAAAATCAACAGCGTATCTTCTGCGCGAATGTCCACGCCGCTTTCGATTTTTAAGCCTAAAATCAGGCGGTTGATGTCGTAATCGCCCGAAAACAGCGTTTTCATACGCGGGTTGTTGTCAAAATTGATGTAGGCGGTTTGGGCGAAATGCTGCCCGCCAAAATGCTTCATCGCCCACGTTTTTCCGACCTGCCTTGCCCCTTGGATAATCAGGGGCTTGCGCTTGGGCTGGTTTTTCCATTTTTCCAGGGATTGGGTAATATTTCGTTGCATGGGCAAGCTTCTACAAAAAATCATGGGTTATTTTTGGCAGATTATACACTTTTTCAAATGAAAAAATGTCATTAATCCACATTTTTTCAAACGAAATAGCCTTTTCTGTTTTCAGGCAGCCGTATGCGATAAAATAGCCTCATCAATCAAACGCATAAAAACACCGCAAAACGCAGATAGTGCCAATGGCATTTCTTGATCAATAAAAAGCCATGATGCAAAACCTAAAAACACAATATGCCGTCTGAAGAGTAGGTCGGGCATTCATGCCCGACAAAACCGAAAACGAAATAAAAATGTCGGGCATCAATGCCCGACCTACGAATATGCAAAATATTGAAACCCACACTAAAAGCCTGCCTGAATCCCGCAACCGCTACCGCCTGACCAAACTCGGCGAGCAAATGGCGCGCCTGCCTATCGACCCCAAAGTCGCGCGGATACTGATTGCCGCCCAAAAGCACGACTGTATGGCGGAAATACTCATCATCGTGGCCGCCCTCTCCATTCAAGATCCGCGCGAACGGCCTTTGGAAGCGCGCGAAGCGGCGAATAAGGCGCACGAGCGCTTTACCGACAAACAATCCGATTTTCTCGCCTACTTAAATATTTGGGACAGCTTCCAGCGCGAGCGCGACCGCGGTTTGAGCAATAAGCAGCTGGTGCAGTGGTGCCATCAGTATTTCCTGTCGCACCTGCGTATGCGCGAATGGCGCGAGTTGCACAAGCAATTGGCCGATATTGCCGTGGAAATGGGTTTGACCACCAAGGACAAGGCGTTCAGGCAGCCGCCGGTACAGGTGCAGTTGCAGGCATCGGCACCACAGCAAGACCAGGATTTATCCGCCAAACTGAAGCAAAAACAACTGGATAAAAAACAGCACCGCGCCGGCATCCGCGCCGCCAAAGAAGCGGGCTACGAACAAATCCACCGCGCCCTGCTCACGGGTTTAATCGCCAACGTCGGCATAAAATCGCCCGACGGCCACGACTACACCGGCGCGCGCGGCAGCCATTTCCATCTGTTCCCCGCCTCGGCGCTGTTCAAAAGCAAGCCCAAATGGGTGATGGCGGCGGAGCTCACCGAAACCACCCGCCTTTACGCCCGCGATGTGGCCGAAATCAAGCCCGAATGGATAGAGCAGGAAGCGCCGCACTTGGTGCGCTATCATTATTTTGAGCCGCATTGGGAGCAGAAACGCGGCGAAGTGGTGGCCAGCGAACGGGTTACGCTCTACGGCTTAACCGTGCTGCCGCGCCGCCCCGTGGCCTATGGCAAAGTCGCCCCCGAAGAAGCCCGCGAACTCTTTATCCGCGGCGCGCTGGTGGCGCAGGAATGCGATTTAAAGGCCGATTTCTTTATCCACAACAAAAAACTGATTAAAGAAATTACCGAGCTGGAACACAAATCGCGGCGGCAGGATGTGCTGGTGGATGATGAGATTTTGTTTGAGTTTTACAACCAAAGGCTGCCTGAATATTACAGGCCGTCTGAAAGCACAGCCGTAGGTCGGGCATTCATGCCCGACGCAAACGTGGCACAACCCCCGTCGGGCATAAATGCCCGACCTACAACTGAACAACACGGCAAAACCCTCCCCCTGGCCGACATCCGCACCTTCCAAAGCTGGCTCAAAACCGCCGAGCGCGACAAGCCGCGCCTGCTGTTTTTAAGCAAAGAAGACCTGATGCAGCACGCGGCAGCGCACATTACCGAAGAGCAGTTCCCTAAATTCTGGAAAAACGCCGACGGCAAATTCAAGCTGGCCTACCGCTTCGAGCCGCACCATCCGCTCGACGGCGTCACGCTCACCCTGCCGCTCACCGTGCTCAACCGCATCAACGCCGCCGAACTCGAATGGCTGGTGCCCGGCATGTTGCGCGAAAAAATCCAGCTATTGATTAAAGCGCTGCCCAAACAAATCCGCCGCATCTGCGTGCCCGTGCCCGAATTTACCACCCGCTTTTTAGAGAGCAACCCCAACCACAGCGAGCCGATTATTCCGCAGCTTGCGCGCTTTATCGCCAAAACCGCCGGCGATATGCGCCTGCTGGAGCAAATCGATAGCAACGATTGGGCTGCTTTCAGGCTGCCCGAACACTGCTATTTCAATCTGCGCATCATCGACGACGGCGGCCAAGAGCTCGCCATGGGGCGCGATTTAAACCAGTTGCAGCAGCAGCTCGGCCAGGCCGCCGCCGTAACCTTCCGCGACAATACCCAAGAATTCGAGCGCGACAACGTTACCGCGTGGGACATCGGCACCCTGCCCGAAAGCATCAAATTCGCCCGCGGCAAACAGCAGCTCACCGGCTATCTGGCGCTGCAACAGGAAAAAAACGGCCGCATCGCCCTGCGCCTGTTCGACACCTTCGATGCCGCCCAAGCCGCCCACCGCCGCGGCGTTATCGCGCTGATGGCCTTGCAGCTCAAAGAGCAGATGAAAGACCTGAACAAAGGCATACAGGGCTTTACCCAAGCCGCCATGCTGCTCAAGCACATCGGCGCCGACACCCTGCGCGACGACCTCACCGCCGCCATCTGCGACCGCGCCTTTATCGGCGACGACGACCTGCCGCGCAGCGAGAAAGCCTTTAAAGAACAAATCAAACGCGCCCGCAGCCGCCTGCCCGCCGTTAAAGAAGCCGTGAGCCGCTACCTGCAAGACACCGCCGCCGCCTATGCCGAACTGAACGGCAAACTTGGCAAACACCCGCTCACCCCGCTGCTGCGGGCGCGCCTGAACACCCTGCTCAGCGCCGGCTTCGCCAGCCGCACCCCATGGAGCCAATGGCCGCGCCTGCCTGTGTATATCAAAGCCATGACCCTGCGCATGGAAAAATACAGCAGCAACCCCGCCCGCGACCAAGCGCGCGAAGCGGATATTCAGGAATTGGAAGCCATGTGGCAGGAAAAAACCGATGCGCTGATAAAGCAAGGCCAAGCCGTTTCAGACGGCCTTAAAGCGTTTCAATGGCAGATTGAAGAATTGCGCGTATCGCTGTTTGCGCAGGAGTTGAAGACGCCTTATCCGGTGTCGGTGAAAAGATTGATGAAGGAGTGGGAACAGATCAACAAATGATTTTCAGGCAGCCCTCATGGCCAAGCTGCCTGAAAACCGTGTTCTACCCATTTAGAAAAGCAAGCTAACCAGATTGCAACAACAGACCATCTTAAAATGTCCAAAACCAGTTTCCCCCTACCACCTGATTTCCTCGGTTTCCCCTCCCACACCCACCAACCCGCCCGCCCCAAAAACGAGCGTTTGGCATTTGAGATTTTGTCTGTAGTCGAAGAAATTCCTGCCGGGCGGGTGGCAACCTACGGACAAATTGCACGCCTAATCGGGCGGGAAAAGAATGCGCGTTTGGTGGGCAGTGTATTGGCAAACGCGGAATATTACGGCCGTTATCACTGCCATCGGGTGGTGAATGCGGCGGGGCGTTTGGCGCCGGGCTGGGCGGAACAGGCGGATTTGCTGCGTGCGGAAGGGGTGGAATTAAAAGACGACAACCATGTATGCCTGAAGCGTTATCTTTGGGATTGCTGATAATCTGCTTCGCTCCAGTATCCATGATTGACGCAATATTTCGAGTCCGTGAAATACCGGGCTTGGCAGCCATAAATACTGACCTATCAGTCCAATCCAGACTGCCTGAAAACCAAGCCGATAAATTGTCCTTATTCCAACATCCATCCTGAAAGCCTTCTCCCATGCCTGACCATCCCTATAATGAAAGAATTTTTTCACCTACCACCGCCGAACGCGGCTGGAAGTACTTCTTGGAAGGCGCAGTAAGCGTAACCGGCAAGCGCGGCCATCGTTATCATGCCGAGGTCGCGGGTTCTTACCATTATCGGGTGTGGCTGGAATTGGATGATGCGCAACAGCTGCGCAAAGGCGGGTGCGATTGTCCGGTGGACGGCGCTTGCAAACATATGGCGGCTTTGTGGTTTGCTTTGCAAGCCGATGATGTGCTGCATGCAAAAGACGAATTGGCAGACTTGTTAAAGCAAAAGTCAGCGGAAGATTTGCGCGCCTTACTGCTGCGCTTGGCAGAAAACCGGGAAACCCGGGAGCGGCTGACGGTTTTGCTGCTGCCTGAAAAAGGCCGTGATATGTATGCCGCCCAAATCAAAAAGCTGTTCAAAACACCGCGTGGCGGTTACGACTATTACGATGCCATTGATTTGGGCTTGGCGGCGCAGGAATGGCTGCAAGGCGTGGCATTGGACGGCGATGCAGCCTTGGAACAAGCCCTGCCGCTGGCCATGCCGCGTCTGTTGTCGGCGCTGGAGCGTTCCGATGATTCGGAAGGTGAAATCGCATCGGCTTTGGGCTATGCCATTGATTTGCTGGGACAGGTTTTGGCACAGCCGCCCTATTCGCAAAAGCTGCTCGATTTTCTGGACAAATGCCTGAAAAAGCCCGTTTATTTTGATTTTGGCGACTTCGGCTGGGACTTATATCTGCTGCGTGCACGAATTTGGCAGGAACAGGGGGCGTTTGCAGCTTGGGAAAAATGGCTGGATGCCAAGCTGAAATCCAGCGACAACGAATGGGAACAGCAAACCTGCTTGGAATACACGCTTGATATGTTGGAAGCGCGCGGACAAAGCGAAGCGGCACAGCAACTTTTGGCCGCCCATCTGCATCTGGTTCCCTTTCGCAAAAAAGCACTGGCGGCCGCACAAGCAGAACAAGACTGGCCGCGTATGGAGGCCCTGCTGCTGGAGGGCATCGCCTTGGCTAAACAGAAAGGGCATTACGGTACCCTGTTCGAGTGGAAAAAAAATCCTGCTGACGGTGTGGCAGCACATGGGCAAACCGATAGGCAAACTGGCCAGAGAATTGGCCTTCGACCGCAGGTTTAACCCTGAGTATTACTGCTTGTGGAAACAGAGTATCCCTGCACAAGAATGGGCGGAAGAATGGAAAAAACTGTTGGCATCTTTGGCCAAACAGCATTCCGAAGAGTATCTGCAACCGCTGCTGCTGGAAGAAAAACAGTTTGATTTATTGCTGGAAAGCTTGCGCAAGGCAAAATTTATAGTGCACTTGGAATACTATCTGTCCCGGTTTCCGCCCCAATACAGCGATGCTTTACTGGATATTTATCTGCCGCTGTTGGCGCAATGGGTTCAACACGGCAATAAACGCAGCGATCACAAGGAAAACGGCAAACGCATCCAAAGCCTGTATCAGCTGTTTCCACACCATCAGGCACGCATCCGGGCCTTTACCGATAATTTAAAAGCGCGCTACAGCCAAAAACCGCGCCGCCCTGCCCTGCTGGAAGAATGGGCTGCTTTGGGTCTGTGAGATTTTAAAGCCAAAGATCCTGCGACTTGCGCGCAGGATGACAGCAATCCGTCATTCCGCGCATAGTCCGGCAAAGTCGCAAAATGAGACCTTTGCAAAACCTCCCAAAATCCCCTAAATTCTCCCTGAACCGAATTTAGGGGATTTTTCATGAGCAGTTTTTTCATCCAAGACGCCGA
>NZ_JALJZY010000037.1 GCF_024171525.1 Neisseriaceae bacterium HSC-16F19
CTGCGGCTTCGGGAATGTCGGGGAAGGTAATCAGCAGTGTGCCGTTATCGTCCGGTGTCAGGGTGTAGGGGTAGGCCAACATGTTCTGTCCTCTTTCTGTGGCAAGCCCTTGCGGGCTTACCGTTATTTCAAATCTAAGTCTTTTTTAATTTTGTTTACTAATCCCGTACCGATTTCTTTGCTGCCGTGGTTCGGGAAAACCGATGTCTTGCCGTTTAGCCTGATTAATTGATGGCTGCCGCGCTTTTGGTTTGTAAACTCAACGCCTTGCGCCAGTAGCCATCTTTTAAATTCGCTGTATTTCATCCGCCCTCCTTTCTGATACAGTGGGGATATAATACAACAAATATGTTGTGTTTGTCAAGGTGAATTAAACAAATATGTTGCAAAAAAGGCAGCGCTAAGGCTGCCTGAAAAGCTTAATTCATTTTGGCGAGGCTCTTTTCAAGCCCGGCGATGTGTTCGAGTTGGCGCATGTGCGGAGGGGCTTCGATGAGGAAGCGCTGCATTTTGCCGACCCAGTAGCGCGGCATTTCTGTCCAGCTGCCTGCTTCGCCGGCGTAGCTGCTGCCGATGTGGCGCCGACTTTGCGGGTGCAAATCGGTACGGTGGATGCCTATGGCGGTATTCGCTGGAGTAATCACAATGCGGCGTTTGCCTTTACGGTGTTGGGGGCGCCGACTTTGCGTATTAGCGACCCGACCGGGAAAGGCGCGGTACTGGAGCCGGTGATTACCAACGGGCGTTTGGCGGCGGTGAATGTGTTGAAGGCGGGACGTGGCTATACCAACCCGACCGTAAGCGTTCAGGCAGCCTTGGGCAACGGGGCGGTGATTGGGCAGATTGATGTCAACGGGCGGGATTTCCCGGCGGCGGTGTCTTACTTTCAGCAGCGGCGTATCTTTGCGGGTACGGAGGACAAGCCGCAAAACGTGTGGATGACGAAAAGCGGCACGGAGTCGGATATGTCGTACTCGATTCCGACCCGTGCGGATGACCGCATCTCTTTTCGCATAGCCGCGCGTGAAGCAAGTATGGTGCGGCATATCGTGCCGCTGACGAAGCTGATGCTGTTGTCCAGCGGGGCAGAATGGTCTGTTACCGGCGGGGATGTGCTGACGCCGAATAATATTTCGGTGGCGCCGCAGTCGTATGTGGGTGCTTCCAATGTGCAGCCGGTGATTGTGAACAATACTTTGCTGTACGGTGCGGCCCGTGGCGGCCATGTGCGGGAACTGGCCTATAACTGGCAGGCGAACGGGTATGTAACCGGTGATTTGTCTTTGCGCTGTTCGCATTTGTTTGACGGGCTGGACATTCTGGATATGGCATTTTCAAAGGCGCCTTATCCGGTGGTGTGGGCGGTGTCGTCCAATGGGGCTTTGCTGGGCTGTACCTATATCCCGGAACAGCAGATTGGGGCGTGGCATCAGCACGTGACGGACGGGGTGTTTGAAAGCTGTGCCTGTGTGGCTGAGGGTGAGGCGGATGTGCTTTATACGGTGGTTCGCCGTGTGGTGGGCGGTGAACAGGTGCGCTATGTCGAGCGCATGGACAACCGGGCCTTTGCCGGATTGGGTGAGGCGTTTTTTGTGGACAGCGGTTTGAGCTATCGCGGTGAGCCGGTGACGGAGCTTGCGGGCTTGGAACATTTGGAAGGCAAGAAGGTTTCGATTCTGGGTGACGGTGCTGTGATGCCGCAGCAGGTGGTGGAGGGCGGCAAGGTGTTGCTGCCTGTGCCTGCAAAAACGGTGCATGTGGGTCTGCCGATTACGGCGGAAATGCAGACGGTGCCGTTGGCATTTGCGGCAGAAGCATTCGGGCAGGGGCGCATGAAGAATGTAAACAAGCTGTGGCTGCGGGTGTACCGCAGCAGCGGGGTGTTTGCGGGTCAGGCCGATGCGGAGCTGGTGGAATACAAGCAGCGCACTACGGAGCCTGCGGGTACGCCGCCTGCGCTGAAGACGGACGAAATCGAAATCGTGCTCAAGGCGCAGTGGAATACCAACGGACAAATTACAGTGCGGCAGGTGCACCCGCTGCCGCTGACGGTGTTGAGTATGACGGCGGAAGTTGCCATAGGTGGTTAGGCTGCCTGAAAAGAAACCCCCTTGCGTGTGCAGGGGGTTAATCTTTCAAATAGGGTTCTGTGGGCGGTTTGAACGGGGGATGTTCGGAGAAGTCTACGATTTTGATAAAGCCTTCGCCTTTGATGTAGTGAATTACATATTTGGAGGTCATGTCGCCGTAGGTGCAGCCGGGCGTGTATTCGGGAATACCGATATGGTAATGCCACAGATTGTAGCGTTGGGCGTAACGGACTTTTTCCAGCCAGTTCGGATCGTCCGGCGGCACGTCGTCTGAGGGTTTGTTTCTGCCGGGCAGACCTTTGAAACCGTTTTTTTGAACGTGAAGAATGAATTTGCTTATTTTGATTTTGTCTGCGTGGGGGAAGTTTTTAAACTCCGCTTCGAAGCGCTTGCCTGTTTGCACATCCATTTACCGGCGCTCCAGCCAGGCGAGCAGTTCTTCCTCGGTTTCAAAGTTCGGAACATGCGTGAACTCACCTTCCACCGCTTCTTTCATTCTGTCCAAGTCGAAGTTGAAACCGGAAGGGCGCAGGACTTGGCGGAAGTAGTCTTTCAGAATATCAATGCCGATTTCTTCGCCGCGACGGGTAGACACCCAAGGTGCTTCCTGATGGGTTTTGTCACGCAATGCCCAAGCGGTGTAACGGCCTTGCTCGCTACGGACACGGTTGAGAATGCTCAGCTCGTCTTCTTGGTACTTGTCCAGTTCGATATGGGCAGCGGGCAACATGCCGGAACCGTGCTGTTTGTAGTCATGGTACACATTGCATACCACAGGACCGTGCTGCCAGTTTTCGATTTTGTCGGCAAACAGGGGTCTGCCCAGTATGGCCAAGGCATAGCCCTGTGCATAGTAGAGCAGCTTCTGTAGTTTGAGATTGGAGATTTGCTCTCCTTCCTCCGTATCTACAGGAGAAAGGAAGAAATCTGCTACATCATGTGCGGTAAGCATTTTATTTCCTTTCATTTTGCTTTTTTTATGATAAGGCAGCCGTGTTTGTTTCGGCAAGTTAAATCGTTTTCAGGCAGCCTGATGGTGTTTTTGTGCTGCATATAATCAGGGTGTGCGTGTGCCATGATAAAAGCCGCAGAGGGAGGAACTCTGCGGCTTTTGTATTTTCAATCCATGCGTGAAAGGAATTGAATGCGGTATGAATTTTAACATAAACAAAGAGGTGCGCAAGATGTTTGAACTGGTGGCGGCCTTGGCTTCGGTGCGGGGGTGATATGACTTCGATCAAGATTGGCGGCGGTAGTTCTGCGGCGTTTCGCGGCGGTTCCGGTGGCGGTGCTGCGGGTGGTGCGGCAGGCGGCAGCAATTGGCAGGACTATCTGGGCATCGGTACGCAGATTATGGGCCTAATCGGCCAGGGTGTGGGCAGCTTTTATTCTGCCCGTTCGCAAAAGCGGCAGCTGGAAATGCAGGCGTTTATGGCGGAATTGAACGGGCGGCGCATGGAGAAGCAGGCGCAGCAGGCTTTGCGTGCGGGTGAGAAGGAGGCGGTGTCGCGCTCTTTGCAGGCGGGGCAGCTGAAGGGCAGCCAGCGTGCGGCACTGGCGGCCAACGGTGTGGATTTGGGGGTGGGCAGTGCGGCGGAGTTGCAGGCGGGTACGGACTATTTCAAAGAGGCGGATATGAACCAGTTGGCGGCCAATGCGCTGGCCGATGCCTGGGGCTACCGTATGGGTGCGTTGAACGAAACCAACAGTGCGCGGATGGCGCGGGCGCAGGCTTCGACGGTAAACCCGATGGCGGCCGTGCATCAAACCCTGCTCACGGGGGCGGGCAAGGTGGCGGAAAGCTGGTCGGCACTGCGCAAGAATGCATGGAGTGACAAGAAACCGGCGCAGGGCGGCGGCACGGTGGGCGGTTTGGCGCCTGCGGGCGACCCTATTTATGCTTTGTATCTGATGAATAACGGGTGGAAATAATGGTAAGCGTACCTGAACAAGACGGCTTTCGTGTGGGTGTCGGCCAGCTGCCGGGTGTGCGGGCGGATGTGCCGCAGATGTTGGACAGCGGTGCGGCGGTATCGGCGGCAGGCAAACAGGCGTTTGATGCGGGCAGCGATATTGTGAAGATGCAGCTGCAAATGGCGGCAGAGGCTAATGCGGCCATGCATGATTTGAGTATGTCCGAATTGAAGGATTATCAAATCAAGCTGCGTAACGATAAGGAGCTGGGTTATCAGAATCTGCTTGGCCGCAATGCGCTGGAGCGCCCGGACGGCATGAGCCTGATGGACGAATACGATGCGCTGTTTGAACAGCGGCGGCAGGAAATCCGCGCGGGGCTGAAGAATGAGGCGCAGCGGCAGGCGTTTGACGCCAGTGCGGCAGGGCTGCGCAGCAGTTTTCGCGCTGAGGTTTCGGCGCATATGCAGCGGGAGCATCAGTCGTTTATGCGGGAGACTGCGGCCAGTTTGCTGACGTCTGCCAGAAACGCCTTTACCGCGGCAGAGGGCGCGGAAGAGGAGGAAAGCGCATTGGGCCGGATGATGAAGCAGCTGGAGCATATGCAGCAGATTTACGGCTGGGATAATGCCACGCTGGAGGTTCAGGCTCGTACGACCATTACTGCCGGTGCAGGGTCGCGGGTGGATTATCTGATAGACCGCGGGCGGATTGAAGATGCCCATGCGGTGCTGGACAAGTATGGCGAGTTTATGAACCAAGACGATGTGCTGAAGCTGCGTTCCCGCATTGAGAATGTGTATGACGATGAAACCGGCGAGGCTTTTGGCGAGCAGTTGGCGGCGGCAACATTTGGCGAAGGCGGCGGGGTGATTGATGTGGGCGGCAGCGAAGGTGTGGCCGGGGATATGGTGATGCCGGTGCAGGTGAAAGGTTCGCGAATTTCTTCCAAATTCGGTATGCGTATGCACCCTGTTTTTAAAAAAATGAAGATGCACACAGGCATAGACATTGCCGCGCCCAAAGGTTCGCACATTGTGGCCGCTGCCGCCGGGGAGGTGATTTGGAAGGGCAAGAAAGGCGGATACGGCGAAACCATCATGATACGCCATGCGGACGGCAAGGAAACGCTGTACGCCCATATGCAGGGCTATGCGGATGTGAAGGTGGGCAGCCGGGTGAGCAGCGGGCAGCTGATTGGTTATGTGGGCAGCACCGGTACATCGACCGGGCCGCACCTGCATTACGAGGTACGCGTGAACGGCAAGCCGGTTGATCCTTCCAGCGTGAAAATTGGCGGGGCAAGCGGTAAGCGTGTGTCTGTACCCAAGCAGCTGACGATGGAGCAGGCCGAGCAGATGATTAAAACCCAACTGCCGCGCAACCAGCGGGCGGCTGCGTTGCGGGCTTTGAACCGGCGTGCCCAGGACATTAAACGCCAGCAGGCGGAGGCACAAAGCCAAACCATGGCGGCCATTGTCCAGAACATCGCGCAAAACGGCGGCAGCTTGGACGGCATTCCGAAAAGCCTGATGGCAAGCCTTGATCCAAGGGAGCAGCTTTCGGTGCAAAGGTTTGCCGACCAGTGGCGCAATGGTTTGGAAGACCGGGCGTTTGATAAGAACAAGGCTTGGTTTTACGACAAAAAAGCAAACCCTGAAAAGCTGGCGGAATTGAGCCGGGATGATATTTTGGCTATGGCGTTGGAAATCGGTTACGAACGGGCACAAGAGCTGTTGAGGTCTAAAGACAGCTACGAAAAAGCCGTGGCAAACGGGGAAACGCCGGGCTTGAAAATTCAAGCAGGCGTGGCGAAACACCTTGCCGATATGTACGGCATCAAAACCGGCAGCACGGCGACGCCTGACGATATTGAGCGTTATTACCACTTTCTGGAAAACGTAGGGCAGCTGGCCAAAGATTTAAAAGCCTCTCTTGGCCGCGAGCCTACCTATGCCGAACTGGTGACGGCGGCCAAAGATATGCTCTCAGAGGAAGCTGTTACCAAGCAACGCCGCTTGTGGTGGGACAAAAAGCAAAAAACCTTGGCACTTACAAAAGAAGAGCAGTATCGGGTGAACAGTATCAATCAGAAAAGCAGCACCCAGAAAAGCAGCAATTCAGACAGAGACTGGTACTACAGATAAGGGATAAAAAATGGCAGATACATTTGATTCGGAAGAGCGCAAAAAACAACGTTTGGAGCAGTACCAAAAACTTCTGGCGAACCAAGACAAGTATTGGGGCACATCCCCGGATAAGGCGGCCGACGAGCGCAAGACGGCCAAACAGCTTGGCGTGCCGGTGCAGGCGGTACACGATGCACCGGAATACGCCGCGCAGACCGCAGCATTCCAGCGGATGTGGGAGAGAACAGAAGGCTTGGGCACCTTGCGCGGCAAGATGACCGACCCGGATTTCCATGCACTGGCACAGGATGATGTGGGTACGCTGGCGAAAGTTGGCGGCGTTGCCCGTTCGTTTGCCGATGGTGCGGTAGAAGGTGCGGGCAGTATGGTTTCCGGTACGGGCGAGATACTGTCTTCCGGCTGGAATGCCTTTACACAAGGTGCATCCCGGCTGTTGTTGAAGAAACCGGAAGGGCGCGAACATGAAACCAGCCATTATGCAGGGCCGAATAATTTTGCGCCGGGCTGGCGCTTTTTCGGCGGGGAGGTGAAGGACTTTTCCAACAATCATATCGACATCCCGGACGAGCAGAAAACCTATGCCAATGAAGTTGCGGGGGGCTTAGGCCAGCTGTTGACACAAGGTGCGGTGTATCTGGCAACGGGTGGTGTGGGTGCTTTGGCTTCAGGCGGTGCGATGGCTGCCGACCAGATGGCGGAAGAAGTGCGTAACGATGATGCGCCGCAAATCAATAAAGATTTGGCGGTGCTGGGCAGTGCGGCGTTTACGGCGGCATCCGAGAAAGTGCCGCTGGAGAAGTTTGTTAAAGGCTGGCGCATGGGCACGGCAGGTAATGCCGGGGCCGGCGCGGTGGCCAAGCGTATTTTTATGGGCGGTGCGGCAGAGGCGGTGCAGGAAGGTGCGGAAAGCATAGTCAACGATACGCTGCGTAAAAACCTGACCAAGCCCGACCATGAAATATCCATGGCCAATGCGTTGCACGGTGCAGCCGTGGGCGGCGGTGTGGGTGTTATCGCTACATCTTTGTTTGAAGGTGCGGCGGGTATGCGCCGGGCGAATATCCGCAGACAGCAGCAGGCTGCCCAGGCCGAAGCCCAAGCCGAGCACTTGAAAGCGCAAAGCGAGCAGATGGCGCAATCCAAGCTGGCGGGGCGTGCGCCGGATGTGGCGGCGGAGTATGTGAACGAGCTGTACGGTGAGCAGGACAAAATCTATATCGACGGTGAGGCTTTGCAGCAGTCGGGCATGGCGCATAAGGTGGCGGAACTGATGCCCCAGCGTGCGGGGGAGTTTGCGGAAGCGGCGGCCACGGGCGGTATGGTGGAACTGACACGCGGTGATTTTCATACGGTGCTGAACCAGCCGGATATTCAGGCAGCCTTGCTGCCGCATGTGCGTGCCACACCGGACGCTATGACTTTGGCCGAAGCCCAAGCCTTGCGTGAAAGCGGGGAAGATGCGGCCATGGCGGAAGCGGTGGACGAGGCGGCGGAAGCGGCACAGCAGCAGGAAGCGCAAGAGCCGACCGAGGCGCAGAAGCGGCAGCAGGCCTTTGCCGAGGTGGTGGGTAATGTGCAGCAGCAGCTGACGGCTACGGGCCGATACACGCCGGAGCAGGCGCGGATTAATGCCACGCTGGCGGGAAGCTATTACCAAGCCACTGCCGACCGTATGGGTGTGCCGGTCACGGAGTTGTTTGCACAGCGGCCGCTGAATGTGGTGGGCGAGAGCCTGACACAGCCGGGGGTGTTGGGTACAACCTGATAACATCCTTTACATCACACCCTAAAGACATCGTTTACACCGACAATACCGGTATGACCTTACAAGGAGGAAATACCGA
>NZ_JALJZY010000038.1 GCF_024171525.1 Neisseriaceae bacterium HSC-16F19
GGCGCAAAATTAACCAACCCGGGACTTGAATTTGTATGCAAAGATGTAAACCATGTCCTTAGGTTAAAATGTAAATGATGTTTATGTTGCACCTTGTCGCAGGCGCTGGCGGCACATCCGCCTAAAGGGTGGGTGCATGCGCAGGACGGCGCTGCGGCTGTGGATTTGTGGAACGGCAACAGTGATGCGCAGGCGGTATTTTGGACGGAGCCGAATGCAAAGATTGAAAATGAGCTGCCGGAGCTAAAAGGCTATTCAGCGTCTGTAAGTCACGATGCCATTAACCATATACGCAAAAATCACGGTGATGTAGAAAGCGAATTTGAGCGCGGACAAATTGCGATAGATGCTCAGGATATGGCGCGTATTCCTGAGATTTTAAACAGCTATGATGCTGTGAGAAGCGAGCCTATAGAGGGTACAAACAACAAGCGCTACGCTTTTGCCAAGGCTTTTGATGACGGTGTTTATATTTATTTGGCCGACAGTAGTAAAAAACGGCGTGATTTACACGCCGTCTCGATGTGGAAGTATCCTCAATCGACCAATGCCCACGACAAATTAAACAGTGCCGTGTCCCTGAAAGCCCTAACGCCCGAAGCGGAAGGAGGCATGTCCCACGCAGAAGATACTACCACCGACACTGACGGCAATCAAGACACGCTGTACCAATCCGCCAAAGAACGCGACAGCTTCCATGCCACCGAGCAAGCCTATGGCGGCAGGGAGGCATACGCGCGAGCCAAGGAAGCAGGCCAGACCGAACTGACCTACCGCCAGTGGGTGCAGGTACGCACGCCTGAATTTAAGGCATGGTTCGGGGATTGGGAAATCGGCGCAGCCACGGCTGAGCGTGAGGCGCGTACATTCAGCGAGGCACGCAAGCAGGCGGAAGCGTTCAAAGGCAAGCCGCTGACCAATAACGCAACGGGTATTGTAGCCAAGGTGTCGCGCAACAATTTGGACAAGATGTTCAACAGCAGTGCGGTTGCAAAATCCCAATCGCCTGCGGTGCATTCGGCGGCGGTGGCAAATCTCGACCGGCTGTTTGAGCGTGCTGTTTTGGGATGGAGTAAACCGGACAGGGATAACGACCCGAATATTGTTGCCATTCACCGTTTCTTTGCGCCGATTGTATATGACGGCAAGCCCATGCTGGCCAAGATGACGGTGAAGGAGCTGCGCCAAAGCGACAATGGGGTTTACTCGGTAGAAGCGGTTGAGTTCAATGAAGGCGGCAATAGCGCGGAATGGGTGGCCGAAGCTGCCCGTTTGGACGGTGTGGAAACAAATAATCCCCTACAGCGGGAGTGGGTTCGCCAAGACGGCGAGACCCTCGCGCAGCCCCACGGTAAGCACCCGGGCAGCTCTGTAGAGGATGTGGTTAGTCTAGCGCAACGCATACAGGAATACAACCCCGACGCTGTTTCCAAAGTCACCAACCCGCGCACGGGCGAGCCGTTGGTGGTGTATCACGGGACGCAAAGCGACTTTGATACTTTCCGGGAAACCGGAGCGACAGACAGCGGCTGGTATGGCAAAGGCTTCTATTTCACGGAAGATGCGAGTACGGCAAGCTCTTACTCCCTGATGTATGCAAAGGAAGGGCAGCCCGATAATACGCCTTCTGTTATGCCTGCTTTTATCAACAGTAAAAATCCTTTGATTCAGGATGTCGAGCAGACCGAAACAGACGGCATGCTGATGTTCGATGAAGCCCAAGCGGAAATAGACAAAAATGGTCATGATGGCGCTATTGTTTTGCGCAATGGTGTGATGGAAGAAGTGATGGTGCAGAGTGCCAACCAAATCAAATCTGCCACCGCCAATGACGGTGCTTTCTCTGCCGACAATGACAGCATTTTGTATCAGCTGGATGCTTCGGAAAACTCTGCTTTTGTGGCAGCAGTAGATAAAGCCGAACGTGGTGAGGCTGTGGGCGGTTATATCCAAGTGGGCACTACGCCTGCGGTGTTGAAAATGCTGGGGCTGCCTGATGTGAATGTGACCATTAAAGGGGAAACATTCAAAAAAGCAATGGGTGGTAAACACAGTATGACTGCGCAGGCCATGAAAAGGCTGCCTATCGAAATCAATAATCCTGTTGCTGTTATGCGTTCATCTACACAACCAAACGGTTATGTAATACTGACGGAATTGATCGAGCAGGAAAAAGGCAGGGATAAACCTGTTATTGCGGCCTTGCATCTGAATATGGATGCAAACGGGATTGAACTGTTGAATATTGCCAGCGTGTACGGCCGCAGTTTGAAGCAGGTTCAAAGGGGGTTGGATAATGATTTGCTGTATCTGAATACACAAAAAGGTTTGCAGTTGGCCGATACCTTTGGGCTTCAATTGCCCGCGTCTGTATCAGCCGATGCAAACCTTGATGCCAATATTAAAACAGAAGCAGATTTGGCGCAATCACTTTATCAAAACAGCAGCAATCCGCGCGGCATGTTCGACCGCAACAGCAATACCATTGCGGTGCTGCGCCATGCCGATGCTTCGACTTTTGCACACGAGCTGGGCCATTTCTTTCTGGAAATGCACACCGACTTGGCGCTTGAGTTGCAGGGCCGTGCGGATTTGACGGCGGCACAGCAGCAGCTGGTGCAGGATATGCAGACGGTGATGGACTGGTTCGGGGTGGAGAATGTGGCTGCCTGGAAGGCGCTCACATTGGAAGAGCAGCGGGAAAACCACGAGCGGTTTGCACGCGGCTTTGAGGCGTATATGTTTGAGGGCAAGGCGCCGAGCAATGCGCTGCGCGATGTGTTCCGCCGTTTTGCTGCGTGGCTGCAACATGTGTACCGTTCGCTGACGGCGCTTAATGTTGACCTGACCGATGATGTGCGTGCGGTCTATGGCCGTATGCTGGCTTCTGATGCGCAGGTGGAGCAGTCGGAATACACCCACGGTATGAAACCGATGTTTGACACGGCGGAGGCGATGGGTGTGGATGCGGCGAGCTTTGCGGCCTATCAGGAAACGCAGGCGGAAGCACAGGCGCAGGCGCGGGAGGCATTGCGGGGCCGTGCGCTGCGTGATTTGGCCTTTGTGCGCAATATGCGCAATCGGGTGATACGCAAGCTGAAGAAGCAGCACAAGGAGGACTTCAACCGGGCGGAAATGGATGCGAAGCGCAGCATTATGAGCCAGCCTGTTTACCGTGCGTGGCAGTTGCTGACGGCGCGGATGGATGAGGCTAACCGCCTGACGGAAACGGCGGAGCAGAAGGAATTCAAGCGCAAGGCCAAGGTGTTGCAGGGGGCACCGGTGTACAGTGTGGAAACACGCAGTGCGCCCAAGGACAATAAGGAACTGCACAAATGGGCGGTAAGCCTGTTTGATGCGCACGGCAACAGCGCGGTTAATCCTGAAATCGGGGAGGTGGCACTGACAGAGCGCTCGGTAAAAGATTCAATGGCGCACGGTATGAACCCAGGTAAAGCGATGGCTTTTGAGGCAGTGCCGAGCGTGATTGAACGCGGTGTATTGGTTGCACAATCCGAGCATGACGGCGTAAAGAGTTATTTTATTTCTGCGCCTGTGCGGATTTTGGGAGATGCGGATATTGCAACGGTGTTGGTACGTGAAGATACCAATACACGCAGAATGTACCTGCATAGTGTTACGTTCAAAGAAAAACTCCTGAATAAAGCTGTTAATGAATCCGTCGCCGATACCGAAGTATCCCAGCCGCACGGCAAGCTTTATTCAGGAGATGTAGCCAATATACTGCGCCGGTATCTGAATGTCAATCTGAAAAAACCTGCGCCCGGCAAAGCCGCAGACCTGACCACGGACAGCCTGTTTGTGGCCATTGCCAAGCTGGGCGGTCTGAACAAGGCCGAATTGGTGGCACAGTGGGGTCTTGACCCGAAAGACAAGATACACCCGCCGGTGTTCGGTATGCCTTTGCTGCGCCGTGACAAAGGCCGTTCGCTGGATGCCATGCTGGAGGTGTTGGCGGAAGCGGGTTATCTGCCGCTGGACAATCACGGCAAGGCGGATATGCGCGATTTTGAAGAGCGTTTCTTTGACGAATTGCGCGGTACGCCGCGTTACAGCAGTGCCTATGTGCCGCAGACGGACAAGAAGGCGGGCGAAGATGTGCCGAATATCTTTGCGCTGACGGCGGCGCGGCTGGATTATGCTTCTTTGCAGGAGATGGGCTTTAACGCGCAGGCGCTGGAAGTGTTGCAGGAGCGCGGCATGGTGCTGAAGTCGGGCGGCTTGCACCCTGATTTTGTGGCGGAGATTGTGCGCGATGCCGACGGGCAGCCTGAATTTGCCACGGGTGAGGATTTGGTGCTGGCCATCCTGCAGGCCGAGCCGCCTCAGGAAGCCATCGAGCAGACGGCTTATCTGAATGTGTTGGCGGAAAAAGGCGAAGTGCCGACACAGGCGGACTTTGAGCAGGCTGCGGATTTGGCGGCGCACAATGATTTGCGTGCACGTATTCTGGCGGCGGAGTTTAAAGCATTGAGCGATGCGGTGGGTTCGGTAAGTCTGATTAAACGGGCGGCGCAATCCTATGCACGTGACAAGGTGGACGGTATCAAACTGTCTGAATTGCGGCCGCACCGTTACACACAGGCGGAAGCACGGGCGGCGAAGCAGGCGGAACGGGCTTTGGCATTTGGCGACACTGCACAGGCGGCCAATCACAAGCGCAGTCAGCTGGTGCAGAATGCCCTTGCCCGTGCGGCGCTGGAAGCACGCGACAATGCGCGCAGGCAGAAACGGGAATTGTCTGAGATTGGACGGCGCACCCTCAAGAAAACCGCCAAGAGCTATGACGCGGATTTGATGAGCGCGGCCAAGTCGATTGTGGGGATGTTCGGTATTGCGCCCCGTTCGGCGGAATATGCGGCGGCGCATTTGGAGAAGGTGCAGGAGTACAACCCGGAAGCCTATAACTTGGCGGTGGGTGTGCTTGCCCGCGCGCAGGAGTTGGCCTACAAGGCGGACGGCCAGTTTGACAACCTGACTGTGGCGGAAGCGCAGGGCTTGTACGATGATATTCAGGCGCTGCGGCATTTGGCCAAGACGGCGCATGATGCGGTGATAGACGGCAAGCGGGCGGACATTCGCGATATTCAGGCAGCCTTGCGCGAGCGTATGGAGAAGCTGCCGCAGCGGTTTAAGGAGATGGGCCGGAAGCGCACGCCGACCGATGCCGAGAAGAAGATGTGGGATTTCTATCAGTGGGGCGCGGCTTTGCGCCGGGTGGAAAACTGGGCGGAAGCGATGGACGGGGGCTTTGGCGGGGAATTTTCGCGCTATGTGTTCCAGCCGATTAAAGAGGCTTCGGACAATTACCGTAGCGACAAAGCGGTGTATCTGAAGCAGTTCCGCGACATTATTCAGGGCGTGAAGTTTGGCAAGGCGCAGATTTCCGCGCCGGAATTGGGCGATGGTTTTACTTTCAAAAACCATAACGAACTGATGCACGCGCTGTTGCATACGGGCAATGCCAGCAATAAGCGCAAGCTGTTAATCGGTTATGGCTGGGGCAGCCTGAACGCGGACGGCTCTCTAAACTCTGCCAAGTGGGATGCGTTTGTTGAGCGGATGATAGCCGAAGGCAAGCTGAGCAAGCAGCATTTTGATGTGGCGCAGCAGATTTGGGATTTGATGGAGGCGTTGAAGCCCAAGGCGCAGGCCACACACCATGCGGTGTACGGCTATTATTTTGACGAGATTACCGCCGAGCCGTTTAAAACGCCGTGGGGCGAATACCGTGGCGGCTATATCCCTGCGGTGAAAGACGGGATGCTGAACGCCCAAGCGGATATCCGCAAGCTGGAAGAAGTGGCGCAAGAGAATGTGCAGGGGATGTTTCCGACCACGAATAAGGGCTTTACCAAAAACCGCGTGGAAGGTGCGGATGACAAGCTGATTTTGGACTTGGGCACGCTGGGCGTCCACATTGACAAGGTATTGCGCTTCTCGCATTTGGAAATGCCGCTGCGGCAGGTGAAGCGCACGCTGAAGGGTATTGAGACGGAAATCGAGCAGGTGTCTCCGGGGGCGGTGGGCGGTATGCTGGTGCCGTGGCTGCACCGTGTTTCTACGCAGCAGGTGGCCACGCGCGGGGTGAAGGATGGCGGGTTTTCCAGCGTACTGACCACGATGCGCAACCGTGCCGGTATGGCGGCGATGGTGATGAACCTTCCCAATGCGGCGCAGCAGTTGGCCGGTTTCCCGTTGGCCACAGCCAAAGTAAAGCCGCGCTATTTGGTGTCTGCCATGGTGGATTATGTGCAGGCGCCGCGGCAGATGTCGCGGGCGGTGTCGGAAGCGTCGCAGTATATGGATGCACGGCTGCATAACCAAATCGGCCTGATGACGGAACAGATAGAGCGCATTTTGATTGATCCGAACTGGTTTCAGAGGCTTAACCAGTGGTCGCAGGACAATGCCTATTTCGCCCAAAGTGCGGTGGACAACATTATGGCGCCGGTGATTTGGACGGGGGCGTATAACCAAGCGACCGAACAGGGCATGAGCCATAAGGATGCGGTGCGTTTTGCCGACAGTGTGATACGGGAAACGCAAGGATCGGTGCTGGTGGAGGATGTGAGCCGGGTGGAAACGGGCAGTCCGCTTACCCGTCTGTTCACGCAGTTTTACGGCTATTTCAATATGCTGGGCAATCTGATGCTGACGGAAACGCTGAATATCAAACGCAATACGCAGGGCAGTGAAAAGGCGGCCAAGCTGGCTTATCTGTGGGGCGTGGCCTATTACGGTAATGCGGTGGTGGCCGAATTGATGATGGGGCTGACGCGCGGCGGCTATGATGACGAGGACAACGATGGTGAGCTGGACGATTGGCTGCGTGAGGTGTTGCTGTTGTCGCCCATTAAAACCGGCATCGGCACGGTGCCGCAGTTGGGTAATGTGTGGAATTTGCTTGACGGCAAACCGTACAACGACCGCGGCCTGTCTGCGCCGGTGGTGAGCTTGGGCGAAAACGCTGTGCGTGCTGTTCGGCGCGGCTGGAATATCGAGAAGCATTCCGATGTGCGCGATGTGGCTTCTTTGCTGGCGCTGTTCGGCTGGGCATGGGCGCCTGCCGCAGCCCGACCTGTGGGCTATATGACGGGTGTGGCCAATGACGACATCCGCCCGACCAGTCCTGTGGATGCGGTGCGCGGTACGCTGACGGGTGTGCCCAGTGCGGAGAGCCGGAAATAGGTCTGCATATAATCGGCACCCCCTGAAACTATCATACGGTTTCAGGGGGTATTTTTATGACCATACAAACCGAAACCCGGAAAACAGGGCTGTTTGTCGGTGACGGCCAGCAGCGGCATTTTCCTTTTCATTTCAAAGTATTTACAGCAAGCGATGTGCTGGTGGTTATCCGTGGCGCTACGGCTGAGCGCATTTTGGTGCCGGGCAGTGATTGCACGGTCACGCTGCAAGCCGACCAAGAAGATGCGCCGGGTGGCGAAGTGGTGTTGGATGAACCGCTGGCTGCGGGTGAGTTCATGATTATCGGCAGTGCGGTGCCGAATCTGCAGTTATCGCATTTCACCAATCAGGGCGGCTTTTATCCGACTGTGCTGAATGATGCGCTCGATCGTCTGACGGTGATGGTGCAGCAGCTGCAGGAGCGGGTGGGGCGTTCGCTGTCGTTTGCGATTACCAGCGGACAGGTGCAGGGCGAACTGCCGCCGCCTGCGCCCAACCGCAGTATCGGCTGGAATGCGGACGGCTCGATGCTGACCAATACCGACCACCATTTGCAGGCAGCCACGGCGGCTGCGGCTGCGCTGGCGCAGTCTTTTGTGGTCGGGCCTGCGTCGCTGACTGAGGCGGGCATTGTGCGGCTGTCCAGCTCCACCAACAGCACCGACGAAACCATGGCCGCCACACCCAAGGCCGTACGCGAAGCCATGCTGGCGGCGCAGTC
>NZ_JALJZY010000039.1 GCF_024171525.1 Neisseriaceae bacterium HSC-16F19
AGGACCGACACACCCTAAAGAGGCTTTAATTTTAACTCAACATTTTGATTTTAAATGAAATGTTCTGGGTGCGTCGAAAAAGCGCGGAAAACAGGGGCAAACTGTAAATGCCGTGAAAAAAGGCTGCCTGAAAAGGTTTTCAGGCAGCCTTTTTATATGGCCGAACCACACGGAATAATACTCATCGAAAAAATAATCTGACTTCGTTGTCTCGCCAAGCTCGAAGAGAACCATTTTGTAAACCGCTAAAGCGGCAACAAAATCAGCTCCGTGCTACTCGTACTGTCTTCCCCCACGGGACTTCGCTGCGCTCGCGGCTTTTCGCCGCCTTGTTATCTTAATTTTTTAAATTGGTATAAGACACCACACAGCCTGAATTACTTCAGGCTGTTGTCATTTTGCCTACGGCTGTGCAAAAGCAGGCTGCAAAAGCGTTTTGTGCATTGACCGTGTGTAAGATTTTGCTTATAGTGTGGCTAAGTGGGTAAAAGTGTCTCAAAGTGGCGCAAAATCCCAAATTTAGACGATTTATTCAGATTTTGAGGGCGGGCTGTGTTTGGCGGCGCATACGAATTGAGCATAGACAGCAAGGGGCGTTTGGCGATTCCGGCCAAATTCCGCGATCTGTTGTTGCGCCATTACAGCCCGTTTCTGGTGGCCACGCTGGAAAAGCGCAGCCATCTGTGGCTCTACCCCGAGAGCGAATGGGACAAAGTGGCCGCGCAGTTGTTGAATCTCAAAACCGCGGGCAATCCCAAACTGCAAAGCTACCAAAACCTGCTCTTGCACAATGCCGATACGCTGGAATTGGACAGCGCCGGACGCGTGCTTCTGCCCGCCAATCTGCGCCAGCTGGTGAATTTCGACAAAGAAGTGATGGTGGTAGGGCGGCGCAACCGTTTGGAAATCTGGAACCGTGCCGTGTGGCGTCAAAGCATAGACGACGCGCTGGACATGGACGAAACCGAACTGGCGGCGGAATTGAGCCAGACCGAGTTGCTGCTATGAGCAGTACGGAATACCAACATGTGACCGTGCTGCTGCACGAGGCGGTGGACGGGCTGAATGTGCGCCCGGACGGCATTTATGTGGACGGCACTTTCGGCCGCGGCGGCCATTCGCGCCTGATTGCTTCGCGCCTGGGGCCGCAAGGGCGGCTGGTGGTGTTCGACAAAGACCTGCAGGCCATTGCCGTGGCACAGGCATGGGCGGCAAATGACGCGCGCATCAGCGTGGTGCACGACGGCTTTGCTACCTTAAAGAGTGCCTTGGCACGCTTGGGCATAGAAAAAATAGACGGCGCACTGTTTGATTTGGGCGTGTCTTCGCCGCAAATCGACGAAGCGGCACGCGGATTCAGTTTCCGTTTCGATGCGCCTTTGGACATGCGCATGGATACCAGCCGCGGTCAGTCGGCAGCCGAATGGCTGGCGGCGGCAGACGAAGAGGACATACACGAGGTAATCAACAACTATGGTGAAGAGCGGTTTAGTCGCCCGATTGCGCGGGCCATTGTTGCAGCAAGGCAAACAGCGCCGATTGCCACAACCGGCCAGTTGGCGAAGATCGTGGCGCAAGCCGTCCGTACTCGCGAGCGCGGGCAGGACCCGGCCACGCGCACCTTCCAGGCCGTTCGCATCTTTATTAACCGTGAACTGGAAGAAATAAGCGCCATGCTGCCGCAGGCGGCAGGCTGTCTGAATACTGGAGGCCGTTTGGCGGTGATTGCCTTTCATTCGCTCGAAGACCGCCTGGTGAAGCAGTTTATGCAGCGCCACAGCAAACCGGCACCGCTGCCGCGCTGGGCCATGGTCAAAGACAGCGAGCGCCCCGAACCGCCCTTGAAGCTGGTAGGCAAGGCGCAAAAGGCCACGGAGGCCGAAGTGGCCGCCAATCCGCGCGCCCGCTCTGCGGTATTGCGGGTGGCCGAGCGCAGTGGCGGAAGTTTTAACGATGAATAAACTGAATGTGATTTTGCTGGTGCTGGTGCTGGCCAGCGGCTTGGCCGTGGTGACGGTGCAGGACCAGGCACGCACCCACCATATTGCGCTCTACAACGCGCAAAAGCAGCAGACCCAACTGGATGAGAACTTCAGCAAACTGAAGCTGGAACAGGCCAAGCGTGCCAACCACCAGCTGATTCAGGAAGCGGCGGCGGCCCAGCGCCTGCATCCGCCGCATTTGGACAATACCCGTATTATCGAAATCAAAAAATAACACCCTGACACACAGGAATTAAGGGAAAAGCAGTTTTTCAGGTAGCACCATGTTAATCAAGAACGACTACAAACCGCGCATGCTGCCCAAGCAGCCCAAGCAGAAAAAACCGGTCACTTCCAACGGCCGGGTGATGCTGGTTTTGGGCTGCTTCGGCTTGGCCTTTGCCGGGCTGATTGCCCGCAGTGCTTATTTGCAGACCGATGCCGAGCAGACGCATTTGCAGAGCGAGGGGAACAAACGCGCCATGCGGGTGCTGCCCCTGCCGGCTGCGCGCGGTACCATCACCGACCGCAACGGCACACCGCTGGCCATCAGCGCGCCGGCCGATTCGCTGTACGCCATCCCGGCGGGCATGATCGAAATGCCTTCCCCGCAACAGCTGGCCGAACTTTCCGCCATCATCGACGTGCCGGTGGAGACCTTGCAAGACCGCCTTGGCCGCACCAACAAGCACGGCAAGCCCAAAGGGTTTGTCTATCTCAAACGGCAGATGACGCCGGAGATGCGTGCGCGCGTGGAAGAATTGGCCATTCCCGGCTTGGCCTTCCAGCAGGAAAACAAACGCCATTACCCCATGGGCAATCTGTTTGCCCACATCATCGGTTTTACCAATATCGACGGCAAAGGCCAGGAGGGCCTGGAATTGTCGCGCGAGCAGCAATTGCAGGGTCAGGACGGCGCACGCACGGTATTGCGCGACAATAAGGGCAATATCGTCGAAAGCGTGGAATCGGCCAAAAACCGCGCACCGGTACACGGACAGGACATGGTGTTGTCGCTGGACCAGCGCATCCAGAGCCTCGCCTATGACGAACTGAACAAGGCCATGGTGCACCATCAGGCCAAAGCGGGCAGCGTGGTGGTGCTGGATGCGCAAACCGGCGAAATCCTGGCGCTGGTGAATGCGCCCAGTTACGACCCCAATAATCCCGGTGCCGCCGACAGCGCCCACCGCCGCAACCGCGCCGTCACCGACATGCTGGAGCCGGGTTCGGCCATGAAACCCTTCCCGGTGGCCAAGGCGCTGGATGCGGGCAAGGCCACCGTGCACACCGTGCTCAACACCAATCCCTACCAGATTGGTTCGGCCACCGTGCGCGACACCCACAATTACGGTTCGCTGGATTTGCGCGGCGTGCTGCAAAAATCCTCCAACGTCGGCACCAGCCGCCTGTCGGCCATGTTCAAACCGGAAGAGATGCACTCCTTCTATACTTCCGTGGGCTTCGGCCGCCGCATGCACTCCGGTTTCCCCGGCGAGAGCGCGGGCATGGTGCGCAACTGGAAAACCTGGCGTCCCATCGAGCAGGCCACCATGTCCTACGGCTACGGCCTGCAAATGAGCCTGTTACAGCTGGCACGCTCCTACACCGTACTCACCAACGACGGTGCGCTGCTGCCGGTGAGCTTTGTCAAACAGGACAAAGCGCCCCAAGGCGAGCAGGTCATCAAGCCGGAAACCGCCAAAACCGTGCGCAAGATGATGGTGTCGGTGACCGAAAAAGGCGGTACCGGTACCGCCGGTGCGGTGGAAGGCTTTGATGTGGCCGCCAAAACCGGTACCGCACGCAAGCTGGTCAACGGCCATTATGCCGAAAACAGACACGTGGCCACCTTTATCGGCTTTGCCCCGGCAGACAAACCGCGGCTGATTGTGGCGGTGAATGTGGACGAGCCTTCGGTCAACGGCTATTACGGCGGCGTGGTGGCCGGACCGGTGTTTAAAAACATCATGAGCGGCAGCCTCAATATCCTCGGTGTGGTGCCCGCAAAGCACAAACACAATAAAGTGATTGCCGCACAATAAACCAGAGGCTGCCTGAAACCCTTCAGGCAGCCTGTTTTATTCATTCCCACCCTCCCCTACTCCCATAATCATGTATCCCATCACCCAGCCGCTCGATACCTGTTTTGATACCGCCGCCGCCCACACCCAAGGGCGCACGCTCACTGCCGACAGCCGCCGCATCCGCCCCGGCGATGTCTTTGTTGCCTGCCAGGGCGAATACAGTGACGGCCGCAGCTATATTGCCGATGCCGTGGCGCGCGGCGCGGCCTTTGTGTTTTGGGACAGCGGCGACGGCTTTCAGTGGCAGCCGGAATGGGTGGTGCCCAATCTCGGCGTGGCCGATTTGAAACAGCGCGCCGGCCTGCTGGCCGCCGAGGTCTATGGCAATACCGGCCACGGCCTGCGTTGCTGGGGGGTGACCGGCACCAACGGCAAAACCTCCATCAGCCAATGGCTGGCCCAAGCCGCCGATTTGCTCGACACGCCTTGCGCCGTGGTCGGTACCGTGGGCAACGGCTTCTGGGGCCGCCTGAAGGAATCCACCCACACCACGCCCGACCCGGTGCAGCTGCAAACCCTGCTGCATGACTTTATCGGCCAGGGCGCACGTGCGGTGGCGCTGGAAGTCTCCAGCCACGGCCTCGACCAAAACCGCGCTGTGGGCGTGCCGTTTTCCGCCGCCATTTTCACCAATCTCACCCGCGACCACCTCGATTACCACGGCGATATGGCCGCCTACGGCGCCAGCAAGGCCAAGCTGTTCCAATGGCACAGCCTGCGCCACGCCGTCATTAATACCGATGATGTCTTCGGTGCCGAACTGGCAGCGGAACTGCGCCAGCAACGTCCGCAACTCAAGGTGTACGGTTATGGTTTTAACCCAGCGGCCGATATCCGCATCACCGCGTTTCAGGCAGCCGCCAGCGGCATGGTCTTGGGCCTGCGCACACCGTGGGGCGAGGCCGAAATTAAGAGCGGCCTGCTCGGCCGTTTTAACGCGCAAAATCTGGCCGCCTGCGTGGGCCTGCTGTGCGCCGAGGGCTATGCGTTGGCCGATGTCTGCCGCGTGCTGGCACGCATCCGCCCCGCCACCGGACGCATGGACTGCATCAGCGCCGAGGGCAAGCCGCTGGTGGTGGTGGACTATGCCCACACCCCCGATGCGCTGGAAAAAGCCCTCGCCACCTTGCAGGAAATCAAAGCGCCCGGCGCGCGCCTGTGGTGTGTGTTCGGCTGCGGCGGCAACCGCGACCGCGGCAAACGTCCGCTGATGGGCGCCGCCGCCCAAGCCGGGGCCGATTGTGTGGTGGTGACCAGCGACAACCCGCGCATGGAAGCGCCGCAAAGCATTATCGACGACATCCTCCCCGCCGTGCCGCATCCGGCCTATGTGCACTCCGACCGTCGCAACGCCATTGCCCATGCGGTGCAGCAGGCCGGTGCGGACGATATTATTCTGATTGCCGGCAAAGGCCATGAAACCTATCAAGACGTGCAGGGAGTGAAACAGCATTTTTCCGATTTTGAAGAGGCGCAGCAGGCGCTGGATGCGCGTTAAGCTGCATACAATCATTGTATAGTCATTTAAAATAAGAACGATACGGCGTTGCTGCGCCAGGCTCGAAGAGAACGATTTTGTAAGTCGCTAAAGCGACAACAAAATCAGTTCCGTACTACTTGTACTGTCTGCGGCTTGCTGCCTTGTCTCGTTCTTATTTTAGTCGACTATAAAAAAGCTGCCTGAAAATATTCAGGCAGCTTTTTTTGCTTGGAAACTGTAATTTAAAACGGGTAATCAAGAACCCAAAGCTTCAAACAGCGGTAGGGAACGACGCACTTGCGCCCAACCCACACCTTGTAAAGTGTCGCGTTTGGTCACCAGTACCACCACACCGTCGATGGCGTCCACACGGGCCATAAAGTGGAAGGTGCGGTCTGTGGTCATAAAGGCTTCCTGGATGGTACGGGTGGCGCGTATACCGCGCTGCTTGGCCAGGCGCTCTTCCACGCGGCGGATGTTTTCACCGGCAAACATATTGAAAGCGGCGGCAGAAACCAGGTCGATATAGTCTTGGTCGAAGTGGGGGATTTCGTGGTAAACGCCGCGGACTTCGCCGTTTTCCAGGCTCACGAGGGCACAGGCCAGGGCGCCGTTGACGTTTTCCAGTACTTCCTTGCAAATATCGTTTGCATTAATCATGGTGGTATTCCTTATGTTGTGGTGTTGTAGTGGAATCCGGCCGGGCCGGATGAGGCAGTATTATAAAGCAATCCGTATACCAGATTATGCTGTTTCATAAACAAAATGCGCCCGCTTTACATTGCACAGCAGCTCATAAGCAATGGTGCCGGCCGCAGCGGCCACTTCGTTGATGTGTACGGTGTCGCCCCACAGCTCCACTTCGCTGCCCAAGCCTTGGTGGTGGTCGGCCAGGCGTACGGTCATCATGTCCATGGACACGCGGCCGATCAGGGTGCTGCGGCTGCCGTCTATGGCCACCGGGCTGCCTGAAGGGGCGTGGCGCGGATAACCGTCGGCATAGCCGCAGGCAATCAGGCCGACGCGGGTGGATTGCGGGGTGATATAGCTTGCACCATAACCCACCGGCTCGCCCGCTTGCAGCACGCGCTCGTTGAACACCCGCGTGCTCAAACGCATCACCGGCAGCAAACGGCTGTCAGCACCGCCCATGGGCGAGGCGCCGTAGAGGGCTATCCCGGCACGGCCCCAATCGCGGCGGGCATTGGGATGGGCCATGATGGCGGCGGAATTGGCCAGGCTGCAGGCACCGCCCAAATGGCCGCAGGCATTATCAAAGGTGGCAATCTGTTCGGCGGTCATGTTTTTCTGCGGCTCGTCGGCACAGGCGAAATGGCTCATATGCACCACTTCGGCCACTTGCGGGTTTTGCATCAGCGCCTGATGGGCGGCGGCGTAATTGTGCGGGAAGAAACCGGCGCGGTGCATGCCGGAATCCATTTTCAGCCACACGTTCACCGGCTGCTGCCAGTGATAGAGGGACAAGGCTTCCAGCTGCCATTGGTTTTGCACCACCGGCCACAGGCGGTGCTCGTCCGCCAACGCATATTCGGCGGCTTCAAACACGCCTTCCAGCAAAACAATGGGCTCGCTTATACCGGCGGCGCGCAATTCCAATGCTTCTTCAATGGCGGCCACGGCAAAACCGTCGGCCAGCCCCGCCAGTGCCTGGGCGCAGCGTACGGCACCGTGGCCGTAGGCATTGGCTTTGAGCACAGCCAAGAGGCGGCCGCCGTGCAGTTGTTTCAGTGTTTGGTAATTGTGGCGCAGATGGTGCAAACGGATGTGTGCGGTTAAGGGGCGCATGGGGCGGCTCCAGGGAAAGGTGGGGTGCAACATAAACATCATTTACATTTTAACCTAAGGACATGGTTTACATCTTTGCATACAAATTCAAGTCCCGGGTTGGTTAATTTTGCGCCA
>NZ_JALJZY010000040.1 GCF_024171525.1 Neisseriaceae bacterium HSC-16F19
ACTTATCGGTAATCTGTGTTGTTAAAGAGCAAAAGTGCTGCGTGAGCAGCGAAGACGGCGAACTATACGCACCTTCGGAATGATGGTCAATACTTGGGGTGGAATATTTTACCCGGAAACTGGCATATGACTGTGCAGCAAAGGAATTTTATTTTGACCGTGCAAACGGATTCGCACATAACTCGACCCCAAAATGCTTTCAGGCAGCCTTGAGGCTGCCTGAAAGAAATGGATGGCACACTAATCACACTGTTTCGGCCACGAGCAGGTAGGTCGGCTCTCCGAGCCGACGTTTATCTGTTTGTGCGTCGGCTCGGAGAGCCGACCTACGGCTGCTGACAAAACATATTAAGCGCATTATCTTTATCAAGATCCTGCGACTGCGCGCAGGATGACTGTAGTCCGTCATGCTGCGTGCAGCAATCGCGAAGTCGCAGAGGCTGTCTTCAGGCAGCCTGTCCAATAACTGATTTTTAAATTGCTTTCAGGCATTTTAAATTGCTTTCAGGCAGCCTTGAGGCTGCCTGAAACGTAAACGGGTCGCTGGTAAATGTTGGGTCTGACGACCCAACCTACGGCTGAAATTGAATTTATTTTTTCATTTTCGGTTTGCCGCCGCCGCTTTTGAAACCGCCGCTGCGTGGTTTGTCACCGCCGGGGCGTTTGCCGTGCGGGGCGCTGCTGCGTTTGTGTTTGTCGCCGAAGCCGCCTTTTCCGCCCTTGCCGCCCCACGGTTTGCCCTTGCCTTTGGGTGCAGCATTTTTATTGCGTTTGCGCGTGGGCTCCATGCCTTCGATGGCCATTTCCGGCAGCTGGCGTTTCAAATAGCGCTCAATCTTGTGCACCTTCATATATTCGTTCACCTCGGCAAAGGTAATGGCCAAGCCGTGACGTCCGGCGCGGCCGGTGCGGCCGATGCGGTGTACATAATCTTCCGCCTGTTTGGGCAGGTCGTAATTGATGACGTGGGTAATGGTGGGCACATCGATGCCGCGGGCGGCCACATCGGTGGCCACCAGGATTTTGATGCGGCCTTTGCGCAAGTCCATCAGGGTGCGGTTGCGCCAGCCTTGCGGCATGTCGCCGTGCAGGCAGTTGGCGGCAAAACCTTTTTCATACAACTCGTCCGCCAGCTGTTCGCTCATGACCTTGGTGGAGGTGAAAATCACGCATTGGTCGATATTGGCATCGCGCAGGATATGGTCGAGCAGACGGTTTTTATGGCGCATATCGTCGCAATACAACAGCTGCTCGTCGATTTTGCCCTGCGCTTCCACGCGCTCGATGTCGATTTTTTGCGGCTCGCGCGTCAGTTTTTGCGCCAGCTTGCCGACCACGCCGTCCCAAGTGGCGGAAAACAGCAGGGTTTGGCGGCTGGCCGGGGTGGCGGCCACAATGGTTTCGATGTCTTCGATAAAGCCCATGTCCAGCATGCGGTCGGCTTCATCCAAGACCAGCACTTCCAGACGGCTGAAATCGACTCGGCCTTGGCGCATATGGTCCATCAGGCGGCCGGGGGTGGCGACAATCAGATCCACCGGTTTGGACAGCATGCGGATTTGCTGGCCGAAAGAAGTGCCGCCCACCAGGCTGACGCTGCGCAGCCACGGCATGTTTTTGCCGTAAATCTGGGCGTTTTTCTCCACTTGTTGCGCCAGTTCGCGCGTGGGCGTCAACACCAGCGCACGCGGGCCTTTGCCGGGTTTGTCGCTGCGTTTGAGCAGTTTTTGCAGGATGGGCAGCAGAAAAGCGGCGGTCTTGCCGGAACCGGTTTGTGCCGATGCCATCAAATCGGCGCCGTTCAAGGCGGCGGGAATGGCTTGCAGCTGCACCGGAGTGGGGCTTTCGTAGCCGGCGGCGCGCAGGGCGTCGGTCAGGGGTTTGTCCAACTGCAAATCTTGAAAATGTAAGGTCATGATTATCCTAAACAACAACGACAAACCGGGTGCATGGCATACATATCAACAGCCATGCACAGCGACTGCCTGAACCTTTCAGGCAGCCTGAAGCAAAAAACGGCGCGGATGATTGGCAATAATCACGAGAGAGGGCGGCCGGGCATGTCGCAAGCCTCACAGGGCTTGGGTAAACATCGGCGACAACCGGGCAGGAACGCTTATAGGAAATTCAAGAGAGAATTCTATGCGACAGACAGAACAGGCTTGGCAGGCAAGCCGTTGCGGCTGAAGACGATGGCTTCAAAGAATGTAACATTTTAACAGACTGGCGCAACACGGTCAAAAGCAAATGTTTTACAAAGCAAAAATAATCCGGCATAGCACCTAAGCCGCTTATATAACACGGCAAAAGCACGGGTAAAAAAGCAACACATCGAAATTAAATTACACCAAAAATTGATAATAATTTCTATTTTAGAATAAACTTAGCAAGTTTATTCTGCTTTGCTTTTACCCGAATTGCACTGTGTTTTATCCATCTCTTTGTAAAGTGTATCCCATGAAACCCTCCCCCTTCCGCCAAGGCCGTTTAAGCCTGCTGCTCACCCTGCTGTTTGCCTCTGCCGCCACCAACGCTTGGGCGCAAGAACAATCCGCCGACACTGAAAACAGCGCCGACACCGCCGCCATTGAAAACATCACCGTGCGTGCCAAGGCGGCCAAAGCCATTTCCGAAGCTACCAACAGCTACCAGCGCGACCGTGTCAACCTGGGTCTGCTCGGCCGCCAAAATGCCTTTAATACGCCGATTACCGTAGTTAACTACGATGAGAAAGCCTTTGCCGACAAACAACCGCGCAATATGGTGGATGCCATTGCCAAAACCGATGCCTCGGTGATGGCCTTCGGCGGCGAGAGCAATACCCTGCAAGGTCTGTATGTGCGCGGCCTGCAATTGGATGCGCGCCAGTTCAGCGTGAACGGTTTGGCGGGCATGTATTCCGCCTACAGTTCGCCCACGTCCAATGTCGGCGCGGCGCAGCTGATTAAAGGTGCGTCCAGCGCCACCGTGGGCATGGACCCGGAAGGCGCGGTGGGTGCGGCGGTGAATATCGAAACCAAAAAAGCGCCGGATGAAGGCGTGTACAACTTGGGCTTGGGCGTATTCGGCAAAAACCGCTGGCAGCCTTCCATCGACATCGGCCACCGCTTCGGTGAAGACAAGCAGTTTGGTGTGCGTTTCAACGGCAAATACCGCGACGGCGACACCATGCGCCGCCACAATTCGGAAAAAACCTCGGAAGCGTCCATTAATCTGGATTACCGTGGCGAACAGTTCCAAGCCTCTGTGGATGCGGCCTATCACAAACGCGATACCCAGGGCGGTCGTGCGCGCGTGCACGATATCCAGCTGCACGGCTTTAAACTGCCGGCCGCGCCTGACGGCAAAACCAATCTGGTACCGGCTTGGCAGCGTCAGGCCAATGAAGACAAAACCGTGCAGTTCACCTTCGACTGGCTGCCCAGCGACTGGGTGGCGGTTTCCGGCGGTGTCGGCCATATGGAATCGCGCTATTGGGGCAATTTCAGCCAAATTCAGATTCTGGATACCGCGGGTAATTACCGCAACGGCAATTACAACGCCAACCGCGGCCGCTGGCAGGTGCAGGGCGCGCAGCCGATTGATTTCCGTTCCCGTACCACCAGCGCCAATCTGAAGGCGCGCGGCTATTTCCAAACCGGCCCCGTCAGCCACAACTGGAGTGCCGCCTTTGATTATGTGAAGCGTTCGCGCGACCACGACAGCGGCACGCGCGTGGACAGCAATCTGATGACCGGTCTGAATATCTACAACCCCAAACTGCCTTCTACCCCCAAACTGGCGCCGGTGGACACCCAAGGTGTGGACGTGACCTATGCCGCCCCCAGCCTGGCCATTGCCGACACCCTGGGCTTGATGGATGAGAAACTGCGCGTCACCCTGGGCGGCCGTTTCCAATGGATTAAACAAACCGACCACAATGCCAAACAAAGCGCCAGCGCCAACCGTTTCAGCCCCATGCTGGCGGTGGCGTGGATTCCGCGCAGCGATTGGGTGGTGTACGGCAATTATCTGGAAGATTTGGAGCCCGGCGCCGTGGATGACGACGGCAATATGTCGCAGCCGCGCGTGAGCAAGCAAATGGAATTGGGCGTGCGCAAAAATTGGGGCAATGTGGTCACCACCGCCAATGTGTACCAAATCACCCGCCCGACCTACTGGCGTGCCGCCGGTACCTACAACGGCGTGGCGCATATTGCCGGTGAAAGCCAAGGCAAAGAACGCAACCGCGGTATCGAACTGAACGCCTATGCCAATCTCTTGGATAAAACCCTGCGCCCCAGCATCGGCGTGTCGTACATCAAGCATGATTTGATCAACTCGCCCAGCTTTACCGGCGAATTGATCAGCGGCACCCAGGTGTCCAGCCCGCGCATGATTGCCAAGGCCGGTATCGAATGGGATACCCCGTTTGCCAAGGGTCTGACTTTGAATGCCGGGGTGCAGCACTATGGCCGCTCCTACCAAGACCATGCCAAAACCCATGCTTTCTCTTCTTATACCCTGGTGGATGCCGGTGCCAAATATGCCGTAAAAATGCGCAACGGCAATACCCTGACCCTGCGCGGCGGTGTGGACAATCTCTTCAACAAGAAATACTGGGAAGTGCAGCGCGGCCAATACGACCGCAGCTTCGCCCTGGTGGGCCTGCCGCGTACTTTCTGGCTGAAGGCGGATTACAATTTTTAATCCTTGCAATTAAAACAATAAGCATGGGTCGGGCATCAATGCCCGACCTACGGCTGATGTATTAAAGGCTGCCTGAAACCTTTTCAGGCAGCCTAAACCATATTGGAAACCCCGTTTATTATGGAAAAATGGCAAATCGAGCTGCACGGCACGCCTTTGTGGCTGTTGCAGGCTTTCGGCATTGTAGTGCTGGGCATCGCCCTCGCGGTGGGCCTGTTGTCTTTTACCCGCTTCGGCCGCCAGTTCTGGCAGATGACCCGCCCCTGCCTGAGCCGCCGCACCGTGTTTTGGCTGGTGCTGCTGCTCACCATGATGCTGTTGCTGCTGCTCACCGAAGTGCGCCTCAATGTGCTCAACACCTTTTTCTACAACGGCCTCTATTCGGCGCTGCAAAAAGGCGATGCTTCCGCGTTTTGGTTTTTCGCCCTGATTAATGCCGCCGTGGTCGGCCTGCGCACCCTTAACGATGTGGTCAACGAATACCTCGACCGCAGCCTGGCGATTAAATGGTCGGAAAAACTCAACCGCGTGCTGGTGGACGGCTGGCTGGCCGACAAAGCCTATTACCGCCTGCAAACACAGCAACAGCGCCCCGACAATATCGACCAGCGTATCCAGCAGGACGCGCAGGACTTTATCAGCACCACCATCACCTTTATCCGCGGCATGATCGATTCCGTGGTCTCGGCGGTGGAATTCACCGTGGTGCTGTGGGGCTTGTCCGGCATCCTCTATCTTTTGGGCATGGAAATCCCGCGCGGCATGGTGTTTTTTGTGTTTATGTTTGTGCTGGTCTCCACCCTGCTGGCCATGTGGATAGGCCGCCCGCTGATCCGCATGAATTTCGACAACGAACGCTACAACGGCAATTACCGCTACTCGCTGATCCGCGTGCGCGACCACGCCGAGAGCATTGCTTTTTACGGCGGCGAGCACATCGAGCGCCAAAACCTCAACCGTCATTTCGCCGACATCATCCGCAACCGCTGGCGCATTGCCCGCCAAAGCGTGGCGCTTAACGGCTTTAATTCCTTTTTAACCCAGGGTGTGCAGCTGTTGCCGCTGATGTTGCAGGCGCCGCGTTTTTTCGCCGGGCAGGCCACCATAGGCGATATGCACCAAACCGTACAAGCCTTTAACCGCCTGCAACGCGCCTTGTCTTTCTTCCGCAATTTTTACGAAGAATTCACCGCCTACCGCGCCCGCCTGGAGCGTTTGAGCGGCTTTCTCGACAGCCTGCCCGCGCCCGAACAGCAAAACCGCCCGGACATCGGCCACAGCGACGACCTCAGCCTCAACGGTGTGGCACTGTACCGCCGTGACGGCACGCCGCTGCTGGAAAACGTCAGCCTGCATGCGGGCGTTGGGGATGCGGTGCTGATCAAAGGCCCCAGCGGCTGCGGCAAAACCTCTTTGCTGCGCGCCCTGGCCGGGCTGTGGCCGTTTGGCAGCCGCGGCCGCATCCGCCGCCCCGAACACCGCCACATTCTGTTTGTGCCGCAACGCCCCTATGTGCCGCAAGGGCGGCTGCGCGATGCCATCGCCTACCCCGATATCGACCCGCAGCATCCGCAGCTGGAAGCCACCCTGCGCCACTGCCGCCTCGATTATCTGCTGCCCAAGCTGGACGACGAAGACGATTGGCAGCACCGTTTGTCGCCGGGCGAATTGCAGCGCATCGCCTTTGTGCGCATTTTCCTCAGCCGCCCGCAGGTGATTCTGATGGACGAAGCCACCGCCGCGCTGGACGAAGACACCGAAGCCGCGCTTTACCGGCGCGTGCGCGAGGAGTTGCCGCACAGCATTATCGTCAGCATCGGCCACCGCGGGACATTGGCGGCTTTTCATAATCAGATGGTCACGGTGGCTTAGCCGCTTTTTGCCGGGTTTAAGATGTTTTCAGGCAGCCTAAAACCTTAGCTGCCGTCATTCCCGCGAACGCACACTACTGTCCGGGGAAAACTTTCAGGTAGCCTTTAAAGGCTTATCCGGCTTTATTTTCAAGGCCCAGAGCTTGTTTTGGACTCGAAAAGGCTGCCTGAAACGATAATGGCGGTGCAACATAAACATCATTTACATTTTAACCTAAGGACATGGTTTACATCTTTGCATACAAATTCAAGTCCCGGGTTGGTTAATTTTGCGC
>NZ_JALJZY010000041.1 GCF_024171525.1 Neisseriaceae bacterium HSC-16F19
GAAGAAGGCAGCTTGAAACACATGCTGGCCCACGGCATACTGGGAGCCGCCGTGGCTGCTGCCGGAGACAACAACGCCCTCTCCGGCGGCGTTGCGGCCATAAGTGCCGAAGCGGCCGCCCCCGTGATTAGCCGCTGGCTGTACGGCAAAAGCGGCAGCGAACTCACCGCAGAAGAGAAAGAGACCGTAGCGGCGATTACCCGTCTGCTGGGCACCGGCGCGGGTGCACTGGCGGGCGGCCAAGATACAGTGGGCGGAGCGGTTTCAGGCAGCCTCAGTGCCGGGAATGCGGTGGGGAATAACGACCATATGCGCTGGGACGGCAAAGACCCCGGCGACAGTTCTCGTTATAACCGCGCCCTCACCTTATTGGGCGACCCGCAAAAAGCCCGACGCTATCTGGACGGCCAGCGTGCCGGAGAAGCACAAGGTACCGAACAAGGGCTGAAAGACCTGGCTAATCTGCCGATGGCTTATATTGAAAGCATAGCTGCCGATGCCGCGCTGATGAAAGAGAGCTACGGCTTGTTGCCGCTGTATGCCGTGAACAAATCACTGGCAGCGGCAGAAGGTACGCGGGGAATTTACATCAGCGTGCAGGAATGGCAGGAGGCATACAACCATGCCTTGAAGCATGACCCGTATACGGCGGGTCTGATGAAAGGCATGATGGATGCACAGATAGGTGTACACGCCGGCGCGATGGTGGTGCCGACGGGCAGTTTGGTGCAGGCCGGGAAACTCAGCAAGCTGGGCGTGTATCTGCAAAGGGCTGCGAAAACGCCGGATGCGGGTGGTACGCGCACGAGTCTGCCCAGAAACCCCTCACCGGTAGATGGGGAGATGGCGGGTGGGAATAAGCGACCCACGGTTGCAATACCAAATCAGTCCGCTATTTTAAATGATTTGGGGGAAGCATTTAATTCCCGTCCAAGAGTTAATGGTTCGTTAGATGCAAGTAAAATTCCAGTACAAATTGGCGACAAAACAATCATGCCAGTACCAAGCCTTAGTCAAAATGGTATGCCTATATATAAAGGGGTAAGTGATGCAGATATATTTGCATATTATCGACAATTAACAGGTAACGCTCCAAATTTCAGACAAACTGGGAAAGGTCAATTGTCTGTGGGCGAGATCAAAACCGGAGACTGGGCAGGTACAAAAATTGTATTACGGGATTTTTCTACGACCCAGCAACAGACTGGAGCCAAATGGACTATACAATTTCAGAATTATCCTAAAACAGTCCGTGGAACACGTATGGAATTAAAATTTCAACCATGAGAAAAGTAATGAAATCATCTGAAAAATATGAACTATTAGAATATACAACCTCTTTAGGTGATATTTTTAATACATATAAAGAATATAATAAGTTGGAAATTGAAGATGAAAATCTAAAAGAAAATTTTTTAAATTTATTAATAGAGTTAATACAAGATGGCAGTATTGAGCTATATGATTACAGAGTAAACCCGCCTAAACGTTTAAGTGGCAAACCAGAAGAACAGGTTAATGCTTTGAGGAAAGTTTGGCCTACCATGCAAGAAATGATTGAATACTTCCCTGAAGATCCATTTTATTATGTCGAATGGTTTTGGTGGGGAGCTACTTGTCCAATTGAACTGAATAAAATGCCAAATATAGAAATTTACAAAAATAAATAAAGTTGCATTTTTACACCAAAGCGTCAGTCGGCAAAGCGGCATTTATGCCGGAGATCAAGGCTACCGCATCCGCACAGAAGGGCACAGCCAACTGGACGGTGCCCTCATCACCTCCGCCCGCAGCGCCGAAGCCGCCGGTCTCAACCGCTTCGAGACCGGCACCCTCGGCAGCAGCACCCTTGCCAACCACAGCCGTCATCACGGCCAAAGCATAGGCGCAGGGGGCGGCTTCGCCCTCAGCGGCGACAGTCTCGGCCAAGGCAGCAAAGACAGCAACCCCCGGCTGAGCGACGTCACCCGCGACCAAAGCAAGGGCTACCACAGCGGCTACGGGCGCGTCAGCGACAGCCGCAGCAGCCACACCGCCAGCGGCATCAACACCGCCGCTATCCGCATCAACGATACCGAAGCGCAATACCGGCAGACCGGCCAAAGTACTGCAGCCACCCTGGCCGCCATCCGTACCGACATCAGCACCGCAGAGGCAGCGCAGCACAGCGGTGCCCTGGGCAAACGCTTTGATGCCGCTGCCGAACACAAAGAGCTGGACATACAAAGGCAAATCACACAGCAGTTTGGGCAGACTGCCCCCAATATCGTTGCTAAAGCATCAGAGAAAGTGGGCAGGACTTCAACATATGAATTGACTGCCTTTTGGAAAGAGCAGGCAGAGCAGGCATTGCTTGAAGCTAGCGATCTCCAAGAAAGAGCCGCTTTAAGTACATTCATTGAGCGTGCGGACCAATATTTAAATGACAATAAAGCCACTTACAATATGTGGAAAGAAGGCGGTATAGGCCGTGCTTTCTTGCAAGCAGGTGTGGGTGCTTTGATGACCGGAGACATGAGCGGCGCAGCTGCTGGTGGGGCGAGTTCGCTTTCCGCACCCTATTTGAATGCCGCCGGAGAACAATCCGGCAGTTTGGGACAAGTGTTATTGAATACTTTGGGCGGCGCTGCCATCGGTTATGTTGCAGGAGGTAGCAGTGGTGCAGTTGTCGGAGCGAATGTGGATTGGCATAACCGCCAGCTGCACGACAGCGAAATCCGTAAGATTAAAAATATCGCCAAAGGTTTTGCTGCGGAACAAAATATTTCTGAAGAACAAGCAGTAGACCGCCTGATGGCACAGGCCATGCGCCAAGTAGACAAAGCCTATGCGGAAATCTATGCCCGTGATGACACCAGTGCACAAACCTATTTAAGAAAACACACAGGCAGCTTTGTGGCCGATGGCAGGCAGTTCACCGAATTTGCCAATATGGGTTATTACACAGACAGCACCAAATTTGCCGAACAAACAGGTTATGCAACAGAACGCAACAGACTGTATCGGCAGCCGATCTATACCCGCTCACAGAAAAATGCGGAAATTAATGCGCTTGTACGGCAAACCATCGGTCAAGGCATAGGCAAAGGTGTTGCCAATACGCCGGGATCATTCTTAAACAGCGGCGCCGACTGGATTAATCAGTTTACGCATGGCAAATTGGGCACAATACCGAATGTTCCGAATATTTTTGATTATAACAACAAAGTGGAAGCTGCCATCGGCAACCAAACCGGTAATGCTGTAATAGGTGTAGGTGGGATTGTTACCGGGGTTAAGACAGGTGGGAGAGCTAATATCACTCAACCCGAAACATTTAAACTAAATCCTATAGCGGGATCTATTAGAAATATTAATCCAGGTTACCCCGCTGCTGGAAGAATAAATAATTGTGTTAATTGTGCTATTGCAACTGATAATCTATTGGCAGGCAGGCCAACATCAGCATTGCCATCATTGGCACCAGTAAAAATTGATACATTGGAGAGGATGTATAGAAGTAAATTTAGTCAAGCTACAACAATTCAAAATATTACAATTAGTATGTCACAAGCAGGTAATGGAGCACGAGGTATTGTATTCGGTAGCAGGGGAGAACAAACAGGACATGTTTTCAATGTTGTCAATCAAAATGGAGTAATACGGTTCCTAGATGGACAAACAGGCAAACCTGCCAACTTTAATGATGGATATACAAGTTTCCATCTATTAAGAACTAATCAAACTGGAGGAAAATAATGATAGATTTTGAAGATGCTTACCAAATAGCAAATACTTATATAACAAATTTGGGTAATTCATGTGCGCTTCCTTTAGAAATTACCGAGATTATCACAGAAGATTTTGGGTGGATTTTTATATATAATTCAAGTATATATGTAAAAAGCGGTAATTTTAGAGATAAATTATTAGGCAACTCTCCTTTTCTTGTAGAGAAAAAAACAGGAGAAGTGGTTTTGTGCGGTACTCATCAATCTGTTGAATCTTTTATAACCAATTATAAAAGTTAAAAATAATTAAAATATTTAGGCTTTGATTTGTTTGAAGAAACACAGATCTAAAACTTTGCGGACAGTGTGAGAGCAAATCCGTTACAAGGAGATGTATTAAGAGGAATGAATAAGGACACCAGATTCCCGAAAAAGGCAGGATTTCAGAAAATGGAAGCACGTCAAAAACTATCAAATGGTGAAACAATAGTTATACATTATCAATACAATACCCGAAACGGAAAGGTCTATGATTTAAAATTTGACAATAAGCCGCTCAATCAACAAAATCCAAGTCAAGTTATTGATAATTTAAAAAATATTAGGAAATAAAATGAAAGTAAAAGAAATTGAATATGGTGGAATTTATTATGTATTTGGAATCTATTGGGATGATGAACATACATATCTCACATGTATGGATAGTAGATATGACGGACTTCGGATTTATAAAATAAAGGCTTAATGGACATTTGGGATGATTTTTGGAGAACTTAGCTTCTAATAGACATTTGGGATGATTTTTCATCCCATTTTTCCTTTCTAGACGCCAAAGAAATTATCGATAAACAAGCATTTACTCTCCATACTCATACCTGCGTGACAGCATATTTTGTTCTTCAATTCGCCAAATTTGCCCTCCAGCCGGTTGGTCGTATTTGGCATCATCAATTCCCTGTTTTGTTCAAACGTAAACAAATAAGGCAGGTTTCGTTTTAGGCTGTTATATGCGCTTCTCAGCCGCTTGTGGGTGTACCACTTTTTCTTCCCGTCGTCGCTGTAGCTCAGCTCATTCAGGTAGCTTTTATGCTGCTCAAACCATTGTCGCAGTGCATTGCCGAACGCCTGTTCATCTGTCTCGAAGATGCTGTCTGCAATTTGCTTTAAGGCTTTGCCCGCCTCCGATTTCGGGCGTCTGGTCAGGTAGCGCCGGATGATTTGTTGCTGATGAAACTGGCACATCTGGAAGGGAATGTCGGGAAACAGTGTGGCGATGCCTTTGAAACCGTCTGCGGTAATGCTCTGAATATCAATCCCTTTATCAATGACGGCTAATAATCCCTGATGATAGAGTTCCGCCGTTTCGTGCGTGACATACTGTGTGTGAACGATGCTGCCGTCCAAGCTGTTCATGAAGACCATAACGCCGAAAGAGCGTCCAAAATAGGTGGTGTCCATAATGATGTTGGCGACAGGCTTTGGGGCTTGCGTTTGCTTCAGGCAGCCTTGTTTGAGGCGCCGTTGGATGGTTTTGATGCTGCATTGGTGCTGTTGCGCGAGCTGCGCGTAAGTTTGTTTTTGGTGGATGTATTGATGAAGCAGCTCATCGTTATCGGGCCGTTTGGAGAGCGGAAGATACTTGTGGCAGTGAGAACATTTATATCTTTGCCGACCGTTTTTACGGCCGTTTTTGGTGAGGGTGTTTTTGAGGCAAAACGGGCATTTTTGATGTTCATTGGTAAAAAATCGCTAAAAGTACCATGGTTGGCGGCTTTCAGCGATTTTTATCATCCCAAATGTCCATTAGTCCAAAATAAATGAAGTCGAAATAATTGACCCAAATATCAATTTTAGAACTGTTATGCATGACAAAGGGTACTTTCCCTCTATTTACCATTGGGCATTGATTGAAAAAGAATTGCTCGATGGTGTTATAGATGGGGATTTAAAAGCAAGGCAAGATTTTTTGTCAATCATACGTTCAGAAAATTTAATAGACTGGTAATACACTGCTGCAAAAAACTAAATAAGTAACAATACCAAATAGCTTGAGAAATTAAGTGAGGATTAAACATAATGATTATAAAGAAATTTACTATGTGTTTGGAATCTATTGGGATGAGGGGCAAATTTATTTCTACTGTCTGGAACCCAATTATAAGGGTCTTAATTATGAAGGATTTATTATCTATACTGTAGATGAAATTTCTATATTAGATCACAATATTAATTACAGAACTATATTTCACATAGGCAATATGATAGGTATTTATCATTGGGCATTAATTGAAAAGTTCTTGCTCGATGGGGTAATTGATAATGACCCTCAAGATACTGAGGAATTTTTATCAATTATCCGCTCTGAGAATTTGGTAGATTGGTAATAATCTAATCCGACCACCGAACACAAACAACCGGACATACAGCGCACCGTTACCCAAAGCTTCAGCCAAACCCGCCAAGGCATCAACAGCCTCATCAACCGGCAGCTTGATCAAATCAAAACCCGGC
>NZ_JALJZY010000042.1 GCF_024171525.1 Neisseriaceae bacterium HSC-16F19
GCATCGGTATTTCCTCCTTGTAAGGTCATACCGGTATTGTCGGTGTAAACGATGTCTTTAGGGTGTGATGTAAAGGATGTTATCAGGTTGTACCCCCCCTAGCCCCGCCCGCCAGCGGGCGGGGGGATTCGGTTACTGCTTGTTCGTTAAGTTTCAGGTATCCGTTTTCGAGTCCAAAACAAGCTCTGGGCCTTGAAAATAAAGCCGGATAAGCCTTTAAAGGCTACCTGAAAGTTTTTCCCGGACAGCAGTGCACGTTCGCGGGAATGACGTCGGTTTTATGTTTCTGGTGACACATAAGGTTTTGCAAAGGTCTCCATCCGGGTCAAGCCTCTTTCTTCTGCGCCAGCGCCCAATCATAAAGCGCTTTTTTGCCATCACCACTGATGGCGGCGGCGAGGGTGGCGGCCTGTTTGGTCGGCAGTTCGGCGGCCAAAATGCCCATGACCCGCGCCCCTTCCGCGCTCACGTCTTGTGCCGCACGCGGCGGCGCCGGGTGCAACACCAGCACCATTTCGCCGCGTGTCTGGTTGGCGTCCGCCGCCACTTGTGCCGCCACTTCGGCCACCGTGCCGCACAAAAAAGTCTCGAAGGTTTTGCTGATTTCACGCCCCAGCATCAGGTTTCGTTCGGGATAAAGCGCCGCCATCTGCGCCAAGGTGTCGCTGATGCGGTGCGGCGATTCGAACATCACCACTGCCGATGCACTCTCCTGCCATTGCGCCAGACGTGTGTGTTTTTCCCGGCCTTTGGGCGGCAGAAAACCGGCGAAATAAAAATCCGAGCCGGTAACTCCGGCCACGCTCAAGGCCGCCATCACCGCGCTGGCACCGGCCACCGGCACCACTTTGAAACCGGCCGCGCGCACCTGCGCCGCCAAACGGGCGCCGGGGTCGCACACCGCCGGTGTGCCCGCATCCGACACCTGCGCCACCACCTGCCCCGCCGCCAGACTGTCTATCACCTTGGCCGCCATCTGCTGTTCGTTGTGCTCGCGCACACTGAGGAGGCGTTTGCTCAAGCCGTAAGCGGCCAAGAGCTGCTGGGTCACGCGGGTGTCTTCCGCACACACCACATCGGCGCGTGCCAACACCGCCAGCGCGTGCAGGGTGATGTCGGACAAATTGCCAATCGGCGTGGCCACCACATATAATGCCGCCGGTTCGATGCGGGCCAGGGCTTTTTGGTAATGGGTTTCTTGAATCATAAAAAATCTTTGCCTCAGGCTGCCTGAAAACGCACAACACCTTCAGGCAGCCGGTATTCGAATAGCCCGCCATATTAACACGACACGAGGTGTGCCCATGCGCTTAAACCATCCGCAAGGCGCCGCCGCCGAAGAGGCGGCGTGGCGTTTTTTACAGGCACAGGGCTGCCGTCTGCTGGCGCGCAACTGGCACTGCCCTTACGGCGAAATCGACCTGATTGTCGAACACGGCCGCTGCGTGGTGTTTGTGGAAGTGCGTTTCCGCAGCGGCCGCGGTTTCGGCGGTGCCGCCGCCAGCATTACCCCGGCCAAGCTCGCCAAGCTGCAACGCAGCGCCGAATATTATCTGCAACAACACCCCGGCCATCCGGACTGCCGCATCGACGCCCTGCTGCTCGAGCCCGGCCGCGAACCCGAATGGCTGCACAATATAGTCGAATAATCCCGCCATGCCTTTATCCGATGCCGATGCCTTTTTCCGCCACCATTTCGACGGCAGCGCCGCGCTGATGCGGCAATGCGGCGAACTGGCGGGTGATGCGGCCGCAGCCGCCGCCGAACAACTCCTCGCCGCGTGGATGAACGACGGCAAGCTCTTGGTATGCGGCAGCGGTACCGCCGCCGCGCTGGCGCACACGCTGTGCGGCTATCTCAACGGCAGCCTCAATCGGGAACGCATGGCGCTGCCTGCGCTGTGTCTGAACAGCAATCCCGCCCTCTTGGGCGCGCCGCACACCGATGACCCGTTTGCACGTCAAATCCACGCCTTGGGCAAACCGCACGACCGCGTACTGCTGTTAGCCGCCGTCGGCGCCGATGCCGAATTGCTGGCCGCCCTGGCCGCCGCACACGAACACGGCCTGCCGGTGCTGGCGGTTACCGGCGGTGACGGCGGTGCGCTGGCCGCCGCTTTGGCCGCGGATGATATGCTGCTCAACATCCCCCACACCCATCCGCTGTGGGTACTGGAAGCCCAAACCGCGCTTGTGCACGCCCTGTGCGGCTATATCGACCAACTGCTGCTGGGCGAAGCAGACCATTAAGCGCGGTACAATGCCTGCCGCTTCCCGTGGTACACTTGCCCTTGTCCGCCGACTCCCGTTTATATTCCGAAGGAAGTACACGATGAAAAAAACGCTAGCCACCCTTTTGTTGGCCGCCCTGATGGGCGGCAGTCTGAGCGCCTGCGTCCCTGCGCTGATCGGCGGTGCCGCCATCGGCACCGTTTCCGCCACCGACCGCCGCAGCACCGGTGCCCAAGCCGACGACCAGGTAATGGAATTGCGCATCAAGGAAACCGCCCAGTCGCATCTGCGCAGCAAAGCCCAAACGGCCGGTTTTACCCCCAAACTGTCGGTGGTGAGCTATAACCGCCAAGTGCTGCTGCTGGGCCTCGTGGCGACGGAAGAAGACAAAGCCTTTGTCGAGCGCGTGGCGCGCGCCCAACCGGCAGCACAGAAAATCTACAACTACATCGAAGTGGCGCAACAGGGCCGCAGTATCGGCAATGTGGCCGACGATTCGTGGATTACCTCCAAAGTGCGCACCACCCTGCTCAATGTGCCGCACGCCTCGCCCAACCACGTTAAAGTGGTCACCTACAACGGCATCACCTATGTGATGGGCGTGCTCACCCCCACCGAGCAGGAATCGGTGACCCAGGTGGTCAGCACCACCGCCGGGGTGCAAAAAGTGATTACCCTGTATCAAACCTTTGATACCGCAGCGAAATACTGATATTGTGCGCTCTGTTTTTCAGGCAGCCTGTATGCCTTGCAGGCTGCCTGAAAGTATTTTGCCGCGGCAGACAGTTACATTTTCTTTGTTATAATGCGCCCGTCTGATTTTTCCGGGCAGTATTTTCCAAAGCCATGAACACACACCCATACCGACAAGCCGGTTTTATCGGCCGCTTCTTTGCCGTTTTATTGCTGCTGCTGTTTATTGTGGTGGCAGGCATTGCCTTTATGGCCTGGAAAACCGTCAACCAGGTGGACAACAGCGCCCAAAACGGTGCCCAGAGCGCATCGCAGCCGCAAACCGTAGAGGTGTGGACACCCAACGGCGGCCAAGCCAGCGGCCCGGTGTTTGTGCCCAATAACCCGCCGCCCTCGGCCAGCGCCCCGGACGCCACCGATGTCACCGAAGCGCCGCCGGAAACCCAGAAAAAACCCAAAGCGCCCACTGCACCTGCCGACACACCGGCTGCGGGTAACGACGGCGGCGAAGTACCGCTCAAACCGATTAACGTGCCTACCGAAATCAAACCGAAAAACACCAAACCCGCGCCCGGCAACAGCGGTGGCGGTGCACTGGACGACCTGTTCTGATTTTCCCGTTTCAGGGCCGGTCTGTACCGCAATGCACATGAACAAACCGGCAGCCACGCTGCCGGTTTTCTTTTAACATCCGCACACACTGCTGTCCGGGAAAACAACAGGTAGCGTTAAAAATGCTTATCCGGCTTTATTTCCAAGGCCCAGAGCTTGTTTTGAACTCGAAAAGGCTGCCTGAAACAATCGCAGCAACGGTGTTCCCTCTCCCGTGGGAGAGGGGCTTACATTGCCGATGCTGTTTACATCGGTACAACCTGATAACATCCTTTACATCACACCCTAAAGACATCGTTTACACCGACAATACCGGTATGACCTTACAAGGAGGAAATACCGATG
>NZ_JALJZY010000043.1 GCF_024171525.1 Neisseriaceae bacterium HSC-16F19
CCTGAATGCACGGGTAAGGGATTACCTGCATTCAAAAGAGCTGCAATGCGCTTGATTAACCGTGTTTGCTGTTGCTGATCGACGGGTCAGTAACATAGTTGCTACGGACGATACAGGCCGTGGCGGGCAATATATTCCGCCACCGGCGGCGGGATATCCGCCACCTCGTGCACCGCGGTACCGGCGGCAAGGGCGCTGCGGATGGCGGTGGCGCTGACGGCATAGGGCGCTGCCTGCAATAAATACAGCCGTCCGCCGTCATTACCTTCCGGCTGTTGCGCCTGTTTGGCCAGGGCTTCAGGCAGCCAGTCGTGCAATGCCGGATTGACCTGGTTAAGGCTGTCCGCGCCGCGGGCGGCCACGGCGATATTGGCCTGGCGCACCAGGGTTTGCCAATGGCGCCAGGTGTGCAGTTGCAACAGGCTGTCCATGCCCAGCAGCCACCACAGCTGCGCCTGCGGAAAGAGCTGCCTGAAAATCTGCACCGTGTCCACGGTATAGGTGGCCCCCTCGCGCACCATATCGCAATCGGAGGCGGCCAGTTGCGGATGTTCGGCAATGGCGGCTTCCACCATGGCCAAGCGGTGCGCGGCGGCGGTGCGCGGTTGCTCTTTATGGTAAGGATCGCCCGCCGGAATCAGAATCACGCTGTCCAAGGCCAACTCGGCGGCAAAAGCCTGCGCCATATGCACATGGCCCTGGTGTATGGGGTCGAAGGTGCCGCCGAACAGGCCGATTTTAAGCGTCATCGTTGTTGTCTGCCTTTACCGTGCCGTCCACCACCACGGTCAGCTTGCCGGTGGTGGGATGGATGACCAAACCGTGTACCGCCACGCTGGCGGGCATGAGCGGATGGCGGCGGATGATGCCAACGGTGTGGCGCACGCTGTCTTCCACATTGTCAAAACCGGTGAGCCAGCCGTCCAAGTCGATGCCGGCATTGCGCAGGGTGTCGATGCGGTCGGCGGGTATGCCTTGCGCCTGCGATTTGTTCAAAAAAGACTCGGCATTGAGCCCGCGCATGCCGCAATCGTGGTGCGCCACCACCATGATTTCCTGCACCTTGAGTTCAAACACCGCCACCAAAAGGCTGCGCATCACCGAACCCCAGGGGTGGGTCACCAGTGCGCCGGCGTTTTTAATCAGCTTGGCGTCGCCGTTTTTCAAACCCATGGCCGCGGGCAGCAATTCCATCATGCGCGCGTCCATGCAGGTGAGGATGGCCAGTTGCTTTTCCGGGTATTTATTGGTGAAAAAATGGGCATAATCGCCCGCTTCCACAAATTCGTTATTGTGATTGAGTATGGTGCTTAAGGCGCCCATATGGTTCCTAACCGGGGAATGTATTCAGAGGGAAAGAATTATATAAGGAATCATACCGTCCGTCTGAACTATAGTCGAATAACACAGAACGGGACAAGGCAGCAAAAGAGCCGCCAGCGCAGCGAAGTCCCGCAGGACAGGCAGTACAGACAGTACGGAACTGATTTTGTTGCCGCTTTAGCGGCTTACTAAATCGTTCTCTTCGAGCCTGGCGCAGCAACGCCGTATCGTTCTGTGTTAAATGACCATACATCAAGGCTGCCTGAAACGGTAAAAGCCCGCTCCCGGGAGCACTCTCGACCCGAGAGCATTTGTCCGAAGGGTGGTAGGTCGGCTCTCCGAGCCGACGTTTATCTGTTTGTGTGTCGGCTCGGAGAGCCGACCTACTAAAAAACATGCGGGCTTCAAGCCCGCATATTCGGATTGCCGGGTTTCAGGCAGCCTTTATACACCCAAAAACCAGAACTTCGAACCCCAGGCCACGGCCACAATCCACACCATAACCGGCACTTCCTGGGCGCGGCCGCACAAGAGTTTGATCAGCGCATAGCTGATAAAGCCCATGGCAATACCGTCGGCAATGGAATAGGTGAAGGGCATAAAGGCAATGGTCAGGAAGGCGGGTGCCGCTTCGGTCATGTCTTCCCAATCGATTTCCAGCGTGCTTTTGAGCATATGGATACCGATATAGAGCAGGGCGGGCGCGGTGGCAAAGGCCGGTACCGCCTGGGCCAGCGGCGAGAACCACAAACAGGCCAGCATCAGCACGCCCACGGTCACCGCAGTCAGACCGGTACGGCCGCCCGCCGCCACGCCGGAAGCACTTTCCACATAGGGGGTAATGGAAGACGTGCCCAAGGTGGCACCGGCCACAATGGCGGTGGAATCGGCAAACAGGGCGCGTTTCAGGCGCGGCAGCTTGCCGTCTACCAACAGCCCCGCGCGGTGGGAAACGCCCACCAGCGTGCCGGTGCTGTCAAACAAATCCACCAGGAAAAACACGAAAATCACCGCAATCATGCTGCCGTTAAACAGCTGGCTGAAATCCATCTGCATAAAGGTCGGTGCCACGCTGGGAATGGCCGATACCACGCCGTTGAACTCGGTCAGGCCCATGGCGGCGGCAATGGCGGTCACAATCAGAATACTGATAATAATGGCGCCGCGAATGCGGAAATAATCCAGCACCACAATCAGGAAAAAGCCCAGCAAGGCCAAAAGTACCGGCCAGTTGGGCTTTTTAATGCCTTCTTCCATCACATACAGCTCGCCCATGCGCACCAGCGTGGCTTCGCTGTCGATGACCAGCCCCGCGCTTTTGAGCGCAATCAGCGCCAAAAACAGGCCGATACCGGCGGCAATGGCCATTTTCAAACTCATGGGCAGGGCATTGACCAAAAGTTCGCGGATTTTGAAAAAGCTGAAAATCAAAAACAAAATGCCCGACATAAACACCGCCGCCAGCGCCACCTGCCACGGCACGCCCATGCCCTGTACCACCGCAAAGGTGAAATAGGCGTTCAGGCCCATGCCCGGTGCCAGCGCAATCGGGTAATTGGCAAACGCACCCATGATAAAACAGCCGATGGCGGCGGAAATACAGGTGGCCACAAACACCGCGCCGAAATCCATGCCGGTAATCGACAGAATGCCCGGGTTCACAATGATGATGTAGCACATGGTGAGAAAAGTGGTCACACCGGCCAGAATTTCGGTACGCACCGTAGTACCGTTTTGTTGCAGTTTGAATACACGTTCCAATAACGCAGTCATGATGACATCTTCCCGAAAAGACACCTTATATATACCCGCATCAAAGTGTCTTTATAGAGTAGATACCATGAGACCCTGCAACTAAAATTTTACGATTGCGGCTTCAAAAGCGCAGGGTCGAAAGGCTTTTGATGCTTTAAAACAGATTGTGC
>NZ_JALJZY010000044.1 GCF_024171525.1 Neisseriaceae bacterium HSC-16F19
ACAACGCCCTCTCCGGCGGCGTTGCAGCCATGAGTGCCGAAGCGGCCGCCCCCGTGATTAGCCGCTGGCTGTACGGCAAAAGCGGCAGCGAACTCTCCGCAGAAGAGAAAGAGACCGTAGCGGGGATTACCCGTCTGCTGGGCACCGGCGCGGGTGCACTGGCGGGCGGCACAGATACGGTGGGCGGATCGGTTTCAGGCAGCCTCAGTGCCGGGAATGCGGTGGAGTATAACTATCTGACCGGTAAGCAGATGTATGAATACGGCAAAGAAGTAATGGCCTGTACGAAATCTGCCAACCCGCAATCTTGCCTTGACAGCGTGGACGGCAAATACCACGCACTGCACCAAAAGAACGAACGTGCTTTTGATGCTGCTTGTGCTCAGGGCATGGAATCGGCAGCGTGTGTTTCACATCGTAGTCAAGTGATGGACGGTGATGCGGCTTGGGCGAATAAAGATATTGCTTATTTGTCGAGTGTTGCCAACCATTGGCAGTTGGAACTGAAACAGCTGGGCTGTAACGAAAACGAAGCGTGCCGTAGCCGGATGTCCATTATGGATAACATCAATGTAAGCTCTTACAAAGATCACAGTGATTTGGATGTGAAAGCTTATAACGCTGCTAAAGGATTTGTTGAAGGACTTGGCGGCAGTATGGAAAGACTATCTGTGGAGGCTCGTGCAAATTCTGGTCTCGCTTTTGCTGAACTTGTTAATAACGGTATCTCATCTGTAGGTGTCAAAGGCAAAAGTGTGAAAGAAGTACCAAATTTGCCAACGCCACAGAAAACTCGCCCATTGCCTACATTCAGAACCGACTTGCCACAAGGGTACCAAATGATAGAGAAAGGTAGAATTATTATTGGTCCTAAAGGTGGCCGCTATATCCGTTCGGAAACATATAGTTATAAAGATCAACCCTTATACCAACATCACAGTAGTTACTATACCTTTGCTAACGGTAACAAGCAGGTGGTTAGAGTTCGAAACAACCCTGATGTGATGCGAAATCCTAAATAATTTCAGGAGAATGAAATGAGACAAGTTTTTAAAATCCGTATTTTAGGAATGGCTGTATTTAACATCTGCCTACTTGGAGGCTGTTTGGGTGAAAAGCCATCAGTTGAGCATGAGAAAACCACCAATGGATCTATGTTTCCCATACCTGAAATATCTAAAACCATGCGAGATACATCAAAAAATTTTGATGATGATTTATTTAAACCACTACCCAATACTCGGTGGCGTAAAACTGTGCACGATGGCGTGCTTAACGATCTGGTTCTGTTTTCTGAAAATCGGAAATTTATTGCTATGATGGAAAGAAATGTGGGTGCTGGATTAAGAATCCAAAGTACATTGAATCGTGGTGTATCTTTGCTTGGTATGATGTTTTTTTCTGACCATAAGATGTCAGCATGTGATTATAAAACTAATGAGGAATGTGTAGTTGAAGTCAAATTCTCAAATACATCCAAATTTACTGCGCCTATTAAAATGATTCATTTAGATCATCTCTACATGCTGGCATTTTACGACGAGGAAATTATTAATGATTTTGAACATCATGATCAATTTGAGGTTTGGATTAATTTTGGCAAAGAACAATCACACTACATCTTCAATACCAAGGGTTTTTCTAAAGAGTTTTTGGAGTTTGATCCGGATTTACTCAAGGAGATAAATTCACAATAATCCAATAGGCTGCCTGAAAAGTTTTTGCTACGCAGAAGCTCACTACGTTCCCTTTCAGGTAGCCTAAAAACTAAATACCAAAAAAAATTTAGCGTAAAAGCAGCAGCAAACTGGGTCTGGGAGAGGAAGAGACCGTATCGGCAACAACCCAGCTGTACCTTTAACTAATGATAACAAGCAGGTGATTAGGGTCAGAAGCAACCCTGATGTGATGAGAATACCCAGATAATTAAGGAGTATGAGATGGCACAAATTCTAAGAATCCGTATTTTGGGTATGATTGCAGTGAGCATCGCTTCTCTGGGCGGCTGTTTAGGTGAAAAGCCGCCAACAGATCAGGAATCTCCTACGGGTACATCCATGCTGCCTGTGCCGGAAATGCTTGGAAAAATGCAAGATACCTCAAAAGATTTTGAGGAAGACGATCACTTTTTGCCACTGCCTAATACACAGTGGCGTAAAGCCGTATACGACGGTGTAGTTAATGACTTAATCTTAATTTCTGAAAGCAGAGAATTTGTTAAATTTACGGAAAAAGAAGCAAGAGCCGTGTTAAGGGTTCAAAGTACTCTTAATAGAGGTGTTTCCCGATTGACTATGACCTTTGGTTCAGATCATGAGATCCCGCTATGTGACTATTCAAACGATGAACAATGCACTGTTATTATAGGGCTCAACGAACAAGAGATATTTGAAGCGCCTGTTAAATTAGGCAGATTCGGTAATAGCAGCGTATATATCTTTGCTTTTTATGATACCGATTTAATCTACCAGCTTGAATCATATGACCGCTTTGATGTTTGGCTCGACTTTGGATCAGAAAAATCCCAATATATTTTTAACATCAAGGGTTTTTCTAAAGAGTTTTTGGAGTTTGAACCCATTGATCCGGCTTTACTCAAGGAGATAGATTCACAATAACCCAACCTGCTGCCTGAAAGGCTTTTGCTACGCAGAAGTTCACTGCATTCCCTTTCAGGCAGCCTAAAATCAAATAACGGTATAAGATTTTGGCGTACAGGCAGAGCGTCCTATCGTTCCGGTCAGACTTCGCCACAATCCGACAGACCCATTATGCAACACATCAAGCCACAGCTGCTTCATT
>NZ_JALJZY010000045.1 GCF_024171525.1 Neisseriaceae bacterium HSC-16F19
AATGCATTTTTTGTGTTCAAAACCTTTGACTCTCTTAAAAGCCTTACAGCATAAGGCTTACAGGGATTTTTAGCTCCTTTTTTGTCCCTTACGCCGTGTATAACTTTGTGGATAAGGTGTCTGCACCGGCGGGAAATGCAGATAAATCAAGCCTTGTTTCAGGGCTGCCTGAAAAATAGGCAGTGTATTTTATTTGTTTAAAATCAATTTATTAAATATATTATTATGCCCGATGACCGCACCAGGGCAAGACAGTGCCATGCAAAAGAAATCCCGCCTGTCAATGTGCATAAGCCAAATTTTTTTGCCGCCCTTCGCTTGACAAATGCGCCATCGCCGCAAAGCCGCACGGCATCGGCTTTCCACGGCAACCCCGCAGCGCAAAACCGCCCTGCGGCACTCGTTCATACATCTGCGCCGCTTAAATGAAATGAATTAATTAACCATATATATCAATAAATTAAAAATTATCTTTCAGGCAGCCTTTACAAACCGATTGTCATTGCATCAATTCATTGGCATAGCCAAACAGCGGCTTGACACAGCAAAAAACCTGTGCGGCTGCCTGAAAACGCCGATTTTGCGTGCACAGCCTGTGCATAACTTTGTGGATAAATGTTTTTTGCCATGCCGCAACAAGTAGATAGCAGGCTCGGTTTTAAACGCTTGAAATCAAAAAGAATAAATATTTTTCTTTTTAATCATAAACTTAAATAAGTATTTGATTTTTGGGAAGGCGTTAAAAACACCCCCGCCTGCCGCCCTATCCGCCCTACCGACTTGTGGATAAAATGCCATCCGCACCCGTTACACACCATAAGGAAACTCCATGCCCGCCACAGCGCATATCTGGCTGTTTGTCCGTGTGATCGACAACTACGGCGATATGGGCGTGGCCTGGCGCCTGGCCTGCCGTTTGCGCGAACATCTGCACGCGCACATCCATTTATGGACCGACGATACCGCCCTGCTGCGCACCCTGGCGCCCGATTACGCCAAAGCAAGCGGCATCAGCGTGTATCCGTGGCAGGACGAAGCCGCCGTGGCCGCGCAACTGGCGCAACTGCCTGCCGCCGATGTGGTCATCGAAACCTTCGGCTGCGAGCTGCCTGCCGCCGTGCGTACACGCATCGCCCAAACGCAGCCGCTGTGGCTCAACTGGGAATACCTCAGTGCCGAAGACTGGGCCGCAAGCCTGCATGCCCTGCCCTCGCTGCAAACCGACGGCAGCGCCAAATATTTCTGGTTTATGGGCTTCGACCCCGACAGCGGCGGCTTGTTGCGCGAAGCCGATTACATCTCCGGGCGCACGGCTTTTCAACACAATACCGCAGCACAGCAAGCCTTCCGCCGCCAATACCGGCTGCCTGAAAGCGCACACGGCCCAAACTGGCTGTTGTTCGGCTATGACTGGGACGGCTGGCAGGACTGGTTACACATGTGGCACGCGGCCGACGAGCCCATCACCCTGTGGCTGGCGGGCGGGCAGATTATCAACAGCCTGCGCCAGAGCGGCATCATCGGCGCCCAGGATTTGCGCCAACCCGGCGATGTGTGCCATTGGCACCCTGTACGTCTGTGCCGCCTGCCCTTTGTGCCGCAGGCCGAATTCGACCGCTTACTGTGGCTGGCCGACGGCGCGCTCATTCGCGGCGAAGACAGCTTTGTGCGCGCCCAATGGGCCGGACTGCCGTTTTTGTGGCACATCTATCCGCAGCAGGAACAGGCACATCTGGTGAAACTGCACGCCTTCTGGCAGTGCGCGGCAGCAGACTGGCTGCCTGAAATACAACAGGCCCATCAGGCGCTGTCGCAGGAACTCAACGGCGGCCATACCCTCAGCGCCGCACAGCGCCTGGCCGCCTGGCAAACGCTGCAAGGGCATTTTGCCGCCTGGCAGGCACACAGCGAGGCGTGGTCACAATACCTGCACGGCCAAAGCGACGCGGTGGAAAGACTGGCGCTGTTTATGCAAAATCAGCTAAAATAACGCGTTTATTTTGCCCAATTGATATTTAAGAAGGACATCGCATGAAAACCGCACAAGAACTGCGCGCCGGTAACGTATTTATGGTCGGCAACGACCCCATGGTGGTGCAGAAATCCGAATACAACAAATCCGGCCGCAACGCTGCCGTGGTGAAAATGAAGCTGAAAAACCTGCTCACCGGCGCCGGTGCCGAGACCGTGTACAAAGCCGACGAGAAATTCGACGTGGTGATTCTGGACCGCAAACAATGCACCTACAGCTATTTTGCCGACCCCATGTATGTATTTATGGATGAAGAATTCAACCAATACGAAATCGAAGCCGAAAACATTGGTGATGCCATCAAATTCATCGTGGACGGCATGGAAGAGCAGTGCGAAGTGACTTTCTACGACGGCAAAGCCATCTCCGTAGAGCTGCCCACCATCATCGTGCGCGAAGTGGAATACACCGAGCCCGCAGTTAAAGGCGACACTTCCGGCAAAGTGATGAAAAACGCCCGCTTGGTCGGCGGTGCCGAAATCCAAGTGGCCGCCTATGTGGAAATCGGTGACAAAGTGGAAATCGACAGCCGTACCTTTGAATTCCGCAAACGCGCTTAAACCGCGTAAACACTTAATCAAAAGGCTGCCTGAAAAATTTCAGGCAGCCTTCAATGTATTCCGGATTGTCGTACGCAATAAAAAACCCCCTGCATTGCTGCAGGGGGTTAGTGTTGGTGTTTGGCGGTGACCTACTTTCACACGGGTATCCGTACTATCATCGGCGCTGGTTCGTTTCACGGTCCTGTTCGGGATGGGAAGGCGTGGG
>NZ_JALJZY010000046.1 GCF_024171525.1 Neisseriaceae bacterium HSC-16F19
GCACCGGCGCGGGTGCACTGGCGGGCGGCACAGATACGGTGGGCGGATCGGTTTCAGGCAGCCTCAGTGCCGGGAATGCGGTGGAGTATAACTATAATGTTTGGCAAGAAAAATTGCTAAGTGGTGATTATTACGAGTGTATTTCATCTGGAGGGTCTGAAAATTTTTGTTCTCAATATCGTCCTTTTAATACATTTCCAGATATTATTCATTTGCAAATTGGGAAAAATATTAATTATAACAAAAGCATAATTAAAATTATTTCAAATCAAAAAGCAAAAGACTTTTTAGCCCAAAATGCTAATGCAGGATTAGCGGTTAATACTATAAATGGGGATATATTTCTCGTATCTGGTGGAGAGATAAACACTCTTAATAAAAAAACTTCGAATAGTAAGACACCAAGCATTTCACTTTTATGGTTATCTCCTATGCCTGAGGATTTTTTAGATAAAAATAATTCTCAAGATAAACCATTAATAGGGTCACTTAAACAGAGAAAGCAATTTGGCAATGCTGTTTCAAATTACTTTAAAGGATACTCTACAAGTGGAAGTGTTTGTATTAAAAGTGTATGCCCTAAAATTAGCCAAACAGCATTCACTTCAGAAAAAAGATACTTTTTAGGAATAGGTAGCGGAGGAGGTAAAGTATCCGCTAATGCAAGCTTTGACTATGCAGTTCATATTGGGAACTTACGTGATTTTAATATATCAATCAAGGATGTTACCAATAAATGAAAAAGTATTTTAGCAAGCTTAAAGAGAGCATCTTCTCAATTTTATTTTTATCTGTTTTTATTTTCTCAGGTTTTAAGATTTTAACTCATGTTATTTTCTATAAAAACATTGAGTCGGAAATGGATAAGGTTATTAGTGAGTTAAATAATTGGAATAAAAATAATATTATAAAAATAACACATCCAGCTAAAAATTATCGAGGCTCTTCTGCATATCTGGACATGTATTACATATATTCAGATAGCAGCTATAGTTTTTTTAGAGAGAATTTACTAAGCAAAGGATTTTATGAGCATGAAAACTGGCATTTTTGCAATAAAAATCAAGTTGTTAGATTTAAATTAATCAATGAGGATAAATTAAAAATATATTGGATTTTTAACAATGAAGACAAAAATTTATGCATTAATTGGCATTAAGATTAATTATCCAATATTTTCATGCGCTTGGAGAAAAGCAATTGCTGAGACAGTAAGTAAAAAAACAGCGGCAATTCTCGTTATAACCGCGCCCTCACCTTATTGGGCGACCCGCAAAAAGCCCGACGTTATCTGGACGGCCAGCGTGCCGGAGAAGCACAAGGTACCGAACAAGGGCTGAAAGACCTGGCCAACCTGCCGATGGCTTATATTGAAAGCATCGCTGCCGATGCCGCGCTGATGAAAGAGAGCTACGGCTTGTTACCGCTGTATGCCGTGAACAAATCACTGGCAGCGGCAGAAGGTACACGGGGAATTTACATCAGCGTGCAGGAATGGCAGGAGGCATACAAGCATGCCTTGAAGCATGACCCGTATACGGCGGGTCTGATGAAAGGCATGATGGATGCACAGATAGGTGTACACGCCGGCGCGATGGTGGTACCGACGGGCAGTTTGGTGCAGGCCGGGAAACTCAGCAAGCTGGGCGTGTATCTGCAAAGGGCTGCGAAAACGCCGGACGCGGGTGGTGCACGCACAAGTCTGCCCAGAAACCCTTCGCCGGTGGATGGGGAGATGGCGGGTGGGAATAAGCCAATACGTCAAACAGCTTATGCTGACATTATTCGTAAGGGTGATGTAATGCCAATACATTCATCTGTCAGCATTAGAGAAAAGAGTAACATTCCTACTATAGGAAAACCTAATTCTTCAATGGATCTCCTGAATGAGAATGGCAGTGTTAAACGCCGGAGGTATTATGGAGCCGATGGAAAGGCTATAGAAGATATTGACTTTAATCATCAACCAGGCAGGCATACATTTCCCCACCGTCATACATGGACATGGAAGGACAATGTACCATCACGTTCCAAAGAATAGAGTTGAGGTGTGATTTATGTGGAATATAATTCAATCAGAAAAAGATATTGAAGTATTTATGGAAGCTGTTAATTACTTTCATGATAGTTGCATTGTCAGAGCTAATTTACAAACTGGAACATATGTCGATGATGAGTTAGCTATGGTTATGAATACAAAACCATACGCATATATTACATATCAACGACAATGTGAAAGATATAAAACTTTTGAATTAGAATTAGGAATGGTTTTACACCTTCATTTTAATTTTGACTTATTAATGACATTGGAAATAATAGAAGCTTATTTTGAAAAAAAGGAAAATCTATTTTATTGGTATAGTGATTGTAATCATCCTGATGAAAATATTTGGTTCGTTTGTCAAACTATTCGGTGGCGTGCAATAGAATGAAATATGCAACTCTAGATGAATCAAAAAACCATTACCAATGTACGGCAGTGGCGACATCCGCATCGACAGCAGCCGCGACAGTCATGACAGCCGCCAACACGGCAGCAGCGACGGCTTCAACATCGGCGTAGCCTTAGCCTTCGAC
>NZ_JALJZY010000047.1 GCF_024171525.1 Neisseriaceae bacterium HSC-16F19
AATGCGTAGTCGATGGGAAACGGGTTAATATTCCCGTACTTTGTTTTAGTGCGATGTGGGGACGGAGAAGGTTAGGTTAGCGGCCTGTTGGAATAGGTCGTTTAAGCCGGTAGGTGGAGTGTTTAGGCAAATCCGGACGCTCTTAACACCGAGAAGTGATGACGATTGTCTACGGACAAGAAGTAACCGATACCACGCTTCCAGGAAAAGCCACTAAGCTTCAGCTAAAACAGAACCGTACCGCAAACCGACACAGGTGGGCAGGATGAGAATTCTAAGGCGCTTGAGAGAACTCGGGAGAAGGAACTCGGCAAATTGATACCGTAACTTCGGGAGAAGGTATGCCCTTCGATGTGAAGCCCTTGCGGTGTAAGCATTGGAGGGTCGCAGAGAATCGGTGGCTGCGACTGTTTATTAAAAACACAGCACTCTGCAAACACGAAAGTGGACGTATAGGGTGTGACGCCTGCCCGGTGCTGGAAGGTTAATTGAAGATGTGAGAGCATCGGATCGAAGCCCCAGTAAACGGCGGCCGTAACTATAACGGTCCTAAGGTAGCGAAATTCCTTGTCGGGTAAGTTCCGACCCGCACGAATGGCGTAACGATGGCCACACTGTCTCCTCCCGAGACTCAGCGAAGTTGAAATGGTTGTGAAGATGCAATCTCCCCGCTGCTAGACGGAAAGACCCCGTGAACCTTTACTGTAGCTTTGCATTGGACTTTGAAGTCACTTGTGTAGGATAGGTGGGAGGCTTAGAAGCAGGAACGCCAGTTCTTGTGGAGCCGTCCTTGAAATACCACCCTGGTGTCTTTGAGGTTCTAACCCAGGTCCGTAATCCGGATCGGGGACCGTGCATGGTAGGCAGTTTGACTGGGGCGGTCTCCTCCCAAAGAGTAACGGAGGAGTTCGAAGGTTACCTAGGTCCGGTCGGAAATCGGACTGATAGTGCAATGGCAAAAGGTAGCTTAACTGCGAGACCGACAAGTCGAGCAGGTGCGAAAGCAGGACATAGTGATCCGGTGGTTCTGAATGGAAGGGCCATCGCTCAACGGATAAAAGGTACTCCGGGGATAACAGGCTGATTCCGCCCAAGAGTTCATATCGACGGCGGAGTTTGGCACCTCGATGTCGGCTCATCACATCCTGGGGCTGTAGTCGGTCCCAAGGGTATGGCTGTTCGCCATTTAAAGTGGTACGTGAGCTGGGTTTAAAACGTCGTGAGACAGTTTGGTCCCTATCTGCAGTGGGCGTTGGAAGTTTGACGGGGGCTGCTCCTAGTACGAGAGGACCGGAGTGGACGAACCTCTGGTGTACCGGTTGTGACGCCAGTCGCATCGCCGGGTAGCTAAGTTCGGAAGAGATAAGCGCTGAAAGCATCTAAGCGCGAAACTCGCCTGAAGATGAGACTTCCCTGAGGATTTAATCCTCCTAAAGAGACGTTCGAGACCAGGACGTTGATAGGTCGGGTGTGGAAGCGCAGTAATGCGTGCAGCTAACCGATACTAATTGCTCGTGAGGCTTGACTCTATCATTTGAAGGACTTTGGATTCGGGTATCGGATAACCGGTATCAGGAATCAGAGTGTGACAAAGTGAAAGCTTACATAAGACTTGATGATATTCATCACCAGATTGAAGATTTCGGCTGCCCTTAAGGGCACAGCCACAGGATAAGGACAGGCAAAAAGCTGATTCCTGATTCCCGAGGGCTGATTCCAGTTTGACAGTTTAAGTTTGGCGGCCATAGCGGTTTGGTCCCACGCCTTCCCATCCCGAACAGGACCGTGAAACGAACCAGCGCCGATGATAGTACGGATACCCGTGTGAAAGTAGGTCACCGCCAAACACC
>NZ_JALJZY010000048.1 GCF_024171525.1 Neisseriaceae bacterium HSC-16F19
TGAAGAACCTTCTGACTTCGTTACCCTGTGCGTTGACAACACCTGATAACTTAGATTCCCTACTTTGATAAAGCTTACTGCTTGTTGTGTGTTTGCCTGTGCCTTTTGTGCTCACAGACAAACGATACAATCATCACCCAAATTTTTGTCTTCGGTTGGTTTGCTGAAATTGCTTTCAGGCTGCCTGAAACAGTTCTCACTGCTTCAAACCCTTCCGAAACATTGTCTTTGTTTGTTGATTTCGGCTTTCCAATTTGTTAAAGATCGATGCGTTTCATATTATTTACTTCGCAAATCAAAGCAAGCTGTTTTATTCAGCTTGCTTTGATTTGTAAAGTATCCAAAAAGGTGTGGTGGAGGCAAACGGGATCGAACCGATGACCCCCTGCTTGCAAAGCAGGTGCTCTACCAACTGAGCTATGCCCCCTTCAGGTATCAGGTATCAGCGCTCAGGTTTCAGGCTCACTATCTGATTCCTGATTCCTGTCGTCTGACAGCTGAACTGGTGGGTCTGGTAGGACTTGAACCTACGACCCCACGCTTATCAAGCGTGTGCTCTAACCACCTGAGCTACAAACCCAGTATCTTTTGAAAAACAAACGGCGTCCTGCTTTGTCGTTCGATGTCTTGTGTACTTGTGTACTTGTGTACACGGCGACATCTCTCTTCGCGCATGACTTGCTTCTTTTTCAAAATCTTTCCAAGTATTTTGTACTGCATTTGCAATACAGGCTGCCTGAAAAGATTCCTATAACTCTCGCATCTCTATCACAGTTTACCGATAAGTGTGAGTACTTCCGCCCCTTTTTCTCTAGAAAGGAGGTGATCCAGCCGCAGGTTCCCCTACGGCTACCTTGTTACGACTTCACCCCAGTCATGAAGCATACCGTGGTAAGCGGCCTCCTTGCGGTTAGCCTACCTACTTCTGGTATCCCCCACTCCCATGGTGTGACGGGCGGTGTGTACAAGACCCGGGAACGTATTCACCGCAGTATGCTGACCTGCGATTACTAGCGATTCCGACTTCATGCACTCGAGTTGCAGAGTGCAATCCGGACTACGATCGGTTTTGTGGGATTGGCTCCGCCTCGCGGCTTGGCTACCCTCTGTACCGACCATTGTATGACGTGTGAAGCCCTGGTCATAAGGGCCATGAGGACTTGACGTCATCCCCACCTTCCTCCGGTTTGTCACCGGCAGTCTCATTAGAGTGCCCAACTGAATGATGGCAACTAATGACAAGGGTTGCGCTCGTTGCGGGACTTAACCCAACATCTCACGACACGAGCTGACGACAGCCATGCAGCACCTGTGTTACGGCTCCCGAAGGCAC
>NZ_JALJZY010000049.1 GCF_024171525.1 Neisseriaceae bacterium HSC-16F19
TGAGACCTTTGCAAAACCTCCCAAAATCCCCTAAATTCTCCCTGAACCGAATTTAGGGGATTTTTCATGAGCAGTTTTTTCATCCAAGACGCCGAAGCCATTATCTACAAGCACATTGACAGTTATCCGCTGCTCAAGATTCAAGACCTGCTTGATTGGGTAAGCATAGAAAATCTGCTTTCCGCTAAGAAAACCCGCTATATCCGCGATAACGGCGGCCGCCCCGCCTATCCCTTATTGCCCATGTTCAAAGCCGTACTGCTGGGACAATGGCACAGTCTGTCCGATCCAGAGTTAGAACGCTGCTTAAGCACCCGTCTGGATTTCATTCTCTTCTGCCGTTTCGACGGATTAAACATGCCCGACCACAGCACTTTGTGCCGCTTCCGTAACTGGCTGGCTCAAGACAACACCTTGGCAATGCTGCTGGATGAAATCAACCGCCAACTGGCCGATAAACAACTGAAAGTTGAAAAAGCCGAGGCTGCTGTCATTGATGCCACCATTATCCAAACAGCCGGCGGTAAGCAACGAAAAGCCATCGAAGTTGATGAGGCAGGCAATATCAGCGCCGAAACCACGCCAAGCAAGGATAAAGACGCCCGCTGGATTAAGAAAGGCGGTAAATTTCATTTGGGTTACAAACAGCATACCCGTACCGACCAAGACGGCTATATTGAAAAAATCCACATTACCCCGGCCAATGCCCATGAAGTGCAACACTTTGAACCGTTATTGGACGGTATCCATGAAGGTGCTATGGTTTATGCCGACAAAGGTTACGCCAGTCAGGACAACCGTGAGCACCTGAGTAGCAGAAAGCTCAAGGACGGCATCATGGAGAAAGCCTACCGTGGGCGTCCGCTAAGTGAGATGCAGAAAATACGCAACGCGTGCTTGGCCAAGATACGGTATGTAGTCGAACAAACCTTTGGTACCCAACACCGTAGATTCTGCTATAGCAGGGCATCGTATTTTGGTTTGCAGAAAGTGGCTGCACAAAGTCACTTGAAAGCGATTTGTCTGAACCTGTTGAAAGCGGGTAACAGGATACGTGTGTCTGTTGCTGCCTGAAAAGGCAGGAATTGCCTGGAAAACAGGCAATTTAGAGGGATATTGAGTCCAATTTAAAGCACATTTACCCAAATGGATTAAAAATTAGCCGAAACATCATAAAAGATGCTTCGGCTTATTTGTCGGTTGGGGTTTTGCAAAGGTTTCA
>NZ_JALJZY010000050.1 GCF_024171525.1 Neisseriaceae bacterium HSC-16F19
TCGTATAGCGCGGTGGTGTACAGGGCTACCTGCACGGCGGCGCAGTATTCGGCAATGATGATGCCGGTCTGTTCGGGGCAGATGGCGCCGTAGGCTTCGGAGTATTGCGCCAGTACCAAGAGCGGCCGCAGTAGTACGCGGCGCTGGTTGGGGCTTAAATCCTGTTTGTCTGCGCTCTGTTCCAGTGCGGCTTGGGCATCGTTGCAGGCGGCGGACAGGTTGTAGTCTGCCCAGATGGCGGCCACGCAGCGCATGGCGCGGATGAGCTTTTCGTACACGGTGGCGGCGTGGATGTCGTGGCGGTACACCAAGTCGCCATAAGCAAGCAGGTTGCGGATGGCATCGGTGACGTTGGCGTCTTCGTCGCACAAGGGGCCGTGTTGCAGGTCGCGGCGGTGGCTGTGCTGGTTGCGCTCGATGATGGCGCGGCGGTTGCGGTCGCCCTGCACTTTGCCGGTGCCGATTTTGGCGGCGGCCGAGCGTTTGATTTTGAGGGCTTGCTTGGCCTGCTTTTTGGCGGCCATGATTTCGCTGGCGGTGGGCATTATGCTTTCTCCAGTTGTTCGATGGTTTCGGCCATCTCAATCAAAAACAGGCTGACTTCGCGTTCCAATTCGTCTATCAGGGCATCGTCTCTTTTGATGCGGATGCACCGGTAGGCCAATCTTTCAGGCAGCCTGTCATCAAAGCTGACAAAGTCGCACCATTGCCTGCCGGTGCAGGCCATCTGCCATTGCATCTGTTTGATGTATTTGTCGGGCGGGGTGCGGGTTTTTAAAAATTCGATGTGGGTTGCGGTGTTGGGGCATTTGATTTCAATCAGGCCATCATTGCCTACGAGGCCGTCAGGGCTGGCGCCGCTCATGCGGATGGCGGGATGGTCGATAAAGCCGCATTCTTCCACCATGTTGCCGGTTTCCATGACGTAGGTGGCGCAGGCGGTGGCTTCCAGCTCGGTGCCGCGCTGCATGGCTGCGGTTTGGATGTGTTCGGCGGGCTGGCCGGTGAGGCGCTCGCAAATCAGTTCGGCCATGTAGTTTTTGCGGCTGGCAGACGGGCCGCTTTTGGTTTTGGCGGTGAGGTCTGCGATGCGGCTGGCGGTGACCTTGCCTGCTCTGGATGCAAACCATTCGGGCGTGCGCTGTTGCATGGTGTTCCTTTCGGGCATGAAAAAGCCCCGCGGTGGGCGGGGCGG
>NZ_JALJZY010000051.1 GCF_024171525.1 Neisseriaceae bacterium HSC-16F19
GGCGTAAGGGACAAAAAAGGAGCTAAAAATCCCTGTAAGCCTTATGCTGTAAGGCTTTTAAGAGAGTCAAAGGTTTTGAACACAAAAAATGCATTTTCTGCGGCTCCAAACAGGTCAAAAAAAGCGGTTGGCAAAACGGACACCAACGCTACAAATGCAATGCCTGCGGCAGGCGTTTTGACGGAGGCAAACGCCTCAATCCCGATACGCTATGGAACGAATATACCCGAGGCAAACAAACTGCTCTGCAACTTGCGCAACGGCATGGTTGCAGCCGTAAAACCATCTTACGCCATCTCAATAAATACACCGGGAAATCCCAATATGCCGCACCCGCCAGAGCCAACATCATCATGGACACCACCTACTTTGGCAGAGCTTTCGGCATCATGGTGTTATACGACAGCATCAGCAAACAAGCATTGTTTGTGGAAGCAGTGAAATATGAAACTAACGCACTTTATGCCGCGGCATTGGCTGAACTGAAAGCCAAAAACATTGAAATACAAAGCATTGTTTGCGACGGACGCAAAGGTTTGATGCAGCTGTATCCGGACATTCCAACTCAGCTGTGCCATTTCCACCAGGTTCAAATACTGAACCGCTATCTGACGCGCAACCCGAAAACGGATGCGGGCAAGGCGTTGCGGCAGTTGGCACTGAGTTTAAAATACAGCACTCAAAGCAGCTTTCAGGCTGCTTTTGAGGCTTGGTACAGGCAGCATAAAGCCTTTCTCAACGAACGCAGCCTCAACGAAAAAACCGGCAAATCAAGCTACACTCATAGAAGATTGAGAAGCGCGTATTTCAGCCTGAAACGAAATCTGCCATACCTGTTTGTATTCGAAGATTACCCTGATTTAGACATCTGTAATACGACTAATCTGCTTGATGGTAAGTTTGCGGATTTGAAACAAAAATTGAGGTGTCATCAGGGCATGAAAAGGGATGCTAAGATAAAGTTTATTAAAGATTATTTCTCGTACAAATGAAGCGTATAGCGCCTTTTTTGTCCCTTAGGCGCTATTGTCTTAAAAATAGCTCCTTTTTTGTCCCTTACGCC